>JBASAM010000030.1:0-24258 GCA_049650605.1 Rhodococcus sp. (in: high G+C Gram-positive bacteria) | reverse complement strand
CAGTCGGCTAGATCGACTGAAGGTGCCCTTCAGTAGGAAGGGTGGGGAACGGTGGGCTACTTTTTCTCCTTGCTTCCCGCGAGGGTGCCCAGGTAGAGCTCGATGACCTTGGGGTCGTTCATCAGGTTGGACCCGGTGTCTGTGTAGGCGTTCTTGCCCTGATCGAGGACGTAGCCGCGGTCGCAGATCTGCAGGCAGCGACGTGCGTTCTGTTCGACCATGATGATCGACACTCCGGCGGCGTTGATCTTCTTGCAGCGGATGAAGACCTCGTCTTGGAACATGGGGGACAGCCCGGCGGAGGGCTCGTCCAGCAGCAACACCGACGGTTCCATCATCAGTGCACGCCCCATGGCCACCATCTGACGCTCACCGCCCGACAGGGCGCCCGCCTTGACCTTGCGGCGTTCGGACAGCAGCGGGAACAGTTCGCTGACGAATTCGAAGCGTTCCTGAAACTTCTTCGAGCGCAGATAGATTCCCATCTCGAGATTTTCTTCGATGGTCAACGAGGGAAACACGTTTTGGGTCTGCGGAACGTACCCGACGCCCTTCGTCACCAGCACGTGCGCCTCGGCCGAGGTGATGTTGTCACCGCGCAGGGACACGGTTCCGCTGCGGATGGGGATGAGCCCGAAGAGGGCCTTGAGCAGAGTCGACTTACCCGCACCGTTGGGACCGATGATGCCGACGATCTCGCCGTCGTTGAGGTAGAAGTTGCACTCTTTGAGGATGTTGACGCCGGGGATGTAGCCGGCCACCAGATCGTCTGCACGTACCAATGCCTCGGTGGCGAGGCGACGGTGTTCGTCGGGCGTGGCAGCGAATTCCGCCGCGGTGAGTTCGTTGTTCGAGGCGGTCCCCGCTGATTCGGTCATGACGTCGTCCTCTTGTCCTGCTTGCCGGAGGATCCTCCGGCAAGATCTCCGCCCTTGCGGAGGGTCTCGATCTCGGCGTTGTCGATTTCCGCAGCCAATTCGGCTGTGGCACCCACCGGGTTGCCGTCCTCGTCGAATTCGAGTGCTTGATCGTGGTGCCCGCCGAGGTACGCATCGACGACGGCTTCGTTGTCCGCCAACTGTTCCGGCGCAGATTCAGCGATGACACTGCCTTGCGCCATGACCACGACCCAGTCGCTGATATCGCGGATGACGTCCATGTCGTGTTCGACGAAGACGACGGTCATCCCCTCGTCGCGTAGGGACTTGATGTGGCCCAGCAGGCTCTGCGTCAGTGCGGGATTGACCCCGGCCATCGGTTCGTCGAGCATGACCACGGCCGGATCGGTCATGAGGGCTCGCGCCATCTCGAGCAGCTTGCGCTGGCCGCCCGACAGGGAACCGGCAAGGTCGTCGGCCTTGGCGTCGAGCTTGAAGCGTGCAAGCAACTCGTTGGCGCGTTCGGTTACTTCTCGTTCCTGGGCTTTCCAGGTCCAGGGGATCAAGGTATTCAGAATGCGCTCGCCCTTCTGGCCCGTCGCCCCCAGTCGAACGTTGTCCAGCACGGTGAGTTTGGACAGGGCCTTGGTCAGCTGGAACGTGCGCACCACGCCATGCCGAGCAACCTGGTGCGGTGTCATCTTGCCCAGTGACTTTCCGTCCATGGACCACGTGCCGGTGTTCGGCTGATCGAATCCGGTGAGGAGGTTGAACAGGGTGGTTTTGCCTGCGCCGTTGGGCCCGATCAGACCGGTGATGCAACCACGTTGAATTTCGAGGTGGGCAACGTCCACGGCTTTGAGACCACCGAAGCTTCGTGACACCCCGTCGACGATCATCGTGGGATCGGGCTTCGCGACACCGGGTGTGTTGTCGATGTCGGCGAAAAGCGCTCTGCGTGTCTCGGCGCTGAGCGGCTTGCGCGCCGCGATGGTGTTACTTGGCATCGAGCTGTACCTCCCGCTTGTTGCCCAGCAATCCTTGTGGGCGGAAGATCATCAGCACCGCGATGAGGATGCCGAGGAGGACGAATCGTGTTGCGCCGACTTGCTGCTCGCTCATCGGAATGAACGGATCCGGGCCGGCTGCGGCCTGACGCAACAGGACGTCGGGAATCGAGAGCAGGAACCAGAACAGCATGGCTCCCACGACCGGTCCGAACACTGTGGCGGCACCGCCCAGGATCAGGGCGCCGAAGGCGAAGAACGTCTGCGCTGTGGAGTAGAAGTCGGGGTTGATCGACTTGGTCTGCAGCGCGTTGAACACCCCGCCCATTCCGCCGATGACGCCACCGAGGACCAACGCCTGCATCTTGTAGACGAAGACGTTCTTGCCCAGTGAGCGTGCCGCGTCCTCGTCCTCACGAACTGCCTTGAGCACGCGTCCCCACGGACTGTGGGTCAACAGGTAGACCAGAACACAGAGGACGAGAACCAGGGACCAGCCGACCACCATTGCCCACAGGTCGTCGCCGTAGAACTTCACTCCGACGAAGGAATACTGTTTGGACGAGTCGAACGGGCTGAGGTCGGTGAATGGATCTGCGAAACCGAAGAGGCCGTTGGTAGAGCCAGTGACCTCGTTCGACGCAGTGGACCGGAAGACCAGCCGCAGGATCTCCGAGGCGGCGATGGTGACGATCGCGAGATAGTCCGCGCGTAATCGCAGCGTGGGGATACCGAGGACGAGTGCGAGAAGTCCTGCCGCGGCCAACCCGACGATGATGCCGAGCCACAGCGGCTGCTCGTAGGTGACGGTCATGATGCCGACGCCATAGCCGCCGAGAAGCGCGAAGCCGATCTGACCGAAGTTCAGCAGTCCTGCATAGCCGAAGTGCAGATTCAGCCCGATGGCGAGGAGTGCGTAGAAGATCGCTGACGGCCCGACGAGCTGGGCGAGCGATACCTGAAGTGCTCCGACGATGTCCATGTTCTCAGCCGATCCTTTGCCGTGAGCCCAGGATGCCTTGCGGCCGGACGATGAGGATGAGGATCAAGACCAGCAACCCTCCGATGTATTTGAGGTCGGGGTTGATCACCAGGGTCGACCACTGAACCAGCAGACCGACGATCACACAGCCGAGCAATGCCCCGTACGCGGTGCCGAGGCCGCCGAGGGTGATTCCGGCGAACATCAGCAGTAGGAGTTTGAAACCCATCTCCCATTGCACGCGACCACCGAGCTCGGACAGTCCGAAGAGGACGCCGCCGAGCGCGGCCAGACCACCACCCATGCACCACACGAACGTGACCACTCGCTCGACGTTGATGCCGGACGACGCAGCGAGATCGCGGTTGTCGGCGACTGCGCGCATGGCCTTGCCTATACGCGTTTTCTGCAGCATCAGTGCGACCAGAACGAGAACGACGACGCTGATAACGATGCAGGCGAGGTTCACGTCGGTGATGGCGATGGGACCCCACTGACGCTGTACCTGCGACTGGTAGTCGGCAAACGGTTCGGCGCGGTCGGAGAAGAAAATCAGGATGAGGTAGCGCAGTGCGATCGCGAGACCGATCGAGACCACCAGCTGCCCGATGAGTCCCGTTCTGCGTTTACGCAGCGGCCGCCACAGTCCTGCATTGTTGAGCCAACCCACCGCGACACCGACGACCACCGCCAAGAGGGTGGCGGGTATCAGTTGTATTCCGAAGGTCTGGTTGAACACCCACGCCGCGACGGCGCCGACGGTGACCAGCTCACCGTGCGCGAAGTTGGTCAGCCCCGTCGTTCCGAAGATCAGACTCAGGCCGATGGCGGACAGTGCGATGACGAGGCCGAATCGAAGACCGTCGATGGTCGTGCGCAAGAACTTCTCGTACGCCGGCACGACGTTGGCGGAGCGCGCTTCACCGAAGCTGAAGATGACGGTGTTGGCACGACCGGCCTCGACAGTGCGCTCGACGTCGGCCTGGACGGACACTCCGTCGGGAAGCGTGTCGGGGTCGACACGGAAGGTGTAATCGCCGGGCGACACCTCCAAGGTCCAGCTGCCACCTTCTTCGGACGTGGTGCGGGCAACTTCCTCACCTGATCCGTCGAGCGCGAGAACGTCGACGCCCACCAGGCGGTCGCCGGAGTTGTTCAAACTGCCGCGCACCACCTCCGCATCGGCGGGAGGCGCGGAGTTGGACCCGCTGGTCGGTGGCGAACTCGAAGGTGAGGACGATGTGGTTGGTTCCTGGGCCAAGGCCGTGCCACCGAATGCGGCAGCGGCGACGAGGCCGAGGAGCACGACGACGAACGCGCGTCGAACGATGGCGATTGCCACCGCGCGGGCGGGACGTCGAGGACTCGTGGGGGGCACGCGGGGTCCTCTCGGACGGTCGAATAGTGGCGAGCTGGTTTCGGCACTGCTTGCAATTGTCGGACTCTATAGCGCTTCAGGTATCCAAAACCGCCGCTTCGATTTCTTGGATGTTGCGGTCTTGTTTCGGCCCCCCGAGCGCCGACCGATGCGGTGTCGGAGGCTCTCCCTAGACTGACCCGTGTGAGTCCTGCAACCGAGTCTTCGCCCCTGCTGATGCTGATCGACGGTCACTCGGTGGCATACCGCGCTTTCTACGCTCTGCCCGCCGAGAACTTCAAGACCACCAGCGGGCAGACCACCAACGCGGTCTACGGGTTCACCTCGATGCTCATCAACCTGTTGCGAGACGAGGCGCCCACGCACGTCGGTGCGGCCTTCGACGTGTCCCGGCAGACCTTCCGCGCGGACAAGTTCCCCGAGTACAAGGCCAACCGGATCAAGACTCCGGACGAGTTCGCCGGCCAGATCGACATCACCAAGGACGTCCTGGGAGCCTTGGGCATTCCGGTCATGGCGGAACCGGGGTTCGAGGCGGATGACATCATCGCGACGTTGACGACGCAGGCAGTTGCCGCCGGTTACCGCGTCCTGGTCGTCACCGGCGACCGAGATTCACTGCAGTTGGTCAATGATCAGGTGACCGTGCTCTACCCCCGCAAGGGAGTTTCCGACCTGACGAGGTTCACCCCCGAAGAGGTCGAGAGCAAGTACGGGCTGACCCCGGCGCAGTATCCCGACTTCGCTGCGCTGCGCGGCGATCCGAGCGACAACCTTCCCGGCATCCCCGGGGTGGGGGAGAAGACCGCCACCAAATGGATCAAGGAGTTCGGCAACCTGGACGAACTGGTGGACAAGGTCGACACCGTGCGCGGCAAAGTCGGAGATGCGCTGCGCGCCAACTTGTCCAGCGTCATTCTCAACCGCCAACTGACCGAGATGGTGCGCGACGTCGCGCTGCCGTACACGCCGGATCAGCTCCAGCTCGCACCATGGGACCGCGAGCGAGTCCACGCACTGTTCGATGATCTCGAATTCCGAGTCCTTCGTGATCGTCTCTTCGCGACCCTGTCCTCCACCGAGCCCGAGGCGGAGGAGGGCTTCGAGGTCAGCGGCCGCGCTCTCGAGCCGGGTGAGCTGGCCGAGTGGTTGGAAACCCACACCCGCGACGGGGTCCGGACGGGCCTGTCGGTAGTCGGCACCCGGTCGCCGTTCGACGGCGATGCCTCGTCGGTCGCGTTCGCGGCGGCGGATGGTGAGGGCGCGTATGTGGAGACGGTTGCGTTGACCGAGGGAGACGAGCAAGCCCTGGCCCGGTGGTTCGCCGATTCCGCGCGGCCGAAGGCTCTGCACGAGGCCAAGTGGGCGCTTCATGCGTTGCGTGGGCGCGGTTGGCCGGTGGCCGGTCTCACCAGTGACACCGCTCTCGCGGCTTACCTGGTCCGACCTGGCCAGCGCAGCTTCGCGCTGGACGATCTGTCCTTGCGCTACTTGAAACGCGAACTGCGGGTGGAGGATGCCGCCGACGCCCAGATGTCGCTTCTGGACAACGAGGACGAGACACAGGCCGCCGTGGCGGAGGGCGAAATTCTGCGTGCGCAAGCCGTTCTGGACCTGTCGGACGCCCTCGATCGAGAGTTGGCCGAGATCGAATCGGAGACGCTTCTCTCCGACATGGAGCTTCCCCTGCTGGATGTGCTCGCGACGGCCGAGAACACCGGAATCGCAATCGATCTCGACCACCTGCATGACCTGCAGAGTCAGTTCGCCGGCGAAGTGAGTGTCGCGGCGGAGGCGGCGTACGCGGTGATCGGGAAACAGATCAATCTGGGATCACCGAAGCAGTTGCAGGTGGTGTTGTTCGACGAACTGGACATGCCGAAGACCAAGCGAACGAAAACCGGCTACACCACCGATGCAGAGGCTCTGCAGTCGATGTTCGAGAAAACCGAGCATCCCTTCGTGCGCCATCTCCTCGACCATCGCGATGCGACGCGGCTCAAGGTGACGGTCGACGGACTGCTCAAGTCGGTCAGCGACGACGGGCGCATTCACACGACGTTCAACCAGACGATCGCCGCCACCGGCCGATTGTCGTCCACCGAGCCCAACTTGCAGAACATTCCGGTCAAGACGTCCGCAGGTCGACGAATCCGTGAGGGTTTCGTCGTAGGCGAGGGGTACGACCTTCTGATGACAGCCGACTACAGCCAGATCGAGATGCGCATCATGGCCCACGTGTCCCGCGACGAGGGCCTGATCGAGGCGTTCAACACGGGCGAAGATCTGCACAGTTTCGTGGGTTCGCGGGCCTTCGGCGTACCCATCGACGAGGTCACCCCGGAGCTGCGCCGACGTGTCAAGGCGATGTCGTACGGCCTGGCTTACGGACTCAGCGCGTACGGGCTGTCACAGCAACTCAAGATTTCCACCGACGAGGCCAAGGATCAGATGGACGCGTACTTCTCTCGCTTCGGAGGTGTTCGCGATTATCTGCACGAGGTTGTCGAGGCGGCGAGAAAGGTGGGATACACCTCTACGCTGTACGGCCGTCGTCGCTACCTCCCCGATCTCACCAGCGACAACCGTCAGAGGCGCGAAGTTGCGGAGCGCGCAGCTCTGAACGCGCCGATCCAGGGCACGGCGGCCGACATCATCAAGGTCGCGATGATCGACGTACAGCGCGCCCTCGCGGAATCGACTCTCACCTCTCGGATGCTGCTCCAGGTCCACGACGAGCTGGTTCTCGAGGTTGTCGAGTCCGAGCGAGAGCAGGTCGAAGCCCTGGTGCGGGACAAGATGGCTCATGCCATCGAACTGTCGGTACCCCTCGATGTGTCCGTGGGGACGGGTCGCACATGGGACGACGCGGCGCACTGATCGGCTATCGGCGAAGAACCAACGTCGCCGCTGCCTGCAGTGAGACCACGATTTTCTCGTAGGACAAGAACCCCATGCCGGCGTGAAGCAGAGCGCCGGAGTAGAGCATCTGGAGAGTGTCGAGTTCTGCGGGGTCGTAATCCTCGCCGAGCGCCGCCACCAGTCGTGAGCGAATGTCGGTCCCGATGCGTATGCGCAGAGGTTCGACTTCGGGATCTTCGCTCAGAAGCGCGGACGTGCAGGCGGCAGACAGTTCGGGCTCGTTCGACAGCAATAGGGCGATACCGGCCAGGACCGACACGACTCGATCGATTCGGTTCGCCTCATCGGACGGCGGAGTAGGCATCGACTGCAGACGCCGCCAGAACACCTCGGCGATGAGATGACTTTTCGACGAGAAGTAAATGTAAGCGGTAGCCGGAGCTACGTCGGCACGGGAGGCAACGTTGCGCACGGTCATTTTGGCGTATCCGGTGGCCCGCACTTCCACGACGGCCGCCTCCACCAAGCGATCGACCGTATCGCTCTGACGCTTGTTCAGGCGCCGACGCGTCGGTTCACTTCCGGAATCTTCGGACACGTGCCCGAACACTACGTACACCCGACTTTCCAGGTCAACGCGCGATAAATTCGATCGTCCGATCTGCCAGGAGTGAAACCCGACTATCGTTGGGCCACATCGTTGATGGAGTAGTGCGGTTCTCTGCCGTGCTGGAGACGGCGGAGGGAACGAGGGCATGAAATTCGGATTGGTTCTGTTCAGCAGTGATCGAGGCATAGCTCCGGCGCCCGCGGCCCGCGCAGCCGAACAGTACGGTTTCGACTCCTTCTACGTTCCCGAGCACACGCACATTCCTGTGAAGCGGGAAGCCGTCCATCCGGGTACCGGAACCACGGAGCTGCCGGACGACCGATACGCGCGAACGCTCGATCCCTGGGTGTCCCTCGGGGCTGCGTCGGCCGTCACCGAGCGCATCCGGCTGGGAACTGCGGTGGCCATCCCAGTCGAACACGATCCGATCACGCTGGCGAAAACACTGGCGACGTTGGATCATCTCAGTGGAGGCCGGGTCAACTTCGGCGTCGGATTCGGTTGGAACATAGACGAACTCGCAGATCACGGTGTGCCGCCGAAGCGACGTCGAACGATGTTGCACGAGTATTTGTCCGCGATTCAGGCGCTGTGGTCGCAGGAACAGGCCGAATTCTCGGGTCAATTCGTCAATTTCGGTCCCAGTTGGGCGTGGCCGAAACAGGTGCAACAACCTCGCATTCCCATTTCGTTGGGTGCGGCGGGGACCGACAAGAACTTCGCCTGGATCGTCGACCACGCCGATGGGTGGATCACCACGCCGCGGGAACGAGATATCGACGATCGAGTGACACGGCTACGGACGATGTGGCGTGACGCCGAACGCGTCGGCGAGCCGGCGATAGCGGTCCTCGACGTCAGACCGGACCACGAGAAGCTGGCTCGCTGGAACGATATCGGTGTCACCGAAGTGATCTACGGAATGCCCGACAAGTCCGAAGCAGATGTGGTCGCCTACATCGAACGGTTGGCGGGAAAGCTGAAACAGTCTGCGGCGCTTCGTCAGTGAGGAGAGGAGCAGATCGCAACGGGTATCTGTCGGGGAGGACGGTCCGGGGGAGCGTGGTCCGCCACGATTTTCGGCTATCGGTTGGACGCTGCGTGGCGACCCGCGCGACGACCGAAATAGGACCCCTCCCCGAGTTGGGTACCGCTCGCGTAGCCCTTGCCGTCCTGGGCGATGTTTGCGGCGCAGGCGCCCGCGGCGTATAGCCCCTCGATCACGTTGCCACTAACGCCGACGACCTCGCCGTTCAGTGATGTGGACAGGCCGCCCATCGTGAAACCGGCGTAGAAAGCCTCACCGAGGCTCAGGTTGAACGCGGCCCACGGGCCGGTGTCCTGGGGTGACAGCCATTCTGCGCTCTTGTGAAAGTCGGGATCTTGCCCTTGGGCCGCGTCGGCGTTGTATCGAGACATCGTCTGCTGTAGTCGTCCGGTCGGAATGCCCAGAGCCGCTTCCATCTCCGGGATGGACTCCCAACCGTCGATGAACTTGACCAGCGGAACTCGGGGGCGCTCCATGTGCGCCTCGTCGACGATCAGGTACGCCGCCGAGTTGGGCTGCTCCATGACGAACGCAGACGTTCTCGAGTGGTAGGAGTCTTCTGCGACGAACCTGTCGCCGTTCTTGTTCACGATCAGTCCGGTGATAAGCGTGGCCGGCGGATACAGGGGCGCCGTCACGAAAGCTTGGTCCATATGTTCGACTCGCGCGCCGACCGATGTTCCCAGTCGGATACCCAGCCCATCGTCGAAGGTATTCCCGAGGGTGTATGGCTTTTCTCCCAGTTCTGGAACGAACTCCGCAACCATCGACTCGTTCATGACGAAACCGCCGGTAGCGATGATCACGGCGCCGGATCGAATAAATCCCGATTCGGAAAGCCGTTTCCATGAGACTCCGACCACCCGCCCGCTCTCGTCTGTAACGAGCTGACGCGCGCCGGTCTCGGTTCGCACCTCCACACCGAGGTCGGCGAGACGTTTGACCAGCAGGTCGATCACCATCCCTGCTCCGCCGGTGTCGCCCGCGACGGGAACCTTGTGGCCGCGAGGCGCCGGCACGGCGATGTCGATGAAAGGCCAGACCTTCTCGTTCCCGGTATACATCAAACCTTCTGTCCCGGGCTGGATTACGGCCTTCTCCGGATAGAACGAGCGCTCGAACTCGAATCCGAGAGATTCGAGCCAGTCGAAGTGCGACACGCTGTCCTGGCAGTAAGACCGGATTTTCTCAGTGTCGGGATCGCGGCTGACCGCCACGATGTACTTTTCCATCTCCTCGGCGGAGTCGTGGTGTCCGGTGGCCTGCTGAACGGCAGTGCCGCCGCCCAGGTAGAAGTGACCTCCCGCGAGCATCGTGGTGCCACCGGGGACGGCGGACCGCTCGATCACCAGGACTCGCGCACCCTCCGCGGCAGCTTCCGCAGCTGCGCACGCGCCCGCGATACCGCATCCGATGACAACCACATCGACTGTGTCGGCCCAGTTCTCGACGGTCGATTCGGCGATGACATCTGGCTGATCGAGGTCCATGGACTGACATTGGCACATGGTTCCGAGGGGGTCAACACTTATCTGCTCTAGTGTATGGACACGTGTCCGATGCACTAGCGACGGGCGCCACAGAGCCGCTGCCTGTCCTCCGTGACAGGCCGACACTGCGACGCCCGCGAAGGCTGCCGAGCGACTACTTCTCTTGCTCCTCGGCGATCTGCTTGCGCACATCGTCCATATCGAGTCCCTTGATCTGGCCCACAAGGTCCTCGAGAGCGGCCTGCGGAAGCGCGCCGGGCTGTGCAAACACCAGGACGCCCTCGCGGAACGCCATCAGGGTCGGGATCGAGCGGATGTTCGCCGCTGCCGCCAAGCCCTGCTCGGCCTCGGTGTCGACCTTGCCGAACACCACATCCGGGTGCTGTTCGGACGACTTCTCGAAGGTCGGGGCAAATTGCTTGCACGGTCCGCACCAGTCCGCCCAGAAATCGACCAGAACGACGTCGTTACCAGTTACGGTTTCGTCGAAATTCTGCTGTGTGAGGGTCTGCGTTGCCACGAGGATCCTTTCGTCGTGAGTGCCGACCCACCTCGTGTGGGCTCCGGCCTGCTGCTCTGTTCTCCGTCAACAGGCGGACCCTCGCCGTCATTCCCGAGCTAAATCAGACCGAGACGGGCACCGCTCGGAAGGTGCGCCGGTAGGACTGCGGTGTGGTGCGGCGGAGCCGTAGGAAGTGCTGCCGCAACACCGCCGCAGAACCGAACCCCACGCTGTCCGCGACGGCATCCACCGAGAGGTCACTGGACTCCAGCAGTCGCTGCGCCTCGAGGACGCGCTGATCTCTGATCCAGCGTGCCGGGGTCGTGCCCGTCTCCGCCTGGAACCGGCGAGCGAAGGTGCGGGGCGACGCCGACACCCGACCTGCCAGGACGTCCACGGTGAGGTTCTCACGGAGGTTTTCGGCGATCCAGTCGATGAGCGGGCCGAGGGTGTCCGAGTCGCAGGTAGGGACGGGCACCGCGACGTACTGGGCTTGTCCGCCGTCACGGTGCGGTGGCACCACCATGCGTCGTGCGATGCCGTTGGCCACTGCGGCGCCCTGTGCGGACCGCACGATATGCAGGCACAGGTCGATCCCGGCAGCGGTGCCCGCGCTGGTGTAGACGTTGTCGTCCTGGACGTAGAGCACGTTCGAGTCGACCGTGGCGTCGGGAAAGCGCTCGGCCAGGCGCGCCGCGTGACGCCAGTGCGTGGTGCACCGACGCCCTTTCAGCAATCCCGCCTCACCGAGCACGAAGGCCCCTGTGCACAGGCTCGCAACTCGCGCGCCTCTCGCCACGGCGACGCGCAACTTCTCCGCTAGCGGCTCGAGGTCGTAGCCGTCACCGGTGCCGCACGCGAAGGTGCCGTCCGGCGTCGTCGTGGTGCCACCCGCCGACACGATGATCAGATCCGCGTCGTCGAGTCGGTCGAGGTCGTACGGCACGTCGATGGAGTAGCCGAACCGAGTGCGGATCGGGTCGGGGACGGCCGCGATCAACGAGAAGTCGTAGACCGGCAGTCCGTCGTCCGACCGGTCGAATCCGAAGACCTCGCACGCGACGCCCAGTTCGAAAGCCTCGGTCAACGGCAGAAGCGGAACAACCACCTTCGTCAGCACGTGCCAATTATGGCAGGAAAACGACGAAATCTGTCGTTACTGCCACTGTTCGTGGAATCTGCTGCGGCGAAGTATTTCTCGCATGACCTTCTTCCTCGTACTCGCGACAGTCCTTACCCTTTTCGCGGTCTTGGCCGCCCTCGCGCTGGCGGATCGGACACCGGATACCCATGCCGAGGTGACGCGCCACGGCGACTACCGTTTCTGATCGTGCTCGGTCTGCAGTTCTTCGCCGCGGCCCTCGTATGGGGTGCGAGTTTCCTGTTCATGAAAGTCGGTCTGGACGGTCTCAGCTTTGTCCAGGTGGTGCTGGCCAGGCTCGTTCTGGGCGCGCTCACCCTCGCTGTGTTGTTGCGGCTCATGCACGTTCGCCTTCCCCGTCGTGGGAAGGTGTGGGCACATTCGTGCGTCCTCGCCGTCTTCCAGTGCATTGTTCCGTGGTTGCTGTTCGCGTGGGCAGAGCAGGAGGTCGACTCGGCCACGGCATCGATTTTCAATGCGACCACTCCGCTGATGACGACGGTCCTGGCGTTCGTCGTTCTGCCCACCGAGCGACCGACCGCGCTGCGTTCCGCCGGACTGGTCCTTGGGTTCATCGGAATTCTGGTGGTGTTCGCGCCGTGGGCGGACGGATTGTCGGGCAGCGTCGGCGCGCAGCTCGCGTGTCTTGGCGCTACGACCTCGTACGGCGTCGCGCTGGTGTATTTGCGCCGGTTCGTCATTCCGTTGGGGGTGCCGTCGCTGGCTGTGGCGGCACTTCAGATCGGAATTGCGGCTGCGCTCATGCTGGTGGCGACGCCTGTTGTCGCCCTCGACTCGGTAAGCCTGACCCTGCCGGTGGTCGCCTCGATGGTGGCACTCGGGTGCGCGGGAACGGGGCTCGCTTTTCTGTGGAATACCAACGTCGTCACCGGGTGGGGGCCGTCCGCGGCGTCGACGGTGACGTACCTGAGCCCCGTCGTCGGTATCGTTCTCGGCGCCGCGGTGCTGGGCGAGGCCGTCACCTGGAACGCGGTGGCAGGTACGGCGCTGATCATCGTCGGCGTTCTTGCCACTACCCGTCGACGTCAGACGTCCGCGCCACCACTGCCGCCCGAGTCGATAGTCACCCGATGAGCCAGTCCGCCTTTGCGTCGCCGTCCCACCGACGCACCGCGGAGACCCCTGCTTCGATGTCGCGGAGCTCGGGCGCCAGGTGGGCCGTCGCCGAACCGAGATCGTCCGGGCGCATGCGCATCGCGAGGGTCACATGCGGTGTGTAGCGACCGGGCCTGAGATGCGCGGGGATGCCGGGACAGTCGGCCATGACGCGGTGCACGCGCACGTGGAACTCGAGAAGTTCCCGCGTCGGCACCACGGTGCGCGCCACTACGCATCGCGCGCCGCCGAAGGTCACCAATCCGCCCAACCGAAAGCTCTCGGGAAACCAGTCGCCGCTCTCTCGTGCGTCTGCCACCAACTCGGCCAGGTTCCGCTCGGTGACATCGTCGATGTGCGTAGCCACCGCGACCGTGACGTGCGGACGATTCGACGCTCCGGTGTGCCGCGCCTGACTGGGGAGCCCGGCCTCGGCCAGGTAGGCCCACTCGCGTCTGACCGACTGATCGCTGAGCTCGTCCAGGAGGAGTTCCACCGACTGCACCATGATGAGCAATGATGGCGCTCATGACGACGTCACCGATGCCCGGGGCCCCGGTCCAGGCAGCCTCCGACACCTCCGAGCGCGGATATCGCATCGGGGTGATGGACGGCGACGGGATCGGCAAGGAGATCGTTCCCTGTGCGATTCGGGTTGTCGATGCCGCGGTGGAGTCACTCGGCGTTCGTCGGATCGACTGGCAGCGTTTACCTTTCGGCCGGGACGCTGTGGACGAGTTCGGTGACGCCGTGCCGGATGGTACGTGGTCCGCACTGGCCGATCTCGACGCCTGGGTGTTGGGACCCCACGACAGCGCGTCGTACCCGGAGGAAATGCGCGGTCAGCTCACTCCAGGGGGCCGAATCCGCAAACATTTCGATCTCTACGCCAACATTCGCCCGGCCCGCGCCCTGCCGGGCGTGAAGGCGGTATGCCCGACGATGGATCTGGTGGTGGTCCGCGAGAACACCGAGGGCTTCTACGCCGACCGCAACATGTTCGTCGGATCCGGAGAGTTCATGCCGACCCCGGACGTGGCGATGGCGGTGGCCGTATTCACCCGTAGCGCGTGCGAACGGATTGCGGAGCAGGCGTTCGCCCTCGCGGAAAGCCGGCGTCGGCATGTCACGGTCGTGCACAAGACGAACGTTCTCCGGCTGACCACAGGTCTGTTCAAGGACGTCTGCGCCGAGGTGGGTGAGCGTCATCCCGACGTGAGCATCGCCTACGAGCACATCGATGCAGTTGCGGCGAAACTGGTCAGGTCCGGAGGAGACTTCGACGTGCTGGTCGCGGAGAACATGTTCGGCGACATCTTGTCGGACCTCACCGCGGAGCTGTCCGGTTCGCTCGGGATGGCTCCGTCGATCAATGCATCCGACACCAAGGTGATGGCGCAGGCCGCCCACGGAGCCGCGCCCGACATCGCGGGTCGGAATCGGGCCAACCCGACCGCGCTGCTCCTGTCGGTCGCGTCGATGTTGGAGCATGTAGCGGCCGCATCCGGACCGCCCGACTTCGCGCGTGTGGGGGAGCGGATCAGGGTCGCCGTCGAGGCGACGATCGCGTCGGGGGTTGCGACGGCCGACATCGGCGGCCTCGCCTCCACCAGCGAGTTCGCGGAGGCGGTGACGGCGCACGCGGTGCGGCGGGCCTGACCGGTCTACCTGGTGCAGCAGAAGATTGCGGTGCCGGGAAAGAGCTCTCCGCGTAGCGGCGACCACTGCCCCCACTCGCGGTCCAGCCACTCCGGCCAGTCCGGCTCGACGATGTCGACCAGCGTCAGGCCCGCGGACACGATCTCGCGCACGCGGTCACCGACGGTCCGGTGATGCTCGACGTAGGTGGCCGTGCCGTCGGCGTCGAACTCGGCGTAGGGCGTGCGATCGAAGTAGGGGATGGCCGCGGTGAGGCCCACGGGCCCTGGATCGTCCGGAAAGATCCAGCGCATCGGGTGGTTGACCGAAAAGACCCATCGGCCGCCCGGCCGTAACACCCGGTGCACCTCGCGCATGACACCAGCGGAATCGGCGACGAAGGGCACCCCGCCGAAGGCCGAGCACACTATGTCGAAGGATTCGTCGGCAAACGGCAGATCCTCGGCCGACGCCTGCACCAGCGCGGGAGCGGAGTGTCCGGGTGTCGACGCCTCGGCGGCTGCGATCGCAGCGGAGCCATGGGCCAACATGCCGGCGGAGATGTCGAGCCCGGTGGCACGGGCACCCCGACTGGCGAGCCATCTCGAACAAGGGGCCGAGCCGCAGCCGATCTCGAGGATGTCACGTCCCTCGACTTCTCCTAGGAGATGGACGTCGCCTTCGTGCAGGCCCTCGGGGCACCAGACGAATTCGCCCTGTTCGCTTTTCGCGCCGAGAAACTCACCGTGGGTACGGTGGTACTCGTCGGAATCGGAGTCCCACCACGAACGCGAGGCACGTTCGGATGCTCGGGAATCGACTCCCCTACGGCGCGGTACGGGCACCTGCGGGGCGCCGTTATCGTCGGGGGTTTCGGTGGACACGCGCAACACCGTAGCCGGGTTTGCTCGCTGTGGACGGCACCGAGTAGTCTTTGTAACGCGAATGTCCGCCTTCACGTGCATGTCGACACTGCTCGCTCAGCGAGCAACGTCCACGGCGTCGTAATCGGCGTTCATCGCGACTGACGATCCAGTAGCCAAGATACGGCAGCAGCCGCATGTTGTCCGCAGGAGCGGAAGCCTGTCCGACCGAACATTCATCCACCGACCCCAACCCGTCCGGAGCAACTCACCACATGGCCTCATCCACCGTCACCTCGCCGCAGGTAGCCGTAAACGACATCGGCTCCGCCGAGGATTTTCTCGCCGCGATCGACGCGACGATCAAGTACTTCAACGATGGCGACATCGTCGAGGGCACGATCGTCAAGGTCGACCGTGACGAGGTTCTACTCGACATCGGTTACAAGACCGAAGGCGTCATCCCCTCTCGCGAGCTCTCCATCAAGCACGACGTCGACCCCAACGAGGTCGTCTCCGTGGGAGATGCGGTCGAAGCTCTCGTCCTCACCAAGGAGGACAAAGAGGGTCGTCTGATCCTGTCGAAGAAGCGCGCACAGTACGAGCGTGCCTGGGGCACGATCGAGGAGCTCAAGGAGAAGGACGAGGCCGTCAAGGGCACCGTCATCGAGGTCGTCAAGGGTGGTCTCATCCTCGACATCGGTCTCCGCGGCTTCCTCCCTGCCTCGCTCGTCGAGATGCGTCGCGTTCGCGATCTCCAGCCGTATGTCGGCAAGGAGATCGAGGCCAAGATCATCGAGCTCGACAAGAACCGCAACAACGTCGTTCTCTCGCGCCGCGCATGGCTCGAGCAGACGCAGTCCGAGGTTCGCAGCGAGTTCCTGCATCAGCTTCAGAAGGGGCAGGTCCGCAAGGGCGTCGTCTCTTCGATCGTCAACTTCGGCGCTTTCGTCGATCTGGGCGGCGTCGACGGTCTGGTTCACGTGTCCGAGCTGTCGTGGAAGCACATCGACCACCCGTCCGAGGTTGTCGAGGTCGGCACCGAGGTCACCGTCGAGGTCCTCGACGTCGACTTGGACCGCGAGCGTGTCTCCCTCTCGCTCAAGGCGACGCAGGAAGATCCGTGGCGCCAGTTCGCCCGGACCCACGCGATCGGTCAGATCGTTCCGGGCAAGGTCACCAAGCTGGTTCCCTTCGGTGCGTTCGTTCGCGTCGAAGAGGGCATCGAGGGCTTGGTCCACATCTCCGAGCTGGCCGAGCGCCACGTCGAGGTCCCGGACCAGGTTGTCACCGTTGGCGACGACGCGCTGGTCAAGGTCATCGACATCGACCTCGAGCGTCGCCGGATCTCGCTGTCGCTGAAGCAGGCCAACGAGGACTACGCAGCCGAGTTCGATCCGTCCAAGTACGGCATGGCCGACTCGTACGACGAGCAGGGCAACTACGTCTTCCCCGAGGGCTTCGATTCCGAGACCAACGAGTGGCTCGAAGGATTCGACAAGCAGCGTGAAGAGTGGGAAGGCCGGTACGCCGAGGCCGAGCGTCGCCACAAGATGCACACTGCGCAGATGGAGAAGACCGCCGCGGACGAGGCGCAGGAAGCTGCCAACGCAGCTGCCGGCTACTCCTCCGAGACCGGTGCTCAGCCCGATGCTCAGGGTGCGCCTGCTCCGGCAGCCGCAGAGTCCACCGGCGGATCGCTCGCCAGTGACGCTCAGCTCGCCGCACTGCGCGAGAAGCTGTCCGGCGGAGCATGATCCGCTGATACACCGAGTACCGGAAAGGCCCCGAACCGCACTGCGGTTCGGGGCCTTTCCCGTTGTCGTCGGTAGAGATCGGGTGAGGGGGTACCGACGACAAAGGCCCGATCCGGTGGGATCGGGCCCAGTGTGGTCGTGCCGGAAACGCGGACTCGGTAGCCGCGAAGCCGGGCGGAATCAGCTCGCTGCTGCGGTACTCCATCCGGCGCTCATCTGCGCGCTGCGCTTGCGCATGGACGCGAAGCTGTGACGAGCCGGACTGATCAGCGAGGTGAACCAATTACGTCGGTGCTCCGCCAAGGCGTCGGCAACCTGAGGGATAAGGATGCAGTGAACGCCGTCGGACATTCCCAGGCGGTGTCGCCCGGAAAGCGTCCGCCCGGTTCCCTCTCCCGCAATGGTGTTCATGCCCGTCCTTTACCTGTCGAGTATTTGCTCACCGCCACACGAGGTGCGCCGAGAGACAAATACGAAAGCCTGTTGTGCGCCTCGAAGATAACCGACAGGTTGGGAAAGGCGGTGCATTTGGGGCTCGTGTTTCTCGGCGTGTTCGATTGTCCGGACGTGTTCGGCATCGGTGTGGGGATGGCACACTGGCGTCGTGTTGAACATCGGACTGACTGGTGGAATCGGAGCGGGTAAATCGACCGTGTCGCGAACGTTGGCGTCGCTGGGCGCCGTCATCGTCGACGGCGATCTCATCGCCCGCGAGGTGGTCGAACCGGGCACACCCGGCCTACGCGCACTGGTCGACAGGTTCGGTGACAAGATTCTGTCCCCGGACGGATCACTGGACAGGCCGGCCTTGGGCGCGATCGCTTTCGGCGACGAGGAGTCGCGACTGGCGTTGAACTCGATCGTCCACCCGCTGGTCGGGGAGCGGCGGCAGCAGCTCATCGACGCTGCGGACGAGGACGCGATCGTCGTGCAGGACATTCCTCTGCTCGTCGAGTCCGGCGCCGCACCATATTTCGCTCTCGTGATCGTGGTGCACGTCGAGGTCGAGGAACGACTCCGCCGGCTCGTGGAGATTCGCGGAATGACCGAGGATGACGCGCGATCTCGAATGGCGGCTCAGGCCACCGACGACCAACGTCGCGCCGCTGCCGATGTGTGGCTCGACAATTCGGGTGACGAAAGCGCTCTCGAAACTCACGTGCGCTCGCTGTGGACCGATCGCTTGCGTCCGTTCGCCGACAACGTGCGGGCGGACAGAGCGGCCCGCGTTCTTCCGATACTTGTCGATGCTCGTGCGGAGTGGAAGAACGAGGCCCGACGTGTCATCGCCCGGTTGGCGGCAGCGTGTGGAGACAAGGCGTTACGGATCGACCACATCGGCTCGACCGCTGTGCCGGCCATGGCGGCCAAGGACGTCATCGACCTCCAAGTGACCGTCGAAAGCTTGGACGCCGCCGACGAGTTGGCTGCCCCGCTCGCGGCTGTCGGCTTTCCGCGACTCGAGCACATCACGTCCGACGATCCTCTTGCTGCTGCCGGCGTGCCCGGTGAGGCTGACCCGGCGTTGTGGCAGAAGCGAATTCATGCCTCCGCTGATCCGGGTAGGCCCGTGAACGTGCACCTTCGGGTTGATGGTTGGCCCGGCCAACGGTTCGCCCTGGTGTTCCGAGACTGGCTGATCGCCGACTCCGCCGCCGCCGCCGAGTATCTCGACGTCAAACGCGATGCCGAGCACCAGGCTTCCGGCATCGACGACCACCAGGCCGCGATCGACACCTACAACGCAGCGAAGCGGCCGTGGTTCGCGAACGCGGTCAGGCGCGCCGATACCTGGGCGTCGGACAACTCCGCGTGAGCGTTGAGAACCGGGGTACACCTACATGATGAACAGCGACAATGTGGGCGGCCGGAAGCGATTCGAGTTCTCGTGGGACACCCGATACCGGCTAGCCGCACTTCCTTTCGGTCTCCTGCCGAGTTCGACGTGGGTAGAGATCGACGACTCCGAGTTGTTCGTTCACTACGGGTTGTGGAAATTGCGCACGACGCTCGACAACGTCGTCGGCGTCGAGGCGTCCGGGCCCTTCGCCTTCCTCAAGACGGCCGGCCCTCCGCATCTGTCGTTCAGCGACCGAGGCATCAGTTTCACCACCAACGGTCGGCACGGGCTTTGCGTCTCGTTCCGCGAGCCCGTGCCGGGCATCGATCCGACCGGGATCATCAAGCATCCGGGAGCGACGTTCACCGTCGTCGATCCGGTGGGCTTCGCCTCCGCACTCGGCTATGCCGACTCGATCTAGACGCGCAGGATCTTCGACATCGCTTTGCCCCTCGCAAGTTCGTCGACGAGCTTGTCCAGGTAGCGGATCTTCTGCATCAGAGGATCCTCGACGTTTTCCACTCGCACCCCGCAGACCACGCCGGTGATCAGCGAAACGTTCTCGTTCAATTCGGCTGCCGTGAAGAGTTCGTCGAACGTCGTCCCCGCTGTCAGATGGTGAGCCAGCGCAGCCTTGTCGAATCCGGTCAGCCAGCAGATGATCTCGTCGACCTCGGCTTGTGTTCTGCCTTTACGTTCCGCCTTGGTGACGTAGAGCGGATAGACCGAGCTGAAGGCCGTGGTGAATATCCTGTGCACACGGACACCCTAAGCAGGCGTCAGTCCGATCGCCAGGTCGTCGGACAGCCCTCCGCCGACAACCAGGCGTCCAAGTCGTGGCCGTAGTTGGCGATGCCGTCGATTGCCCGCGTCGCACGGTGGATCGCTCTTTCTGCCGTCGCCGGATCGACATGTCCGGTCCTGGTGGCCTCGAGCAGCTCGTCCACGTCGAGCAGCTCGACGTCTTGCCCGGTTCGGACAACCAGATCGAGATAGTGATCGACGGAGCGCCACACGTCGCCGTCGCCGCTGAACTCACCGATGTCGACGTAGTAGTCCTGGTCGCGGCGATGCTCGGGGACGTAATGGAATATCGACGCTCTCAGTCCCAGATCGGGAAGCAGCCACGACTCGAGGTAGTGGAACGACGGGTGATCCGACGGCCGCGCCATGTACAGACCCCACGGCTCGATCCGGTATTCGTCGACGGGTCTGACGAACCCCTTCGGATCGGTGTTCGTCCGACCGAGTGTGTCGAACACCTCCACCTTGGGCGGGTGAACGTGAACCGGGCTCGACGCGTGGTCCGTCATGCGTGAAACCGTACCGCCAGGCAGTTCGGGCGGCTTGAAGTTCAGTCGGCTTCGGCAACGTCGAACAGCGCTCGAACGGTGTCGAGAGTGTCGGCTTCGGCGGCCGATTTGTCGTCCCGGTAGCGCACCACGCGTGCGAACCGAAGCGCGATACCGCCCGGATAACGGCTCGACCGTTGCAGTCCGTCGATGGCGATCTCGACCACCTGTTCGGGCCGTACCCGAACCACGTGCGCGGTTCTCGACGTCTCCAGAGCGAGGAATCGTTCGGTCTGCCACGCCAGCATCTCATCGGTCATGCCCTTGAACGTCTTGCCCAGCATGACGAAGCCGCCATCCGGACCGGCCGCGCCGAGATGGATGTTCGACAGCAGTCCCGACCGTCGGCCCGAACCCCACTCGACGGCCAGCACCACCAGGTCGATGGTGTGCACCGGCTTGACCTTGACCCATGCCGCACCGCGTCGACCGGCGTCGTATGGGGCAGCCAGATTCTTCACCACGACGCCCTCATGGCCCGCGGAAACCGCAGACCGTGCGAATGCCTCGGCGGCCACGGGGTCGTCGGTCACCAGACGGTCCACCCGATGCTGCGCCGGCACCAGCTCGTCCAGAACTGCGATCCGTTCGGTCAGCGGACTGTCGATCAGATCGGCCCCGTTCAGGTGCAGTATGTCGAAGAAGTAAGGAGTGACCACCACTCCGGACGATTGCGCTGTGCGCGAGGCAGTGTCCTGGAACGGGCGAGGCCTTCCGGTGTCGTCGAGCGCGAGTGCTTCGCCGTCGAGTACCACGGACTCCACCGGCAACTGCGCGACGAACTCGACCACTTCGGGGAGCCGGGCGGTAATGACGTCGAGGCTGCGTGTGGTGATGAGAACCTCGTCGCCCGTGCGGTGGACCTGAATGCGGATGCCGTCCAGTTTGGTGTCCAGTGCGACTGCGCCCCCGGTAGAACCGGCAGCCTTGACGACTCCGGCCGCGACGGTGGGCGCACTGGACGCCAGCATGGGCAGCACCGCCCGACCGACCGTCAGCCCCACCGCATCGAGGGCGTCGACACCGCCGGAGAAGGCTTCGGTCGCGGCCAGCACGGTGGATCCGGACAGCATGGCAGCGCGCCGTACTGCCGGCAGCGGGACCGATGCCGCGGCGGCGACGGCTTCTTGGACCAGCGCGTCGAGTGCGCCTTGGCGGACCTCGCCGGTGACGACGCCCCGCAACCACTGCTGCTCCACCTCGGTGGCGGCGCCGAACAATTCGCGCACTGCCGTCGCACGCGCGGCCTGCGACCCGGCGCCGGACATCGTCGACACGGCTTCGAACGCGGCATCGACGTCGCCGACCGTGAGCGACGAGCTCGGCGCAGGTGCTGGCAGAGCGGAGACGCTGCGCCACCCCAGGCCGGTGCGACGCTGCCGAAGGGAACCCGAGGCATACCTGGTGACCAACGCAACCTCGCCCGGAGCGCACTCGGACAGCAGCGACGACAGCGCCGACACCTTGGCCTTACGTGAACGGGTGGCGGCGACCTGCGCCGACGTCTCGACGACACGCGACAGCAGCATGAGCTCCATTGTGGCCCGCTGCACCGACAACCGGACTTGTCGGTGGTCGGGATTACTCTGATGACATGGCGTTTGCAGCTGAACAACCCGTCCTCGCGCACTCAGAGTTCCGCCCGGTGGGCGAGATCGAGCGCAGTGACAAGCCCTTCGAGGTCGTCAGCCCCTACTCGCCGGCCGGGGACCAGCCGACTGCCATAGCCGAGCTGACGAAGCGGGTGAAGGCAGGGGAGAAGGACATTGTTCTGCTCGGCGCCACCGGTACCGGTAAGTCGGCGACGACGGCGTGGCTCATCGAGCAGGTGCAGCGCCCCACGCTGCTGATGGCGCCGAACAAGACCCTTGCAGCGCAGTTGGCCAACGAGCTTCGAGAGATGTTGCCCAACAACTCGGTCGAGTACTTCGTCTCCTACTACGACTACTACCAACCCGAGGCGTACATCGCCCAGACGGACACGTACATCGAGAAGGATTCGTCCATCAACGACGACGTCGAGCGGCTACGACACTCGGCGACGGCCAATTTGCTCTCGCGGCGCGACGTCGTCGTGGTGGCTTCGGTGTCGTGCATCTACGGCCTCGGCACGCCCCAGTCCTACGTCGACCGCTCGGTGCACCTCGAGGTCGGTCAGGACGTACCGCGCGACAAGTTTCTTCGGCTGCTCGTCGACGTGCAGTACACCCGCAACGACATGGCCTTCACACGTGGGTCGTTCCGGGTCCGCGGAGACACGGTCGAGATCATCCCGTCCTACGAGGAGCTGGCGGTCCGTATCGAGTTCTTCGGTGACGAGATCGAAGCCCTGTACTTTCTCCATCCGTTGACGGGTGATGTCGTACGTCAGGTCGACAGCGTGCGCATCTTCCCCGCGACGCACTACGTGGCTGGGCCCGAGCGCATGGAACGCGCCGTGCGCGACATCGAGACCGAACTCGAGGAACGCCTGGCGGACCTGGAGAACAAGGGCAAGTTGCTCGAGGCTCAACGGCTCCGCATGCGCACCCAGTACGACTTGGAGATGATCAAACAGGTCGGCTTCTGCTCCGGCATCGAGAACTACTCGCGGCACATCGACGGTCGACCGGCCGGAACCGCGCCCGCAACGCTCATCGACTACTTCCCCGACGATTTCCTTCTGGTGATCGACGAGTCTCACGTCACGGTGCCGCAGATCGGTGCGATGTACGAGGGCGATATGTCCCGCAAACGCAACCTGGTCGAGTTCGGCTTCAGGTTGCCGTCGGCTACCGACAATCGCCCGTTGACCTGGGAGGAGTTCACGCAGCGCATCGGCCAGACCGTGTACCTCTCGGCGACCCCCGGCAAGTACGAGCTGGGGCAGAGCGGCGGTGAGGTGGTCGAGCAGGTCATTCGTCCCACCGGGCTGGTCGACCCCGAGATCGTGGTCAAGCCGACCAAGGGACAGATCGACGACCTGGTGCACGAAATCCGTGAACGCAGCGAGAAGGACGAGCGCATCTTGGTCACCACGCTGACCAAGAAGATGGCCGAGGACCTCACGGACTACCTGTTGGAACTCGGTATTCGAGTGCGGTACCTGCACTCGGACATCGACACCTTGCGCCGCGTGGAGTTGCTGCGACAGCTACGTCTGGGCGAGTACGACGTCCTCATCGGCATCAACCTTCTGCGAGAGGGCCTCGACCTCCCGGAGGTGTCGTTGGTGGCCATTCTCGACGCGGACAAGGAGGGCTTTCTCCGCAGCGGAACCAGCTTGGTGCAGACCATCGGCCGCGCGGCTCGAAACGTGTCCGGTCAGGTCCACATGTACGCCGACAAGATCACCGACTCGATGCAGTACGCCATCGAGGAAACCGACCGCCGCCGAGCGAAGCAGGTTGCCTACAACCTCGAGATGGGGGTCGATCCGCAGCCGCTTCGCAAGAAGATCGCGGACATCCTCGATCAGGTGTACGAGGAGGCCGAGGACACCGAGGCGACCGTGGACATCGGCGGCTCGGGTCGCAACTCCAGTCGGGGGCGCCGCGCGCCGGGTGAAGCGGGCAGAGCTGGGAGCAGTGGTGTCGTCGATGGACGCGACGTGTCGTCGATGCCCCGCGCCGAACTTGCCGATCTGGTCAAGCAGCTCACCGACCAGATGATGAACGCGGCCAGAGAGTTGCAGTTCGAGCTTGCCGGACGTCTCCGCGACGAGATCCAGGACCTGAAGAAGGAGTTGCGGGGAATGGACGCCGCCGGCCTGTCCTGAATTGGTTCGAACGATCGACGGCCCGCCACCTCCCGGT
>JBASAM010000029.1:0-150549 GCA_049650605.1 Rhodococcus sp. (in: high G+C Gram-positive bacteria) | reverse complement strand
GCTGCACGTTGCCCCGCGACGTCAGCACCAGGTTGCCGTCGGCCAGTTCCGTAGACGCCGTGGCCAGCACCTGGAGCTGATGCGACGTCAGTTCTCCTCCCGGCAGCCGCACCCGCGCCAGGAGGCCGTCCGCGGCCTCATGCAACTGCAGTGCGCCTGGGCAGGCGTCGGCACGTGTTCGCGCGCTCGGCTCGGTGGGCGGAAGCTGGTCGGTCACGGCTCCAGGCTACGAGCCGAGCCCGAACCACCGAGCGAGCGGCGCACCGTACGATCACAAGCGAGCAGCGCAGAAGCCGGTGTGATTCCGGTGCGGTCGCGCCACTGTGATCCGTCTCGAGGTGATCTGCCTGGAGCAACGGGAAGTCAGACCTGCAGCTGCTCGAACGACCACGCAGCTGCCCGACCGACCGCTGTGAACACCGTCAGGGGCGCGAAAACCCCGGGAAAGGCCACACCTGTGATCCTGCTGATGTCTACGTCCGACACCGATCTGTCGAGTGCGCGGGCATCCGGTGGTGACTACCGCCTGGCCAATCCGAACCGTGTGCGTGTCGATGATCAGTTGCCGACGATGCTCGACGGTGTCGACGTCGTCGTCGTCCGTATTCTCGGCGGGCGTCAGATGTGGGAGCGCGGTGTCGACGCGGTACTGAAGTCCGGCATTCCCGTGGTCATGCTGGGTGGCGAACAAGCACCCGACGCCGCATTGATGGAGCTGTCGACCGTTCCGGCCAACGTCGCCTCGCAGGCGCACACCTACCTTGCCGAGGGCGGCTCAGGAAATCTCGGTGAGCTGTTCAATTTTCTGTCGGACACGCTGCTGTTGACCGGACACGGCTTCGAGCCGCCCGTGCATCTGCCGAACTGGGGAGCCCTCGAGCGCACCGACCCCGACGTCGACGGCCCCACCGTCGCGGTTCTCTACTACCGAGCGCAGCACTTGGCCGGCAACACCGGCTACGTCCACGCGCTATGTGACGCCATCGCCGCAGCCGGCGCCCGGCCGCTGCCCATCTTCTGTGCGTCGCTGCGCGCCGCTCCACCCGAGCTGCTGGACGCACTTCGACAGGCCGACTCCATGGTGGTCACCGTCCTCGCGGCCGGCGGCACCCGACCCGCGGGCGCTCAGGCAGGCGGCGACGACGAGTCGTGGAACGTCGCCGAGCTCGCGGCGCTCGACGTTCCCATCCTGCAAGGACTGTGCCTGACCAGCTCGCGCGCAACATGGGCGTCCAACGATGACGGCATGACGCCGATCGACGTGGCCACGCAGGTCGCGGTTCCCGAGTTCGACGGCCGCATCATCACGGTGCCGTTCTCCTTCAAAGAGATCGACGCCGACGGCCTCAGCACGTACGTCGCCGATCCGGAGCGATGCGCGCGGGTCGCCGGCATCGCGGTTCGGCATGCTCGGTTGCGGCATATCGCGCCCAAGGACAAGCGGGTCGTGCTGATGCTGTCGGCGTATCCCACCAAGCACGCACGCATCGGTAACGCCGTCGGCCTCGACACCCCGGCCAGCACCATCCGCATACTCACGGCGATGCGCGACTCCGGATATCGGATGGGACCGGAGTTCGGCGACGGCGCGGTGCCCGGTTTGGCGGCTCGCGACGGTGACGCGCTGATCCACGCTCTCGTGGCGGCCGGCGGACAGGACCGCGACTGGCTCACCGAGGAGCAGATCGAGTCCAATCCGGTTCGCATCTCTGCGGCGCTCTACCGCGAATGGTTCGACACACTGCCCGAGGATTTCAAGGCCGGCGTCGTCGATCACTGGGGCGAAGCCCCCGGCGAGTTGTACGTCGACCGGTCTCGAAACCCCGATGGCGACATCGTCATTGCGGCGCTGCCGTTCGAGAACGTCTTGCTGATGGTCCAGCCGCCGCGCGGCTTCGGCGAAAACCCGATCGCGATCTACCACGACCCGAACCTGCCGCCGAGCCATCACTACCTGGCCTGCTATCGGTGGCTGGCCGCGCCGCAGAATCGCGGCGGTTTCGGCGCGGACGCGGTGGTGCACATCGGTAAGCACGGCAACCTCGAGTGGCTGCCCGGCAAGACCCTCGCGATGTCCGCCTCGTGCGGCACGGACGCGGCGCTCGGCGATCTGCCGTTGATCTATCCCTTCCTGGTCAACGACCCGGGGGAGGGCACCCAGGCCAAGCGTCGAGCCCATGCGACTCTCGTGGACCATCTGGTCCCGCCGATGGCGAGGGCCGAGAGCTACGGCGACATCACCCGCCTCGAGCAGCTTCTCGACGAGCACTCCAACATCACGACGCTCGATCCGGTCAAGCTCCCGGCGATTCGCCAGCAGATCTGGACGCTGATGACGGCCGCGCAGATGCACACCGACCTCGGCCTGGAGGAGCGTCCGGCCGAGGAAGTCTTCGACGACATGCTGCTCAACGTCGACGGATGGCTGTGCGAGATCAAGGACGTGCAGATCCGGGACGGTTTGCACATCCTGGGCGAGGCACCGGCCGGCGAGGCCGAGGTGGACATGGTGCTCGCGATGCTGCGCGCTCGGCAGATGTGGGGCGGCGAGCGCAGCGTTCCCGGTCTGCGTGAGGCCCTCGGCCTGAGCGAGGACGGCGACGAGGCACGCGAGCGCGTCGACGTCATCGAGGACAAGGCCCGGTCGCTGATCTCCGCGATGTATCGGGCCGACTGGTCCGTCGACGCCGTGCCCGCGATCGCTGCGGGCCACGGCGACACCGTCGCCCGCATCCTCGATTTCGCCGCCACCGAGGTGGTTCCGAGGCTGCGCGAGACCAGCTGCGAGGTCGACCGCATTCTGCACGCTTTGTCCGGCGGTTTCATCCCGTCCGGACCCAGTGGCTCACCGCTGCGCGGACTGGTGAACGTGCTGCCGACCGGCCGCAACTTCTATTCCGTCGACCCCAAGGCGGTTCCCTCCCGCTTGGCGTGGGAGACGGGCCAGCTGATGGCCGACTCGCTGATCGAGCGCTACCTGACCGATCACGGCGAGTACCCGCGGTCGGTCGGACTGTCCGTGTGGGGCACCAGCGCCATGCGTACCTCCGGCGACGACGTGGCCGAGGTGTTCGCGCTGCTCGGTGTTCTCCCGGTCTGGGACGAAGCATCGCGGCGGGTGGTCAAGCTCGAGCCGATCTCGCTCGACGAGCTGGGCAGACCTCGCATCGACGTCACCGTCCGCATCAGTGGTTTTTTCCGAGATGCGTTTCCGCACGTGTTGGCGCTGCTCGACGACGCGGTGCGCATGGTCGCCGCGTTGGAGGAGCCGGACGAGCAGAACTACGTGCGCGCGCACGCGCAGGCCGACCTCGCGGAGCACGGCGACGAGCGTCGGGCGACCACCAGGATCTTCGGCTCCAAGCCCGGGTCCTATGGCGCCGGACTGCTGCAGCTCATGGACAGCAAGAGCTGGCGCTCGGACGAGGACCTCGCCGAGGTCTACACCACCTGGGGTGGGTTCGCATACGGCCGCGGTCTCAACGGCATTCCGGCGGCCGACGACATGCGATCGTCCTACCGTCGCATCGCGGTCGCGGCGAAGAACACCGACACTCGTGAGCACGACATTGCCGACTCCGATGACTACTTCCAGTACCACGGCGGCATGATCGCGACGGTCAGGGCATTGACCGGATCGTCGCCCGAGGCCTACATCGGGGACAGCACTCGGCCGGAGTCCGTCCGCACGAGGACGTTGCACGAGGAGACCTCGCGGGTGTTCCGCGCCCGCGTGATCAACCCACGCTGGATGGACGCGATGCGCCGACACGGCTACAAGGGCGCGTTCGAGATGGCCGCGACGGTCGATTACCTCTTCGGGTACGACGCCACCACCGGCGTCGTCCAGGACTGGATGTACGAGAAGCTCACCCAGGAGTACGTCCTGGACGAGACGAACCGGAAGTTCATGGCGGCATCCAATCCGTGGGCGCTGCACGGTATCTCGGAGCGACTGCTCGAGGCCGTCGAGCGCGGGATGTGGGCCGAGCCGGATCCGGCATTGCTGGCGGACCTGAGAGCGGCATACCTCGAGAGCGAAGGCGAACTCGAAGGCGACTGATCGGCGAGTTTGAGCATAACCTGTTCCCATGAGCAACGCGTTCGGTGACGTCGGCACCGCCAAGTACGTCCTGCTGACCACCTTCACGAAGGACGGCACACCCAAGCCGACGCCCATCTGGGCGGTGCTGGACGGCGACGAGCTGCTGATGTGGACTCAGAGCAAGTCGTGGAAGGTCAAGCGAATCCGGAACACGCCCCGGGTGACAGTCGCGACGTGTGATCGCAGCGGCAACAACGCCGGGCCCGCCATGGACGCCGTCGCAGAGGTGTTGGACGAGAACGGAACGACTCGCACGCGCGAGAAGATCATCGCCAAGTACGGCATCCCTGGCCGAATCGCCGTCACGATGAGCTCGCTGTTCAAGGGCAAGGACAGCACAATTGGACTGTCACTGCGCGCCTCGTAACGATTCGAACATACGTTCGATTTCCTGTCGGTGGGGTGGTTTACCTTGAGGCCATGACTTCGGGGGGAGTCGACGGGCCGGGGGACGGAACCGTCGAAGACGACGCAGTGCAGGCGGTTTATGCCGCGCCCGGCGTTCTCGGTGACCCCGGTCTGGAGTCGTTGCTCGCCGCGCACGAGGAGATGGTGCTGAAGCTGGGCGCATTCGACACCGCGTCGCTTCCTGCCGATGATCTGATTCGACTCCTCTCGCGCACCGAGCGGGTTGCGCGGTCTGTCACCGGGTTCGCGCAAACGTGGCTGAACCGGATTGTGGAGACGCGAGGTTTCGAGGATTCTGCGATTTCGAATACCGAGACGCTGGGCCAACTGCTGCACCTCGACCCGCGGGCGGCTCGGCGACGTCTCGCCGAGGCCGAACAGTTGGGAGAGCGCACTTCCATTCCGGGTGAGCCGATGGCGCCCGAGCTCCCCGGTACGGCATCCGCGCTGCGGGATGGTGATATCGACACCAATCATGTCCAAGCCATCCGTACCTTCTTTCGAAACCTCCCACCCGCCGTCGATGCCGGTACGCGCGAGCAGGCCGAGACACAGTTGTCGACACTCGCCCGTCGCCTCGCGCCGCACGAGCTTCGGATGGTGGCGGATCGCCTCGCCGCCTACATCATCGAGGAAGGCGAGTTCAGCGATCCGAAGGAGCGGGTGCGTCGACGCGGCGCACACCTGAGCCCACAGGGGCGCGACGGGATGTCGAAGCTGACGGTGATCCTGGACCCCGAGGGTCGGGCCATCGTCGAGCTCATCTGGGATGTGCTGGCCAAGCCCGGGGCGAACGTAGCCGACAATGCGCAGACAAATACAAATCAGCCCGATGCCGGGCCGACAACTTCTGGGCCGACAACTTCTGGGCCGACAACTTCTGGGCCGGCAACTTCTGGGCCGAATGCCGCAGAGCCACAGACCGACGAGGCCACTGACGACGCCGAACCGGATGTACGGACCCAACCTCAACGACGCCACGACGCACTCATGACGTGTTGGCGCCGCATCCTCGCGCGCCGAGATCTCGGCGCCACTCATCGCGGAGTTCCGATCTCACTGGTCTTGACCACCACCCTCGCCGCGCTCGCGCAGCGGGCAGGGCTGGTGTCCACTTCCACCGGGTCGTACATGTCGATTGAGGACCTGATTCGGATGGCGTCCAACGACTCGCACCGCTCGGAGATCAGCCGTCTTCTCTGCGTGTTCGGAAACGGTGGGCGCCCACTGCACCTCGGCCGCGAGAAGCGTCTCGCCAGCGCCGATCAGCGGTTGGCGCTCTTCGCGATGGAGAAAGGGTGCACGTTTCCGGGATGCTCGGAACCCGCTACCCGCAGTCAGATTCACCATGTCACGGACTGGGCGCGGGGCGGCCGCACGGACATCGATCAACTCACGCATGCGTGCGAACGCCACCACCCGCTGGTGCACGACGGGCGCCTGGGTTGGGCCACCAGTACCGCTCCACTCGATCACCAGTACGCGGGCCACACCCTGTGGCATCCACCCGCGGTGGTCGATCCCACCAGAGTCGGCGTGGTGAACCACTTCTTCCACCCAGAGAATTATCTCGTCGGTGATGATCCGCCGTGAGAAGAAGGAACCTATTGCGCCTTGCTGACGGACGACATATGGAAGTCCGGGACTCGCAACGGCGGCATCGCTGCGCGCGTGAACCAGTCCGACCACTCGCGCGGAAGGGTCGGGGTGGTCGCGCCGGCTTCGGTCGTGCGCCTGAGCAGATCGAGCGGGCTTTCGTTGAACCGGAAGTTGTTCACCGCAGCGGTGACCCGACCGTCCTCGACCAGGTACACACCGTCGCGGGTCAAGCCGGTCAACAGCATGGTGGTGGGATCGACTTCGCGGATGTACCAGAGCGTGGTGAGCAGAAGACCTCGCTCGGTGCGCGCGACCATGTCGTCGACCGAGCCACCGGAACCGCCAATCATGACGAGGTTGTCTCCAGGAGTGGTGACGTCGGTGCCGAATTCCGCTGCCGCAGAACGGGGGTAGGTCAAGGAACTGATGGCGCCGTCGCGGATCCAGTCGGTTCTTCCGGCGCTCATACCGTTGTCGAACACCGACACCGAATCGCTGGAGGCGCCGGTCACGACGAACGGGGCGTATTCGAGACCTGGCTCGGCGGGGTCCGAGTACAACGTCAGACCCAGCGACCCCAGGCGCTCGCCGATGCGCGTGCCGCCGGTGGAGGACAGTGCGCTTCGCCCCTCTTGCGCACCTCGGCCGTCCATCGACCACATCAGGTCGATCATCAAATCGGCGACGGCCGACGGTGGCAGAATGGTCTCGTACCGTCCGGCGGGGAGCTCGACCGTGCGAGCGGACCAGTCCAGTCGCCGCGAGAGCTCACCCAGGGCCGCGTCGACGTCGACGTCTCGAAAATCTCGGGTGCTGGTGCCTACCCAGGCACTCGATCCGCCGGACAGTCCGCCGCGTTTGCCGTTGATCTCGAACGAGCCTGTGGGCTCGACGAACCGTCGTCTGATTCCGGACGACGTTCCCAGCCATATCGTCTGGACGGTGTGGTGGGCGAATCCGTACAGCGGATCCGAACCGTCGAAACCACGCGACAGACCGGGAACCACCGAGTCGAAGACGTCGATACCGGTGTGCGCGGCGACATCTCCCCACCCGTCGTCGGGCGCGTCGTCGGCGGCAATCAGCTGCATCGCGTCGGTTGCGGGCTGAGCCGTACGCGCTGCGTCCTCGGCTGCGCGAACCACACCTGCCACGTCGTCGGCGTTGGTACTGGACGACGACACCGTGCCCACTCGCGCCGTGTCGCCGTCGCGCACGATGGACACCACTGTCCACGAACGCGAGTCACCGACGCCATTGGTGGTCATCGAATTGCCTGCCCATCGCAGGGATGCCTCGGACGTGTCGGCGACGATGACGACGGTGTCCGAGACAGTTGCGAAGAACAGTGCCCGCTCCACCAGATCGTGCCCGCCGAGGACCATGTCGGTGCTCACTGGCCTGCCTCCGCTCGGGTGTTCAGCACGTTGACCGAGCGGAACAATGCTGCGGGGCATCCGTGCGATACCGCGGCGACCTGACCGGGTTGCGCCTTCCCGCAGTTGAATGCGCCGCCGAGCCTCCACGTGGACGGCCCGCCGACGGCCTCCATCGATCCCCAGAAATCCGTCGTCGTGGCTTGATATGCCATGTCACGAACCTGTCCGGCGAGTTCGCCGTTCTCGATGCGGAAGAACCGCTGCGCTGTGAACTGGAAGTTGTAGCGCTGCATGTCTATCGACCACGATTTGTCACCCACCACGTACACCCCGTGTTCGACGTCGGCGATCATGTCATCGACCGTGCGATCGACTACCGGGTCCGGCTGCAACGACACGTTGGCCATCCGCTGGATGGGGACGTGATGGGCGGAGTCGGCGTACGAGCAGCCGTTGGATCGAGCCAGCCCCAACCGCGGCGCGAACACGCGGTCGAGTTGGTATCCCACCAACACGCCGTCGTCGATCAGGTCCCAGGACTGCGACGCGACACCGTCGTCGTCCCATCCCACGGACGAAAGCCCGTGGCGTTCGGTGCGATCGGCGGTCACATGCATGATCGGACTGCCGTACCGGAGCGTGCCCAGCTGATCCGGAGTCGCGAACGACGTACCTGCGTAGGCGGCTTCGTAGCCGATCGCTCTGTCGTACTCGGTGGCATGTCCGATGGACTCGTGAATGGTGAGCCACAGGTTGGTCGGATCGATGATCAAGTCGGTGGCGCCGGCGGCCACCGACGGCGCCTTCGTCTTCTCTGCCAACCACTGCGGGATGCGGGCCAGTTCGTCGTCCCAATCCCACATTCCGTCGACGCCGGTGCCTGCAGACGTCAGGTACTCCCACCCACGAGCAACCGGCGGCGCCAGAGTGCGCATCGAGTCGAAGTTGCCGGTGGACGGATCTACTGTCACCGCTTCCACCCAGGGGTGAAGCCGCACTCGTTGCTGGGTGATTCGCGAGCCGGCGAGGTCCGCGTAGAAGGTCTGCTCCTTCACCTGCAGCACCGACGCGCTTACATGGTCCACGCCGTCGGAGGCCAGGAGTCGGCCGGAGTAGTCGGCCAGTAGATCCACCTTGTCGGTCGTTGCAACGTCGAATGGATCGATCTCGTAGTCGGAAACCCAGGTGGCATTCTCGTAAACCGGCTCGGACGCGAGGACAACCCGTTCACGGTTGAGGTCGCGCAATGCCTGAGCCACGAGAACTGCCTTGTGCGTGATGGCGATGACTTCGTCCACCCCCGGGACTGCTCCCGACGCGAACCCCCACGTTCCGTCGATCACGACGCGCACGGCGACACCCAACGCGGTGCTGTCGACGCTGGACTGCACCGCGCTGTCGCGCAGACTCAGTGACTGCGTTCGGAGGCGATGGACCCGAAGGTCTGCATGGGTGGCACCCGCTGCGCGCGCTGCGGTCAACGCGGCATCCGCGAGCGCGCCCAGTGGCAGGGCGACGAAATCGCTGTCGACGTCTCTCACCGATGTCACGCTAGTCCACCTCACGCCGGACGAGAGCTGCGCCGACGAAGAGACTCAGCCGAATTGTTGCCAGCCCAGACGGATCACAAGGGCGAATACCACCACCAGTAGCACCACCCGCACGAAACCCGCGCCACGCGCGATTGCCATCCGGGACCCCACCAGAGAACCGGCGACGTTCGCGACGGCCATCGTCAGGCCCAGCAACCACAGGACGCTGTCGGTGGCCGAGAAGAACATCAGCGCGCCGACGTTGGAACCCAGATTGAGCACCTTGGCCATGGCCGCGCTGCGGACGAATTCGGTTCCCAGCAGCGTCGCGAAGGAGATGATGAGGAAGGTTCCCGTGCCGGGTCCGAGAATCCCGTCGTAGAAGCCGATGGCCGCCGCCGCGGTGACGACGACGATGGCAAACCGGCGCCGGGTGGGTGGTTCGCCGACAACGACACCCACTGTGGGGCGAAGGGTGACCAGTACGGCGACTCCGATGAGCACCACCAGCACGATCGGGATGAACAGGTCCTTGTCGATCAAGCTCACAGTGGCCGCCCCGAGCGCGCCTCCTGTCGCCGACACGACGCCGGCGGGGCCGAGTAGCCGCCAATTCATCGGCACCTTGCGCGAGAAGGTCCACACCGCCGCACTGGTCCCTGCGACCGACGCGAGCTTGTTCGTGGCCAGCACCGTCTGCTGAGTGGTTGCGGCCGGAGTGACCAGAAGCAGAGCCGGAAGAAGGATCAGTCCACCGCCGCCGACCACGGCGTCGACCCAGCCCGCGGCGAGTGCCGCGGCGAGCAGGACCGACCAATCACCAGCACCCATGACGGCAATTCGATCACACCGATCATGACTCGATGCTCCACAACCGGCGGGTTAGCATTCCTCCACGATGCGTCGATACAGTGCGTGGCCTCGGGAGCACCCGTTCGCCGTCGATTGCGTTCTCGCCGCGGCGCTCTTCGTTCTCGAAGTATCGGCGGCGGCCGGTCTCGAGAACGCTGTCGTGTACGCCGCGTCGGCCGCGGCGGTGTGCACGCCCATCGCCTGGCGCCGGGCCTACCCGGTGATCGCCGCGTGGGCAGTGCTGATCCTGGGTCAAGTTGCGACGGCGCTGGTGTGGTCACTCGACGAGACACGCACGCTTCCGCCCGGCCAGCTCGGATTCGTGATCATGCTCTACACCCTCGTCGTCTACGCGGGACGACGCGCCGCGCTGGCATACGCCGTCGCCCTTCTCGTCGACATCGTGGTTGTGCGGCTGGCACTGGGCACCGACATCGTCACCATGGTTTTCTTCGCGTTGCTCTACGCCATCGCTTGGATCACCGCCGAGTTTCTCGGAGCCAGACGGGCCTACGTCCGCGAGGTCAGCGCCCGACTTGCCGTCGCCGAGGCCGATCGCGATCGGCGCGCCATCGAGGCGGTGGCGGCAGAGCGAACCCGCATCGCGCGCGAGTTGCACGACGTCGTCGCACACGCGGTCAGTGTCATGATCGTTCAGGCCGACGGTGCTTCCTACGCCCTGCGAACCGATCCCGACGCTGCGGAGGCCGCCGTGCGCACCATCGCCGCAACCGGGCGTAGCGCCCTCACCGAGCTACGTCGAACGGTGTCTTTGCTGCGAACGGACGAGAACTCGGCGACACATCCCGAACACGGAACCGCTGCGCTGGCTCGCATCGTCGACATGATGCGGTCTGCCGGATTGCCGGTCTCCATCGAGCAGACCGGCGAACTCGACGATCTGCCACCCGCCGTCTCACTCGGAGTGCACAGGCTTGTGCAGGAGTCACTCACCAACGTGCTCCGCCACGGCGGTGAGCGGCCACGCGCGATGGTTGCCGTACGCCGCGAGAGCGCAGCTGTGACGGTGTCGATCGTCAATTCGACGGACGGTGGTGCTCCTCTGGTCGACGTTCACAGCATGAATGTCGGGCCATCGAACTTCGGGAGATCGGGTTTCGGCGTGATCGGCATGCGCGAACGCGTGGCGGTGTTGGGAGGAGAGCTCCGTGCCGGCCCGCTACCGGACGGTCGGTGGCGGGTAGCGGCCACACTGCCCGTCGAACCTCGAGAGCAACTAGAACCTCGAGAGCAACTAGAACCTCACGACAAGTAGGTTCACACCGTGCCCATTTCGGTCTTGCTCGTCGACGATCAGGAACTCATGCGGATGGGGTTGGCCATGGTGCTCGGTGCCCACGACGACATCGAGGTGATCGGCCAGGCAACCGACGGAGCCACCGCCATCGCGGCCGCCGCCCGCCTCGAACCCGACGTCGTGCTGATGGACGTGCGAATGCCCGGCATCGACGGCGTGTCTGCCACCGAGCGCATCGTGTCCGCACAGCCTGCGGTCCGAGTCATCGTCATGACCACGTTCGACCTGGATGAACACGCCCTCGGCGCGCTGCGAGCGGGCGCCAGCGGTTTTCTCCTCAAGGACACTCCACCCGAGAGCCTGGTCTCTGCCATCCGCAGTGTCGCGGCAGGAGATGCCGTCGTGTCGCCCCGCGTCACGAAGAGGCTGATCTCACGCATCGTCGCCGGTGAGCGCCGGGACAGGGCCGGAAAATCGTCGGCCGTCGAATCGCTCACCGACCGCGAAAAGGAAGTTCTGCTGCTGATCGCGGCAGGAAAATCGAATGCCGAGATTGCCGCCGACTTGGTCGTGTCCGAGGCAACCGTCAAAAGTCACGTCGGTCGGGTGTTGACCAAGCTCGAACTCCGCGATCGTGTGCAGGCCGTGGTTCTGGCGTACGAGTTGGGACTGGTCACCCCGGGCGCCTGACTCGCCCGTTACCCGACCGAGTCGTGGCTGCGGGAGAAAAACCGAGCCGCCGCCCGTTGTGGAGGCAGATGGACGTGGCAAGACCGGTTCCACCAGTCGCCGAAAGGACACCCGCGATGCCCCTGCTCTACTTTTTCCTCTACCTCGTCGTCGAAATCAGCGCCCTGGTGTGGCTGGCGTCGACCATCGGCATCCTGTGGACGGTGTTCGCCGTGATCGCGCTGTCCGTCGTCGGCATGGCCACCATCCGGTCCCAGGGCAGGCGCGTGCTGTCCGAACTTCGTGCGGCCAACACCGGGCGGCGATCCTCCGGTGGAGCCGTGGCCGACGGTGCTTTGGTGGCCCTCGGATCGGTCCTGCTCACAATCCCGGGCCTGGTGTCCAGCGTGCTGGGGCTGCTGCTGATGATCCCGCTCACCCGGACACTGCTCCGGCCGGTGATCGCACGATCGGCCGCCAAGCGTGTCGAGCACGCCGTCGCCACCGGCCGGGCCTTCCCGGCAGGCAGCTTCGGGCCCCGTGGCTATGGGCCCGGCAATTCCGGCCCCGGCAATTCCGGCCCCGGTAACTTCGGTAACGGTCACGTGGTCATCGACGGCGACGTGGTGCCCGAGGACCCGCGCGGTGCTTCGCAGGATTCGCCCGGCGCCATCGACGTTCCCAACAGCGACGTTCACAACACCGGTTTTACCGACACCGACGGTGGCACCGACCACGACCGTCGCTGATCCACCGGGCACACTGGCGTCGGTGAGTACGCAACTACTTGTCGGTGGACGCATCTACAGCTCGTTCGCACCCGATGCGACTGCGATGGCAGTCACCGACGGAACGGTGGTGTGGGTCGGTGAAGACCGCCCGGGTCTCGCGCTTCATCCGGGAGCGGAGATCGTCCAACTCGACGGCTCGTTCGTCGCACCCGCATTCGTCGACACGCACGTTCACACCACCGCCACAGGCTTGGCTCTGATCGGTCTGGACCTCAGCAGCGCTCGATCTCTCGGCGAATGCCTCGAGGCAGTGTCGGCCTACGCCGCCAAGGAAACAGGCGCACTCGTCTGGGGGCAGAACTGGGACGAATCGGGGTGGCCCGAGGGTCGTGGGCCCACCACCTCCGAGCTCGACGCCGCCGCACCGGGCCGGGCCATCTACCTCTCCCGTGTCGACGCTCACTCGGCTGCCTGCTCGACAGTGCTGCGCCGCGTCGCCGGGGACGACGTACTCGGCGGTGACCCGCAGAGACCGCTGATCGCCGAGGCGCATCACGCCGCTCGACACGCAGCACTCGAACTGCTCAGCCCCGCCGGCCGTCACCGTGCTCGCGTCGCTGCGCTCGATCATGCGGCAGCGCACGGTGTCGTCGCCGTCCACGAGTGCGCCGGACCGGACATTTCGGGACGAGCCGATCTGGCCGAACTGCTCGCGGTCGATCACGGCGTCGAGGTTCGCGGCTACTGGGGTGAGGCCGTGACGACGCCGGAGGCGGCACAGGAACTCCTCGAGGTCACCGGCGCACACGCACTGGGAGGCGATCTGTTCGTGGACGGGTCGATCGGGTCGCACACCGCATGGCTGCGCGAGCCGTACACCGACCACGACGGGTGCGGACGCTCCTACCTCGACGCCGATGCCATCGCCCTACACCTGTCGGCCTGCACCCGCGCCGGCATCCAGGCTGGATTCCACGTGATCGGCGACGCTGCCACCGAGGCCGTCGTCGACGCGCTGGGCCGAGTGGTGGACGAGCTCGGCGGGCCCGCAGTCGCTTCCCGCGGTCACCGGCTCGAGCACATCGAGATGGTGACCACGGAGCAAGCAGCGCAGCTGGCTGCGTGGGGAGTGATGGCCAGCGTGCAGCCGGTCTTCGACGCGTACTGGGGCGGCGAGAGCGGTCTCTACCGCACGCGTCTGGGGCTGGACCGAGCTCGCGCTCTGAATCCGCTGTCCATGATGGCGTCGGCCGGAGTGTCGTTGGCCATCGGCTCGGACTCGCCCGTCACGCCGCTCGAACCGTGGCAGGGAATTCGCGCCGCCGTGTCGCACCGCACCGCCGGCAGCGCCATTTCACCGCGCGCGGCGTTCTCGGCGGCCACGAGGGGCGCGTGGCGCGCCGGGGGAGTGCGCGACGGTCTCGCCGGGACCCTGGTCCCCGGTTCACCGGCCAGCTACGCGATCTGGGATGCGGGCGAATTGGTGGTCAGCGCACCCAGCGACACCGTGCAGCGGTGGTCCACCGATCCACGCTCGCGGGTGCCCGCACTGCCTCGCCTCGATAGCGACGCGCCCGATCCCCGGTGCCTGCAGACCGTTCACCGCGGTGCCACGGTGTTTCACGCGTGATCGCGAATCCGAAAGTAATTGCGACGCTCAGGCTTCTACTGTCCGCCGGCGCGGGAGTGCTTCTGTTCTTCTCCTTTCCACCCCGCTCCCTGTGGTTTCTGGCGCCCGTCGCGATCGCGCTGATCGGCTACGTTCTCACCGAACGGCGAACGTCCATCGGTCGCGCCGCCCGTACCGACGGTGGTCGGAGCGTGTCCAAGAAGGGTGGCTTCGTCTACGGCACTGCCTTCGGCCTCGGCTTCTTCCTCCCGCTGCTTCCCTGGATCGGCGTGTATGTCGGACCACTTCCGTGGATCGCCCTCGCGACGGCGGAGTCCTTGTTTCTCGGTCTCTTCGGCGTTCTGGCCGTCGTCGTCTCGCGGCTGCGACTGGCCGCAGTGTGGCTCACCGCGCTCTGGTCGCTGACGGAGTGGCTGCGCAGCACCGTCCCGTTCGGCGGCTTCCCCTGGGGCAGACTGGCTTTCGGCCAGTCCGAGTCGATGCTGCTTCCGTTGGCGTCGATCGGCGGTGCTCCGTTGCTCAGCGCGGCCGTGGCCCTCGTCGGAATGTGCCTGGCGCTCGCGTGGCGTGCGGCGCTCTCGCGCAGTGCCCTCGCCGTGGTCGGTCTCGTCGCGCTCGGCGCGGCGGGTCCGGTGGCCGCGCTGGTGTTGCGGCCGACCCTCGCCGGTCCGCAGGACGGTGATTCCGTCGCGGTGGTGGCCGCGATCCAGGGCAGCGTTCCCAGGTTGGGTCTGGACTTCAACGCGCAGCGGCGTCAGGTGCTCGACAATCACGTCACCGAGACGATTCGCCTGGCCGAGGACGTGGAGGCAGGTCGCACGCCGAAACCCGACGTGGTGATCTGGCCGGAGAACGCGTCGGACGTCGATCCGCTGCGTGATCGGACGGCCGCAGCGGAGATCACGGCGGCGTCGGTGCGCATCGACGCCCCCATTCTGGTTGGCGCAGTCCTCTCCAACCCTGATGGCACGTCCACGAATTCGGTGATCGCGTGGGATGGAAATGCCGGCCCCGGCGAGCGCCACGACAAGAAGATCGTGCAACCGTTCGGCGAGTACTTGCCCTACCGCAGCTTCTTCCGTCTGTTCTCCTCCTACGCAGATTCTGCCGGCAATTTCGTGCCGGGCGACGGTGACGGCGTGGTGCGAGCAGCAGGTCTCGCTGTCGGTGTGGCCACCTGCTACGAGGTCGCCTTCGACCGCGCGCCCGCCGAGGCAGTGCGGTCGGGAGCGCAAATTCTCGCAGTCCCTACCAACAACGCGACCTTCGGCGATACCGACATGACGTATCAACAACTGGCGATGTCCCGCGTTCGGGCCGTCGAGCACTCGCGCACCGTCGTGGTGGCAGCCACCAGCGGGGTGAGCGCGGTCATCGCGCCGGACGGATCGGTGACGTCGAGGACCGCATTGTTCGACGCGAGCTACCTGGTGTCCACCGTAGGAATACGCACCGATCGCACCGTGGCCACACGACTCGGTCCGGCGGTGGAATACACACTCGTGGCGCTCGGACTGATCGGTGTGACAGCCGCCACCATCGCTTCCGTCCGAGTCGGCTCTGCCCGGAAACCGTCGTCGACTCCGTAACGGCTGGTCAACGCCATCACGTCTCTCTGTATGTGGTCGGTTACAAGTTACACGTAACACTTTTGGTGTTCAAGACGAGAAATTAGTAAGTCTCACCCATCCACAAGGTGTGGTTGAGCGAATCTCACATAGCGACTGACACACGCAGTCCAGACCAGACACAAACCAGAGCCACATCAAGAGTGCGACCACGGTCGGGGACACCGGAAGTCACACGTTCACACCACGAGCGGCACCACACCACGGCCGTTTCGTAGGTAAGTCATGCGTTCGTTCGGTGGAGGTGTGCGTCGTCTCGGCATAGATCGGGGAGCATCGCCCGCTCCTCTTTCACGGGACAGACGAGGAGCGGCGCAATGGCAACGTCAGACAACGCACCGACGACCGCAACGCAGGCTAGCAACAGCGACGGTAAGGCATCCGAGCCTTTCCCGTTGTCTCCCGCTCAGACGAGCCTCTGGTTCGCTCAGAAACTCGAGCCGGAAGTGCCACTGACGGTCGCTCAGTATGTCGATGTTCAGGGCGACCTCGACGTGGACATGCTCGAGCGGGTAGGCACCATCGCCTCGGCAGAATTCCAGTCCGGCCAAATCCGACTGGAAGAAATCGACGGTCAGCCGTATCAGGTGATCGACCCGGCGGCGACCATCAAGACACGCAAGCTCGACTTCCGGTCCAAGCCCGAACCCGTTGCCGCAGCGCTCGAATGGATGCAAACCGAGATGCGCGCACCGGTCGATCTCGACCGGGATCCACTCACCGTCAACGTCGTGTTTCGCGTCGAGGACAACCGCTACTTCTGGTACACCCGCATGCACCACATCGCGGGGGACGGCTACGGCGCCGTGACGGCGATGAAGCGAGTCGCCGAGCTCTACACCAACGAGCAGGCCGGTGTGAGGTCACCGGACAGCAAGGCCGGCGAGCTGGCGAAGCTGTACGCCGCAGAGCGTGACTACCGCTCGTCCACCCGCTTCGAGACCGACAGGGCCTACTGGCAAGGCAAACTCGAGGGCCTGCCCGACTCGTTCGGGTTGGCCGACCGCAGCGCACCCGCCATGCCCGGGCGCCTGCGCATCAACGGTGTCCTGGGCGACACGGTGGGCGATCTCCTCACCGCCGCCGAAGCGCGATTCGACTCCACCGGGGCAGCCGTCGTCGCCGCCGCTTTCGCCGCGTATCTCCACCGCATCACCGGGCGGACCGATGTGGTCCTGAGCCTGCCCGTATCCGTTCGAACCACCGCTGCACTGCGACGCTCGGGCGGAATGGTGTCCAACGTCGTTCCGATTCGTCTGAGCATCACGCCAGAGATGAACCTGGCGGACCTCGTCTCTGCCGTGACGATGGAGATCACGGGCGCACTGCGTCACCAGAAGTACCGCCACGAGGACATCCGTCGCGACCACGGCAGCGGAGCGATGCATCGCGGGTTCTTCGGACCGATGGTCAACATCATGCTGTTCGACTGGACGGTTGCCCTGGGCGACCTCACCGGCCGGCTTCACCTGCTCTCCAGCGGACCCATCGAAGACCTGACCTTCAACGTCTACAACAGCGCGGGCGGCAACCGCCTCAACATCGACTTCGAAGCCAACCCCGCGCTGTACGACGACTCGACGCTCGAGGCGCACCACCGGCGGTTCCTGGCATTTTTCGAGAACTTCGTCGGCCGCGGGGCACGCACCCGGGTGTCCGGCCTGGACGTCATTCTCCCTGCGGAACGCAGGCAGGTGGTCACCGAGTTCAACGACACCGCTGTCGACGTCACCACCTCCACACTGCCCGCATTGTTCGACGCACAGGCTCGCCGGACCCCGGCGGCGCCGGCAGTCGAGTTCGGCACCCAGACCCTCGATTACGCCGAGTTCGATCGCCGCTCGTCGCGGCTCGCCCGCGCCCTGATCGCCCGCGGCGTCGGTCCCGACACGATGGTGGCCCTCGCCATGCGCCGCTCGATCGACCTCCTCGTGGCGATGTACGCCGTGGTCAAGGCAGGCGGCGCCTATGTTCCGCTCGACCCGGATCAACCTCTGGAACGTCTGGGCCACGTGCTCGACACTGCCCGCCCCGCATGTGTGTTGACCGCGTCCTACCAGGCTGTGGACCTGTCGGCCGGTTCCAGCACGGTGGACGTCGACACGCTCGCACTGTCCGGCTTCGACGACTCACCGGTGACCGACGCCGACCGCATCGGCGCGCTGCTGCCCGACTCGCTCGCGTACGTCATCTTCACCTCCGGTTCCACCGGTCGCCCCAAGGGTGTCGGTGTCTCGCACCGCGCGATCGTCAACCGACTGCTGTGGATGCAGCACGAGTACCCGCTCACATCGGCGGATGCGGTCTTGCAGAAAACCCCCGCCACGTTCGACGTCTCGGTGTGGGAGTTCTTCTGGCCGTTGCAGGTCGGTGCCAGACTGGTCATCGCTGAGCCCGACGGGCACCGCGATCCGCGGTATTTGGCCGAGGTCATCTCGCGCGCCGGTGTGACCACGGCCCATTTCGTCCCGTCGATGCTCGGTATGTTCACCGCGGAACTGCGTGAGTCCGGGCGCGATCGTGTCGCGAGCCTGCGACAGGTGTTCTGCAGCGGTGAGGCCCTGCCCGCCGAAACGGCCTCGGCGTTCCGCGCTCGTACATCGGCCGCACTACACAATCTGTACGGACCGACCGAGGCCGCCGTCGACGTCAGCTACTGGGAAGTCACCGACGCCGATCGCGCCACCGTTCCCATCGGTCGCCCCGTATGGAACACCGCACTGCACATCCTCGACGCGCGCCTCGAACCGGTTCCGGCGGGAACCGCAGGCGAGCTCTATCTCGCCGGTGACCAGCTTGCGAGGGCATACGTCGGCCGTCCCGATCTGACTGCAGATCGGTTCGTCGCCTCACCCCTGGCAGGTGAGGGCCGTCGCATGTATCGCACTGGCGACCTCGCCCGGTGGCGTACGGACGGCGCGGTGGAGTACCTGGGCCGCACCGACTTCCAGGTCAAGATCCGCGGCCTGCGCATCGAACTCGGAGACGTCGAGGCGGCACTTGTCGCACACCCCGACGTTCACCATGCCGTCGCAGTGGCGCACATCGATGATCGAGGCGAGGCGTCGCTGGTGGCCTACGTCGCTCCCGAGCCGGGTGCAGATACCGGCACTGTCGACCCCACAGAAGTCACCTCCGCTGCGGCGCAGCACCTTCCGTCGTACATGGTTCCGGCCTTGGTGGTGGTTCTCGACGAGCTTCCGCTCAGTTCGAACGGCAAGGTCGACCGCAAGGCGCTGCCGGAGCCGGTGCGCCGGCAGTCCGACGTACCGTCCGTGGCTCCGCGAACCGACGTCGAACGACGAATCGCGGAGACCGTGGCCGACGTGCTGGCCGTTCCGGTCCCCGGAGTGCACGACAGCTTCTTCGAGATCGGCGGCAACTCCCTGCTCGCCACCCGCGTCGTCGCTCGTCTGAGCGCCGAACTGGGTGTCGACATCGGGATCAAGGATCTGTTTCAGGCACCGTCCGTCGCACGTCTGGCCGACCGCGTTGCGCACGCACCAGTCGTGTCCACGCGTCCGCCCCTGGTGGCCGGCCCACGCCCAGAGCGACTTCCGCTGTCCCTCGCTCAGCAACGGCTGTGGTTCCTGAACCGGTTCGATGCATCCTCGCCGGCGTACAACATGCCTTTCTCGATCACCCTCACAGGTGCGGCCGACATCGCGGCCCTCTCGGCCGCGCTCGGCGACGTCATCGCCCGCCACGAGACTCTGCGAACCGTCTTTCCCGACTCGGCCGACGGCCCGCACCAGGTGGTGCAGGAACCTGGTGACCACGATCTGACACCCGAGGACATCGACCGGGACGGTCTGCCGGACGCACTGCGCCGGTTCGCATCCTGCGGGTTCGACGTCACCGCGGAACATCCCATTCGGGTACGCCTGTTCCGCACCGCGGAGGATTGCCTGAGCCTCGCCGTGGTCCTGCACCACATCGCCGCCGACGGATTCTCCTTCGGTCCTCTGGCCACCGACGTGATGACCGCCTATGCAGCACGAGTCGACGGCGGCGTTCCGCAGTGGGAGCCGCTCGAGTTGCAGTACGCCGACTTCGGGCTGTGGCAGCAGCGCGCACTGGGTACCGAAGACGATCCCGCCAGCGTCCTGAGCGACCAGATCGACTACTGGACAACCCGACTCGACGGCCTCGCCGACGAACTCGATCTCCCCACTGACCGTCCCCGACCCGCGACCCCGTCGTATGCCGGTGGTGTGTACGAGTTCGGCGTCGATGCCGCGACCCACACCGACTTGCTTCGCCTCGCGTCCGATACATCGGCGAGTCTGTTCATGGTGGTGCATTCGGCACTGTCCGTTCTGCTGGCACGCTTGTCCGACGTGGACGACGTGGCCGTCGGATCACCGATCGCCGGACGCGGCGACCGTGCACTCGACGCGCTGGTCGGTATGTTCGTCAACACCCTCGTCCTGCGTTCGACACCGGCACCCGCGGTCCCCTTCTCCGATTTACTGCGCGAGGTGCGGGACAACGATCTCGAAGCTTTCGCTCGTGCAGACGTTCCGTTCGAGCGCATCGTCGACGCCGTCGCACCCGACCGAACGACGGCTCGCCATCCACTGTTTCAGGTCGTGCTGTCGTTCGAGAACCTCGACACCGTTCGCGTCGAGATGTCCGGCCTCGAGGTCGAGGTCGAGGAAATTGCGGCGGATACGGCCAAGTTCGATCTGACGCTGCAGCTGTCGGAGCGCACCGCCGCAGACGGCAGCCCGGCCGGACTCGACGCCCGGTTCGGCTTCGCCCGCGATCTGTTCGACACCCACACGGTGGCGACGATGGCGAAGCGCTTCGTCGCCGTGCTCGGCGCAGTCACCGCCGATCCAGCCGTGGCCGTCGGAGACATCGACCTGTCTCTGGAGTCCGACACACCCGCAGTCCTGCCCGGCGCTGCCGCCGGAACGCCCGTCTCACTTGCGGAGATATTGACATCCGTCGCACGCCGCGATCCGTCCGCCGATGCGGTCGTGACCGGCGATCGCGTCCTCACGTACGGCGAACTCGACGCCGAGTCGGACCGACTGGCCCGCGTGCTGATCGCTACCGGAGTCGGACCGGAATCCATCGTTCCGATCTGCTTGCCTCGGTCCGCCGAGTCGATCATCGCCACCTGGGCCGTGGCGAAGTCCGGTGCAGCCTTTCTTCCCGTGGATCCGCGCTACCCGTCCGACCGGATCGAAGCGATGCTCACCGACGCGGGATGCGACCTCGGAATTGCCATGGGCGACATCGAACTGCCGACTTTCGTCCGGTGGATCGGTGTCGAGGACGCCTCGGTCGGTCAGACCGGCGATGCGCCGATGCCGGTGTCGGTCAGCCCCGACAACCCCGCCTACCTGATCTTCACATCGGGTTCGACCGGCCGCCCGAAAGCAGTGGTGGTCACTCATCGCGGACTGTCCGATCTCGCCACCGAACAAGTGGCGAGCTACGGACTCGACTCCGATTCGCGCACATTGCATTTTGCGTCGCCGAGTTTCGACGCCTCGGTGCTCGAGCTCCTCATGGGGTTCGCTGCCGGAGCCACCGTCGTCGTGGCGGGCATCGACGTCTACGGCGGTTCGCAGTTGACCGAGCTGATGCGCTCTCAGCGAGTCACGCATGCGTTCGTCACCCCCGCAGCTCTGGATACCGTCGATCCGGCGCCGCTCACCAACCTCGAGTTCATCGGCGTCGGCGGAGACGTCTGCAGCCCCGCGCTGGTCGAGAAGTGGGCGCCCACGCGTCGCATGCTGAACTTGTACGGCCCGTCGGAAGCCACCGTCGTCGCCACGATCTCTTCGCCCATGCACCCCGTGCATCCGGTGACAATCGGTGCACCGCGGCGCGGTGTGGACGTTCGCGTCCTCGACCGCCGACTGCGTCCGGTGGTGCCCGGAGTCAGGGGAGAGCTCTATCTCGCCGGTCCGGCGCTCGCACGCGGTTACCTGGGGCAACTCGCACTGACGGCCGGAAGGTTCGTGGCCGACCCCCACGGTGGTGCCGGGACCAGGATGTACCGCACCGGCGACGTCGTCGTCGCGGTACCGACGGACTCCGGTACCGAACTCGTGTTCTGCGGACGCGCCGACGATCAGGTCAAGATCCGCGGCCATCGCATCGAGCTCGCCGAAATCGACGCGACCGTGCAGCGACTCACGGGCATCACGTTCTCGACCACCCACGTGGTGGACGCCGACTCGGCGGACGCACGCCTGGTGTCCTACGTGACCGTGAACGGTGACCTCGCGGCGTCTGCGATCATCGATCATGCGGCGGCGACGCTGCCGGCGTACATGGTGCCCTCGGCCGTCCTGATTCTGGACGAGGTACCGCTGACCCCGTCCGGCAAGCTCGATCGCCGAGCCCTGCCCGTACCGGCCTTCGAGGACGGCGCCGACCATCGCGAGCCACGGTCCGAAACGGAGTACATCGTGGCCCGCGCGTTCGCCGACGTGCTCGGCGCATCGCGAATCGGTCTGGACGACAACTTCTTCTCCGTCGGCGGCAACTCGTTGATGGCAACCCGCGTCACCACCGCGCTCGCCGGTGCCCTCGGTCGAGAGGTGGAGGTGCGCGCGCTCTTCGAGGCCCCCACCGTCGAACAGCTTGCGTCCCGGCTCGATTCGGAGCACGGCGTTCGGGTTCGGACGCCGCTGGTCGCACTCGACTCCGAGCACCGCCCGTCGGAGGTCCCGCTGTCCCTTCCCCAGCAGCGGCTGTGGTTCCTCAACCGGTTCGATTCCACCTCGGACGCGTACAACATCGCATTTTCGGTCACCCTCGACGGACCGCTCGACATCGATGCCATGCGAGCGGCTCTGGCCGATGTGGTCACCCGCCACGAGACGCTGCGCACCGTCTACCCGGAGACCGACCACGGTCCACGTCAGCATGTGCTCGACCACGTGGCCGTCGAGTTGTCCGCGGTTGCGACAGAGGCGGATTCCGTCACCGATGCACTGAGTTCGTTCGCGCGGCGCGGCTTCGACCTCACCGTCGAGACACCATTGCGGACGGTGCTGCTCGAAGTGTCCGACACCCACCATGTCCTGGGCTTCGTGTTGCACCACATCGCGGCCGACGGATGGTCGATGGGACCGCTCACCCGCGATGTGATGGTGGCCTACTCCGCGTACGCGGCCGGCCACGTTCCGCAGTGGGCTCCGCTGGAAGTCCAGTACACCGACTTCACGCTGTGGCAGCGCGAGGTTCTCGGAGACGAACAAGACCCCACCAGCCGCGCGGCAAGGGAACTCGCATTCTGGACCAAGACGCTCGACGGGCTTCCCGACGAATGCACCCTCCCGGGTGATCACCCACGGCCGGCGGAGCCCACCCATCTGGCCGGAAGTCACGAGTTCGCGATCGACCCCGCTGTGATCGGTCGACTCGCCGAGGTGGCCGAGACCCGTGGCAGCACACTGTTCATGGCGATGCACACCGTGCTGGCCGTGGCGTTGTCGCGGATGGCGGATACCCGCGACGTTGTCATCGGCACACCCATCGCGGGCCGCCGCGACGCCGCACTGGACGATCTGGTCGGCATGTTCGTCGGAACGCTGGTCCTGCGATCGCAGGTGACACCGTCGGATTCGTTCGACCGGTTGCTCGCGCAGGTACGCGGCGTCGACCTCGACGCATTCGCCCACGCCGATCTCCCGTTCGAGCGCATCGTCGACGCCGTCGCACCCGCTCGCGCGGGTGGACGGCACCCCTTGGCGCAGGTCGTGCTCGCGTTCCAGACGGACGGGGACACCTCGGCGACGCTCGGAGACCTCACCGTCGATGCGGCGCGAATCGATCTGCAACGCAGCAAGTTCGACGTCGAACTTGCCGTGGTCGAAGCCTTGTCGGACACCGGCGAACGCACGTGGACCTTCCGCATCACCTACACCCGCGACCTGTACGAGCACAACACGATCGAGGCGTTCTCTCGGCGGTTCTCCGCGTTGCTCACGCGTGCGTCCGAGCATCCCGAGATGTCGGTGGGCGATCTCGAGATGCTGACGCACGACGAGATCGTGGACCTCACGCACCGGCGCGGTGAGGATCCCACCGAGGCCGTGCTTCTGCCCGATCTGTGGTCCGCAGCCGCCGGAGAGCATGCCGATTCCGTTGCCGTGGTGCACGATCTCTCGCACGGTACGGACCTCACCGCACGCACGTCGATGACCTACGCGGAAGTGGATCTCGCCTCGACGCGCCTCGCCCGGCATCTCGTCGGTCGGGGTGCGGGTCCGGGCCGGGTGGTGGCGCTCGCCCTCGCGCGGTCGCCCGAATCGGTGGTTGCCATGATCGCCGTGGCCAAGATCGGAGCCGCCTGGGTTCCTGTCGATCCCCGATACCCGTCTGATCGCATCGCGCACATGCTGTCCGACAGCGGTGCGGCGCTGGGGGTCACGGTGTCTGCCGATCACCCCGAGCGAGGTAACGGCCGGGACGAGTACGCGGACTGGATCCTGCTGGACGACGCCGACACCGCCCGAGCGATCGACGCTGAATCGACGGCGCCGATCACCGACCACGACCGGCTCTCCGCACTTCGTCCCGCGCATCCGGCGTACGTCATCTACACCTCGGGATCGACCGGCGTACCGAAGGGCGTCACCGTCACCCACAGCGGGCTGGCGAACTTCGCCGAGGTGCAACGGACGACGTTCGGCGTCACAGAATCGTCGCGAGTACTGCATTTCGCGTCGCCCAGCTTCGACGCATCGGTGCTCGAATTTCTCATGGCAGTAGGTGCCGGCGCAGCCTCGGTGATCGCCCCGAGCGACATCTACGGCGGGTCCGAACTGGCCGAGTTGATCGATCGCGAACACGTCACTCACGCGTTCATCACTCCTGCCGCGCTGGCGACTGTGGATTCCCCGGAGGGATCGCTGCCCAGCCTGACCACGGTCGTCGTCGGCGGCGACGCCTGCTCTGCCGATCTAGTGCGCCGTTGGTCGGTCGGGCGGTCGATGTTCAACGGATACGGTCCGACGGAGACCACCATCGTCGCGGCCATCGCCGAGCTTCGTGCCGATCGCGCTGTGACCATCGGCGGTCCCATCGCCGGAGTCCGCGCGACCGTGCTGGACGGTCGACTGAATCCGGTACCGGACGGGGTGACCGGAGAGCTGTATCTCTCCGGTGTGGGGCTCGCACGCGAGTACCTCGGCCGCGCCGCCCTCACCTCCACCCGCTTCGTTGCCGATCCCCGCGGCGAAGCGGGGGAGCGGATGTACCGAACTGGAGACGTGGTTCGGTGGACCGCAGAGCGCCGGCTCGAGTTCGTCGGACGCGCGGACACCCAGGTCAAGATCCGAGGATTCCGCGTGGAACTGGGTGAGATCGACGCGGCCCTCACCGCGCTCGAGTCGGTGTCCTTCGCCCATACTGTCGTGCACTCCGACGACACGGGACGTCCGTCGCTGGCCTCGTACGTGGTTCCGAGCGCCGGGTCCGAGTCCGGCGACTCGGTCCTCGACCCCGATGCGGTTCTCTCCGCGGTGCGCGGTGTGCTTCCCGCCCACATGGTGCCGGGCTCGCTCACCACGCTCACCCGAATTCCGCTGACCCCGGTGGGCAAACTGGATGTTCGGGCGCTCCCGGCGCCGACGATTGCCACCCGGTCCGTGCAGTACGACGCTCCCGCAACGGACACCGAGCGGGCCGTGGCCGACATCGTCGCCGCGGTGCTGGAAACGCGCGACCGGCCGATCGGTCGGGGCGACAGCTTCTTCGAGCTCGGCGGAAATTCGCTTCTCGCAACCCAGGTCGCGTCGCGACTGGGGGCCGCCCTCGGTGTCCGCGTTCCCGTCCGGGCGCTGTTCGAGCACCCAACCGTCGAGGCGCTCGCCGCGCACGCCGACACTCTGGACTCGGCAGTGGGACCGGCACTCGTGGCCCGCCCTCGCCCGGATCTGGTGCCGTTGTCCTCGGCGCAACAACGTCTGTGGTTCCTGAACCGGCTCGATCAGGCGTCCGGTGCCTACAACGTGCCGTTCGCCGTCCGATTGTCCGGCCCGCTGGACGTCGACGCGTTGGCACAGTCTCTCGGCGACGTGGTGGAGCGGCACGAGGTGCTGCGGACCGTGTACCCGGACTCCGACACCGGGCCGCACCAGGTGGTGCTGGAGCCGGACCAGGTGCCGATACGTCTGGCTCCCAACGCGATTGCCATCCACGAGGTCGACCAGGCGATCCTCTCGGCGGCTGCCGAAGGCTTCGACCTGACCGTTCAGGCACCTATCAGGGCAACGCTGTTGCGCATGGATTCGCCAGGCTCGAGTCCGGAGCAGCACGTGCTGGTGGTCACGCTGCACCACATCGCGGCGGACGGCTGGTCGCTGGCACCGCTGGCCGCAGACATGATCGGCGCGTACGGCGCCCGGTCACGAGGCGTGGCGCCGACCGTGGACCCGCTGCCGGTCCAGTATGCGGATTACGCATTGTGGCAGCAGGATCGGATGGGATCGGAGAACGATCCGTCCAGTCCGATGTCACAGCAGCTGGCCTTCTGGACCGCTGCGCTCGAGTCGACGCCGGATCGGATGGACATTCCTACCGATCGCCCCCGGCCCAGCACGCCGTCCTTCCGCGGGGCGACGGCGTCCACGACCGTCAGCGCGAACACGCACGGTCGGCTTCTCGATCTCGCCCAGCGGGAGAACTCGACGTTGTTCGTCGCCGTGCACACCGCACTCGCGGTGGTACTCGGCCGGCTCGGCGGACGCTGGGACACCTCCATCGGCACTGCGGTCGCGGGCCGAGGTGAGGAGTCGCTGGATCGACTGGTCGGAATGTTCGTCAACACGCTGGTGCTGCGTACCCGGGTCTCGCCGAAGACCTCGCTGCTCGAGGCACTTCGGCACGTTCGCGACACCGATCTCGACGCATTCGCGCACCCGGACGTTCCATTCGAGCGCCTCGTCGACATCGTGGCTCCCGAGCGCAGCGCCGGCCACCACCCACTCTTCCAGGTGATGCTGTCGCTCCGCGAGGACCTGCCGACCACCGCAGAGATGGGTGACGTCGTTCTCGACACTGCCGAGGTGGACGTGCACATCGCCAAGTTCGACATCCAGTTCACCGTCACCGACCGTCGTGCCGACGATCGCAGCCCGGCGGGCTTGGCCATCTCCGCGGACTACGCGACAGACCTCTTCGATCACGCCACGGTGGAGAAGATGCTCGAGCGCCTGTCGAACGTGATGGTCGCTTTGGCAACCGAGCCCGATCGCAGTGTCGGCCGCGTCGAGATGCTCACCACCGCCGAGCGTGCGGACCTGGTTCCGGTCCACGGCGGCGGCACCGACCCCGATCCCAGCAGATCTCTTGCCGAGATCTTCGAACGGACCGCACGTGCGTGCCCCGATCGCGTTGCGGTGGAGAACGCCGGCGTATCGATGACCTATCTCGAACTCGACCACAGGTCCTCCGCGATGGCACGCGCGCTCGTGCGTCGCGGCGTCGGACCGGAGACTCTGGTGGCACTGGGGACCACGCGGTCGTCTCTCTCGCTGGTCGGTGTTCTCGCGGTCGCCAAGGCGGGAGCAGCGTTCGTTCCGATCGATCCGGGATACCCGGCCGACCGTGTGCGGCACATGCTGACCGACTCGGCAGCGACGTGGGGAGTGACCACGGCCGAGCATCTGCCGGTGTTCGACGGTGTGTCATCGACGCGATGGGTGGTCGTCGACGACGACGAGACGGCTGCCGAACTGGCGGGAACCTCGGTCGAACCTCTCGCCTCCACAGAGCTTCTCGGCACGACGTCCCTGTCGAACCCGGCATACGTCATCTACACCTCGGGCTCGACCGGCACCCCGAAGGGCGTCGTGGTGACCCACGCCGGGCTGTCGAACTTCGCAGCAGAACTGCGTGATCGCTTCGACGTCGATCCGACGGCCCGCGTGTTGCACTTCGCGACACCGAGTTTCGATGCCGCCGTGATGGATCAGCTGTTCGCGTACGGATCGGGTGCGACGCTGGTGGTGTCTCCTCCCGGCGTCTACGGCGGTCGGGAACTGGGCGCCGTGCTGGGGTCCGAGCGCATCACCCACGCGTTCATCACGACGGCGGCGCTGGCAACGGCGGATCCGGCGCAGGCCACGTCTTTGCGCCACATCCTCGTGGGCGGCGAGGCGTGCCCTCCCGATCTCGTGGAACGGTGGGCGCCGGGTCGTCGGCTGTACAACGTCTACGGTCCGACCGAGACCACCATCGTCACCACGATGAGCGCTCCGATGCAGCCCACGGGACCCATCACCATCGGTGGTCCCATCCGGGGAGTCGCTGCACAGGTGCTCGATCGGCAGCTCGAGCCTGTTCCGTTCGGAGTGGTCGGCGAGCTGTATCTCGCGGGACCGGAGCTGGCACGTGGCTATCTCGGCCGGACGGCGTTGACGTCGGAACGCTTCGTGGCCGATCCGCACGGCAAGCCGGGCGAGCGCATGTATCGCACGGGAGACCTGGTGCGGTGGCGCGCGTCGGCCGAGGACGGGGGTAGGGACAACGGCGTGCCGACTCTGGTCTACGTGGGGCGGTCCGATCATCAGGTGAAGGTGCGGGGTTATCGCATCGAATTGGGCGAAATCGATGCTGCCTTCGATTCCCACGACGATGTCGATTTCGCAACGACGATGGGTCACGTCCTCCCGTCGGGAGACACGGCGCTGGTGTCTTACGTTCTGACGCGGGAGAACTCACCTGTCGACGCCCCGACGTTGCGACGGCATCTGCAGGAGCGGCTACCCGGATACATGGTGCCGCAGTCGATCACACTTCTCGACGAGTTGCCGTTGACCTCGGTGGGCAAGCTGGACCGACGGGCGCTGCCCGCGCCGGTGTTCGCGGCCGCGGGGGAGCACCGCGACCCCACCACGGACACCGAACGCGTCGTCTGCTCGGTCTACGAAGACATCATCGGAGCGACGGGAGTCGGTATCGACGACGGTTTCTTCGACATCGGCGGCACGTCGCTGGTGGGCACGCGAGTGGTTGCACGACTGGAGGAGCAGCTCTCGGGCACGATTCCACTGCAGTGGTTGTTCACCGATTCGACACCGGCAGCACTGGCTGCGCGGATCGACGCGTCCGCCCATCTGTCGGCCGATGACATCGCCGCGACGGCCACCGGATCGCTGGACATGCTGTTGCCGCTGCGTCCGCAGGGCACCGCGGCTCCGGTGTTCTGCATCCACCCCGCCTTCGGATTGTCGTGGAGCTACAGCGGACTTCTGTCGCACATCGACGCCGACCGGCCCGTCTACGGCGTGCAGTCACCTGCCGTGACGGGACGCACGGAGGAGTTCGAATCGATGGAGGAGCTCGCCCGCTATTACGTGCGGGAGATCCGATCGATCCAGCCGCACGGGCCGTACCACCTGGTGGGGTGGTCGCTGGGCGGGTTGATCGCGCACGCCATGACCGCCGAGCTGGAGAAGGTGGGGGAGAAGGTCGGCACGCTCACGATGCTCGACAGCTACGTCCTGGCCGACGAGTATCTCGACTCGACGCCGTCGGTTCGGGACCTCGTCGAGGAGTTCACCGGAACCGATCTGCCGGCCGGCCTGGAACCCACGGTTGCGGACGCAGCGGAGGCGCTGAAGGGACAAGGGCCTGCTGCGGCGTTGTCCGTGGAGACGCTCGAACGGTTGTACGGCGGGTACGTCAACGGCACCACCCTGGCGCACGGGTACCGACCCGGTGTCGTGAATTGCGACGTGCTGTTCTTCAGCGCCGTCGCGGACGAGGTCAACCGTGCGGACACCCGTCGCAACGCATCCGCGTGGCGGCGACACGTGCGAGGTGGAATTCACGACTATGCCGTGGAGTGCACGCACGCCGACATGACGACACCCGAGTCGTTCTCGGTGATCGGGCCGGTCCTGGCGGAGCATGTGACACGAGCTCGGACCAGCTGATTCGGCGACGCGTCGACAGAAGAAGGGCCCCGGAGCGCATGCTCCGGGGCCCTTCTCTTATGTGCTGTGGACCGGTGTCAGACGCCGGCTCCGCGGCGCTTGGCCTTCAGCAGATCCATGCGCTCCTTGAGAAGCTCTTCCAGCTCCTCCACCGAGCGCCGCTCGAGCAGCATGTCCCAGTGCGTGCGCGGCGGCTTGACCTTCTTGGCCTCGGGTGCGATGCCCTCGACCAGCGATCCCTCCATGCCGTTACGGCACAGCCAGGTGCCCGGCAGCTCCGCATCGTCGGCGAACGGGACTTCGAACACCTCACCGTTGTCGGTGCGGTACTTGGCCATGCGACGGGGTGCGAGATCGTGGTCGCGATCGGTCTCGTAGCTCACCGCTCCGAGTCGACTACCTCGTAATACGCGATCTGCCATGGTGGAGTCCTCTCTCGATCGTGGTCCGCATGCGTGGCGCCTCGTCATCAACGCACACAGGTGTCAACGCACCTGGTCCGCCGAACGTTCCCGCACGCGAAAGGTCGAGTCTACCCCGTCCCCTGGATTCGCTATCGTCTCAGCCGTGACTGCCAGACCTCGCCGCCCGAGTACGTGTGTCTGGTGCGGCCGCCCGGTGGCCGAACTCGGATCCGGACGGCGACGAAAATACTGCCGGCAGTCGTGCCGTCAACGCGCGTACGAGCAGCGCACCGCGGTCACGGGTACCTCGATTCCGCCCGATGCCGTCGTTCTGACCGAACTCGAGGCGGGAGCGGCCGCCGACCGAGCGTTCGGTGTCCGGTGCGCGGCAGAGGACGTGGCCACCGCCGTCGCAGAGGGTGCGGCCGCCGCAGAGCTCGCCGAACTGTGCAACCGACTGGTATTGCTCGCCAAAGACGCCGAGCGACTGCGCTGACCCCTCACACACCCAAGTCGGACGGGTGGTATCCCACGGGATACCCGGGATACGTCCTGTTTCGAGGGTCTTCGGTCGACTTGGATGCGGTGCGTTTGGGGAAGACACGCAAGGCTCGAGAACGCGCACGAAGGGCGCAGTCCACGGTGGGCAGCAGCCCGCGGACCGCCGCCGGGAACCCGAAGGCCCGCGTCATGTCGTCGTCGATCAACGCGTACACCACGCCGCGCACGACGGGACGAACCGGACGCGGGTACCACGAGGCCAACAGGTCTCGGGTGTACTCGCCGATCACGCGGTTGTCGTCGGAGTAGGTGAACCGCGCGCGCTCGTAGCGCAGCTTGAAGGAGTGGAACTCCGAGTCCGACGCGGGAACATCGCGAATCCCCATTCGGGTGCCCACTTGTCGATAGAACTCGACATTGGCCGTGCGCTCGTGCGGATGCAGCCGACGCCATCCGTACCGGTCGATCCACTCGATCGGGTCGAAGGCGAACGTCGACAGGACGTAGATCATGTCGTCGTTGTCGATGTCGTACCGGGCGTGCATACGGTTGACGGCCCGCAGTGACGCTCGCCCACGTTCGGAGTCGTACCCGTGCTCCACCAGTTCGCCCATCAGCAGCGCTGTGTCGTCGTATCGCTTCTGTGGTCTCTTCTCGAACTCTCCGGTGCGCCGCAACAGATTCGAGATGGTGGGGACGCAATACGTACGGAACAAGGCGAATTCGAGGGACCGCTGATAGTCCCACGGGAACTCACAACCCGCCGAGATCTTCACGATCGTGGCTGCGTCGAGTACCGGATCGAGTCGGTCGATGACGTCGACCCACCCCGTTCTACCCCGATTCGGCTGCGGCAGAACCGTCGTCACCGCCCGTAGACCTTGGTCAGCATCCACCGCGCGACGGCCACGTCGCGACGCTTCCTGGTCATCGTCACCAACCCCAAGGGAGCTGGAAAACGCTGCTTGGTCACCGACTTCACTCGTGAGAATTCGCGCAGGCCATCGGCGCCGTGAATGCGGCCGAACCCGGAATCGCCCACTCCGCCGAAGGGTAGTGCACCTACCGCCGCGAAGCCCAGAACGGAGTTCACGGTGACGACACCGACCCGCAGACGCTCCGCGGCCCGCTCGGCGGCCTCTTTCGATGCGGTGAATACCGACGCGCCCAATCCGTATTTCGAGGCATTGGCTTTCTCGATGCCCTCGTCCAGATCGCGAATGCGGTTGACCACCACCGTCGGCCCGAACGTCTCTTCGGCCACCGCCGAGGAGTCCTCGGGCACGTCGACCAGCACGATGGGATCGATGTAGGGAGCCCGGATGGAATCCATTCCGCCGACCACTGCACGGCCGCCGCGACTCAGGGCATCCGCCACCTGGTCGTGGACGATGTCTACTTGGCGCCCCAACGTCATGCGTCCGTACTGGGCGTTGTCGCCGTCGCTGACCACCAGGCCTCGAACGCGGGAGGTAAGGGCGTCGATGAACCGGTCTGCCACGTCGCCGACGACATAAACGCGTTCGACACCCGCACACGTCTGCCCGGCATTTCCCATCGCACCGAACGCGGCGAAGGTTGCGGCGGCCTCGATGTCAGCGCTCGAGTCGACGATCAGCGCGTCCTTTCCGCCACCTTCGACGACGATCGGAGTCAGAGACTCCGCGCACGTTGCCATCACCTTCTTCGCGGTCGCGGTCGAACCGGTGAACGCCAGCTTGTCCACTCCTGCCCGGCACAGTTGCTCGCCGGCGCGGCCGTCGCCGGTCACGGTCTGCAACACCGGTTGCGGCGCCGATAGCGACTTCCAGGTATCGGCCAGCCACAGACCGGTGCGCGGGGTCAACTCGCTGGGCTTGAACACCACGGCGTTACCCGCGGCCATCGAATACGCGATCGATCCCATCGGGGTGTACACCGGGTAGTTCCACGGGCCGATCACGCCGACGACGCCCATCGGCTGATACCGCACGGAAGCGGAGTGATTGATACTCACCACGCCGGGAAAGACCGAACGCTCCCTGAGGACCCTGTTCGCGTTCTTGGCCGCCCACGTCAGATGCTCGACAGCGAGCATCACCTCGAGCAGCGCATCGTCCTTGGGCTTGCCCGTCTCCTCGCGCATGACGTCGATCAGCGACGCAGAATTCCGTGCTATCGCAGATCGGTATTCGAGGAGCCAACCCTTGCGGTCGGAAAAGTCCAACTCACCCCACCAGCGCGAAGCATCCCGTGCTCGCGCAACCGCCGATTGCACGTCCGATGCGGAGGACCAGCCATCCGCCGATTTGCCGTCGACCGTCGTAGGTTCGGGTGAGTGCTGCACTGTCATCTGTGCCCTTCGTCAGGTCCTGGTGTGGTCTGTGACAGGTGTGGTCTGTGACACTAGGGCGCGTCGCACTCTGCGGGCAATGACCGAGCCGGGCGTGCAGGGGGACTCGACACTCACAGCGTGACAGGGCCCAGCGTGACAGGGCTCAGCGTGACAGGGCTCAGCGTGACAGAGACCATGTCAGTTCGCCGTCGCTCACCGACGGCAGCCAACCGTCGAACTCGGTCCCTGTTTCTATCGCCGTGGTGAGATCGACCAGTAAGTGTCCGGCGCTCGGCCAGGACACGGCGTTGTCGTCCGCATCGACCTTGTCGAATGCCAGAACCTGATTGAAACGGTCGCCCGGGCGGATGTCGACAACCCAGAAATATCCGTCGCGTTCGGCGATGGGTAGGTACTCCGCGACAAATCCGAAGGCCGGATACCCGGAATATCGCGGGTATCCGGGCGGTGCAGGGTATTCACGGAGCATCGTCTGCCAACTGTCCACCATGCCCTGCACCGACAGTGGATCCAGTTGGGGAAACAGTCGAGACCACAGTCCGGGCCGAAACCCGTTGTGGCACATGAACCACGATGTTGCGTCGCCCATGACGGTGAGCCCCGAGGTGGTGCGGTAAATGTCGGCAGCGGCCGGGTAGTCCAGAGGGGGAGCCAGCGATCGAGCGGTGGCGGCGGCACCCCGTTCATCTAGCACCGCCATCAGCCGGTCCCATTGCTGACGGACATTCGGCGAGCGTTCGATCACGTACTACCCGCCGCTCCACCGCCGCCACCGGCTCCGCCTCCGGAAGCGACCGAACCGCCCCCTGCGCTGGTACCCCACACCCCCGCGAACGCCGCCCACGGGAACACCGCAGCACCGGCCGGTGACGCGAACGCACGCAGGGTGGTCCCACTCGTGGAATCGGTCGCGGCCTCGAGTCGCTTGCGATAATCGGCGATTAAACCGAGCGCCATGATGTCGGGCAGCGCCGCGTCGAGGTCGACCCCCGCGTCCTCGTCCTTGCCTTGCTTCTTCAGGCCATCCCGGTAGGCCTCCCAGGGACGGGCAGCATCGCGGCCGGCGACCGACAGTCGGGAAAAGCTACCTGCGGCAGCGCCGCCTGCGACCAGAAGCACCACCGCGGGGACGATCGTGACCAGCATGAGCAGGGAGCCGGCTGCCCCGACGACGATTCCTCCGATCGTCAGCAGGAAACCCAGGACCGCCAATCCGGCCAGCGCCAGGCGCGAGCGGCCGGTGCCGTCGGCCAGCCAGCCGTTCTCCCGCATACGCTCGTTCACCACGTCTTTCGTGCCACCGGCCCCCTGGGCAACGAGCTTCTTCAGCTCTTTGCTGCCGACGCGACCGTCTACTGCGTGCTCGGCGAGCATCGACCACACGGCCCGCTCCTCGTCACTGCGAACGCGCCCCTCGTCGAGCAATCGGACCGCAATCGTGCCCTTGTTACCCCAACTCGGTTCCTTCTCCTGCTCGATGTCGAGCGCGTCTCGCGTGGCGAGCGCCAGCACCACTGCGGGGACGGCGCTGGGCCGGGGACTGCCGTGTACCAGAGCAGTCGCCATCGCCGGGTCGGTCGTATGGTCGGGCCGGATGATGGTTGCAGGCTGCTCCGCCAGCGTGGGTTTCGCTCGACCGCGGAACAGCAGAGCAATCCCACCGAGGCCGAGAACGGAAAGCGCACCGCCCACCCACGGCAACCAGGTCGAACCGGGACCGTCGGCGAACTCGTTCAACGCGTTCGTCGGCGGGCCGTTTCGAATCGACGAGCCCAATCTCTCGATCCCAGCGTTCAGGCTCCCTGCCACGTCTCCGTCCCGCAGAGGCGGCACCAGCGCATCCTCGACGATCGCCTCCTGTTCGCCGGTCGGGACATTGCCGTCGTCGAATGTCGTGCCGACGAATATCCCAGCGCGTGCCTCGTCCGTCGTGCCGGGCTCGCGGTTGATCAGGATGGCTCCCGCAGTGTCCTGATCGATACCGGTGGCTGCGACCCACGTCTGCTGCAACGCTTCGACCTGATCGAGGGTGTCATCGGAATCCGCGTCGAGTTCCCGGACGTAGGCAATCACGTCGGCTCCGGTGCTCGCCTCGAGATCGGTGAGCCGCCGTTCGAGGTCGGCGGTCTGCGCCTCGCTCAAGGAATATCCGGTGCGGTCGTATATCCGTTGGCCGCCGGTCAAACCCTCGAAGGTCGAATCCTGTGTGGACGATCCGTCCGAACACCCGACAAGTGCCAGCGCGGCGATCATGGCCGCGAGAACCAGGACCAGAGCTTTCCGGCGACGATTCATACGGCCATGATATTCACTCGATCGAACATCCCTCCACAGGCACGTCGGCAAAACGATCCATCAGGTACGACGCCGCAGCGCCTCCGTAGCCGTCGATGATCTGCGGTCCGAAGTGGTTGGGCAGCACCGCTCCCGGAAGAATCGGCGGCAGCGTATTCGTTCGGAACGTCACCGTCGCCCCGCGGTCGCACCACGTCGACGCCAACTCACGCGCCTGTCCGTACGGAATCGTGTCATCGTTGACTCCGTTGGTGATCAACACTGGTGCGGAAGGTGTGAGGGTTCCGATCTTCTGCCGATCGAAGATCGGTGCGGCCTCGGGAATGGTCGACACGTTCTGCGCCATCGACAACCCGTCCTTGGTGAGCGTCTCGGTTCTGAGGAACGGATACTTCACGATCGTGTCCGCAATGCATTGGGTGGACAGGTCGGCGAGGACGTTCTTTCCGAAATCCGAAACGCGCTCGTCCAGCAGGCCTCGCAGGGACGGATTGCGCTCGATCACGCCGTTGAGGGCGTAGCCGATGACTCCGCCGATCAAGGTTCCGTCGACCTGCTTCAGCACGTCGAGGAGGTCGGCTGTGGGCGCGCCGGCCCAGGTCCCCTTGATGTTCAACTCGGGGGCGTAACTCGCCGCGGACTCGGCGGCCGAGGCGGTCGCGCCGCCGCCCTGCGAGTATCCCCACAGACCGATCGGAGCATCGGGATCGCCGGAGAGAGCGTTGGCGGCGCGAGCACCGTCGAGAACTGCATGTGCTTGCTCGATGCGGTTCACGTACGTGTGAAGTCCCGGAGTCCCCAACCCGATGTAGTCGGTGACGAACACCCTTGCGCCCATCGATCCCCAGAGTGTCGACGACGCCAGTTCTTGATTGGCCGACAGCGACAACGGATCGACGCCCGCCTTCAACCCCAATGAGAACGCCTGGGAGGGTGCGCATTGATCTCCCTGCCCGATGGTTCCGGGCGCCACGACGATGGTCGGGCGGGGCCCCGCTCCGCGCCAGGGAACGTCGGTGTCGATGAAGACTCCGGTCACCGCGACCGGAACGTCGTCCTGGGTGCGCGAGGCGTACATGACGCGTTGAGCCACAGCCGGATACGAGCCACCGATACCCGGCGCGGCGAGGTAGAGCGACAACGGTTCGGTCTTCACGACGCCACCCGGGACGGTGGAGATCGATGTTGGCGGATCGTAGAAACTGCCGGCCTCCACAGGTGCTGCACCAGCGGTGGGAACGAATCCCGTCCACGCTGTCGCCGCGGCGAGTGTGGTTATCAGAAGCCTTCGAAACACTGACACTGTGGGCCTTTCGGAGGTGGTTCGATCAGGTTGTCAGACGATCGTGCCGACGTCCCGAGAAACGATGTTGTCCAGCGCTCGTTCGGCGACCGCGGCGATGGTCATCGACGGGTTGCAGGCGGCAGCGTTACCGGGGATCAGGGCGCCGTCGAGTACGTACAAGCCGCGCTGACCTAGAACGCGTCCGTCCAGGTCGCACACCGTGCCCATGTTCGCGCCGCCCAGTGGATGCCATGTCGACGGGAAAGCGGCATTAGTGTCGACCACGAGGCTGTTCGGTCCGGCGATCGCGCGGACGCGCGGGTCGATGTGGCTCTGAATTGCCGCGTCGCCCTCGAACGGCCAGCGCAGAATCGCGTCGTCCCTGGCGCCGTCGTAGACGAAATGTCCGCGGGCGTCGCTGACCCCATACCCGACGAGAGTCGTTGTTCGCGTGTCGAATCCGAGAGGGGGAGAGGACGCCTGGATGACGGTCAGCGCCCGCTGCGGGTCGGCCCAGTCGAGGCTGCCGAACACCACCGGCCCGCCCTGAGCAGGCCCGAAATCCTGATCGAACGACGTCCACGAGTAAATGCGATCTGCGTTCGTTCCCCATCCCTGGCCCAACTCATCGGGCATGTCCGGAATGCGGCCCGATGCCGCTGCGCGCATCAACAGGCGAGTCGTGTTCATCGTGCCAGCGGTCACGATCAACGTGGGAGTGGTCATGATCAGGTTCTCCACAACGTTTCCGGACGTGTCGATGCGATCGACGTACACGGTCCACCGACCGTCCGAGGCCCGTTCGACGTCGGTGACCTGATGCAATGTTCGCACCGACACCAAGCCGGTGGCCTCGGCATCGGCGATGTAGGTGACGTCGACCGAATGCTTTCCGCCGTTGTTGACACCGATCGCACCGTCGCCATTGGTGTACGAGGGCTTGACCTTGCCGCTGAGTTCGTCCAGCGCATAGTCCCAGTCGATGGGCATCGGAATCTTCTGTACCGGCAGTCCAAGGCGGCGCGCGTTCGCCGCGAACGCCCGAGGCGCTGCGTAATTGGGACTGGCGATCAGCTCGTCTGGAGCAACCTCGAGTTGCAACATCCTTGCCACCCGCGGGTAGTGGACTCGGTCGAGAAGACCCCAGTCGAGCCCGGCCGGAAACTGGGTTGCAAAAACGTGCTCGGCGGGCTGCAACGTCATGCCCTGATAGACCAGCGAACCACCACCCACCCCGGCGGCACAGAGTGCGGTCATGTTCTCACCCGGCACCGCTTCGATCAGGCCCGTGTAGCGCGGCACATCGATGGGCCGGCCGAACACGTTCTTGGCGGATCCGTACCAGAGGAGTCGACCGTCCGGCGAGGTGGCCCGCGGGAATGTTTCGGCGTTCGGTCCCGTGGGCCAGCGCAATCCGCGCTCGAGAACCGTGACGGGTACACCGGCTTCGGCCAATCGAAGTGCGGACACACCGCCGCCGAAGCCGGACCCCACCACGACGACGCGGTGCTCTTCGCGTGTCAGCGGAATCCGCTGAACCCGGGCGCCGATACCGGGTGCCGAAGCACTGGCGCCGCGAGGACAGGTTGCTGCGAGTGCGCCGACTGCGGCGCCGGACAACAGAGTTCGTCGGGTGATCTTCTGCATAAGTGTGGCCCCCAAGTGACGCTGCTCTCACCGCTGCCAGAACATGGCAACTTCGACCCCGAGCGACGAACCCGGACATCAGAAAACTAGACACTCGCGGCCTACAGTGTCAAGAACCTACATGCCGCGGAGGTTCATCGAGGCAGGTAGCCACCGGGTCAGGAACGATCGGAGGTCGTCGTCATCCGCCGTCGACGGATCGTCGAAAAGGACCACCGACATGCCCAGGCGTGTTGCGATGAGAACGATGTCGTCCAGAACTGTCGCGTCGGCGACGGTGCCAATACCGGTCGCATCGCTGTCAGGGAGATCCATGGCAGGCGACAAGAGTTCGCGCACAACGGGAATGGCGTGCTGAATCACATCCGGATGCAGCACCGGATTCGTGGCGTCCATGTTCATCAACGCCGTCAACGCCGGGTGATCCCGCACGCTGCGTCGACCGGCAACGATCAGCTCGACGACGTACTCGCGGACAGTCGCCGGTACCTCGAGGTTCGACCGAATCTCGGTCAGGACCGAGACGGCGAGTTCCTCCATCGTCCGGGTGATCAGATCTTCCCGCGAACCGAAAATCGAATACACCGTCTGCCGCGAGACGTCGGCCGCCTGAGCGACCGCAACGATGGTCACGGCGGCGAAGCCGTCGACGGCAATGAGCCGCAACGTGGCTTCGACAATCTTCGCGCGCGATCGCATGAATTCATCATGTCATCGACGCCGTGGTGACACCTGTAGCTCGAACCCCTTCGGCATCAGGGTCAATCGTTCGTCGATGACGAGGTCGTATTCCGGGTCCGGAGCGACGTCGAATTTCTGCAGGATGGTGCCCAGGACCAGCACCGCCTCGTGCGACGCGAACTGCCTACCGATGCAGGCCCGCTCGCCGGTTCCCCACGGCTTGTAGGCGTGCGGGGAGCGCGCCTTGACTCCTACGGACAGAAACCTGTCCGGATCGAACGCCTCGGGGTCCGGCCAGAACTTCGGATCGCGGTGGAGCCCGGGAATGAGCACTATCACCCAATCACCCGCACGCATCGGGTGACCGTTGCCGATGGTCGTGTCCTGACGCGCCTCGCGCGCGAACCCCGGGGCCGTCGGCCACAACCGCAACGCCTCGTCCAACACGCGACGCACCAGGCGAAGTTTGCCCACCTGTTCGAAAGTGGGGGAGTCGGTACCCCACACGTGATCCACCTCGGCCTTCGCCTGCTCCCACAATGCCGGGTCACGGCTGAGGTAATACAGGGCAAATGACAATGCACCCGAGGTGGTTTCGTGGCCGGCGATCAGGAACGTCAGGATCTGATGTCGGATGTTGACCTCGTCCAGCGCATTGGGATCGGCCCCCCGGGCGGCGTCCAACATGATGTCCAGAAGATCACCGTCGCCCCGTGTCCGGCCGGCCCGTCTCGCGCGAACAATGTCGTCGAGCAGGTCCCTCATGTAGCTCTTGTCGAGCTCGTTCTGCCGATCTCGCTTGCGGAACCACCAGTCGCCGACGATCGGGATCGAGAACAGGGCGCGACGTTGGTTGTGACTCAGCGTGCGCACCATCGCCTCGACGAACGGGTGTGTGCGAGGGCGCGTGAACGAGTCGAAGCTGTAGCTGAACGCCGTGCGACCGATGGTCTCGAGGGTCAATTTGGTCATGTCGGACGAGACGTCGACACGCCGACGCGTGGTCCAGTGGCGCACCAGGTGATCGGCGACGTCGACCATGATGTCGTGGTAGCCGCGCATCGCCTGTTGGGTGAAGGCGGGGCGTAGAAGATCGTGCGCCTTACGCCAATTGGGCTCGTCCGAGTACGCAGTGAAGAGTCCGTCGCCACCGATCGACCGAAGCGCTTCGACAGCGGGCGCGAGATGCTTCATGAAGCGGGTCTCGTCGCTCAGGTCTTCGACCATGTCCGCGCCCGTCACGATGACGAACCGTCGTCCCAGCACCATCCGTTCGAAGATGGGGCCGAGCTGCCGGGCGAGACGAACGGAATCCTGTACCGGCGTCGAGACGTGCACTCCCAGAAGGTCCCCCAGAACGGGAAGACGCCTCGGCGGGTGGGGGAGCGGGATGGAGTCGGAAGAGACGGTGGACACCACGATCGATCCTCTCGAAAACGCTCGCTTCGTCGATGAATTGAGGTACAACAGTCACGCTACCCACTATTGAACCCCTGTCAATTAGGTTGGGAGAGGCCAACCAGGTCGGTGGTGGCGATAACAACCCCCAGCCCTGGCCGCACCGGAACTCCGCGCTGAGGAATGTCGCCGATGCCGGGATACTTGACGCACCCACGCGCTACGAGCCTCGCACACCGAACAAGGGACCGTGAATGACAACCGTCGCCATCTATCTCGTCATCACATTCGGACTCGGCGGTCTCGCGATGGTCGCGCGGCTCCCTCCACTGGTGGGGTTCCTGGCGGCAGGATTCGTCATCAACGCGCTCGGCGTCGGCGAGGTGCCTCAGCTCGACGTGATGGCCGACCTGGGTGTCACGCTGCTGCTGTTCGCTATCGGTCTCAAACTCGACATCCGCATCCTGCTTCGACGTGAGGTGTGGCTGACCACCTCGGCGCACATGGTGGTCAGCGTGGCAATCGGTATGGGCGTGCTGTGGTTGGCCACCATCGCCGGGATGTCCATGCTGTCGGGCCAAAGTCTGACGACGATTGCACTGCTGGCCTTCGCAATGTCGTTCTCGAGCACCGTGTTCGTGGTCAAGGTGCTCGAGGAACGAGGGGAGTCGCACGCTCTGTACGGCCGCGTCGCGATCGGCATTTTGGTGATGCAGGACATCATCGCCGTCGTGTTTCTCACGGTCACCAGCGGCAAGCTGCCTTCCGTCTGGGCGCTGGGTCTGGTGCTGCTGTGGCCGCTGACCCGAGTTCTCCGCAGAATCTGGAGCGGACTCGGACACGGCGAGATGCAGTCGCTCTTCGGGATCGTCATGGCTTTGGTGCCCGGGTACGTCTTGTTCTCCGAGCTCGGGCTCAAGGGCGACCTCGGGGCACTGGTGATCGGAATCCTGCTGGCGTCTCACCCCGCGTCGTCCGAGCTGTCGAGATCGCTGTTCCACATCAAGGAGTTGCTGTTGGTGGGCTTCTTCGTGTCCATCGGCCTGTCCGGGTTGCCGGACCTGCCCAGCATCGGCATCGCCCTGCTGATGGTGCTGCTGTTGCCGATCAAGAGCGCGCTCTACCTCGGCTTGTTCACGATGATGAAGCTTCGCTACCGCACCTCGGTGCTGGCCGGTCTGAGTTTGATGAACTATTCGGAGTTCGGTCTCATCGTCGTATCGGTCGGGGTCGCGTCCGATCTGTTGGAACCGGCATGGCTGGTCGAGATGTCGATCGCCGTCGCGCTGAGCTTCGTGGTGTCGGCGCTGGTCAACGGCCGTGGACACCTGATGGTCGAGAAGATCGCGGCGCGGCTGCCCGCCCAGGACGAACATCAGCTGCACCCGGAAGAGCGACCCGGCGACGCGAGCGACGCCGAGGTGGTCGTGATCGGCATGGGCCGGGTGGGATTCGCCGCGTACGAGCGGCTGACCGACCACTACAAGCTCCGTGTGGTCGGCGTCGACTACGACGGGCCCCGCATCGAACGCCTGGCCGACCGGGGTTATCGCGTCATCGAAGGCGACGCGACCGACCTCTTTTTCTGGAACCAACTTCGCCGATCACAATCGGTGCGGATCGCGGTGCTCGCCATGCCGCGTCACGGCGCCAATGTCACGGCGCTCGCCTGCCTTCGTGAATCCGGCTTCGGAGGCAAGGTGGCCGCAGTGGCCCGATACGACGACGAGGTGCAGTGGGCCCGAGAACACGGTGTCGACATTGCCTTCAACGTCTACGCCGGCGCGGGGTTGGAGTTGGCCGATCAGGTGGGACTGCCAGAGCTCACGGTGAGTGAACCGGACGAGTCGATCACCGAGCGCTAGTTGTAATTCCCGTACCCCGCCGCCGCACGCATTTTCTGTTGTCGCACCCGACCACGCCGCATGACACGCGTGCGGGGTCCGAAAATGGGTGCGACGACGGGAACCCGCACTCAGTCGGCGAGGTCCTCGGCCGTGCCTGGCATGTCCCGCCCGGCGCCTTTGACGTCGTCGACCGCGTCGTTGTCGGATTCCGCCGCGTCGCCGTCCGGACCGTCGGGCACGCCTGCGTCCTGCAATCCGAGAGCGTTCCGAGCATCTTGGCCGGTGAGCCCGAACAGGCTGCGGACGTGCATGTCTTGTTGCGGGAACGGGATCCCGATGTCGTGACGCTGTAGTGCGGAGTGCAGGGCCCAGTTGTAGGCGGCCGTGACGGCGGCAGGCCGTACGGTTGCGTCCCCGTTCACCCAGACCACCAACTCGTAATTCAGCGAGCTCTCGCCGAACTCGGTCAACCAGACCTGGGGACGATGCGGCCCGTCCAGCGTCAGAGTGAAAGGTAACTCGGCCGCAGCCTCGAGTGCCGCCTGCTTCACGACGTTCTTGTCCGTGCCGTAGGCAACACCGACCGGCACCCGGAGGCGACGTGACACGTCGCGATGGGTCCAGTTCACCACCTGTCCGGTGACGAATTCCGAATTCGGCACGATGATGTCGATGTTGTCGTTGGTGACGATCCGCGTCGCGCGGATTCGGATGTCGCGCACTTCGCCGGTGACACCGGATTCGAGCTCGACGAAATCGCCGACCTCGATTGTTCTGTCGAACAACAGGATGAGACCGGAGATGAAGTTGCTGAAGATGGTCTGAAGACCGAAGCCGAGACCGACACCCAGCGCGCCGGCGAGCCACGCGAACCGACTCAACGGCACGCCCAGGGCCGAGACGGCGACCAGTATGCCGATCGCGACGATGGTGTACCCGAGGACCCGCGAGACGGTGTACCAGGTGCTTTTGTGCGCTGTGCTCTCGCGTACGGCGTACTTGAGCAGAAACCGGCGTGACAGCAGTGCGAGCAGCACCGTGACCACCAAGACGCCCAGCGAGACCGCAATGGCGTTCAGCGAGATGGTCTCGCCGAGAACTTCAATCGAGCCGAGGCCGGCAGCAAGCGATGGTGTCACGTGACGACCCAACCACACTCGGCATCAGTGACGGGTCACGCTGAACACATCGACCGGGTGGGGAACGCAGGGCCTACCGTCGGCGCCGGGTACCGAGACGGCAGCCAGGTAGGCCCGCACGGGTCCGCGCAGCTCGGGGGTCAGCCGAGCCTGGACGGCGAAGTCGAGCGCCTCGTCCGTCGTCGAGGCGAGATCTACGAGGGCGTCCAGGGTGACGACCTTGTCCAAGGCGATACCGGCGTCGACGAACGCCTCCTCGACGTCGTCGCTGAACCATTGCCGGTGGTCCTCCATCGGCGGCGCAAGGACGTCGACCAGCCTGTTGAGTGCGGCACGCGGTGCGACGAGCACCAACAGCTCACCGCCCGGTCGCAACAGGCGGTGAGCAGCACGCAGAGTCTCTACTACGTCGGCGACGTAGTAGATGGAGTGCACCGACACCACGACGTCGAAGGTCTCGTCCACAGGAGCGTCCGCGAACGACGCGACGTGCACGTCGACGCTGAGCTCGTCGGCCCCCAGACCGGCCATCGACGCGGCGAACAGGCGTGCGCTTCCGGACCAGGGCTCGACTCCGACGTAGCGCACCGGTCGGCCGGGCACCGCCCGAATCAATCCTTCGGCAAGCCGGACGTCCAGCGAGCCGTCGCCGCACCCCACGGAGAGCACCGAAATCGGACCGCTACCCCTCTCTGCCAGCCGTGACGAGAGGTGGTGGGCGATCAAGTCGCGCTGGTCGGAGAGCCGCTCGAACGCGGCGTGATCACGGGCGTAGGAGTCCGGCTCCAGGCCGGGCAGGGCTGCCGCGCCGCCGCGCAGGGCACGCAAGTCATCGAGAAGCACGGCGGCGGCGGCGGTGGATGGGGGCGGGACTAGGCTCGGCACCTGGTCGAGTCAACCACGACGCCCTCATCCGGGTGCCTGCGGTCGGCTCCCGACGGCACGTCGAGGAGTGTTGTGAGCAGCAAGGACACAGCCGAGCGAAGTCTCGAGCATTGGAGTGAGGCCGGTCGGACAGGCATGGAGGCGTTCTACGCCCTGGCCACCGAGGACTACCGCCAGTTGGCCCTGGCCGCCGATTGGCCGAAATTGCTGGGCGCACGCGCGCACGACGGCTGGTCGTTGCTCGATGTGGCCTGCGGCAGCGGCAAATTCCCGACTGCCTTGCGTCGCTACACCGACCTCTCGGCGTTGCCCGAGCTGGCGTACGACCTTCTCGACCCGTCGGCATTCTCGGTGGCGGAGGCCCGCGGCGTGCTGGGCCCACCGTTCGCTGCCCGGCACGACCTGGTGATGACACTGCAGGACCTTCCGGCCAACCATGCCGGCTACGACGTCGTGTGGGCCACCCACGCGCTCTACGCCCTACCGCCGGCCGAACTCGAGGCCGCTGCAGAGCGATTCGTGGCCGCGTTGGCATTCCGTGGGCTGGGTCTGATCGCGCAGGCCACGGCAGCCTCGCATTATCTCGCCTTCTACGACGCCTTCCGGGCAGGCGTACGCGAGGCGACGCCGTACACGTCGGCGGAGCAGGTGCGTGACGCATTGGTGCGGGTCGGCGCCGATGTACGGGAGCAGCGGATCACCTACACAACGGGAACCTCCGATCGCGCTGTTGCCGAGGGATTCCTGCAGCGCTGCGCCTTCGACGACACCGTGTCGCTGGAGGAGATGGAGGCAGCGCCCGTGCTGGGCGACTACCTGGCTTCCTGCCGCGACTCCTCCGGCTCCTATACCTTCTCCCACGAGGCGGCTCTTCTGTGGATCTGACGAACACGTCTGCTCAGACCAACGATCGGCTGCCGGAGCAGAACCGGGGCGGCGGCATCGATCAGGACTGGGCAGGGGATGATCAGGACTGGTGGGACTGGTACGTCACACTGGCAGCCAACGAGCAGGCGCCGACCGAACTTGTCGACGGCCCGGGCCTGCCCGACGTCGACGCGGCCTCCGACGAACAGGTCGAGCGCGAGCTTTCCGAGCCCTACGACCTCGATCCGGCCTCGGTCGAAGGCTTCGCCAGAGACGCTTTCGTGCGCTTGCCCGGCGTGCTGTCGCCCGCCGTCGTGCGACGTCTCGCCGAGCGCCTCGAAGAGTTGCTGCGTGCCGAGCACGGCGACGACGTCGCCGGACGATTCACGGCACTCGAGCAGATGTGGCTGCACGACGACCTCATGCGCGCCGTGGCCCTTTCGCCCCGCATCGGTGGGCTCGCCGCAGCTCTGTTGGGCGAGCCCGCAGTTCGGCTGTACCACGACAACGCGCTGTCCAAGGAGCCCGGCTGCGGCCGGACGCCATGGCATCACGATGCCGAGCACTTCCCGCTGCAGACGGTTCAGGCAGTGACCGCGTGGATGCCGATGTCGGCCATCCCGGGCCGCATGGGTCCGCTGTCGTTCGCCCGCGGCCGCGAGGTGTTGAGCGAGGTGGCGGACCTTGAGTTCGACAAGGTCGGCACGTCGTACGACCAAGCTGTCACCCAGCGGTTCGCCGACCGAAACGTCTCTGTCGAATCGGGGCCGTTCGCAGTAGGCGACGTGTCCTTCCACTCGGCACTGTGCTTTCACACCGCGGGCCCGAACCTCACCACGCAACCGCGCCGAGCTCTGGCCACCACGTATTTCGCCGACGGGGCACGAGTGGTGGAGTCGCCGACCCTCATCAGCGGCACCTGGCGCGAATTCTTGCCGGGTGTCGAACCCGGGGGACTGGCAGCGTCGGAGCTCAATCCGGTGGTCGGTCGGCGGGGCTGACGTAGGACGGCCAACTCTGGCTCTGTGGGTCCCGACGGTCACCGGCCGGTCGGCCTGCTCCAGCACGGGGATCGACGCCAATTAGTCTGCGCTGCATACGCTCCGGGCAGTCGCGCACATCGATCACCACTGGGAAGCCGGACCCGACGACGGGAAACGACTGTCATCGGCGGCGGCCCGCTGGGAGATCCGGCAACCTCGCACGTGGAAACCGCTCATGGTGGTTCTCGGCGTAGTTGTCCCGATCGCCGCCATAGCGGTGCCCAACAACGGCATCGGGTCGATCCGCTTCGGGATCCTCGAAGTCGTCCTGGGGACGATCCAGATTCCTTTGACAGCTTGCTGAGGTCACGTAAACAGTTCACAGCCATCGCGTTTCCCGGCGCGCGATGGGCATCGAATAAGTCTCGTCCAGGCTGATCATCCATCAACCGACCGAATCCGCGGTCGTCGACTATTCGATCTTGAAGAGAGTAAACAGGGGATCGGGCAACACTGTGATCCTGAAAGACCGCTCACGTCTGTTCATGGTCTTGCCCGGTGAACTGTGCCCGCCTTCGGCGGTGGCGTTTCTGACCGACGCGATCGCGCGAGCTGACAATCCGAATCAGCTGAGTGATGAGCGCGCGTCGACGTCGCCGTCGGGAATGGTGGCCGCCTCGCCGAACCCTAGTGTCGACCCGGACGGGGTGTAGTACACGGTGGCGGGATCGAACGGCGGCGACCCCATCGCGGTTTCATATCACGAGCAAGAGCCGCAGTCCGCAGTCGGCAATTCGTGATCGAGTCGACGGCGGTCCCGACGACAGATCGAGAGTTCACATCGTGGTCTCGGCCTCGATTAAGGCACACTGAGCACCTAACGCGCGGGGGATTCGGCATTGCGCCGAACGCGGCGATTGTTGCGGGGCAGGGGAGGGGTACAGCTGTGACTACAGCCGATCAGAGCATCACCAACGGGACGGGATACTCTCGACTGCCGAGACCGTCTCGGCGACTGCCGATCATCGGCGACCTTCTCAGGCTCGACCCGGTGCGGCCTCTGCAGGCGGAAGCGCGTCTGGCACAAGATCTCGGCCCCATTTTCGAAATCAAGATCATGGGAGACCCTCTCGTGGTCGTCGCCGGCGCCGACATCGCCAGAGAGGTGTTCGACGAGAAGCGATTCGCCAAGGCAGTGGTTCCCCCTCTCACCAAAATTCGGGAGATTGCCAAAGACGGTCTTTTCACCGCATACAACTCGGAACCGAATTGGGCAAAGGCACACAACGTGCTGGCGCCCGCGTTCAGCAAAGAGTCGATGCGCAGTTACCACTCCACGATGAGGCACTGCGTCGACGACTTGATCGCACACTGGGGTAGATCCATCGAGGAGAACCCCGACGCACGGGTGCAGGTCCCGGAAGACATGAACAAGCTCACTCTCGAGATCATCGGCCGAACGGGTTTCGGTCACGAGTTCCACAGCTTCGACACCGTCGCCACCGACCCGTTCGCTGCTGCCATGAGTAGGGCGCTCAGCCACGTCTCGTCATCTGCCAACGACATCCCGGTGATCAGGAACCTCTTCGGTTACGGAGCGTCCGGACAGTTTCCGAAAGATCTCGCGACGATGGAATCGATCGTCGACAACATTATTTCGGCCAGACGAAGAGGCGGTGCCCGAATCCACAACAGATATTTTGCAGCGGATGCTGGACACACCCGACCCCGATACTGGTGAGCTGCTCGACGACGAGAACATCCGCCACCAGGTAATCACGTTCCTCGTGGCCGGTCATGAGACAACGGCAGGGCTTCTTTCGTTCGCACTTCACTATTTGTCGATCAATCCGGACATTGTGACGAGAGCACGATCCGAGATCGATGAAGTGTGGACCGACAAGAACCGTCCCATCGAATACGACACCGTCGCCAAATTTCGCTACGTTCGCCGCATTATGGACGAAACGTTGAGACTGTGGCCCTCCGGTCCCGGTTTCATGCGCAAAGCCCGTGCGGACACCGTAATCGGCGACAACTATCTGATGAAAAAGGGGTATCCCATTCTCGTGGTACTTCTGGCTCTGCATCGCGACCCCACCGTGTGGGGTGCGGAGCCGGACACGTTCGACCCCGATCGATTTCTGCCGGCGGCGGTCCGCGAGCGGAAGCAACACACGAACGCGTACAAGCCGTTCGGCACAGGAGTTCGGTCGTGCATCGGACGGCAATTCGCTCTCCACGAAGCGGTGTTGGCATTGGTGATGCTCATCGATGCGTTCGATCTGACCCCGGACCACACCTACCGTCTGAAGGTCAAAGAGTTGCTGACCGTCAGGCCCGAGGGCCTGCAACTGGGGTTCGAGCATCGCGCAACCGATGCATATCGGAACTACACAACATGAAGAAGAAATGCGGGAGATTAAGCACGACCACGCGGAAGCTCTGAACGCTATAGATGAACGGCACGAGTTCGATACAGCGACTCGAGAAGCTCTGTTCGAGTAACTCCAAGCTGCGGTGAAGCCCCGGGAGGTTCGGAAGCGACATGCAACGCATCGTCGAAATCCTGACAGACGCCCTCGATTCGAAAAGGAATTGGTAGCACAATCGGTACTGCCCGAATTCCGTTGACTCGTAAGGTCGAGTGATTCGGACCGAGCGCACGGACGACTACAGCGTCTCTCGCCATCGCTGCTGATTGTTCGTGTTGTAGTCACCAAAATCTGACCCTCTGGACTCACATCAGCCTGACACACATTGGGTCCGGGTCACTTCGGAGACGTCGATCTCCAATTCGCGGACTTCGCAACCTCCACGGCCCGGTTTCACCTCGTTCGGGACTTACCTGTACTGGTAACGCGACGTATTAGAGAGCGACGAGTTCGGGTCAGCGAGCATGCAAGCTGAACATGACGGTGAGTCAAGTACGCGCCGAACGTGCGCCCGCTGGCTTGCCGAGGTTGGACTGCTTGGAGCTAAGTCCCTGTTGTACAAAGCGTTTCAACCTAGCAGTGTCTGCGGGGCGCGGCTTCAAACTCAACTGGGATCTATGCCGACGAGCTCGATATGAGTCGAGGGTCGTTATTGCGAGCGCGTATCCCGTCGTCCGTTGCGCTGCATGGGCGTTGTCTACGACGCTGATCGTCGAGGGGGATTGGTGCGGGTGCCGCCGCGGGCCCCGTTGAAGACAGTGCGCGGGCAGCAATCATTCGAGCCCTCACACCCCCCGGCCTCCGTCGGACCCAATGGAGGATGCCGCAGCCTGTTGTGAAGTGCAGTCGTTTCACATACTGTGACGACAGCCACTTAACTTAGGGGAGTTTCACGTGCACTTGAATCCACGGGCGACGGCGATTGGTCGCTGTTCTGCCGCAATCGGTGTCGGCGTTGTCCTAGTCGGTATGGCACTCGCATCGAGTGCGGTAGCGATCGCCTCACCGTTGTCGGTCGTCCCGATCGAGCCAACTGCCGCGGTCACATTGCCGCCGGAATTGGATCCGTTCTACTCACCACCGTCCGGGATTGTTGCCGATGCAGCGCTCGGTCAGGTTCTGCGTGCCCGGACGATCACTCCTGCTGCCCTGAGTGCGTTGCCGATCAACGTCGAAGCGTGGCAATTGCTCTACCGCACCTCGGACAGTCAGGGCAATGCAATCGCCACAGTGACGACCGTCCTACGGCCGCGCGGCGCTGCACCTGCGGGGGGACGGAAACTGTTGTCCTACCAAATTCAAGAAGACTCGACCGCTCAATACTGCGCACCCTCCTACGTGATCCAGCACGGGTCCATACCGGCAGACTTCGTCAACTCCGCGGAATCCCTGACGGCGATCTCGGCCGGGGTATCCCAGGGGTGGACTGTGGCTCTGCCCGACTACCAAGGGCCGAATTCCGCCTATGGCGCACCGGTCATCGCTGGTCAGGCCACGCTCGATGGCATCCGTGCCGTGCAAAGCTTCGAACCAGCCCAGCTGAACGGAACTGCCACCCCGACGGCACTGTGGGGATATTCCGGCGGCACCATTCCCACCTCATGGGTCGCGGAAAACGCTCACCTTTATGCACCCGAACTCAACATCGTCGGCACGGCCAGTGGCGGTGTCGCACTCGCCGACGTCGAACAAGTGGTGCGGCACAACACCGGTGGCGTGTGGGCAGGCCTTGTATCGCCCACGCTGATCGGAATCGGCCGGGAGTACCCCGAGGTGCAACGTGTCCTCGACGCTCGAACCGATGACTTCGGGCGCACCGTCAATGCGGTGAAGAGCGCGTTGTGTCACCCACAAGGGACGAATCTGTTTCCGGGCTACGACTACCTCGGGACCTACACAGGTGACGAAGACCCGTTGGAAATCCCGGAAGTGAAGTCGGTTATCGCCGAGGTCAGCCTGGGCCATCACATACCGACGATGCCGGTGTTCATCTACCACGCACAAAACGACGAGATCATTCCCAGCGCAGGCACCGATCGCCTGGTCGACAAGTACTGCCAGGACGGCGACGCTCAGATCACGTACGTGCGGGAGGTCCTGGCCGAGCACATCAGCGGGTTCATCTCATCATTGCCGACCGCGTTCATGTGGATCCAACAGCGGATGAACGGTGACCCGGCCCCGAGCGGGTGCGCGATCAGTTCACCCATCTCCACGCTCACCGCCGACGGCGCACTGCAGCAGGTCGGCGACGTACTCGGCGACATCGCAGGAGCAGCGACCGGGCGCGCCATCGGAGCCGGAATATTCGGGGGCTCGTAGAATGGGCGTATGGCCAAGACCGCTCAACGTTCGTACGCCGGGCTTTCCGCCCACGATCGGCGAATTGAACGCAGAGTGAAGTTCATCGATGCGGCTTTCACCGTTTTCGCGACTACAGGGTTTGCCGCCAGCAGCGTCTCCGAGATTTGCAGCAAGGCGAACCTCTCGACCCGACAGTTCTACGAGGAATTCACGGGGAAAGAAGACATCCTCAGCGCGGCCTACGGTGAGGTCAACCGCAACGCCGAGACGGCAGTGGCGGAAGCTGCCGCTACCGTCTCGGCGGAACCGCTCGAAACTCGCCTGACCACAATCATTCGGGCCTACCTCACGAACATTCTCCGCGATCCACGCCATGCACGAATAGCTTTCGTCGAGGTCATCGGGGTCAGCGACAGCATGGAAGTGCAACGACAATCGAGGGTCGACGCGTGGATCGAACTACTCAATTCCCTCATTGCGACCGAAGTCGACACGGGAGAACTCCCCGCACGCGACTATCGATTGACGTGGATCGGGTACATCGGTTCCGTCAACGCCCTGGTCGTTCACCGCACCACGAAGTCACCTGGCACGAGCGTGGACGATTTGGTGTCCGAACTGGTACGCCTTGCCCGCACCGGGGTGTTGAGCTGACGTCTTTCCTGTGGACAGACATGGCAGGGACGCCGACAGCGCTTGGGAATGGAGAAATCAATACGGCGGGCGCCTTTCGATGTCGTTCAGCACGCGGCGGCGCGTCGATCCGCCTGAATCGACACCGATAACTACCGCCGATAATCGACATTATGTCAATAACTTGCAACCCCAGCTTCTGCCTCACCAACCGCCATTCAAGAGCTCGATACCCGGCGGCGACCAGCTGCCGTCCAGCGCTGTGGATTGCGGCACGTACATTCGCAGATACACCCTGAAGGGTCCGTCCGGCACCGGTAACCAGTTCGCTCCCGCATCCCGTGGATCTTCGCGGGCGAACAGCACGTCGATCGATCCGTCCGGGCGGTACACCAGATCCGGCCGGCTGTCGCTGACGCTGTGTCGGCCCCCGGGAACCGTGGGTAGCAAACCGTTGCCGTCGTACACGGTGATCGAGAAGAAGGCGTCGGTGGGCGGCTCCAATCCCGGCTCGAAATGCAGTCGGTAGTTTCGGCTTCCGTCCAGAGGTCGCCCGCGCCGGTCCAGGAACGCAGTCGAATAGGCAGCCTCCTCGGGGGTGTTGGCCCCGAGACCGATCTCGGCGACGGCGGCCCGAGTGACATAGTCGGTGCCGTAATTCCCGATGGTGCTCGGTGGTGACGCCCACCCGTCGTGTCGTATGGCGGACGCGTACTGGGCTCCGCTCACAACGCTCGGCAATGCGGCAGCAGATGCGCGCACGGACCGGTCGAGTGCATCCAGGGCAACCGGGCCGAGGCCCGCGTCGGCGACGCGCAAGCCGGGCCCGACACCGATTCGAGCCAAATCGGCCAATTCGGCCTCGTCACGCGCAGGCGGCGGATTCTGCGCCATTGCATCGTTCATCGCGTTCAGTAGTGCAATCCCCTGCAATTCCGGGGGTTCGACAGGTGCGGAAGGCGTGCAATCGGCGGGCGCAGAGGGTCCGCTCGGAGGCGTCAGCTCGTACTGACTCATGAGCGCGAACGCCCGAGCTCGATCGGCCTCGTTTCCTGCAAGTGTCCGCCCGAGAAGCCAAATGTTGCGATACGGCACGGTGACTGTGGTGGTGCCGGGAATCTCGGGGCTCGTGGCCCCGGACCACGTGATGGCGAACGATCCCGCCGAAGATCCCGTGGTCCGAGAACCGATATAGCCGACAACGTTGGTGTACGGGTCCATCAATTGGAAGTTGAAGTACCGGTCCCCCATATCCGGATGCGTCAACACCACCGGCCCGTCTGCGAGGTCGAGGTGCGACATCGAGTACAGCGTGTCGACATTGGGAGCGACGACCAAATTCTCCCCGGGCGCGATGAACCCGTCGCGTGAAGAGATCATGTTGATCGGTGCGAGACCGCGGTCGTCGGGACAGGGCACACTCGTTGCCACCTCGCGCACGCGAAGAAATTCCATCAGCGGGTTCCCGAATGCGAATGCCCGCGCTCCCAGCGCAGCCGCATGTACCGGACCGGGGCCAGTCGCGTGCGCGACTCCGCCGGCTGCGATGGCCAGCACGATGGCGCACAGCACCGCCGAACACGATGTGACGAGGCCGATTTTGGTCATGACCGAATTAAACACGCAAACGTGTCCAAATGCCAGCCGAGTGAGTGATTGAATGGACCGAACCGGAGAAAGAGGTGGCGGTGACAGACCCTGGACCGCCGGTGACCCCCTTGCCCCGTGGGCGTCACAAGCTCGGGGCGGACGAAGTCGCCGCGTCGCAGCGTGCGCGCTTGCTCGCGGCAATGGAGGAGCTGGTCGACGAGGTCGGGTACGCAAAGGCGAGCGTGCCCAAGATTGCCCGCCGCGCACGAGTAACCGATCGTGCGTTCTACGCACTCTTCGTCGACAAGGCGGCGTGCTTCATCTCGCTGTGCGAGCAGCACGGGGACGCTCTACGCCAGGAACTCGCCGAGATGACACAGACGATCGCGACATCGGAGGACGTCTTCGCCGCGTTCGATGCGGCGCTGTTTCGCTACCTGGAGTGGTGGACGGAACGGCCCGCCGGGTCGCGCGCATTCTTCGTCGAAATACTGACGGTCGGCGACCGTGCCTATGCTTCCCGCGACTCACGGGCCGCAATGTTCGCCTCCACCCTGCGAGCCACCGGAACCATTTTGCGTGAAGCCGCCGGGATCGATGACGAGCCCGCGGAAATCGACGCCGTGGCCGCTGCCGTGATCGCCACCGAACTTGTCGCTCGTGAGGTGAGGGCCGGCCGGATCCACCGATTGTCCGAGCTGCACTCGGACCTGCGGAGGGTCCTGCTTCTGTTGCTGCTCGGGCGATACGAAGCTGGGTGAGTGCGCCCGCAGACGAACGTCTACTTTCACCATGTCGAAAACATGCCACAGGTGATCCGTGACCTGTCCAATACCAGCGACGACGGGTTCCGAGTCAGGAATTCGCACCCCGGGCGATGATCGGCCATCGCTCCCTCGGCGCTTCCTCCTTGTCGATAACGAACTGCTTGACCAGACTGACCGCCGAACACACACGATTCGGCGCCATACGATCTGCGCACCCGACGCGGAGCAGAACCCCGAGCGACTGCGCGAACACTCCAGCTGACCTAACCCTGGACGACGTCGAAGACCTGTTTCTGTATTTCGTTTCCATAGACTTCGTGCTCGACGAGCGTCAGATGTGTGGTGTCCTTGTCCGCCTCGCTGAACAGCCGCTTTCCGGCGCCGAGGAGAACAGGAAACACCAACAGGTGATAGCGATCCACCAGGCCGGCGTCGGCAAGCGACTGCCCGAGCTGCGCGCTCGCCTGAACCAGAATCGGCCCGCCCTCGATCTCCTTGAGTTCCCGCACCGCGTCCAGCGACCGTAGAACGGTTGCCGGCCAACGCGAGTCGTCCTTCTCGAGCGTCGTCGACACCACGTACTTCGGCATCGCGTTGTAGTGCGCGAACTCGTCCATGGTCGGCCAGACCGGCGCGAACGCCTCGTAGGACCGGCGACCCAAGAGCAACGCCGACGCTTCTTCCTGCTCGCGTCCCTTGATCTCGTAGGCCGCGGGATCGAAATCGATGCCGTTGAAGGTCCAGCCCGAGTTCCGGTAGTCGGGCTCTCCCCCGGGCGCTTCCATGACTCCGTCGAGTGAGACGAAGGCCGTGACGATCAGTGTTCGCATGTGTTTCTCCTCTTTCCTGAAAACCCAGCATTCTCGGACGATCGGCGTTCGACGGTGAGGACTCACCCCGATCGCGAAACTCGGCGCCGGGCGCTCACCGCGCCCCGGTGGTCGGTGGCTCCGACGGTTCTTCGTGCAGCAGAATTGCGACCGGCGTATCGGTGGCACTGTGCAATGCGATGGACACGATGACGGTACCGGCGACGATGGCGAACACTTTCTCGGCGGATTCGATCCCCGACGAGAGCACGAGCAGGCCGTACACCACGCTCGCAAAACCTTTGGGGCCGAACCACGCTGCAGACAGTCGTTCGTTTCGTGCGAGGCGATGACTGCCGATCAGGGACACGAGGACGGGAACCGGCCTACCGATGAGAAGCACCAGCGCGGCGAAAGCCCACCCTGCAACTCCTAATTCCGCCAGCAAGGCAGGAGTGATCAGTGCACCGAATGCCAGAAGGGCTGCATTCTTGGCCAATTCACTGGTCAGCTCCCCGACGGGCGCGAATGATTCCGAGGCGACGGGACTCACTGTCGCCAGCGTGATGCCGGCGGTGAATGCGGCGATGTACGGGTTTGCGCCCACAGCGTCGGTAAGCACGTACAGCAGGATCGCAATCGCCAGTGGTCCCGCGGACTGGGCGCGCGAGGTGACTCCGAGGACGGGCAGGCGAACCAACAACGCTCCGAGCAGGGGTGCGGTGATGCCCAGCACCAATCCGAGGGCGACTTCCAGCAGCACGGGACCGAGGGACGTGCTCTCCGAGATGGTGCCGCCCAGAGTGCCGATCAAGATCAGCACCACCGGAAGCGCGAGACCGTCGTTGAGTCCACTCTCGATGTTGAGAAGACTGCGAAGCCGCGCCGGCACGTCATCACGCCCGACGAGCGCGGCGGCGAACACCGGGTCGGTGGGCGCGAGAATGGCGCCCAGCAACATCGACGTCGTCCAGTCGAGTCCGAGTAGCAGGTGCGCCAGTAGTGCGACGACGCCGAAGGTCAAGGGCATGCCGATCAGAAGCGCCCGAGCGGGGTCGACCCACTGGCGCCTCAGGTGCGAAATCGGAGCGCGTTGGCCGTCCGCGAACAGCACCGCGAACAACGTGACAGATGCGACGTCGCGAACCGTCTCGTTCCCGAGTCGCTCCGCATCGAGAAGCAGCGGCCCTGCCACCAATCCCGCGGCCAGAAAGATGCCCGAGGTCGACAGAGGGCTTCGAGCAGACAGGTTCGACAGAAGCACTGCCGCCAGCAGCGCCAGGCCGAACGTCGTCACGAATGCCACCGGACCACTCCCCCCACCATTGGAACGCCGTAACTACCAGCCCTGTCACCCTCCTCGCTGCGGCGTGGAATGTTTCGGGAAGTGTCCCAAGCCACAGTCGACTCCTCGTCAGGGCACCAAACCTAGGCTATGTTTGGTTAGGCCAGCCTGTGCTAGCACGAACCGGCTCGAATCTCGCGATATTTCACAGCCTGTACTGCTAAACCGCCTAAGGGTTAGGACGATCGAAGATGTCCATGATGACGATGCACCTCGGGTCGCGACGCATCGAGTCGATGTCCTCGGCTTCTGCACCAGTTCAGGTTGCTACGGACACCACCACGCTGGCCGATATGCGACCGGGTGAGGTCGCCTTCATCGTCGACGTCTGCGACAAAGCCGATCCCGCTGCTGCACGCCGCCTGTTCGACCTCGGTTTCGCTCCCGGTGAGCAGGTCAAGATGGTGCGCAAGGCTCCGATGGCCGACCCTGCCGTATTCCGGATCGCCGGGTACGACATCGCTCTTCGCCGAGCGCAGGCACGCTGCATCGAAGTGGCGACAACGCGGTGACCTCCGGCCCCCAAGGGGCCGATGCGCCGTCGGGGGCGGGATCGATCGGCACCGACACACGCGTCGCTCTGGTCGGTAGCCCGAACTCGGGAAAGACCACGCTGTTCAATGCTCTGACCGGTCTTCGTGCGAAAACAGGCAACTACCCCGGCGTCACCGTCTCCCGCTACGAGGGTCGTACGCGCGTCGACGATCATGACGTATTGGTCGAGGACCTGCCGGGAACCTACAGCCTCGACGCCATCAGCCCGGACGAGCAAATAGTCGCTGACGTCCTCGACATGCACAGCCCCGGCACCACGACACCCGACGGGCTCATCGTCACCCTGGACGCAACGACACTCCGGCGCTCGCTGGGAATGCTTGCCCAGGTGCTGCACACCGAACTTCCGGTCTGCGTGGTGGTGACTTTCACCGACGAACTGGCGCGTCGCCAAGGTGCGCTCGACATCGACGCTCTGGCGCGCGCGCTCGGTGTTCCCGTACTCGCCGTCGTGGGCGGCCGACGTCAGCAGCTGGGCCAACTGCGCCACTTGCTTCCCGATCCTGGCGAGTGGCAGACCCCGATGGTGCTGCCGCCGACCGGTGCGCGGGAGGTCACCAGCTGGATTCACTCCGTGCTGGAGTCCTCTGGCTACCGGTTGCCCGATGTCGACGCCCGTACCCGGCGCATCGACTCGGTTCTTCTGCACCCCGTGTGGGGAACCATCGTCTTCTTCGTGACGATGTTCGCGTTCTTCCAAGTCATCTTCTCCGTCGCCGCTCCCCTGCAGGGCTACGTCGAAGAGTTCTTCGCGTACCTCGGGGATCAGGTGAGCCGTTTCGTCACCATCGACTGGTTGGCCGGGTTCCTGTCCGACGCCATTCTCAGCGGTGTCGGCGGCGTGCTGGTGTTCCTGCCCCAGATCGCGCTGCTGTTCATCCTTGTCTCGTTTCTCGAGGGCGTCGGCTACATGGCGCGAGCGGCGTTCCTGATGGACCGTGTCATGTCCAAGGCCGGTCTCGAAGGTCGAGCCTTCGTCGCACTCCTGTCGTCACTCGCGTGCGCGATCCCGGGAATCATGGCTACGCGAACGCTCCCGTCGACCCGCGATCGCATCGCCACCATGATGGGTGCGCCGCTGATGACATGCTCCGCGCGTTTGCCGGTGTACGTGCTGCTCATCGGCCTTCTCGTCACCCCTGACACGCGCGTGGGCCCGTTCGGGGCGCAGGGCGTGGTGATGTTCGGGCTGTACCTGCTCGGCGCACTGTCCGCAATGGCCACGGCCTGGTTGTTCTCTCGGATCGGGCGCGGCTCCGGCCCCCTGCTCCCCTTCTACATGGAGATGCCGCCCTACCGGATTCCGTCGCTGCGCTCCGTGGGGCTGTCGGTGTGGGACGCCTGCAAGGGGTTCCTCCGCAAGGTCGGCAAGATCATCCTGATCACCACCATCGTCATGTGGGTGCTACTGACGTTCCCGTTCCGAAGCGATGCCGATCTGCGGGCGGCCGGCGTCGACCCCTCGGACGAGGCAGCGGCGTCGAGCTACGTCATCGACAACAGCGCCGGTGCAGCCGTCGGGCGCTTCGTCGAACCCGTCTTCGAACCGCTCGGCTTCGACTGGCAGATCAACGTCGCGGTGCTCGCCTCGCTGTCGGCTCGCGAAGTGTTCGTAGCAACCATCGGACAGGTCGCCGCGGCTCAGGATCCCGACGACCCGGCAACTGCGCTCGACAACATGACGGCGCAGTCCGGTAGCCGAGCGGGTGAGAAGCTGTTCACTCCCCCGGTGATCGCCGCGCTGCTCGCGTTCTTCCTGTATGCATTGCAGTGCATGTCCACCATCGGCGTCATGCGACGCGAATCCGGCACCTGGAAATGGCCGGCCATCGCTTTCGGCTACATGTTCGTGGTCGCGTGGACCATGGCGTTTCTGGTGCAGCTCGTCGTCGGTGCCCTGGTATGAGCACGCCTGTTCAGGGCGCCGTCCCCATCCATCCCGAGGCCGTGGCGGGTGATCCGTCACAGCTGCGATGGGTCGTCCCCGCGGGGACTCTGCCCTTCGTCGGTGCGGTCAGCGCCTGTCCGACGGAACTGCGCGGCTGGGTGGACGACGGCACCATCGCCGAGGTCACCGTCGAGACCACTGCCGTTCGAATTCGCCTTGCGCCCGGCCGTTCCTGGCGAGACGAGGGCGAGCGCATCAGGACGGGGTTGCAGGGTGCGTTGCTCTCCCCCGACGCATGGTCGACGACCGTTGCCGCATCGCCCGATACGATCTTGCGGGCCGCTGTCACGGAAGTTCTGGACGGCGATGTCGGCGACTACATCCGATCGCACGGCGGCGCGGTTCGCTTGGTCGACGTCACCGACGGCCGAGTGGAGCTCTCGCTCGACGGTGCGTGTGCACATTGTCCGTCCTCCGACGCCACCCTGACCGATCGGATCGAGACGGCCGTGCGCGGCCGATACCCCGCCTTGCGCGAGGTGGTGGCCCACGGTGACACGGTCGCTTCGGGCGGCCGGCGGCTCCTGGGACTCTTCCCAGTCAGGCGCACGGCAGCAGGCTGAACCGGCGTGCAGTGCCTGTACCGTCGTGCCGGTGAACGCATTCCGTATTTCGTCGTCCTTCGCCGTGATTGCCTGCGCTGCCGCGCTGGTCGGCTGTAGCTCGGACACGCAGACTCCGGCAGAGACCACCACGGCGTCCAGCGCAACCGCCGCCGCGGAAACCACGACCGCTGCCGCCAGCACCTGCCCGACAGGTGCTCCGGACACCGGCGCGAGCCCCGAGTGGGAGTTCTCGGGAGACACCGGCAGCATCGCCGTCGTCGGATCCACCGACACAGCGGCGCCGGGCGTCGAGGTGACCACACCGTTCAGTGTGGCCGAGACCGAGGTGGAGACATTGACGACGGGCGACGGACCTGTCGTCGCCGACACCGCATCGGTATCGGTCTGCTACATGGGCGTCAACGGACGTGACGGCAGCGTGTTCGACAGCAGTTTCGAGCGTGGGGCTCCCGTGGAGTTCCCGCTGGACGGTGTCGTGGCCGGATTCCAGAAGGCCATCGCAGGCCAGACCGTCGGCTCTACCGTCGCTGTCGCGGTGACCTCCGAGGACGGCTACCCCAACGGTCAGCCGAGAGCCGGCATCGAGCCCGGGGATTCGCTGATCTTCGCCATCTCGATCCTCGACGTAACAGGCTGATCGAGCTTCCCTCTCATCAGCGCGCGAGCACGGCCTTGCGCGCGAGGTCGATCTCGCCGCAGACATACACGACGTTGACGATGTCCGAGCCCGACGCCTTCTCCGCCGCCTCGATCAATCCGAGGTGACGGAGAACGGCGTCGCGCACATCCGGGTCGACCGCCGCAATACCGATGCGCTTGGCCAGCATGATCGCAGCCGTCATGGCCACCGCGGCGTCGAGCGCATACAGCCTTACGGCGACGAAGACGTCGTCCACCAGTTCCGTCATCGGTAGCCGTGTGACAAGCAGTCGTAATGTTCGATCGCCGTCCACTCGGCCGAGCTGCGGGGCGGGACGCCGGGCCATCGGGACGAGTCCGGTGGCAAGTTCGTTCAGCGCGTTGTGGGCGGTGTAGGGGTCGTTGGTGCCCGGGGAGAGTGCCCGTACCGCCATCTCCACCAACTGTTGTACGGCGAACTGGATGTCGTGGTGCGGGGTACGGGTCACCCCGAAGTTGACGGCGCTGCGGATCGAATCGGCAACCTCCGCAGCCTTGTTCGGCGGGAACACTCGCGCCAGCGGTTCGCCGTCGACTATGTGGTCACCCGGGCGCACGCGCACCTCGATGACGGCGTCGTTCGACGATGCTGCCCGCAGCAGCGCAGCCTCGTTGATGTCGAGAAGGAATCCCGAGGTTCTGCTGCTGACCTCCTCGAACGGCTTGTCCGGCGCCACACCGGGCACCGCGTTGTCGGGGTGTTCCTCGGGGTACAAGGTGTCGACCACCGCCACCAATTCGGTGCGCACGCGAGCCGACAGCGTCGACACCTGAATCGACGTTGCAATGTGATTGATGAAGAACACCAGCACGGCCACGTCGAGGACAGCCAGAAGCACGGCAACATTGACCGCGATCGTGGGGACGAAGGGGCCGTCGGTCACCGACTCGTCGCCGATCGACCGCAGCACCATCAGCGAATACAAGAACGTCGAGCCGAAAATGCCGAGCACGAACTGGTTGGCGCGGTCACGCATGAAATTGCGCACCAGCCGCGGTCCGTAGGTGGAACTGGCCGTCGCCAGCACCGAGACCGTGATCGAGAACGATGTCGCCGCGACCGCGAGCATCGACCCGCCGATGGCCTGCAGGATGCTCCGACTACCGCTCGCACCTACTCGGTACAGCAGCGTCGTCAACAAGCCCAGATCCGCGCCGTCCAGAAGACGATCGACAGCAATGAGCACTTGCGCCAAGATGACCGCAACAACTCCGAGCGTGAGCGGCAGAAACCAGAAGACGTCCGAAAAACGCGCGAATTTCGCTTTCACTGCTTACCCGTTCACATCTGGAAGACCGATCGCGCGGTCGTACGCGACGTGGCACACAGTGTCACATGGCGGACATGCTGCCCGGGCGCCGCAGTGAACGGAAGCACACCGATCAGGTGTCGAGTTCGATCACCACGCGCACGCCGCCGCGGTCGTTCTTCCTCGCGACGGCCGTTCCGTGATGCTCGGTGCCGGCGATGTCGACCGTCACCGGTCCGCCGTCGGGGAAGAAGTTTCGCCACCACGATTTCTGACTCGGTGCCGCAACCATCACGGTTACCGTGTTGCCCGATTTTCTGTAGTTCACCGGCAGCGTCACGGTCTTGCCGGATCGCCGGCCAACGTAGCTGATGGTGGCGAAGCCCCGCCCGAGAAGACTTGACAGACCCGGCATCGCCAGCAGCGGGGTCACCAGCTTGTTCGCTGCGCTGAGCACGGTCTGCAATGCCGTCATTCGGTTGCTCCATCGACGCTGTGTGCGAGTACGACGCCAGGAGTATGCGCCACGTCGGGTCGGCGAGAGGAAGTCATGGAATCTGCCACGAAATCAACAGCGAAATTTCACCACCAGTTTCTTGACTCGTTCCAGAAAACACCGTAATACTGGGAGACGTGTCCACACCGTCGAACTACCCGGAGATGCTGCGCAGTGCCGCGCTCCGAGTCACCCGGCCTCGACTGGCGGTGCTCGACGCGGTGCACGAACATCCCCACGCAGATACCGACACTGTTTACGGCGCAGTGCGCACTTCGCTCCCCGAGGTGTCGCGCCAAGCTGTCTATGACGTCCTCAATGCACTCACCTCGGCCGGTCTCGTTCGGCGCATCCAACCGTCGGGTTCGGTCGCGAGGTACGAGAGCAGAGTCGGCGACAACCACCACCATGTGGTCTGCCGGTCGTGCGGCATCATCGCGGACGTCGAATGTGCCGTCGGTGAGGCACCGTGCCTCACGCCGTCGGAATCCCTCGGCTTCGTCGTAGACGAAGCCGAGGTCATCTACTGGGGCTTCTGCGAAAACTGCGCCATCGTCGACTCACTTACACGTTCGTGAGTCGGCGAACTCCATCGTCTCCAGCATCATCTTCAGGAAGGAAACTCGTGTCCGAAGACCACGTCACACGCGAAAAAGAGATGAACGAGGATCAGCCGCAGGACGAGGGCAAATGCCCCGTCATGCACGACCGCGCGCCCTACCCCGTCGAGGGTGGCAGCAACCGCGACTGGTGGCCCAAGAGCCTCAACCTCAAGATCCTGAAGAAGAACCCCGCAGTCGGCAACCCGATGGACGAGGACTTCGACTACGCCAAGGAATTCGCCTCTCTCGATCTCGCCGCGGTGAAGGCCGACATCGAGGCCGTCATGACCGACTCGCAGCCCTGGTGGCCGGCAGATTACGGCCACTACGGTCCCTTCTTCATTCGGATGGCGTGGCACGCTGCCGGTACCTACCGCATCCAGGACGGACGCGGCGGCGCCGGTGCCGGCATGCAGCGGTTTGCGCCGCTGAACAGCTGGCCCGACAACGCAAGCCTGGACAAGGCACGTCGTCTGGTGTGGCCGGTCAAGAAGAAGTACGGAAAGAAGCTTTCCTGGGCCGACCTCATCGTGCTCACCGGCAACGTCGCGCTCGAGTCGATGGGCTTCGAGACCTACGGCTTCGCCGGCGGTCGCGTGGACGCATGGGAGCCCGACGAGGACGTCTACTGGGGCCCGGAGCAGACCTGGCTGGGCGACGAGCGTTACAGCGGTGACCGCGACCTCGAAAACCCCTTGGCCGCAGTGCAGATGGGCCTGATCTACGTCAATCCCGAAGGCCCCAACGGCAATCCGGAGCCGGCTCTGTCGGCCGTGGATATCCGCGACACCTTCGGCAAGATGGCGATGAACGACAAGGAGACCGCTGCCCTGGTCGTCGGTGGTCACACCTTCGGCAAGGTGCACGGCGCTGCCGATCCCGAGGCGAACATCGGCCCCGAGCCCGAGGGCGCGCCGCTCGAGCAGATGGGCCTCGGCTGGAAGAACAGCTTCGGCTCCGGAGTCGGTGTCGATGCGATCACCAGTGGCATCGAGGGTGCATGGAACTCCACCCCGATTCAGTGGGACAACGCCTACCTCGAGACCCTGTACGGGTACGAGTGGGAGGTCCACAAGGGGCCCGGCGGCGCATGGCAGTGGCGTCCGAAGAACGGAACCGGTGACAACACCGTTCCCGACGCGGGCGACGGCTCGCTGAAGCATGCACCGATGATGTTGACCTCGGACATGGCGATGCGCGTCGATCCGACCTACGAAGAGATCACGCGCCGCTGGCTCGACCACCCGGAAGAGCTCAAGGAAGAGTTCGCCAAGGCGTGGTTCAAGCTCACCCACCGCGACATGGGCCCTGTCTCTCGCTACCTCGGCTCCGAGGTTCCGGCCGAGCCCCAGCTGTGGCAGGACCCGGTCCCCTCGGTTGATCACGACCTGATCGGCGAAGCTCAGATCGCCGAGCTCAAGCAAACCCTGCTGGATTCGGAATTGACTGCGCAGCAGCTGATCTCCACCGCCTGGGCGGCTGCATCGTCGTTCCGTGGCAGTGACAAGCGCGGCGGTGCCAACGGTGGCCGCATCCGCCTGCAGCCGCAGGCCGGGTGGGAAGTCAACCAGCCCGACGAGCTCGCACAGGTCATCCGCGTCCTCGAAAGTGTCCAGGAGTCGTTCAACTCCTCGGGCAAGGGCACCGTGTCGTTCGCCGACCTCGTGGTTCTCGGTGGCGCGGCGGCAGTCGAGCAGGCCGCCAAGAACGCCGGCCACGACGTCACCGTTCCATTCACGCCGGGTCGCACCGACGCGACACAGGATCAGACCGACGTCGAGTCGTTCAGCGCTCTCGAGCCCACGGCCGACGGATTCCGAAACTACGTCGGCAAGGGCCTGCGCCTTCCCGCCGAGTACGCGTTGGTGGACAAGGCGAACCTGCTGAACCTCAGTGCACCCGAGCTGACCGTGCTGGTCGGTGGACTCCGTGTCCTCGGTGCCAATCACGGCGGTTCCACGCACGGCGTACTGACCGAGAACGTCGGATCGTTGACCAACGACTTCTTCGTCAACCTCCTCGACATGGGTACCGAATGGGCTCCCACGTCCGAGGACGGGGTCTACGAGGGTAAGAACGCAGCCACCGGCGAGCTCGCCTGGACCGGAACACGCAACGACCTGGTGTTCGGCTCCAATTCGGAGCTGCGCGCGCTGGCCGAGGTGTACGCCTGTGACGACGCTCAGGAGAAGTTCGTCCACGACTTCGTCGCCGCCTGGGACAAGGTTATGATGCTCGATCGGTTCGAGCTGGTCTGATCGATCTCGCTCGACACATCACCCCCGCACCGGCATCCGGTGCGGGGGTGATGTCGTCGGCGGTTTTACGGGCTACGAGCGTCTTCTGCTTCGGCGAATCGAGATCGGCAGCCCTAGAACAGCTCTCATGGTCGAACCGGCAAGGGCGAGATAACCCCTTGCACTGAGCAGCGATAGCGCGACCGACCATACTGTGGTGGTTTCGGACGGCGGCGCCTCGCGTCCCTCGAATCGGTGATCGAGCCACTCCATGGTCACCGGGACGGACAGCGGCAACAGCGTGACGTGTTCGCTGCTGCGGTCGCGGATGTAGGTGACGTGTGCGCCGTGGTCTCGGTACCGATCGACCTGACCGTCGACGTCGTCCACGGCGATGATCTGATCGTGGGTTGCCTGGACCACCAGAAGGGGAAAGCGGGGCGCTACCCGTCCCGGCTGGATCTCCTCGAAGATGGTCACCATTTCGGGGAGGGCCATCAAGTCGGCAATCGGGACCGTCGAGTAGCGGTCGAGGTCGAACCCACGCAGTGCGACGATCGCCTGCATCGTCGTCATCTTCCCGGTCGAGGCGAGTAGCGCGAGTCCGTCTTCGGTCAAGTGTTCTTGCAGCACCTCGTCGAGTTCGACGTATGTTCTGCGCAACCCTTCGATGACGAGGGTGGGCAAGGCCGCGTAGGGGGTGGCGTTGAGTCGAAAGAACGCGGACGCAGGATCGCCGACGGGTGATCCGAGAACCGCACCGACGACGTCGAGTTCTGGCGCGTAGTCGTCTACGGCCTCGGCTGCCCACGACGACGCCAGTCCCCCACCCGAGTACCCCCACAGCGCGACGGGGGTCGACGTCGACAGGCCCAATTCCTCGAAGGACACGGCCGCACGCACCGCATCCAACGTGCAGTACCCCGGTTCCAGTGGAGCACCCCAACGGCCGCGTGCACCCTCGTGATCGGGGATGCTGACCGCCCATCCTTGGCGCAGGGCATGCAGAACCAGCAGGAACTCGTACTGGGGCACTGTGCCTCGCGCTCGCGATCCCAATCGCAGCGCGTAGGACGGAAACGATCTACCTGACACCGCGTCGATGGCGCATTGATAGGACAATAATGGTCTCGAGGCGTCGGGCAGAGCGCCGGCGGGAAGAAGCACCGTCGTCACGGTCACTCGTGGAACGCGCTGCAAGTCTTCGGTGCGGTACAGCAATTGCCAGGCCTGCACCCGTTGTCTGATGCGGCCGAACACACCGATACGGACCGGCCTGGTACGCAGTAACGACCCCGAGGGAGCGCTTTCGAACCCATCCGGGGCGGTGTAGAACGGGTCGCGTTCCGGCGTGGTGACCGGGCCTTCAGACCAATGCTCGACTTCCGGCGATGTCCAGCTCGCGTCGTCCTGGAATTCACTGTCGTCGTGTTCGATACTCATCGATCATGTACCCCTGTCGTCCCGTCACACTAACCTGATCGAGGCGAGTGCGACCCACGTCGGGGGACTTCCTATCCCCCGACGGCGCCGACGATGGTCTCGGGATCGTCATCGGATGCGCGAGCCAAGGCGGGGACCAGTGCGTCCAGTGCAAACGGAAGGCTCAACGGGCTCGAGAACCCCAGGGCAGCGGGCACCGGCGTGCCGAAATCTCCGGCGTAGACGGTCCTGTCCTCGCGGACCGCGCTCAGGTCCGACAGCCGCGCGTTTCCTGCCAGTTGTTCAGGCGTGATGCCGATCAGGACAAGAGTCTGTTGATCGAGCAGGTCATACCGATCGGGAGCGACGAGTCCGGTGACTGCGGGCATGGTGAAGCCGAGATCGGTGAAGAAACGACTGCGCGGATCTCCTCCGTCCAGAATGTAGAACGTGCCCGACAGCAACAACACCACGGCAGCAGTCCGGCCCTCGAACGACGGGTTCCGAGTTGTCGCATCGGCGAACTCGGCGTCCAGTTCGGCCCGGAGTGCGTCTGCCTCGCGGGTCTTCCCGAGCGCAGTTCCGTAGGCACTCAACTGATCTCGCCACGTCGGTATGGTCGATCCGTCGGGCCCGGGAATGTCGCCGACCGTCGTGGCAACCTGTCCGAGCTGCTGATATTCCGGCGCGTCGAGGTAGGCATACGTCGCCATTATCAGATCCGGTTCGGCGGACGAGATCGCCTCGAGATCGAGCGTGTCGGTCCCCACATCGGGAATGGCCTCACCCGCCAATTGGGCCTGCGCCCAGGGCCTTTGCGCGTAGTCGTATCCGGTGAACCCCCGAGTGGCCACGGGCGTCACTCCCAACGACAGAGCGAAGTCCTGATCGTTGTAACCCGCCGTCACCAGCCGCTCCGGGGCCGCGTCGATGGTGACCGTGCCGAACGCATCGGTGACCTCGGCGGGGAACGCGCCCGTCGGATCCGCCGCCGGGCCGGTATCGGACGAACCGCACGCTGCCGTTCCGAAAAGGAGAGCGGCCGTCATGGCCACACCGACGCAGACGCGCATGAGGCACCCTTCGAGAATGGATCGTGAAAGATCAGCCTATCTGCACGTGGAGGGCAGCCGGTGACTACCCGCGCCCGCTGGTCCGTCCCAGCTCCAACGCCTGCGCCAAGCGTGACCAATCGCTCAGCGGAGGGACGTTCATCGCCGAACCGAGAACTTGAACGAGAACACTGGTCGCGCCGGCATCGACGTGCTCTCGAATACGCCGAAGGGTGGCGTCCATTCCTTTGGTGACCATCGCCTCGGCGAGCTTGTCGCTACCACCGCGGACGAAATCATCATCACCGAATCCGAGCCGCTCCCAGTTGTTTCGGTAGTTCGGCAACCCCGTGTAGATATTCAGATGAGCGTGCGCCCGCTCGCTCCACACGTCGTTGTCGGACTCCGCTGCCGGGTCGACGACGGCGGCCTGCTCCACGACGAGTTCGGGTCGATGCGACGTCCCGCCCTCGTCGAGGATTCGCCGAGCCATCGCGGTGTGCTCGGGCGTCACCAAGTACGGGTGCGCACCCGCTGCACGGTCCCGCGCGAGTTCGATCATCTTCGGGCCCAACGCCGCGATCACGCGAGGCGGAGCTACGTCCTCCCCGGCGACAACGGCGGGGGCAGCATCGAGTGCGCCCAGGTACTCCCGCATCGCCGCAACGGGTTTCCCGTACAGGTGACCTCGCATGCGCTCGACCAGCGGGGCGTGCGAAACCCCCAGACCCAGGACGAACCGGCCGTTCGATGCCGCATGAAGCGTCCTCGCAGCCGACGCAGTTGCCACCGCGTCTCGGGCGTAGATGCTCGCAATGCCGGTGCCGACCACCAACTCGGTACTGGCCGAGAGGTACACCTGAGCGGCGGTGAGTGCTTCGCGTCCGTACGCCTCGCCGAACCACAGTGAGTGCCAGCCCTGCGCCTCCACCTCACCGATCACGTCCCGCGCTTCGGAGACCGGGACTCCGTCGAGCGTTCCGGTCCACAGTCCGATGGTCACCGGGGCGGAGTTCACTCGGGCGGAGGTCACTGGGCGGCTTCCGCAGCCTGCCGTAGCCGCTCGAGAGTGGCCCGGATGTTGGCGGTGTTGGCCCGCGCGCGGTCGCTGACGCCCGTGGCCAGTCCGCCGATACCGACGAACCATCCGGGGCGCCGGTCCCACATCCGTTCGGTGACCGAGCTACCGGAGCTGGCGGCCTCGATGTCGTAGCGCCAGTGCGAAATCGGAATCCGTAGTGGGCTGTAGTGGACGTCGAAGGCGAACACTCGGCCGGGGTCGGCATCGGTGACCGTGCACGTGGTGGACCAGCGGTGGATTCCGTTGCGGTTGCGGCCGATGAAACGGGCACCGGGCGCCGCTGAGGCGCCGTCCTTCCACTGCATCGCATGCGCTTCGTCGGCGAACTCGGCGAGACGGTTCAGATCGGTCAGCAAGGAATACACCGCATTGCCCGCGGCCTTCACGGTGACGGTTCCGGTGGCAAGTGCGGGGCTCAGTTCGTCGGACACGTGTGCACCGTAACGGGACCGGACGACATCGAACACGACAACTGAACGACCTGTCGTCCAGAGTCAAGAGCACTGCGTCCGGGTCATGCAGGATCGTCGAGTCACATCGTCGATCTCAGGAGCATCCATGCCCTCCCTCCCCCCGTTTCGTTTCCCCGGCGCTACCGCGCTCGTCACCGGCGCCGCCAGTGGAATGGGTGAACAGATGGCGTACGAACTCGCGCGACGCGGAACCGATCTGATTCTCCTCGACCGAGACGGCGATCGACTTGCCGACGTGGCCAAGCACATCGCTGCACAGTCACCCGCCCGAGCGGTGGACACCGTGGTCGCAGACCTCTCCGATCTGGGACGCCTCGGCATCGTGATCGACGGGATTCTGGAACGGCATACTCGCATCGACTTGTTGATCAACAACGCCGGTATCGCGTTCGGAGGGTCTTTCGAGCAGCTCTCGGCCAAGGATTTCGACGCGGTCATGGACATCAACTTCCGTGCGCCGGTCGAGATCACACGCCGACTGCTCCCGACGATGCAACGCTCGACCGGCGCGCACATCGTCAACATTTCCAGCCTCTTCGGCATCGTCGCACCTCCCGGACAGTCCGCCTACTCCGCGAGCAAGTTCGCGATCCGCGGGTTCACCGAGAGCCTCCGGCACGAACTTGCGTCGACCATCGGTGTCACCTCCGTACATCCGGGAGGCATCAAGACGCGCATCGCCGAAACTGCCGGATCGGCCGCAGGGGCCACCGACAAGGAAATCGCAGACGGCAAAGCCACTTTCGCGAAGCTGCTCACCTACCCGGCCGACAAAGCTGCCCTTCGCATTCTCGACGGAGTGGAAAAGCGAAAAGGTCGCGTACTCATCGCCGCGAGCGCATTCTCCGTCGACATTCTGGCCCGACTGTTTCCCGCCTCCTACTACGCGGTGATGCGCCGCGGGATGTAGGCCTCGTGAGTTGCACCGACAACAGACGCCGCCGTCCAGGGAAAGGACGGCGGCGTCTGCTGCGCGAGGAGCGGGTCAGACCGAGGCGGCCTGCCGGCGCACGGCGCTGCGCGGTGTGCCCTCGAGGGTCTTGCTCATGTCACCGCGCAGGGTGGTGACCGAGTCGAGAATATAATTCTGGCGTACCAACCACGGACCGTGATCGCCCTGGCGTGGGAACGCATCGATAGAGCGCTGCACGTATCCGGCCTGCAGGTCGAGAAGTGGACGCTCTTCGAGAGGCCCCTCCGGTGATGGCACCACCGAGGCGTAGTCGCCCTTGTCCATGTAGTCGAGAACTCGGCAGACCAACCGCGACGTCAAGTCGGCCCGCAGCGTCCAGGACGCGTTGGTGTAACCGATACAAATCGCGAAATTGGGGACACCGGTCATCATTGCGCCCTGCCAGACGAACTGTTTGGACAACTCCACCCGCACACCGTCGACGCTGGGCTTGATCCCGCCGATCGCCAGCAGCTGCAGACCGGTAGCCGTCACGATGACGTCTGCCGGCAAGGTCTCCCCCGAGACCAGCCGAATACCGTCCGGCAGCACCGATTCGATGCGATCGGTGACGACGGACGCGGTGCCCTTCTTCATGGCCTTGAACAAGTCGGCGTCAGGAATGGCGCAGAGCCGCTGATCCCACGGGTTGTATTCGGGTGTGAAGTGCTCGGCGACCAGTTTCTCGTCGCCGAGAATCTTGGTGGAGAACTTGGTCAGCAGCGAGCGCGCTGCCGCGGGACGACGACGGCAGAACTGGTAGAAGCCGGTACTGAAGAGGATGTTCTTCACGCGAATCACACGGTGCGCCAACTTCGCCGGAAGGATGTCGCGAATCTTGTCGGCCTGCTTGTCGCGTCCCGGCACGGCGCTGATCCACGTGGGTGAGCGCTGCAGCATGGTGACGTGCCCTGCCGTACGCGCCATGGACGGAACCAGCGTGACGGCCGTCGCGCCACTGCCGATCACGACGACGTTCTTACCTTCGTAATCCAGGTCCTCCGGCCAGAACTGCGGATGGACGGTGGTGCCCGAGAACGAGTCGAGGCCGGGGATATCGGGATCGTATCCCTTGTCGTAGTCGTAGTATCCGGCGCAGCAGTAGAGGAAACCACAGGTCATCTGCGCGAGAGACGTGCCGGATTCATCGGTGATCTCGAGCGTCACCGTCCATCGCGCGTCGGCGGTGGAGTAGTCGGCGTCGACCACTTTGGTGCCGTAGCGAATGTTGCGGTCGATGCCGAACTTCGCTGCTGTCTCCTTGATGTACTCCAGGATGGTCTCGCCGTCCGCGATGGACTTCTCTGCACGCCACGGCATGAATTGGTAACCGAGGGTGTACATGTCCGAGTCGGATCGAACGCCGGGATAGCGGAACAGGTCCCAGGTTCCACCCATGGTGGCTCTGGCTTCGAGGATGGTCCAACTCTTGTCGGGGTGTTCGGTCGACACGCGATAGGCAGCGCCGATGCCGGACAACCCTGCGCCGACGATCACAACGTCTACGTGCTCGAGGGTTGTGTCGGTCGGCGACTGGTCGAGTCGATCGGCAGTGGATGTCATGGCTCCATGATCGACGGTTGGCCTCTCTATTGCTTGACTCTGAGCGACAGGTCCTTGATTCTGGACGACATGCCCGCCATTCGATCCGCCGGTTTGCGCGGCTTCCGGGCCACCGTGGCCGAACTCGGTGGCGACGCCGAGTCCTATGCGGACGCGGCGGGCCTTCCCCGCGCCGCGCTGGACGCCGACGACCTTCTCGTCGAGGACACGGCAATGGCGGCAGTTCTCGAGATAGCCGCGGCGCAACTGACCTGCCCTGATCTGGGTTTGCGCATCGCGCGACGTCAGGACTTGGGAATGCTGGGGCCCCTGGCGCTTGCCATCCAGAACTCGTCGACGGTGGGCGACGCACTCGAGTGCACCGAGCGGTATCTCTTCATACACGCGCAGTCGCTCTCACTCCACGCCGAACCGGATCCGTACGGTACGCCGGGCACCATCGCGCTGCGCTACGGGACGAAACCCGGCGTGATGGCGCCCGTTCAGGGCACGGACATGGGACTGGGGTTTCTGCACCGCGCCACGATCGCTCTGGTAGGCGGCCACTACGGTTTGCGCTCGGTGGAATTGCCCTACGTTCCCGTGGCGCCGGTTTCGGTGTACGAGAACTTCTTCGGGGTCGCCGTCAGTGTCGATCGCCCAGCGGCCGTGCTCCGCGTTCCCGCAACATTGATGAATCGCCCGATGCATGGCGGCGACTCGAACCTACATCGCCTCGCCATGGCGTTCCTGGCAGGTCAGGACGCCGATGCCGGCAGTGGAGTGGCCTCGCGCGTTCGGACCATTCTTCGCCAGTCCCTGGGCACTGCTCCCCCGCACATAGACCACGCAGCGCACTTGCTGACTCTGCACCCGCGCACGTTGCAGCGTCGATTGTCTGCCGAAGGAACAACGTTCGCGGCGATCGTCGACGACGTACGGCGCGGAGAGGCGCTGCGTTACCTGACGACCACGTCGTTGCCGATGAGCCAGATCGCGGCGGCGGTCGGACTGTCCGAACAGTCGACGTTCACGCGCGCGTGCCGACGATGGTGGAACAGCACCCCTACCGACGTGCGACGGAACGGGCCCACCAAAGCCTGAGAATGGCCGTCCTGCTGCGGCTCACGAGAAATCGGTCGACGCCAGCTCTTTCTCGTCGTCGACGATCGCCTTGACGATGCGTGCGGCCACGTCGTCGGGATCGAGCCCCGCGGGCATCTTGGGGGCCGTACCGGCGATGGCTCGTGTCGATAGGCCTGTCTCGGTGTGCGGTGGCCGCACATCCATCACCCGGATTTTCTTTCGACGTGCTTCCGGTCGAGCCGCCTCCACGAAAGCGCTGATACCTGCCTTGGCCGCGCAGTACGCAGCCATTCCGCCGACCGGCTTCTCCGCAATGACACCGCTGATACTCACCACGACTCCCCCGGACTCGACTTCGGCCAGAGCCGATCGAACCAGACGCAGCGGCGCGAGCAGATCGAGCAACAGCAAGTCGTCGACCGTGTCGTCGTCGACTTCTTCCGCCGGCCCGAAGGCCACGATGCCGGACGCGATGACCACTCCGTCGAGCTTGCCGGTGTGCCCTTTCGCCTCCGCGAGGAGTTCCGCGGGTGCGCTCGGATGCGCCAGGTCGGACGCCACCAGGTGCGCGCCGTCCAGGTTCAATTCGGACAGTTTGTCCTGGGATCTACCGGACGCGGTCACTGTTGCGCCTGCGTCCACCAGTCGACGCGCGATTCGCGAGCCGAGCGCGCCCGTGGCGCCGGTTACCAGGAAATGGCTGTTGTTCAGGTCCATTGCGTTACACCTTCATATCGGAGAGCGGGTTTACTACTGCGTCGGTTACCGACCGGGTCCAGGCCACGGGATCCTGCCCGTGCGGCGACAGGCACACGGTGTCAACGCCCAGAGCTGCGTAGGACTCCATCTGCGTCAGGAAACCGGCTGCGTCTTCGGCCGGGTCGAGGGAGCTGATGATCGTCTTCTCGATCTCGGATTCGTCGCGGCCCTCACGCTCGCAATGACCGCGAAGCACGTCGAGCTTGTGCGCCACGGTGTCGAGGTCGGGCGCAAACAGGTTGCACAAGGATCCGTAGCGAGCAACGAACGCGAGTGTCTTCTTCTCTCCCGACCCGCCGACCATGATCGGTGGTCCCGGGCTTTGCAGCGGCTTGGGTTCGCAGATGGTCTCGGCGAGTCGGTAGTGCTGCCCCTCGAACGGCCCATCGTTCTCGCTCCACATCTGCTTGCAGATGCGGATGGTCTCCTCCAAGCGTTCGAACCGCTCGGACATGGCGGGGAACGGAACGCCCAACCCGTCGTGCTCGCGCTCGTACCAGGCTGCGCCGATGCCCAACATCGCCCGCCCACCGGACAGGACGTCGAGCGTCGTGACGGTCTTGGCGAGCAGACCGGGGTGACGGTAGGTGACCCCGGTGACCAGCAGGCCGAGGCGGATGGTCTCGGTCCGGCCGGCCAGGAATCCGAGCGAGGTGTAGCCCTCGAGCATCGGGTCCTGAGCGGTTGCGAGATTTTCCATCTGGAACCAGTGGTCCATCAGCGTGAACAGCGAGCATCCGCCGTCCTCGGCTGCGCGTGCGGTGTCCGACAGCAACCCTGCTGTCGCCGCGGCCCCACCGGGAAGCGTGAAGTACGGATAGTGAACAGCCAACTGCATGGCGGGTTCTCCCCTTGGGTCTGGTCAGCTCGTGGTGGATCGGCGCGAAGGTCGTTCCTCTGGTTCGTCTCCGGTAGACCGCGCGGACCAACCGCGGGTCCTACCGGGACGAGTGAGCGGGAACAATTCGGCCCCTGCCGCGTTGTCGCAGGCATGACTCGCACAGTAGTGGCACAGGGATACGGCGGCCCGGAAGTTCTGGCTGTGGTCGAGACCGAGCTCGACGAGCCGCAGGACGGGCAGGTGACGGTGGAGATCCGCGCGGTGGGAGTCAATCCCATCGACTACAAGCTCTACAGCGGAGCCTTCGGCACCGACGATGCTCGCCTGCCGATGCCGTTGGGCAGCGAGGCGTCCGGGGTGATCGTGGCGGTCGCCGGTGAACCGATGGGCCCTGCGGGTCCGATCACTGTCGGCGACGAGGTGATCGTGCAGGCGGGCGGCGCCTACGCCGACCGGCTCGTCGTCGACGCCGATGCCGTTCTCCCGAAACCTGCAGCGCTGAGCTGGGAGGAGGCGGCGGGGTACGCCCTCACTGCGGGTACCGCGTACGACATCGTGGAGCTCGCGGGAGTCGGCGAGGGTGACTGTGTGTTGGTGCACGGCGCGTCGGGTGCTGTCGGCTCCCAGACCGTTCAACTTGCACTGCATCGCGGCGCCCAGGTGATCGGAACCGCGAACCGTCGAAATCTCGACGCGGTTCGCGATCTCGGGGCCGTGGCCGTCGAGTACGGCGACGGTCTATTGGAGCGCGTGCGGAATGCCACTCCGGACGGTGTCGACGTCGCCTTGGACACCGTCGGAACGGACGAGGCAGTCGATGTTTCGCTCGCCCTGGTCGAGGACCGATCGCGCGTGGTGACGATTGCGGCGTTCGGACGCGCCGCGGACGAAGGTTTCCCGTCGGTCGGGGGCGGGGACCCAGAGAGCGCGAAGCGACGGAGAGAGGGTCGATTGCCGATGCTGGAGTTGGCTGGATCGGTGATCACTGTGACCATCGCGGGCTCGTATCCGCTGGCAGATGCGGCCGAGGCGCACCGGACGCTGCAGACGAATCACCCTCGCGGGAAGTACGTACTGATTCCCTGACGCGTGTCTCACGCTCGCCTCGACTCGCCGGTGAGCCTCGCGGAGACGCATCGAAGCCGAGAGACTACCGTTGAACGTGAATACACAGACTTTGAGGAGTGCACACATGAGTGTCGAGACGAACGAAAAGAAGCGTCACCGCGTCGTCGTCATCGGTTCCGGCTTCGGTGGCCTCTTCGGCACGCAGGCCCTCAAGCGCGCCGACGTGGATGTCACGCTCATCGCGCGTACGACACATCACCTGTTTCAGCCGTTGTTGTACCAGGTGGCCACCGGCATCCTCTCCGTTGGTGAGATCGCACCCGCGACACGCGTCATTCTGCGCAAGCAGAAGAACGCCGAGGTCTTGATGGGCGATGTCGAGAAGATCGACCTGACCAACAACACGGTTACCTCGAGGTTGCTCGAGCGCGAGACGGTGACCGAGTTCGACAGCCTGATCGTCGCCGCCGGCGCACAACAGTCGTACTTCGGCAACGACCACTTCGCCGAGTTCGCCCCGGGCATGAAGACCATCGACGACGCTCTGGAGTTGCGCGGTCGCATTCTCGGTGCCTTCGAGCAGGCCGAACTCTCCACGGACCCGGTCGAACGTGAGCGCCTCATGACGTTCGTGGTCGTGGGCGCAGGCCCCACCGGTGTCGAACTGGCCGGTCAGATCTCCGAATTGGCCAATCGAACGCTCGATGGCGCGTTCCGCAACATCGACGCGCGCGATGCAAAGGTGGTGCTGCTCGACGCCGCGCCCGCCGTGCTGCCGCCCATGGGCAAGAAGCTCGGTGAAAAAGCCGCGAAGCGGCTCGAGAAGCTGGGCGTGGACATTCAGCTCAACGCGATGGTGACCGGTGTGGACAACGACGGTCTGACCGTCAAGGACAAGGACGGCAGCGAGCGGCGCATCGAGGCCCAGTGCAAGGTGTGGTCCGCCGGCGTGCAGGCCAGCCCGCTGGGCAAGCAGCTGGCAGACCAGTCCGACGGAACCGAGGTGGACCGCGCCGGCCGCGTGGTCGTCGAACCCGACCTGAGTATCAAGGGACATCCCAACGTCTTCGTCGTCGGCGACATGATGTCGGTGAAGGATGTGCCGGGCATGGCCCAAGGCGCCATCCAGGGCGCGAAGTACGCGGTCAAGCAGATTCGGGCGACCCTCGACGGACACAGCACGTCCGAGCGCAAGCCGTTCTCCTACTTCGACAAAGGTTCGATGGCCACCGTGTCGCGCTTCAGCGCGGTGTGCAAGGTGGGCAAGCTCGAGTTCGGCGGCTTCATCGCCTGGGTCGCGTGGCTCGGATTGCACTTGTTCTACCAGGTGGGATACCGCAACCGCCTGACCACCGTCATTTCTTGGTTCGTCACGTTCCTCGGTCGCGGCCGAGCGCAGATGGCGTCGACGGAACAGCAGGTGTTCGCGCGGCTGGCGATCGAGCAGGTCAACAACTACGAGCGCGAAAACCGCATCGAGAGCACTGCGATACCTACCCGAACCGTCGAAGCGAACCTCAAGGCGGCCGAGGAGGAAGATCGCGCCACGGCCAGCAAGGCCGAGCAGGAGAAGCAGAAGGACAGCGCCGAGAAGAGAGCTGCCACCGGGGCGTCACCGTCCGAGAAGGACACCAAGGACGGCGACACGCTGAGCGGGCACTCTCAGGAAGACGCCACGTCCGGCGTGGGCGCGGACGCCAAGCGCGCCGGCTGACACGACGCGAGCCGGTGGCCGAGCCAGGTGGAGAACATTCCACCGCCGGCCACCGGCATCGCCGCCCACAGTCCTTGGTCGACGCCTCCCTCGACCCCGTCGGTGGTGGCGTCCGGCCACGTGAAAGTGCTCGCCGAAGCCATCGGCGCGAACAGGATGTCGTGACCGTCCGCGCCAGACCCCAGTTCGAGGCGGTGCCGCAGCACTGGCCCATCGGGTCCGTCGACGTTCACGCTCCCCGCCCATCGCCCCGATACTTCTCCGCTCCGTCCCAGCTGTACGCGCTCACGTAGTACAACGCGGGCGTTCGCCCCGACGGCAAGCGTCGTCGCGGTCCGGTGGTCTGCGGAGCCGGCAACGATGGTGGGCTCGGGATCGAACGTCAGCACACCCCCGTCCTCCACCTCCACAGTCCACGACGCGTGCGAGATGTTCGTGGACCGACCGGGCAACGCAACCGACGCCGCTACCGTGCGGATGTCCAGGGTGGCGCCGGCCTCGACGACGATGCGGACGTCGATGACATCGCCCCCCAATGGCGTCGCTGCCGAGCCGATCAGGTGGACACGGTCCGGTCCGGTGCGGCGAACGGCCAACGCGCCGACCGCCTCGATTCTCGGAGACCGAGCTGTCGAGGCCACGATCGTCACGGTCGACTGCATCGATCCCCGTACGCGCTCGTCTCGCATCTCACACAGAGACGGCGGCAAGTTGCTCGCGAACCCACGACAGCACGTCGGTTGCCGCCGGATCCTCGGTCAACGAGATCAGCGCGGTCGGACGGCCTTCGCGAACCCGCGCGGCGTCGCGCTTCATGACACCCAGATCTGCCCCCACCATCGGAGCGAGATCGGTCTTGTTGACCACCAGGAGGTCGGAGAACGTCACCCCGGGGCCGCCCTTGCGCGGAACCTTGTCTCCTCCGGCGACGTCGATGACGAAGATCTGCACATCGATCAACCCGGAGGAGAACGTCGCCGTCAGGTTGTCCCCACCGGACTCGACCAAGATGAGGTCGAGCGGGGGGTTCGCGTCGATCAGGTCGTCGATGGCGTCGAGATTGGCGGTGATGTCGTCCCGAATGGCTGTGTGTGGACATCCACCGGTCTGCACCGCCGTGATGCGCTGGTCCGGCAGCACGGCGTGGCGGCGAAGAAAGTCGGCATCCTCGGTGGTGTAGATGTCGTTCGTCAGAACGGCGAGGGACAACTCGTCTCGCAGCTGCCGACACAGTGCGGCAACCAGCGCCGTCTTGCCCGATCCCACCGGGCCGCCGATGCCGACTCGCAACGCCTCGCCGGGCACTCGGGTTCGCTTCGGCCGGTCGAGGTCGTGGGTGTGCGGCTCGCCGTCGATCAGATGCGGGGGCATGGATGGTTCTCCTTCTTCGTCGTACAGGTGTCAGGATGCGAACAGTGGCCGTTCGCGTCGGACGTGGCGTTCACCGAGGTAGTCCAATAGTGGGTCCGACATGTCGGCGAGTGCAGGAAGCGCCGAGGTCACGGACTCGGCGACGCGGTCGCATTCGGCGGTGAGGCCTATGGTGCACGCGGCGACGGCCCCCGGGTCCAGCGCCAGCAGACGTTGAGCGGCGATCGCGGCACCGGTCATGGCGGTGTAGATCTGCACCGACGCGGTTTCGAGCGGTCCCAATCCGGTGACAGCGCCGACCATTCCCGCCACGACAGGAAGATGCGGACGGCGCCCCAGCGCGGTCCAGTCGTGCCGGGGCCACACCGTTTCCGCGAGACGGCGCAGTCCGCGACCCTGCGACCTCGATGCTGCGCGTGCCGCCGGCGACGGAGTGCGTGCGTCCGTCTCGGCGTCCGCATCCCGAGCAGTGAGGACCTGGCTCGTCACCGCCGCGGCGATCGACGCCGCCACGGCACCGCTGATGCGGATACGACGACTCAGATACGCGTTCAGTGTCGCGATGTCGGACACGATCCCCTCGGCGATCGCTTCCTCGACACCCCCGGAGTGGACGTGTCCGCCGACGGGCAGGCGCGAGTCGGCAAGGGTCATCAGCATCGCCAGTCCGGGTATCGGTGCGCCCATCAGAACAAGAAGTACCGCTGCGCCATCGGCAGCTCGATCGCGGGTTGCTCGGTCCACACATCGCCGTCGATGCGCACCGTGAACGAATCGGGGTCGACCTCGATGCGCGGCATCGCATCGTTGTTGACCATCTGTGCCTTCCCGACTCCGCGCACGTTGCCCACTGCGACCAACCGCCGATCCACGCGCAGACGATCTGCAAGGCCGTCCTCGAGCGCCTGTGGTGCGACGAAGTGCACGGACGTCGCAGCTGCCGCCTTGGGTGCGGCGCCGAACATCGGCCGTGGAAGCTCGGGCTGGGGAGTCGGGATGGAGGCGTTGGCGTCACCCATGGTCGCCCAGGCGATCATGCCGCCCTTGATGACCACATGCGGTCGCACACCGAAGAAAGCCGGGTCCCACAGCACCAGGTCGGCCAGTTTCCCCGGCTCGACCGATCCCACTTCCGCGTCGAGGCCATGGGCGACAGCGGGACAAATCGTGTACTTGGCGACATATCGCATCGCACGGTTGTTGTCGGCTCGGTAATCCCCCGCCAAGAAACCCCGGCGCTTCTTCATCACGTGGGCGGTCTGCCAGGTGCGGATCACCACCTCGCCGATACGCCCCATCGCCTGCGAGTCGCTCCCGATCATCGAGATCGCGCCCATGTCGTGCAGTAGGTCCTCGGCAGCGATGGTGGAGGGGCGAATACGGCTTTCGGCGAATGCCAGATCCTCGGGAATCGACGGGCTCAAGTGGTGACAGACCATCAACATGTCCAAGTGCTCGTCGAGCGTGTTGACGGTGTGTGGACGCGTCGGGTTGGTCGAGCTGGGCAATACGTGGGGTTGCGCTGCCACCGTGATGATGTCGGGCGCGTGCCCGCCGCCGGCACCTTCGGTGTGGTACGAGTGAATCCCTCGGCCCGCGATGGCACCGAGAGTGTCCTCGACGAAGCCCGCCTCGTTCAATGTGTCCGAGTGCAGCGCCGCCTGCACCCCGGCTTGCTCGCACACCGACAAACAGGCGTCGATGGCGGCCGGGGTGGAACCCCAGTCTTCGTGCAACTTGAATCCTGATGCTCCGGCGCGCAATTGCTCCCACATCGCATCGGGCGAGACCGTGTTGCCCTTGCCCAGCAGAGCGATGTTCATCGGCCACCCGTCCAGCGCTTCCAGCATCCGCGCCAGGTGCCAAGCTCCGGGTGTGACGGTGGTGGCCTTGGTGCCCTCGGCGGGCCCGGTACCACCTGCAACGATGGTGGTGATGCCGCCGCCGAGAGCCTCCTCCATCAGCTGCGGTGCGATGAGATGGACGTGGCAGTCGATCGCCCCGGCGGTGAGGATCTTGCCGTTGCCGGCGATGATCTCGGTGGACGGCCCGATCACCAGATCCGGATGCACCCCCGACATCGTGTCGGGATTGCCCGCCTTTCCCAGCGCGACGATGCGGCCGTCCCGGATTCCGACGTCCGCTTTGACGACTCCCCAATGGTCGAGCACGACCACGCCTGTGATCACGGTGTCCGGCGAGCCGTCGGCACGGGTGGCGCGCGATTGGCCCATGGATTCCCGGATGACCTTGCCGCCGCCGAACACTGCTTCGTCTCCCGCCAGACCCGGCCCGCCGCACCGGTCTTCGGTGATCTCGATGAGCAAATCGGTGTCGGCCAACCGGATTCGATCTCCGATGGTGGGGCCGTACAGCTCTACGTAGCGAGACCGGTCGAGGTACGCCATCAGTGACCGTCCTCGGAGGTGTCGGCGCCCTTGTTCTCGTCGAGAGCACCGGGGGGCGTCAACGAGATTCCGTACACCTCGCGTGTTCCGCCGATGTCGACCAGTGTCACTCGCTGCGCCAACCCGGGCTCGAATCGCACGGCCGTTCCGGCCGGTATGTCGAGCCGCTTTCCGTGTGCCGCGGCGCGATCGAACGTCAACGCCGCGTTCGACTGCGGCAAGTGGACGTGGCTGCCCACCTGCACCGGCCTGTCACCGTCGTTGACCACCTCGAGTTCGATACTCGCGCGGCCCGCGTTCAGCTCGATCGAACCGTCTTCGGTCAGAACTTCTCCGGGAATCATCTGCGCCCCTTGCTGGGATCTGTGCGTGTCACGAGATGGGGTCGTGGACCGTGATCAGCTTGGTGCCGTCCGGGAAGGTTGCCTCGACCTGGACTTCGTGCAGCATGTCGGCGATTCCGTCCATCACGTCCGCACGGGTCAGCACCTCGCGACCCGAGGACATCAGCTCGGCGACGGTCCGGCCGTCTCGGGCACCTTCGAGCAGGTGGTCGGTGATCACGGCGATCGACTCGGGGTGATTGAGCCGCAAACCCCGTTGTTGCCGCCGACGCGCGAGCTCCGCGGCATAGCTGAGAAGCAATCGCTCCTGCTCGTGCGGCGACAATCTCATGATCGGAACTTCCCTTCGCTGCGATCGACTGCGACAGGCAATGCTGGCACGGCGCGGGCAATCTCGCTGGACGTACGCTCTGCGTCGGGCTAGGACGAGCCGATCGTGCCCGTGTCCTGAATGTTCTGCAGCCGCACCTGTCCACGGGCGATCAGACGGTCGGACCCGTCGATGATGGTGACGATCCAGATCTGCTGGGTGCGGCCGCGGTGCACAGGAGTTGCCTCGGCGGTAAGGACGCCGTCACGTACAGCGCGGATGAAATCGGTGTTGTTGTTGACTCCCACCACATTTCCGCGGTCCCCCAGCCACACTGCGGCGGCGGTGCTGGCCACCGATTCGACGACTGCGCAGTACACCCCGCCGTGCACGATTCCGAACGGTTGATGCAGTTCGGGCCGGATGGTCCACCGAGCGGTCACGCGGTCCGGACCCAGCTCGTCGAACTCGAGGCCGATCATTTTTCCGAAACCGCTGTCGAGCTGTTGCCGGAGTGCGTCCAGGTGGTCTGCGGGGGATTCGGGCATGGTGCGCTCCTCGTGCTGTCTCGATCGAGCGCGCCCAGACCACGGGCGCAGCAACGACGGTGGATCGATCGACTCAGTCAATCAACCACGGCCCCAAGAGCGGGCGGCGGGCCTCACTAGTCGTCGGTGAGGCCCGCCGAGGCGCGGACGGCGGTGCCACTGCAGCCCTCAGGGCACCTGCTCGGTCCGGAAACAGACTATAGGGCAGCCTTACCTAAACCGCTAGGGGTGGGTCCGGCTCCCACCTGAGGTTAGGATTGCGTAACCTCGCACTAGGCAGCGATCGGATCACCATCGACGGAAGCAAGGAGGCCAGGTGACAGAGACCCCGGCCGCACCACGCGGTTCCGTCCGACCCGATCGCGACTACTCCACGGTCGACGCTCTCCGAAGCGTGCCCACCCGAACAGCCCGCGCGGGTGCGGGTCTGGTCGACATCGCGCTCGTCCTGCTTCCACTGCTCGTCGGATTCGCCGTCGTCCGCTCACTGGCGGACGCCAAGGGCGGCGGCGAAGTCGATCGCGTCGTGTTCGGCCTTCTTGCCGTGGCCTGTGCAGTCGGCGTCCTTATCTGGAATCGCGGGGTGCGTGAGGGACGTTCGGGGCAGAGCGTCGGGAAGTCGCTCTTCGCGCTCGTTCTGCGCGATGCGGCTACCGGCGACGCGCCCGGCGTTCGCTCTGCCCTGGCACTCCGGACGGACGGCTCGGTGCAGACCGTGCGACTCTCGGTGGCGCTGGCGGAGGAGTTCGAGCCCGTGGCGCCCGACACGTCGTCGGCCGCGACGCGTAGACGCAGAATCACAGGTCTGGTCGTCGTTTCCGTCGGCCTGATTCTGGTATCCGTGATGAGCATCGCGGTCGGAGCCAGGCCACTCACATTCGTCGACATCGCGCACGCCCTGTTCTCCGCATCGGGTACCGACACCGACGTCATCGTGACGTCATTGCGTCTTCCGCGCACCGCGCTGGGTCTGATCGTCGGTATCGCGCTGGGTGTGGCCGGTGCGCTTATCCAGGGACATACACGCAACCCGCTTGCCGACGCCGGACTGCTGGGACTGAACGCAGGTGCCGCGTTCTTCGTCGTCATGGCCATCTACCTGTTCGGTATCACCTCCCCCGGCGACTACCTGTGGTTCGCGTTCGCCGGCGCGGCTGCGGCCAGCATCGTCGTGTTCGGAGCATCGTCCATCGGCGGCGGCAGAGCCGGTCCGCTGTCGCTCGCGCTCGCGGGCGCTGCCATCGCGTTCTTTCTGCAGGCGATGACCAACGCAGTCGTGCTGCTGGACCAGACGACTCTCGACAGCTACCGCTTCTGGATCGTGGGGTCGGTATCGGGTCGTGGTCCGGACATCTTCTGGACAGTTCTCCCGTTCATCGCGGTCGGCCTCGTCATCGCGGTTGTCAACACGCCGGCCCTCAACACGCTCGGACTGGGCGACGACGTGGCGCGCTCGCTCGGCACGAACATCGCCGCGACTCGCGTCGTCGGAATCGTGGGGATCACGCTGCTCACCGGTGCGGCTACGGCCGCATGCGGACCCATCGCCTTCGTCGGACTCGTCGTGCCCCACATCGCCAGAGCGATCACCGGCCCCGACTACCGATGGCTCCTGCCGTTCGCTGGAGTCCTCGGCGGCGTCCTGTTGGTGTTGGCAGACGTGATCGGGCGCGTTGTTCTCAGACCCGGCGAGCTGCAGGTCGGTATCGTTCTCGCCCTCATCGGGGCACCCTTCTTCGTCGCCCTGGTGCGCCGCCGCCGCCTGGTGTCCCTGTGACGCGCGCGATCGACCCGGCGGCCTCGGTCGAGCCACCGGTCGAAGGGCCGGTATCGGTCAAGGGTCGAACTCCCTTTCGGCTGGGGCCCTTCTCGACGGTCCGTCGACCTGCCCGCGTCCTGGTTGCCCTCGTGCTTGCCGTCGCTCTGTTCCTGTTGTTCTGTCTCGACGTCGGTCGCGGCGACTACCCGCTGTCGATTCCGGACGTGGTGAACGTACTTCTGGGCGGGGGAAGCAGGATCGAGAGGTTCGTCGTGACGGACCTGCGCTTGCCACGCGCGTTGACCGGCATCCTGGTAGGCGCGGCCCTGGCGGTGTCGGGCGCGTTGATGCAGTCGGTCACCCGCAACGCGCTGGCCAGCCCCGACATCCTGGGAATCACATCGGGCGCGAGCGTCGCCGCGGTATCGCTCATCGTGCTCGGCGGGAGCGGTGCGGCAGTGGGTGTGCTGGCAACCCTCGGGGTGACAGTCGCAGCACTCGTCGGCGGGTTGCTCACGGCGGCTCTGGTGTATCTGCTGTCGTGGCGAAGCGGCGTTCAGGGGATGCGACTGGTCCTGGTCGGCATCGCAATCAACGCCATGATGGTGGCGCTGATCGGTTGGATGCTCGTCAACGCCGACATCAACGACGTCTCCCGCGCTCAATTGTGGCTCACCGGGACTTTGTCCGGCGCCACGTGGACGCAGGTGTGGCCGGTGACGGTCACCGTCGCCGTCCTCGGCCTGGCGGCACTCGTGATGTCCCTGCGACTGTCCGCGATGCGGCTGGGAGCCGACATGGCCCGGTCGCTCGGGGTCGACGTTCAACGGTCTCAAGCGCTACTGCTGATTCTCTCCGTCGCGATGGCAGCCGTCGCGACCAGCGTTGCCGGGCCCATCGGTTTCATCGCGTTGGCCGCGCCTCAGATCGCCGTCCGCTTGACTCGCTCCGCCGAGCCGCCGCTGGTCGCATCGGCGTTGGTCGGCGCCGTCGTCGTGGTGGGGTCCGATCTGATTGCCCGAACCGTGCTCCCGGTGGAACTGCCCGTCGGCATCGTCACCTCCGTACTGGGTGGGCCCTTCTTGCTCTATCTGCTCGTCCGAGTCAATCGAAAGGCGTTGTCGTGAGCGTGAACGCACAACCCGATTCCGAAGCAACACCGCAGCATCGACTGCGCGCAGACGACATCACCGTCGGCTACGGCGATCGAATCATCATCGACAACCTCGATCTGGAAGTGCATACCGGTGTGATCACCACCGTGATCGGTCCCAACGGCTGCGGGAAGTCGACTCTGTTGCGGGCCTTGGGCCGATTGCTGTCCCCCCGCGGAGGCCAGGTGACCTTGGACGGACAGGCGCTGAGCCGTTTGAAGACACGCGACGTCGCTCGCGTCCTGGGCATGCTTCCGCAGTCGCCGACAGCGCCCGAAGGCCTGACCGTCGCAGATCTGGTGGCGCGCGGACGGCACCCGCACCAGTCGTGGATCAGACAGTGGTCACGGGACGACGAAGCCGAGGTGGCCCGAGCGTTGGCGCTCACCGGTATCGAAGACCTCGCCGAGCGCCCGGTCGATCAACTCTCGGGCGGTCAACGGCAACGTGCGTGGATCTCCATGGCACTGGCCCAGGGGACCGATGTGTTGCTGCTCGACGAACCCACCACCTATCTCGATCTGGCCCACTCCATCGAGGTTCTCGACCTCGTCGATCGGATGCACGACGAGATGGGCCGGACGGTGGTGATGGTGCTGCACGACCTCAACCTCGCCGTCCGCTACAGCGACCGCCTGGTGGTGATGCACGAAGGAAAGATCGTAGCCAGTGGAACACCGTCGGAGGTGATCGACGAGCGCATGCTCCTCGAGGTGTTCGGACTCTCCGCTGCCGTCATCGACGATCCGGTGTCGGATCGACCGTTGATCGTTCCCATCGGGACGCGGCACGTCCGAGCCGACGCCACGCGGAGTGCGGAGGCCGCCCGAAACGTTGCGGCAGGGCCAGGTGTTACAGCAGGGCGCCGCTGATCAACGATCGATCATGGTCTTGACCAGCCGGACACTTTGCCCGAGCGAGACATCCGGCAGGTAGGCGCGACCGATTGCGTTGGCGATGCTCGGGAGCGCCGCCGGATCGGCGAACGTCATGTACATGGGCTCGTACTGCGGCTGGAACTTCGATTTGAACGCCAACAGGGAGCGGAAACCGTAGACCGGCTCGAGTGTGCGTCCCACGACGTCGAGGAGCCGCTCGAGCATCCCCGACAGGGTGGACGTCCGAGGCGAATCTTCGGTGGGATCACCGACTTTGGCCAACGGCGCACCGGACAGGCTGAGGAACCGGGCACCTTCCTCCTGCAGCAGCAGCGCCGCCGAGGCGATGAGGAACTCCATCGCAGGTCGAAAACCCTCCGACCGACGGCGCATGAAGTCGAGAGTCCATCCGACCACCTCGCCGTCGCGATACACCGGCATCCACGACGTGATCCCGTGCACCGTCCGATGCTCGTCGACGGCGATGAGGCAGCGCACCTGCGGGTCGTCGACCTCGTCGAGCCCGCCGAGGGTGAACCCCATCTCGGGCATGCCCTTGTCGGCCACCCACTCCTCGGAGATCGCGGTGATCTGGTCGGTGATAGCGAGAGGCGCGGTGGGGAACGAAATCCACTCTGCTTCGACGCCGGCTTTCTTCGCGCGGTTGACCGCGGTGCGGACGTCCTGGAACTTCTTGCCCGTGAACGCCAGGTCCGAGAGCGGAAGAACGGTCTCCTCCCCCACCTGGATGCTTTCCCAGCCCAGTCGGTCGGTGATCGCGGCAACCTCGGGCGTCACCGAATAGAAGCACGGCGACCAGCCGTTCGCCGATGCGTACTCCGAGAACCCGACGATCGACGCTTCTCGCGCAGACGCGGGACCCACCGGGTCTCCGGTGGTCAACGCAATGCCGGAGATCACGCGGAACGCGACGTATCCATCGCCGTCGTCGGAGAACCAGTAACGGTTTCCGCGCCAGGTCGTCATCCAGGACAGGGCGCTGCCGCTGCTGGCCGCGAGCAACGTGCGAGCACGTTCGGTGGCATCGGTGTCCGGACCATAGGCCGGCTTGACGAAGGACCCCGCGGTCACCACGATCAGCACCGCCCAGAACACGATGCCGGTCCATTCGTAGAGAAGTGTCGCGACACCGGTGACCGGGAGGAACGGTGGGTCGAACCACTGCAGCAGGACTGGCGGGACCAGCCGCTGAGGGAAGTCGGCGAGGATCGTCGGCAGCGACGGGTTTCCGTCGAAGCTGGAGCTCAAAATGGTGCCCACGGCGACGTACAGCGCGGCCAGAACGACCGTGGCACCCACCATGACGGTGCCGACGCGGCGATAGGTGCCGGCGGGGGCGGCCACGTCGAAGTTGCGGCGGGTGAGCACCAGCAGCACCAGAACCGCGATCGGCACGACGAACGGAACTGCCGTTCGGTACAGGGTTGCCCCGGCCACGCCGTAGTAGAGGGTGTCGCCGTTGTCGAGGTCTGCGAATCGGATCAGGTAGTTCGCCAGCGCCAGCGCCATCAGTACCAGTTGCGACAGCATGGCAGCGATCCATGCGAATCGTCGGCCACGGCGAAGACCGTCGCTGAGCACCAGCAGGTACACCGAGGGAAGAACACTGGCGATCACAGGACCGACGCCGCCCAGACGCAGGTCCAGCAGACCTCGTCGGCAGTCCGTCGACGTGGGGTCGGCGCCGCACACCAAATTGACCTCGTCCAGGGTCCATTCCTGGCTGCGGAACAACTCCCGCAAGACGGCGAAGGGACCGACAGCGTTCGGCGAGAACGCCGCGACCATCGGGCCCACGGCGCTGGCTGCCACCACCAGCGCGACGAGCATGCGCCCCTCCCGTCGCGTTCCCGCCAATCGGGCAGCTCGGGGCGACTTTCCTACGATCACCGGCCCGGCCACGCCGCCCACGACAACCGACGCCAGCGCAGTGACGTCGGTCAGATGCCCACCGAACAGGGCCATGACCACCGTCAGCGCCACCAACCCCACGCGCACTCGTCGACGCCACAACGTGCCCATGTTGGAACTGGCCACCATCAAGGCCCCCAGCATCCACGCGGTGGGACCGGAGGTGACACCGAGATGTAGCTGCAGTCCCCAGCCCTCGTCCAACAACTGCCCCAGGGCGGCCAAACCCAACCCCAGCAAGGACCCGCCGATCTGGGTCACCAGCACGGCGATCGCGAATCGGCGGCTCCCGATTCGCCGCTCGATGGGGGCAGCGACTACGAGGAACAGCACCGTCGTGACGATCAGCGCCGCTGCGCCGACGGCGAACAGCCCCGACGTCAGCGGCGTCCAGAAGCGGACGTTCTCCACCGGCACGATGCCGACGGCGAGGTGGTGATAGACGAAGCTCCGGTAGCTGTCGGTGGTGAGCGAGAACACCAGTAGACCGATCCACTGAACCGCCAGCAGCGCGAGGCTGATCGGTGAGCCCTTGGCACCGTAGGCCACCGTGCCGCCGAAACGCGCTGCCTGACGACGAAGACTGCCCCACCACGTAGCGAAGTCGGCTCGTGCTCGAGCTACCGGTCCCGGCCCTGTCGTGTCATCCGGCCGACTGTTGTGGGGCGGGCTGGATTCGGGCGGGCTGGATTCGGGCGGGCTGGATTCGGACGGTGTGGAGGTGCCGGTCACGACGTCAACCCCATTCTTGTTCCAAGCCAGCCGAGCTCGACTTCCAGTCCGGTGGACCAGGTCTCGAAACTGTGGCCTCCCCGCACCTCGACGTACTGCACGTTCATTCCTGCCTTCTGGGCGGCCGCGAACAATTTCTTGGCCGAGTCTTGATACCCGGGGTCGCTGGCACCGACGACGAACACCCCCGCGGTGTCAGGATATTGCCGTGATGCCATCAGGGACATCGGATTCACGGCCTCGAACGCAGCCTCGCTACCTCCGAATGCCGCGTCGAGGGTGCGCTGCCGGTCACCGAGGGTGGGCTCGAGCTGACCGGACAGCACCAGGAAGGTGGGGTAGATCTGCGGAAAGTTGGTCGTCATCTGCAGCGCACACGTTCCGCCGTAGGACAGCCCACCGATGGCCCAGTGCGCCGGATCAGGATCTACCTGCAGCGTCGCGTTCACCCAGGCGGGTACATCGCGCGAGAGGTACGTAGCCACGTTTCCCAACGCCGAATCCACACACAACGGGTTCGCGATGGTCGATCCGGTCGCGTCGGCGACGACCACGACTGGCGACAGGCCGGAGTGCTTGTCGGCGTATGCGTCCATCGTGGTCACCAGGCGACCACCGGCAAGCCAGTCCTCGGGCGAGCCCGGTTGTCCTGCAAGCAGGACCAACACCGGGAGCAGGGGCCTGGTCTCGGTGAAGTACGCGGGTGGGAGGTACACCTTCGCGTTGCGGGCCCCGAATCCCGACGCGGTTGCGGGAATCGGGGTGTCGAGGACGCGTCCGGACGTCGGCATCTCCGCAGGTGCGGTCCAGACCGCGCCGAGGGGTACACCGGTGACGGGGTCGGCGGTCCGGCCGGTGACGTCGTTCACGTCGACCTCCTGCACCGACGAGATGTTCAGCGCCACCCCCACCGTGGGGTAGGCATCGAAGACGTTGTTGATCTGCACCGCGGACATCGCGACGGCAGCCACGAGCGCCAGCATCGTGAGCACCTTGCTCCACCACCGCGTGGACAGCAGGCGAGGTACGAACAAGAACAGTCCGAGCACCCCGAGCCCGACCCAGACATAGACCGAGGTCTCGATGGGGTCGGGAAAGACTTTCCAGATTTTCTCGATGACGAACCATGCGATCGCAGTCAACGTCGCGGCCGTGACCACGGCGATGGGAACGGCCCGAACGAGGTGCCGCCGTCGTCGAGCGAAGACCATCCACGCCAACCCGACCACACCCGCTGAGGTGACGACGACGGGAAGCGGTCCGCTGACCAACGAGGTGTCGAGGAATGCCACGGCGCCACAGTAACCGCGAGATCCGACGCCCAGCCGAGACACGATTCCGACTCGCTGCTACAGGCCGTAGTACGCGCGGCCGTCGGAGGAGCCGTATCATTCACGGAATGGCAGGCCTGGGTGATCTCGAACGAGCAGTGATGGAACATTTGTGGTCGAGTTCGGAGCCCCAGACCGTACGTCAGGTGCACGAGGCTCTGGCCGCACATCGCGAGCTCGCGTACACGACCGTCATGACCGTTCTGCAGCGTCTGGCCAAGAAGAAGCTGGTCACCCAGCAGCGCGACGACCGCGCTCATCGGTACGCTCCAGTACATGGTCGCGAGGAACTTGTCGCGAGCCTCATGGTCGACGCACTGCAGCAGGCAGATCGGTCCGGAGGTCGCGCTGCCGCACTCGTCCACTTCGTCGGACAGGTGGGCGCGGACGAGGCTGCAGCCTTGCGTGAGGCCCTCGCAGCACTCGAGGAGCGCGACGATTCCCAGCGCGGCGTCGGCTGACCGTCGTCGCTCGGTGCTGACCCCGCCACACAGTCCTTCACCACACAGTCCTTCACCACACACTGCCCCGACGGTGAGCCGATGAACGCACCGACCGCACTGTCGTTCGCGGTTCTCGCCTTGCTTCTCGCCGGCCCGGTACCCGCGCTGCTCGCTCGGGCGACATGGCCGCACCGCAGTCCGCGACCCGCCTTCGTCCTGTGGCAAGCCATCGCGCTGGCGGCAGTCCTGTCCGCTTTCAGCTCCGGCCTGGCCATCGCCAGCCAGCTCCTCGTTCCCGGCGCCGACGGTCGGCCCACGACGGCTCCGACCGCCGAGATCGACGCTCTCGGGCTACCTCTCTGGCTGGTGTACGTGACGGTATTGGCGGTCACGCTCGTCATCGGTGCCCGCCTGCTGTGGGCGGCCTCTCTCGTAGCGGTCAAGACACGCAGACGGCGTGCGCGACATCGCACGCTCGTGGACATCCTCGATCGGGGCGGCGAGCGCAACAGCCCCCATGGCGCCGACGTCCGCGTTCTCGATACCCCCGATCCGATCGCGTACTGCCTCCCCGGGCTTCGGCATCGCGTGGTGCTGAGCGAGGGCACGTTGTGCAACCTCGACGACGACGAGCTGGCCGCGATCCTCACTCACGAACGATCGCACCTCCGCGCTCGTCACGATCTGGTGCTCGAAGCCTTCATGGCCGTGAATCAGGCGTTCCCCCACTTCGTCCGAAGCCGATCGGCGTTGGGCTCGGTGCAATTGCTGGTGGAGCTGCTCGCCGACGACTCCGCCGTGCGCGTCACCGGTCCCCGGCCCCTCGCTCGGGCGCTGGTGGCGTGCTCGGGGTCGTCGGCGCCGCGCGGTGCGATGGCCGCCGGTGGCCCGAGCACCTTGGTGCGGGTCAGACGGCTCTCCTCTCCCGGGTCCACCCCGGGAGTTGCGACGCTCGCATACTTGGCCTCGGCCGCAATCCTGGTCGTACCCACCATTTACGTCGCGGTTCCCTGGCTCACCGAGCTGAGCCGCTTGCTGCAACACACCCCGTAGTTCGCTGGAGAGTCGCCTGGCTCACACGAGTCGGCATGCGACGGGTCGGTCGCGTAGGGTTACTTCTGGTTCACAAGAACCATCCGTTAGTCGATATGGCACAAACTTCGCCGTCGGGTCGAATGTTCGTCGAGAACGAGCGCGACCACGTACGGACGACAAGACACCTCACATTGCGCCCGAGCTTCGCTTGCGCATCGATGACCAGGTGATGTGTGCCCTGGCTCGTCTCTGCCGCGCGGCGATTACTCGTTGCTGCGCGCCGACGCGCCTGCAACCCGAGAGGTACCACCGCGTTGACCAGCGCTACACCCGTTACAGATACTGCTACCAGCACCGACGGCCTCACGGCCGAGGCGGGCGACACCACAACCGTCGCCCCCGAAACCACGTTCTCCGATCTCGGACTTCCCGCTGTGGTTGTCTCCGCGCTCGCCAAGAACGACATCACCGTTCCCTCCCCCATCCAGAAGATGGCCATCACCGACGCCCTCGCCGGACGCAACGTTCTCGGTCGCGCGCAGACCGGCTCGGGCAAGACCCTCGCGTTCGGACTGCCGATGCTCGCGCGTCTGGCCGACGGCGGCGCAAAGCCGGCGCCCAAGCGTCCGCGCGCTCTGGTGTTGGTTCCCACTCGTGAGCTCGCGTTCCAGGTGGTCGACTCGCTGCAGTCCTACGCCACCGTGCTGGGCCTGAGCGTGCGTCCGGCTGTCGGCGGAACGCCCTTCGGTCGCCAGGCCGATCAGCTGCGACGCGGAGTCGACGTCCTCGTCGCCACCCCCGGTCGCCTGGGTGATCACCTTCGCCAGGGCACGTGCGTGCTCGAGGCCGTGGAGATCACCGCGCTGGACGAGGCCGATCAGATGGCGGACATGGGGTTCCTTCCCGAGGTTCGCGACATTCTCGGCCAGACGGCAACCGGCGGGCAGCGCATGCTGTTCTCGGCGACGCTCGACCGCGAGGTCCAGTCACTGGTTCGCCAGTTCCTGGCCGACCACGTTCAGCACTCCACCGGTGACAGCAAGGCTGCCGTCGAGTCGATGGATCACTACATCCTCAATGTCGGTCGTGGACAGAAGGACATCGTCCTTTCCGAGATCGCGGCACGCGAGGGTGGCCGGACCATCATGTTCGCGCGAACCAAGCTCGGCTGCGACGGAATCACCGACCGCCTGCGCGCCGTCGGTATCCACGCGGAGTCGCTGCACGGCGGCAAGGCTCAGAACCAGCGCACCCGCGTGTTGGATCGGTTCAAGAGCGGACGCACACCAGTTCTCGTTGCCACCGACGTCGCCGCTCGCGGCATCCACGTCGACGGAATCGACCTGGTGGTGCACGTCGATCCTCCCGCCGACCACAAGGACTACATGCACCGCGCCGGCCGTACGGCTCGTGCCGGAGCAGCGGGAACGGTTGTCGCGATCGCGCTTCCGAACCAGCGTCGCATCATCAGCCGCCTCACCGGTCAGGCCGGTGTCAAGGTGAAGTCCGTCGACGTCTCGCCGGGATCAGCCGAGTTGGGCTCCATAACGGGCGCGAAGGCTCCGTCGGGCGAGCCGGTACGTGAGGCCCCTCGTCGCGAGCGGCCTGCGAGCTCACGCTTCAGCGGAAGCTCCCCTCGCACCGGCGGATACCGCGGCGGCGAATCCGGCGGATACCGCGGACGCGACGACAATCGCACCGGCGGGTACCGCGGCGGCGAGTCCGGCGGGTACCGCGGCGGCGACGATCGGCGAAGCGGCGCAGCGGATTCGCGTCCCGGCGGCTTCCGCAGTCGCGCCGCTGGCAGCGCGCGCGACTGATCAGTATTTCCCACACTGCCCGGCCCCGACTTTCGTGTCGGGGCCGGGCAGTGAAGGCTGTACCCATGACTTCTTCGGAACAGACTCCCCTCGCTCAGATCGGCGTGACGGGCCTCGCCGTCATGGGCTCCAACCTCGCTCGCAACTTCGCCCGGCACGGCCACGTCGTTGCGGTGCACAACCGCACCTCGGCCAAGACCAAGGCGCTTCTCGACACGCACGGCGACGACGGCACGTTCGTCGCCTCGGACAGCATCGAAGATTTTGTCGCAAGCCTCGAAAAGCCCCGCAAAGTCGTCATCATGGTCAAAGCCGGTGACCCCACCGATGCTGTGATCGAGGAACTCGCCGGTGTCATGGACGACGGCGACATCATCATCGACGGCGGCAATGCGCTGTACACCGACACCATTCGCCGCGAGTCCTCGCTGAAAGACCGTGGTCTCCTGTTCGTCGGTGCCGGAATCTCCGGCGGCGAAGAGGGCGCGTTGAACGGACCGTCGATCATGCCGGGCGGCCCGAAAGAGTCCTACGAGTCGGTCGGCCCGTTGCTCGAGTCGATCTCCGCGCACGTCGACGGAACCCCGTGCTGCACACACATTGGCCCCGACGGCTCGGGACACTTCGTGAAGATGGTGCACAACGGCATCGAGTACGCCGATATGCAGCTCATCGGCGAGGCCTACAACCTGCTCCGCGACGCGTTGGGCATGGATCCCGACGCCGTGGCAGATGTCTTCCGAATCTGGAACGAGGGCGAGCTGGACAGCTACCTCGTGGAGATCACCGCGGAGGTTCTGTCCCACAAGGACGCCAAGACCGGCAAGCCGCTCGTCGACGTCATCGTCGACGCCGCCGAGCAGAAGGGCACCGGACGCTGGACCGTCAAGTCCGCCCTGGATCTCGGCGTCCCCGTCACCGGCATCGCCGAGGCGGTGTTCGCACGTGCACTGTCGGGAGCTCGCGGGCAGCGCGATGCGGCAAAGGACCTGGCGTCGGGCACGCTGTCGGCCAAGCCGGAGGACGTGGAGACCTTTACCGAGGACATCCGCTCCGCGCTGTTCGCGTCCAAGGTGATCGCATACTCGCAGGGATTCGATCAGATCGCTGCCGGATCGGAAGAGTACGACTGGAACCTCACCCCCGGTGACATGGCCACGATCTGGCGCGGCGGCTGCATCATCCGGGCCAAGTTCCTCGACCGAATCAAGGACGCGTACGACGAGAACCCCGATCTGCCCGCTCTGCTGCTCGCGCCGTACTTCACCGACGCCGTGGAATCCGCCATCGACAGCTGGCGCCGTGTCGTCTCCACCGCCACGATGCTGGGAATTCCGGTGCCGGGCTTCGCATCCGCGTTGTCGTACTACGACGGTTTGCGCGCGGAGCGGCTGCCGGCCGCATTGACCCAGGGTCTGCGTGACTTCTTCGGAGCGCACACCTATGAGCGCGTCGACGCAGAGGGCAAGTTCCACACGCTGTGGAGCGAGGACAGGTCCGAAGTAGAGGCCTGAGTCCACCAGGCACGAGATGACATCGCCCGTCCTGGCGGTTCTGCTCTCGCTCGTCGCCGCGCTGCTGTTCGCGTGCGCGGCCGTGGCGCAACAGCGGGCTGCCTCGGCCGTCCGGGACGGGCGATCTCTGGTGTCCGGTCTCGTCACCAGTCCACGCTGGTGGGCAGGTGTGATCGGGGATCTGGGCGGCTACCTCGTCCAAGTCGCGGCCCTCGTTGTCGGGTCGGTGACGGTGGTGCAGCCGCTCCTGGTCAGCATGCTGCTGTTCGCGCTTCCGCTGGCCGCCAAGTACTCGGGTCTGCGGATGCGACGCGCGACGTGGCTCTCGGCCGTCGGGCTGACAGGGGCATTGATCGTTTTCGTGGTCGTGGGCGATCCGACCGAGGGCAACGCGGATGCGCCGCTGTCGATGTGGGCGCTGCCGCTTGCGGGCGTCGTGACCGTCGCTCTGCTGGCCACGCTGGCGGGTCTGATGGTCCCGAGCGCCGGACGGTCCGCCCTATTACTCGGAATCGGCGGCGGCACGCTGTTCGGTGTCGCGGTGGCATTCACCAAGTACGTGAGCGATCTTGTGGAGTCGGACCCGATCGCGTCGCTGACCGCATGGCAGACCTACGCGCTGGTCGCCTCCGGGGTCGCGGGGTTCTACTTGCAGCAGCGGGCCTTCCAGGCGGGACCGCTGGCTGCGTCGCTTCCGGCCGTCACCATCTGTGAACCCTTGTCGGCGGTGTTCTTGGGTATCGTCGTCCTGGACGAACGGCTGCGCACGGACGGGCCCCGAGCGGCCATCGTCGTCGCGGCTGTCGCCGTGATGATTGCCACCACCGTCGTACTCTCGCGCGAGCAGGGTCGCGTCGACGACATGCCGCTCGCGCGCGACGATCTCCGCCGACGGCGCTGATCGGGCGGCGAAGATATATCCGACCATCGCGTACGCTGGCGTCCCGTGCATTTCCTTCGCGACCAACGGCCTCCGTACGACCTGACGTACGACGACGTCTTCCTCGTTCCGAACCACACCACGGTGACGTCCCGCTTCGACGTCGACCTCGCCAGCGTCGACGGTTCGGGCACGACCATCCCGATCGTGGTTGCGAACATGACGGCCGTGGCCGGCAAGAGAATGGCCGAGACCGTGGCCCGCCGCGGCGGCATCGTCGTCATTCCGCAGGATCTGCCGACGTCCGCTGTCGCCGACACCGTCGCGTTCGTCAAGAGTCGGCACTTGGTGGCCGATACACCCGTGACCCTGACGTCGGACCACTCGGTGTCCGATGCGCTGGCATTGATGCCCAAGCGCGCCCACGGCGTGGTGGTGGTCGTGGATAGCGGTGCGGCCATCGGCGTGGTTGCCGAGTCCGCGTGTGTCGACGTCGATCGCTTCGCCAGGTTGTCGACGGTCATGACCAGAGATTTCGTGACCGCACCGGTCGAGACCAGCCCCCGCGAGATATTCGAGCTGCTGGAGTCCCGACACGAACGACTCGCCGTGCTCACCGAGTCCGACGGTTCGCTCGTGGGTGTGCTCACCAGAACGGGCGCGCTTCGAACCGAGATCTACTCTCCGGCAGTAGATTCGGCGGGGCGTTTGCGCATCGCCGCCGCAGTCGGCATCAACGGGGACGTGGGGGCCAAGGCCGCTGCGCTCGTCGAGGCCGGTGCGGACCTCCTGGTTCTCGACACGGCACACGGTCACCAGCAGAAGATGCTGGACGCACTGCAGATCGTGGCGAAGCTCGATCTCGGCGTTCCCCTGGTTGCGGGAAATGTGGTGTCCGCGGGCGGTACCCGTGACCTGATCGACGCGGGCGCGGACATCGTCAAGGTCGGTGTCGGTCCGGGCGCTATGTGCACCACACGGATGATGACCGGAGTGGGCCGCCCGCAGTTCTCCGCTGTCGAGGAGTGCTCCGCGGCGGCGCGAGAATTGGGCAAACATGTCTGGGCCGACGGCGGCGTCCGCCACCCCCGGGACGTGGCACTCGCGGTCGCTGCGGGTGCGTCCAACGTGATGATCGGCTCGTGGTTCGCCGGCACCCACGAATCGCCCGGCGATCTGCGTGTCGACGCCGCAGGAATCGCCTACAAGGAGAGCTTCGGGATGGCGTCCAAGCGTGCGGTCGCAGCGAGAACCGCGGCGGACAGTGCGTTCGATCAGGCACGTAAAGGCTTGTTCGAGGAAGGCATCTCGAGTTCGAGGATGCGTCTCGATCCCGAGCGCCCCGGCGTCGAGGACCTGATCGACCACATCTGCGCAGGTGTTCGCAGTACGTGCACCTATGCCGGGGCGCGGTCGCTCGAGGAACTGCATCGCGACGCTGTTCTCGGCATTCAGTCCGCAGCGGGATTCGCCGAGGGCCGGCCGCTTCCATCGGGCTGGTGAGGACGGTCGCACGACCGTCCGCGCCACCCGGGTGACGCGCGCATCACACCGGCGCCCGAGGCAGAGGGCGCACAGCCGTCACCGACCGACGTTACGATGATCGTCGACATCGGTGCCCGCACGCGCGCACCGTCGTCACGCGCGCCCCAAGACATGGGGTGCCACCCAACAGGAAGGACCCCGGTGCCCGAGGCACCCACGACGCGCCCGACCCCAGGGGTCGGCCTTTTGTCCCGACCTGACACCGACGGGGACGGCTCCGACGGCTCTCAACCGAACGAACCCTGTTCGGAGGGGTCCTCTAGGTCGCCGGGACCACCCGGCCGTCTGCACGCACACTCCCCGTTCACCCGACATGCTTACACGGCGGTGGCGGGAGCATGACCGTACTTCTGTCGATCCTGTCGCTGGTCGGCTTCGTCGCGCTGACCGCGGGTACGGCCATCTTCGTCGCCGCCGAGTTCTCGCTGACGGCTCTCGAGCGCAGCACCGTCGAAGCCGCCGCGCGCGATGGCGACCTCCGATCCAGACAAGTTCAGCACGCCCACAAAACGCTGTCGTTCCAGCTGTCGGGCGCCCAGCTCGGAATCACCATCACGACGCTGATCACCGGTTACATTGCCGAGCCGGTCCTCGCCCGGTTCATCACACCGGTGGCCACCGCGCTCGGCGCGTCCGAGTCGCTCGGCGACGTCATCTCGGTGGTGCTCGCCCTGGTCATAGCGACATCGGCCTCGATGATCTTCGGTGAGCTGGTTCCCAAGAACATGGCGATCTCCAATCCCATGAAGGTCGCTCGGGCCACCGCCGGTCTCCAAGCCGGATTCTCGCTGGCCTTCAAATGGGCCATCAAGGGACTCAACGGCTCCGCGAACTGGGTGGTGCGTCGTCTCGGCATCGAACCGGCCGAAGAACTTCGGTCCGCCCGCTCGCCGCAGGAACTCGGCTCGCTGGTGCGTACATCTGCCGAGCACGGCTCGATCGATCAGCGCACTGCACAGCTCGTCGATCGTTCGCTGCAGTTCGGCGAGCGCAGCGCAGAAGAACTGATGACGCCTCGGGTGAAGATCGAGACGTTGTCCGCGACCGACACCGTCGCCGATTTGATCGACACCGCCGCCCGAACCGGGTTCTCGCGATTTCCCGTCGTTGCGGGAGATCTGGACGACACGTTGGGTGTGGTCCATATCAAACACGCGTTCACCGTCGCAGCGGCCGACCGCTCGTCCGCGACCGTGCGATCTCTTGCCCAGCGGGTGCCGAAGGTGCCGGCCAGCCTCGACGGCGACACGGTGATGGAGCGCGTACGGGCGGACGGAATGCAAGTTGCCCTCGTCGTCGATGAATACGGCGGTACCGCCGGGATCGTGACCATGGAAGACCTGATCGAGGAAATCGTGGGTGACGTGCGGGACGAGCACGACACACCGGATGTGGACGTACAGCGGGTCGGCGACGGCTGGTTGTGCTCGGGGCTGTTGCGGATCGACGAAGTCGTCGAGTTCACCGGATACGCGGCACCGGAGGGCGAGTACGACACTCTGGGTGGTCTGGTGCTCGGCGAGTTCGCGCGGATTCCCGACGCCGGAGACCAGGTCATTCTCCCGCCCCCCAGCGGTGACCTGGAGTCCAACCACGACTACGGGTGGATCGCGCGCGTCGACTCGATGGACGGTAGACGTATCGACCGAATCCTGATTCGACCCGCCGCGGAGGCAGAGATGTCCCGACTACGGGCCGCGACCGACGCCGGATCGGAGTCCACCGATGAGTGACCTCCTGGCGGTGCTCTTCGCAGTCGTTCTGTTGCTGCTCAACGCGTTCTTCGTGGGTGCGGAGTTCTCGCTGATCTCCGCACGCCGCGATCGGCTGGAATCGTTGGTCGTGCAGGGCAAGAAGCGCGCGCAGACCGTTATCGAGGCCGGCCAGAACCTGTCGATGATGCTGGCTGCGGCGCAGCTGGGCATCACGATCTGTTCCATCCTGCTGGGACGCGTCGGCGAGCCGGCGGTCGCGCATTTGATCGAGAGACCGTTCGAGATACTGGGAATCCCCGAGTCGCTCGTTCACCCGATCGGCTTCGCGTTGGCGCTGATGATCGTGGTCGTCCTGCACATCCTGATCGGGGAGATGGTCCCCAAGAACATCGCCATTGCCGGCCCCGAATCGACGGCGATGCTGCTGGTGCCGGCGCACCTGTGGTGGCTGCGCATCGCGAAGCCGCTCATCGCGTTCTACAACCTCTGCGCCAATGGGACCCTCCGGTTGCTGCGCGTCGAGCCCAAGGACGAGTTGGAGTCCGCGGTGTCCGCCGACCAGTTGTCGGACATGATCGGCGAATCTCGGTCCGAGGGCTTGATCGACGCGGAAGAGCACCGTCGCCTGACACAGGCGCTGGAAACGTCGGGCCGGACGGTGCGCGAGGTACTGATACCGCTGGACAAAGCTCGTACCGTCATCTGCGGACCGAAAGGACCGACGCTCGGCGCGATCGAAGATGCAGTACGCGAGACGGGTTTCTCTCGCTATCCGGTACGGGACGAGACCGACGGCTTGATCGGGTACCTGCACATCAAAGACGTGCTCGACCTGATGGCGGACCCCCTGGCGGACAGCGAGACCATCATTCCGCGCTCGGACGTGCGGCTGCTGCCGATCATCGATGCTCGGACTCCACTCGACGAGGCCCTGGCGGGTCTACGGCGTCGACGCAGCCACCTCGGCGCAGTGGTGGAACCGGCCAAGGGGACCATCGGCATCGTGGCGCTCGAGGACCTGGTCGAAGAGTTCGTCGGCACGGTTCGCGACGGAACACACAAGGTAGAGGACGTGGTTCCGGGGCCGGACGGCTCCACGTGAGCGTCGCCGCCGCATCGCATACTCGCGAGGTGCTGTCCGGGACGGACTGGAACGCCCGGCGTACGGCTCACCTCGATCGAGTCGAGGTATTGATCGGCGCTTATCTGCAGCGCCGCTCGGCGGGCCACGAACATCCCGTGCTCGATTTTTTGTTCACCTACTACAGCCTCAAGCCGTCACACCTGCGGCGGTGGCATCCCGGGTTCGGCGTTGCGCTGACGGGTGACGGCATCGAGGACTACCACGGTTGGGCCGGATACATCGAGAAGGTGATCGACGGCACGGCCGCAGTGACCGTGTCCGTCGACTTCCTCGAACGCAGATCCGCGGCCGTGGACTTCGTGTCGGCGTTGACCGGTCGCACCGCGACGCGACCGGCTCAGCTGGGCTGTTTCGGGCTACACGAGTGGGCGATGGTCTACCGCGGCGGCCCCGAGGCCCTGCGCCACGACGTTCCGCTACGCCTGGGTGCGGAGGGCACCGATGCGGTGGTGGACTCGATGCCGTTGCGCTGCACCCATTACGACGCGTTCCGGTTCTTCACCCCGGACGCGGCACCGCTGAACGCCATCGAACTGACACCCGAGCATCGTTTGCTCACCGAGCAGCCGGGATGCTTGCACGCGTCGATGGACCTGTACAAATGGGTCTCCAAACTGGGGCCGTTGCTGCCGTCCGAGCTGCTGACCGACTGTTTTGCGATGTCGGTGCAGGCCAGAGAGCTGGACATGCGTGCCAGCCCCTACGACCTCAGCGACTACGGGTACTCTCCCGTGCGCATCGAAACGCCGGCCGGACGCGCAGAGTACGTGCGCGGCCAGTCGGCGATCGCGGAGGTTGCCGCCGAACTTCGTGCTCGAATCAGCGCGTCGGTGACGCAGTTGGCTCGGTTCGCATCCTGACGGTCCGGCGGCGAAGAGACGCGGTGCTGGTATTACCCGCGACTCGAGGACGCAGAGTCCGGAACGGGATCACCCCTTGGGTAACATCGGGGCGATCCTCCGCGGCAATGATGTCCCGGTAGGCGAGAAAAGAGTGAGGGGCTGTGATGACGGAACGCGTCCAGGTCGGCGATCTGCAGGTGGCGGCAGTACTGCACGAGTTCGTGGAGAAGCAGGCACTACCTGGCACCGGGCTCGAGGCGGATTCGTTCTGGGCGGGTGTGCAGGCCATCGTCGAAGATCTGGCACCGAAGAACCGCGTACTTCTGGACACCCGCGACGAGATCCAGGGGAAGCTCGACGCCTGGCACGCCGAGCATCCCGGCACGGAATACGACCGCGCCGAGTACAAGGCGTTTCTCGAGGAGATCGATTACCTCCAAGCCGAACCGGCTGATTTCCAGATCACCACCGACGGCGTCGACACCGAGATCACCACGACGGCAGGCCCCCAGTTGGTGGTACCCGTGCTCAACGCTCGCTTCGCGATCAACGCGTCGAACGCGCGCTGGGGATCGCTGTACGACGCCCTGTACGGCACGGACGCGATCTCCGAGGACGGGGGCGCCGAGAAGGGAACGAGCTACAACAAGGTTCGCGGAGACAAGGTCATCGCCTGGGCGCGGAACTTCCTGGACACCGCTGCACCCCTGACATCCGGATCGCATGCCGATGCCACGTCGTACGCGATCGACGGAACCGCGCTGGCCGTCACCGTGAACAGCGGCGAGACCGTGGGCCTGGCCGCACCCGAATCACTTCTGGGCTACACCGGTGAGCCGTCCGCACCCACCGGAATCCTGTTCGTGCACAACGGTTTGCACTTCGAACTTCAGATCGACGCCGACAGCCCCATCGGCAAGACCGACGCAGCCGGGGTCAAGGACGTCGTCCTCGAGTCCGCCGTCACTGCGATCATGGACTTCGAGGACTCGGTCGCGGCGGTCGACGCCGACGACAAGGTGCTCGGTTACCACAATTGGCTCGGCCTGATGCGCGGCGACCTCAGCGAAGAGGTCAGCAAGGGTGGCAAGACCTTCACTCGCACGATGAACCCCGATCGGGTCTACACCGCTCTCGACGGTTCCGAGCTGACGCTGCACGGCCGGTCACTGTTGTTCGTCCGCAACGTGGGCCACCTGATGACCAGTGATGCAATCCTGGACAAGGACGGCAACAACATCCCCGAAGGCATCCTCGACGCCGTCATGACCTCGCTGACCGGCAAGCACAGCCTCGGCAGCGACGTCGTCCTGAAGAACAGCCGCACCGGCTCGCTCTACATCGTCAAGCCCAAGATGCACGGTCCGGACGAGGTGGCCTTTACCAACGAGCTGTTCGGACGAGTCGAGGACGTCCTCGATCTGCCTCGCAACACCCTCAAGGTCGGCATCATGGACGAGGAGCGCCGCACGACGGTGAACCTCGCGGCGTGCATCCTCGCCGCCAAGGATCGAGTCGTGTTCATCAACACCGGCTTCCTGGACCGCACCGGCGACGAGATCCACACCTCGATGGAGGCCGGCGCCGTGGTGCGCAAGGCCGAGATGAAGAAGCAGAAGTGGATCGCCGCGTACGAGGACTGGAACGTCGACACGGGCCTTGCCGCCGGACTCGAAGGTAAGGCGCAGATCGGTAAGGGTATGTGGGCCATGCCCGATCTGATGCACGACATGCTCGAGCAGAAGATCGGCCATCCGACGGCCGGTGCGAACACCGCCTGGGTCCCCTCTCCCACAGCAGCGACGTTGCACGCCACGCACTACCACCAGGTGGACGTGTTCGCGCGTCAGGAGGAGATCGCGAAGTCCAAGCGCGCAACCGTAGACGACATTCTCGAGATCCCGCTCGCCACAACCACGTCGTGGTCGGACACCGAAAAGCAGAACGAACTGGACAACAATTGCCAGTCCATCCTCGGTTACGTCGTGCGGTGGGTCGATCACGGCGTCGGGTGCTCCAAGGTCCCCGACATCGAGGACGTCGCGCTGATGGAAGACCGAGCGACGTTGCGCATCTCGAGTCAGCTGCTGGCCAACTGGGTGCGTCACGGCATCGTGAGCGAAGCCGACGTCGTCGCCTCGCTCGAGCGGATGGCGCCGGTGGTCGATCGACAGAATGCGGACGATCCCACGTACCGACCGTTGGCCGAGAACAGCGACACGAACATCGCGTTCAATGCTGCGAAGGATCTGATCCTGTTGGGAACCGAACAGCCCAACGGCTACACCGAGCCGATTCTGCATGCGCGCCGGCGCGAGTACAAGGCCGCCAACGCATCGTGACTCGTAGACCGCGACGATGACACGGCACGACACGAGTCGGTTCCGGCATGGGTGAGCATCGCCGTGCCGGATCCGTCTCCGGTGGTCGGCGAGGTGTCAGTCGCGGTCTCGTCGTCCTCGTCGTCACCCTTGCGCTGCTTGCGGCGGCGGTGTTCGGTTGGCTCGCGCTCCGCGATCGCATTGCCGACGAGGGTGCGCAGGCCGCGAAGGCGTGCGTGGAGGGCGAGGCAACTCTCGCCGTCACCGCGGATCCGGATATCGCCGACGCAGTGCGGGACGTCGCCGAGGCATTCGATGCCACCGAACCTGTGGTGCGTGACTACTGCGTCCGCACTTCCGTGACCGAACGTCCGTCGACGGTGGTGGCGGATGCCTTGATGTCGGCAGACTACGACGCGGCGATCGCGGGTTCACGGCCCTCGCTGTGGATTCCGACCGATTCCGCGAGCGCGGTCGGCGTGATCGGGGACCGAGGAGCCGCCAGCACGCCGCGGCCCCTGGCAACGAGTCCCGTGGTTCTCGCGGTGGCGCCGGCGCTCGCCGACACACTGGGTGCCGCTGCGGTGGGGTGGGGCGATCTTCCCCGGCTGTCGGCCTCCCCGAACTCGCTGGACTCCATCGGTGCTGTGGGGTGGGGGTCGCTTCGACCCGCGTTCCCATCGGGAACGTCCACATCATCCGCACTGGTGGCAGTGGCGTCGTCCGTGGCAGATCCCACCGCTACCGCCTCGGCACCGCTGACGGCCGAGCAAAGTTCCGCACCCGCTGTCGTGGACGCCATCTCGACGCTGTCGCGGGCCGCCACGGCAGCGAACAACCCCACGCCCGACGACGTGAACGCGGCGCTCGATCTGATGGTGCGAGGCGGCGACCCTGCGGGCTCGTCGGTGCACGCGGTCCCGGTCACCGAGCAACAGCTCTACAACCGCATCTCCGAGGGGCAACAACTTGCTGCGTACCGACCCGCCGGGGCCACCCCGATCGCCGACCACCCCGCCGTCGTGCTGTCGGACGCGGACGAAACCCAGAGAGCTGCGGCAGCGGACTTCGTCGAGTTCGCTCGCGGCGTCGGCCAACGGGACGCATTCCTCGACCGTGGGTTCAGGCTGGCCGAGGACGCCACGCCCACACCGATCTCGGGACTCGATTTCCCGGCACTAGGTCAACCCGCCGCCACGCCGGACCCGGCCGCGAGGAACATCCTGTTGACCACACTGGCTTCTCCCGTTCGGCCGTCGAGCACCACCGTTCTGCTCGATGTGTCCGGGTCGATGGAATCGGTCGACGGTGGCGCGACCCGACTGTCGAATGTCAGTGATGCACTTCGGCAGGTCGTCGACACCGCGCCGGAATCCGACCGACTCGGACTGTGGACGTACAGCTCGGCGTTGGACGGAAACAACCCGTATCGCGTCGTGCAGCCGCTCAGCCCCATGACTGCGGATCCACGCGGAGCCTTGGCGGTTTCGCTGTCCGGGCTGGATCCCGCCACCGCGACATCGACGTACGCGTCGGTGCAAGCCGCCTACGCCTCGGCGGTGGCCAACTGGACCGGCGACGGGCCCAACTCCGTACTGCTGATCACCGATGGACCCAACGACGACACCTCGATCTCCTCGGACCGGTTCCTGAGCTCGATCGCGGCCGCTGCCGACCCGGCACGTCCCGTGCGCATCGACGTGGTCTCGTTGACGGACAACACCGATATCGCGACACTGCGAGCACTCACCGGCCAAACCGGAGGAGAGGTCGTCGAAGTGTCGTCGTCCGATCCGACCCTCGCCGCAACCCTCGAGCGCCTCACAGCCGCGCGCTGACGTTCCACAGACCCCTGATTCTTTTTTCCCGAGAGGCCACACCGTGATCCGCATGCTCGTCTTCGGCGTCGTTCTGGCGATCGTCACCTACGTTCTGCATCGTCGACTGGTGGTCGCCACGGGCCTGTCCGGTCGACGTCGCGTGGTAGCCGATCTGGTGCTGACTCTGTTCTGGGTGGCCGCTGTACTCGGTGTGGGGAGCGGCGAAGTCTTCGACCCCACCTGGGCGCGGTACGTCGCCTTTCCGGGTCTGACGTGGCTGGCCGCGCTGCTCTATCTCGTTCTCGGTACTGCGGCGATCGCGGTGGGAGCACTCATGATCCGCGCCGTCGCTCTCGTCGGCCGTCGCAACTCGGCGCGGCCGAGACGGGCTTTCGTGCGGTTCTCGAGCGCCATGCTCGTGCTCGGCACGGTCGCCGCGGTGTCGTACGGACTCTTCGAGGCCGCCACGCCGCGTGTCACGCGTACCACCGTCGCACTCGACGCGCTCCCCTCCGATTTCGACGGCACGAGGGTGGCGCTCGTGTCCGATCTCCACGTCGGACCGGCAAATGGCCGAGCATTCGTCGACGGCGTCGTCGATTCGATCATGGCCGAACGTCCTGACCTGGTGATCATCGCCGGCGACCTCGTCGACGGAACCGTGGATCTGGTCGGCCCGGAATTGCAGCCCCTCGCTCGACTGTCAGCTCCGATGGGTGTCGTCGTCACCAGCGGCAACCACGAGTTCTACGCGGGGGACGGCGGCGCCTGGCTCGATCTCTACGACTCGCTCGGTCTGACGGTCCTGCGCAACGAGAATGTCCCGCTCACACGAGGTGCGCAGACGATCGACCTCGTCGGCATCGGGGACCTGACGGCGCCCGAGCCGTACGAACCCGACCTCCGTGCCGCGCTGGAGGGTACCGACCCGGACCGATTCCAGCTGCTGGTAGCTCATCAGCCCAAGCAGGCGCTCGAGGCGTCCGATCTGGGCGTCGACATGCAGGTCTCGGGCCACACTCACGGCGGACAAATCTGGCCGGTGGTGTATGTGGTTCCGCTGCAACAGCCCTCGGTCCAGGGCGTGGACACCATCGGCAACACCACCCTCTACACCACCCGCGGTGCCGGAACGTGGGGTCCGCCCGTACGCGTCGCCGCACCGCCCGAGATCTCGCTGTTGGAGCTCCGGGCGGCCGACTGACGACTATTGGGCGGTGCGAACCGACCGATCAGGCGAAGGCTTCGATCGGCGGGCACGAGCACACCAGGTTGCGATCACCGTGTGCACCGTCGATGCGCCGAACCGACGGCCAGACCTTGGGGCGTGACGTACCGGCCGGATAGACCGCTACTTCACGCGAGTAGGGATGGTCCCAGTCGGCCACCAGGCAGTGCGCGGTGTGCGGTGCGCCCCGCAGCGGGTTGTCCTCCACCGTCCACTCCCCCGATGCCACGCGGTCGATCTCGCCGCGGATCGAGATCATCGCGTCGATGAACGCGTCCATCTCTTCCAGATTCTCGCTTTCGGTCGGCTCGATCATCAACGTTCCCGACACCGGGAAGCTCATGGTCGGAGCGTGGAAGCCATAGTCGGCGAGACGCTTGGCCACGTCGTCGACGGTGACGCCGGTGCGTTTGGTGATGGGGCGGAGATCCAAGATGCATTCGTGCGCGACCATCGAGCGGTCACCGGTGTAGAGGACGGGAAAGTACTCGTCGAGACGGCGGGCGATGTAGTTGGCCGAGGCGATGGCCGTCAGCGTCGCGCGACGCAGGCCGGCGGCCCCCATCATCCGGATGTACGCCCAGGTGATCGGCAGAATCGACGCGGAACCGTAGGGGGCTGCCGAAATCGCGCCGGTATCTCCGAGTCCCTCCACGAACGGATGACCGGGCAGGAACTGTGCGAGGTGCTGCCGAACACCGATGGGACCGACACCCGGTCCACCGCCGCCGTGCGGGATGCAGAACGTCTTGTGCAGGTTGAGGTGGCTGACGTCGCCGCCGAACCGGCCGGGACGCGCCACACCGACGAGGGCGTTGAGGTTCGCGCCGTCGACGTACACCTGGCCACCGGCATCGTGGACGGCGGCGCAGATGTCGCCGATCTCGTGTTCGTACACGCCGTGCGTCGACGGGTAGGTGATCATGATCGCCGCGAGGGACGCTGCGTGTTCGGAAACCTTGGCCCGCAGATCGTCGACGTCGACGTCGCCGTTCGTTCGGCACGCCACGACGACAACCTTCATGCCCGCCATCACTGCGGACGCAGCATTGGTGCCGTGGGCACTCGACGGGATCAAGCAGATGGTCCGAGCGTCGTCGCCGCGGCTGCGATGGTAGTTCCGAATTGCCAACAGCCCGGCGTACTCCCCCTGGCTACCGGCGTTCGGCTGGAGCGAGACCGCGTCGTATCCCGTCACGGCCACCAGCCACGCCTCCAGGTCCGCGACGATGCGCGCCATTCCCGGAGCATCCTCGGCCGGTGCGAACGGGTGCAGGCCGTTGAATCCCGGCCAGGTGATGGGTTCCATCTCGGCCGTCGCATTGAGCTTCATCGTGCAGGAGCCCAGCGGGATCATGCTTCGGTCCAGGGCGATGTCCTTGTCGGACAGAGCGCGCAGGTACCGCAGCATCGCGGTCTCGGTTCGGTACCGCGTGAACGCAGGATGGGTCAAGAACTCCGACGTGCGGGCCAGAGCCGCCGGAACCGCCGGCTCTGCAGTCTCGACACCGGTCTCCACGCCGAACGCACGCAGGACGGCCACGATGTGGGCGTCGACGGTGGCTTCGTCGCAGGAGATGCCGACATGATCGTCGTCCACGAAGCGAAGATTGATGTCGGCGCCGGACTTCGCTGCGGCGACGACCTCGGCGGCACGGCCCGGCACGCGAACGAGCACGGTGTCGAAGTACTCCCGGTGCACGACGGTCACCCCGCCCGCGCTCAGCGCGGATCCGAGAGCAGCGGCGTGGCCGGCCACACGGCGTGCGATCGCGGTGAGACCGTCGGCGCCGTGGTAACTGGCGTACATCGCGGCGACCACGGCCAGCAGTACCTGCGCGGTGCAGATGTTGGATGTGGCCCTCTCGCGGCGGATGTGCTGCTCACGAGTCTGTAGCGCCAGCCGATAGGCAGGGGCGCCGTCCGCATCGACGGACACTCCGACCAGACGTCCCGGCAACTGTCGCGCGTGCGGGGTGCGCACGGCGAGGTAACCGGCGTGGGGGCCGCCGTAGCCCATGGGCACCCCGAAGCGCTGGGACGTGCCGAAGCAGGCGTCGGCGCCCTGCTCACCGGGCGAGGTGAGCAGCGTCGCCGCCAGCAGGTCCGCTCCGACAGCCACCAGCGCACCGCGCTGGTGTGCGTCGGCGATGACTGCGGAAAGGTCGGTGATGCGGCCGGAGGCACCGGGTGTCTGCGACACGACTCCGAAGAAGTCACCCTCGGGCAGTCCGTCGGCGAGATCGGCATCGACGAGTTCGATGCCCAGCGGCTCGGCGCGCGTCGCGATCACGGCGCGCGTCTGCGGGAACAGTTCGGTGTCCAGAACCAGACGGGGAGATTTCGACTTGCCTGCGCGGCGCAGCAAGGTCATCGCCTCGGCGGCTGCCGTTCCCTCGTCCAGCATCGACGAATTGGCGATGTCCATGCCGGTGAGGTCGGAGACCATGGTCTGGAAGTTCAGCAGCGCCTCGAGGCGGCCCTGACTGATCTCGGGCTGGTACGGCGTGTAAGCGGTGTACCAGGCGGGACTCTCGAGAATGTTGCGAACCAGAACGGGAGGTGTCAACGTCGCGCTGTAACCCTGGCCGATCATCGACGTGGCGACGGTGTTGCTCGCGGCAAGCGCAGAGAGCTCGGCCAGCGCGTCGTGCTCGGACACCGGCGCCGGGAGTGCATCCAGACCATCGGCGATACCGTCGACGGCCGCATCGAGGATGTCGGAAGGAACTGCCGCTGCGGCGAGGTCGTCGAGACTCGCGACCCCGATCACATCGAGGAGTCGTGCAGTCTGGTCGGCGTCAGGTCCGATATGGCGGTCGACGAAGGTGCGGGGAACGGATGCTTCGGCGGTCACGTGGTCTCCCGTGCTGGTGGCGAGGTGCACGTCTCACGCGGCTGGTGAGACGCCCCTCTCCCTCTGTCGTGTTGCCCGAGACCACCGGGCGCCTGAGAGATTCGGCCGTCGCGCGCGACGCCTTTCACCGTGGGCGGGTGGACGATTCCACCACTTTCCAGAGACGTCGGAGCCCGCACGGTCCGGGTGCCTGAGAGATTGACGGAGAGGTGCTGCTCCTTCGGCGCTCGACGACGGATACGGCTGTGTCACCGTGCCCGACTCGAAGCTCTCCCGTGCGGCGTCGACGCACCGCCAGTATATGCCAAGCCCTGATTCGGGGCGTCGAGCGAATCAGCCCGTTTTACGGTTGGCGCGATTCTTGCGGCGAGATGCCAGTTCGTCCTCGGGAGTCGGCTGGCTTTCGCCGCCGTCGGCCCGCTCCGCCGGGAAGTCTGCGATGGCTCCGGTGAGCTCGCGCATGGCGCCGCTGACGGCGATACCGAACACGCCCTGACCGCCCTGCAGCAGGTCGACGACCTCCTCGGCGGACGTGCACTCGTACACGGTGGTGCCGTCGGAGAACAACGTGATGCGAGCGAGGTCGGCGACACCGCGGCGACGCAGATGGTCGACCGCGACCCTGATGTTCTGCAGCGAGATACCGGTGTCGAGGAGTCGTTTGACGATCTTGAGAACCAGGATGTCCTTGAAGGAGTACAACCGCTGGCTTCCGGACCCCGCGGCACCTCGGATGGACGGCACCACCAGACCGGTGCGAGCCCAGTAGTCCAATTGGCGATAGGTGATGCCGGCGATCTGGCACGCACTGGGAACGCGGTATCCCACGAGTTCGTCGGGAACCGAATCGTCGGGAAAGAGGCCGGGCTGGACCTCGTCGACCTCGTTCGATGCGAGGAGGCTCATCTGCTCCGGCTCGTGCGGCTCGTCTGCCACGTGATTCTCTCCCTCTCGGATGATCCAATGCGCTTCTCGACCAGCACGGTGAGAACGACGACGACATCCGCGACGCCCGGCGAGGTCGAGAATACGCCCTCGCCGACATGCGCGATATGTCCTTCGTCGACCCGAACGCTATGGATACGGGGCCGCCGAGGCAACGCGCCACGCGGTAAGCCTCAACCTCAACTCAAGGGTGAGACTCGATCGTTATCAACCATCGGTCGCCTTGAAGTCGTCCGGCGAGATGTTGTCGAGGAATTCCTTGAACTTCTCGACCTCGTCCTCACGCTCGTCCGGCATCACCAGACCCGCTTCGGCCAGTACCGGCTCCTCGGCGAAAATCGGAACACCCGCGCGCAGGGCTATCGCCACGGAGTCGCTGGGTCGCGCCGAAACGCGGATGTTCTGATCGAAAACCAGGTCGGCGTAGAACGTGCCTTCCTGCAGATCGACGATGCGCACTTCCTTGAGCGAACGACCCAGAGCGGTGACGATGTCACCGATCAAATCGTGGGTCAGGGGCCGCGGAGGTTGCACTCCTTGTTGCTCCAACGCAATTGCGGTGGCTTCGGTTTGACCGATCCAAATTGGAAGATAGCGTTCGCCTTCCGATTCCCTGAGAAGGAGAACCGGCTGGTTCTGTGGCTGTTCCACTCGGATTCCGATCACGCGCATCTCGCCCATCGCGCCGCCTCCCAGCTGCTGTGAAACATCCGCGCTCACTCGACTTCGCGGACGTGTAGTTCAGTGTATTGGTCCGTCTCGTGTGCTACTTGTCCAGTATTCCGTGGACTGCGGACTTGACCAACGAGGTGTGCAGCGACAAAGACAGCGCGGCGAGCTCACGAATGAGTTCTTGCGCCCGGTCGCGCGCACCGGCGTCGCGACCCATGGCAACCGGACCGGCCACTTGCGCCAGGAGGTTGGCTTCGCGGTCGGCAGCAAGCTTGAACGCACGCAGATGCCGAACTTCGAGGCCGTATTGCGCCATCGCCGCGGCCGTCCGCACCAGCACCACGGCCTCTTCGTCGTAGAACCCGGCAGGTCCCGCCGTGAGAAGACCGCTTTTCTGCAATTCCAGCAGGAAGGACTCGTCGACATCCGCGCGAGTGAGCAGATCGGATCGGCTCATTCGCACGTGGCGGTCGGCGATGAACTCCGTGGGCGAGACACTTCCTGGTGCCAGGGCGAGAGCACGCGGACCGCGAGGTCCAACCGGAGATCCGTCGACGGAGGTCGGCGACGCCCCGCTGTCCAGAGCGTCCAGTTGCTCCTTGATCACTTTCAGCGGGAGATAGTGATCCCGCTGGGCGGTGAGGACGTAGCGCAATCGCTCACAGTCCTCGACCGAAAATCTCCGGTATCCCGACGCCGTTCGTTCCGGGGAGATCAGTCCCTCGGCCTCGAGAAAACGGATCTTCGAAATGGTGACGTCGGGGAAGTCCGGCCGGAGCCGATCGAGTACCGACCCGATCGACATCCCGCCACCGGACTGTTGCCCGACAGCCGTCATCAGCTACCCGCGCCCGCAGACGTTTCGTCGACCTGGCCTGCAGCCTGACCCTTGGGCCCGGTGAGGAACACCAGGCGGAACTTGCCGATCTGCACCTCGTCACCGTTGGCCAGAACAGCAGAATCGACCGGCTCGCGATTGACGTACGTGCCGTTCAAGCTGCCCACGTCGACGACCTGGAACTCGTCGTCGTTCTGACGGAACTCGGCGTGACGGCGGCTGACCGTCACGTCGTCGAGGAAGATGTCGCTGTCGGGATGGCGTCCCGCAGAGGTGGTGGGCTGATCGAGCAAGAAACGGGATCCGGCGTTGGGACCACGCTTGACTACCAGCAGAGCCGACCCGACAGGGAGCCCCTCGACGCCGGAGACCGGCGCTTCGGACGATTCCTTGGGTGCCGCTGCAGAGTCGATCTCTTGCAGGAAATCGGCGCGGAAGACCGATGTGGTCTCCGCGGGAGATTCTCCGTACACGCCGTCGTTGCCGTTATCGCTCACGTTTCTCCTCCTCGATCTGACCGCCCCTCACCCACAGGACGATTCAGCACATTCTCGATCACGCTTGATTGACGATCCAACGATCCCCGACCGGGGTGCCGCCGAACCACGTGAGGACCTTACCGACCGTACCCTGAGCACGCGGCCCAGTGGGCACGCTTACCAGGCCTACGGGCACTGCTGTTATGCGGATGTGATGGACGCATACCCTTCGGCGTCCAGCATCGCTTCGAGAGCGTCGTCGAGCTCGGTTTCGGACTCCACGGACAGATCGACCAGCCACCCTGCGCCGTAGGGATCGGAGTTCACCAACTCGGGATCGCCGTCGAGTTCACCGTTCACCGCAACCACTTTGGCGGACAGGGGTGCGTAGATGTCGGACACGGACTTGGTCGACTCCACCTCGCCGAGCGACTCGCCGGCGGAGACGGCATCGTCCTCGGTGGGGAGTTGGACGAAGACGACGTCGCCGAGTTGCGACTGCGCGTAGTCCGTGACGCCTACCCGCACCGTCGTCGGTCCGGTCCGCTGGATCCATTCGTGTTCGGCTGTGTACCGCAACTCGGTGGGGATGTCGGTCTGGCTCACGTGAACCGGGTCCTTTCGTCACAGGATCGCGGTGCGGGTATGTACATCCCGGAGGGAACCGCACTCGCGCTGAGCGTATTGGCGTTGTTTCGGGCTTCGCAAGGCGGGCAGGCCCGCCCGCTATCGCGGCACCACGGGCAGCCGTCGAACAGGCCCCAGAGCCAGCGCCAGATACAGCGCGCCCGTCCACAGGTACAGCGCGGTCCCCCACACCAGAAGCGCCTGCGCCGGTGCCTGAACGGCGTCGGCCCCGCCCCACTCGACACGAGCAGCCAGCAGGAAGGGTAGGGCGCTCATCAGCACGAACGTCGCGGCCTTGCCGAGGTAGATGACCTCCGGCGGCGCCAGTCCGCGGCGACGGTAGATCAGCAGTGACGCTGCCAGCACAGCGTCGCGCGCGATGAGCGCCACCGCGACCCACCAGGGCAGAATTCCGGCGATCGCGAAACCGATCAGTGTGGTCACCACGTAGAGGCGATCGACGAACGGGTCGAGCAGAGCTCCGAGGGCGGACTGCTGATCGAGCAGCCGGGCCAGCTTGCCGTCCAACCAATCGGTGGCTCCACTGACGAGAAGCAGAAGCAAAGCCCATCCGTAGGCCTGCTCGACCAGAAGCAACCACAGAAACACCGGGACCCCGATCAGTCTTAGCAGACTGAGCGCATTGGGTACCGTCACGATGCGATCGCGCGCCACCGGGTCGGTCATGGTTGGAGCCTTCCACAGCTCGCCGGTGCTAGCGCCACGCGAAGACAGGTTGCTCGTAATCGCGGACACGGGTGCTCCGGCCGGCGAGGACCACTTCGCGGAACTGGTGCACCACGGCGCCGGTGGGAGCGTGCACCAGCGAGTTGCGGAACGGCCACTGGACAACGGGACGCGTCGACTCCTCGATGGTGACGAATCGCGGCTCCACGTCGAGCTCGTCGATGCTCACGCGGTAGAGGAATTCCACCTCGTCTGCGCTCGGCACCAGTTCACCGCTCCAGTCCGCCGCCCACACCACGAACGGCCGGATGACGTATCCGGACCGCGTTCGGTAGTCGTCGAGGGTTCCCAGAATCTGTTCGGGGCCGACCTGGACGCCGACTTCCTCCTCGAGTTCGCGTAACGCTGCCTCCGCGGAGGATTCGCCCGCGTCCACTCGTCCGCCCGGCAACGCGAATTGTCCCGGGTGGGCCCGCATCCGCGACGGTCGCTTGGTCAGCAACATGTGGCGCTCGCCTGAGGAGCCGCCGATCGCGACGACCACCGACGCTCGCCGGTCGGTCCCCTCGTCGATCACCCGGCTGTCGAATGCATCCAGTGCTCGCGCCATGTGGTCGCGCTCGAGCCGCTCGTCCATCAGGCGAGGTTATCCAGAAGTGTCAGCCCGACGCGCGAAAGGCGCGAACTGCGGGCGCCGAGGAGTACGGGAGAATTCGGTTCCGATCGGTGGGGAGGTCCAACCGAACCACCGCCGAGTCGTCGATCCGGTACGGCTGTGCCACGACCACACCGGCGAAGGCCTTGCGCAGTCGCGACATCTCCGCGCGCACGGTGATGGCTCGACCGTTGTCGCCGAACAGCTCCGACGCCAGTTCCGCGGCCGTACGGCCGTCGCGACGCGCGGCGAGAAGGAACAGGATCTCCGCGTGACGCGGTGTCGGCTCGTGCGACCACGTGCCGAACGGGCTTGTCACGTGCACGACGGTTCGAGACGGGTCCGACAGATCGATGCGCAGCGTCGTCGGTGAGGCTTCGCCGCCGAGGACACCGTCGTCGCTCGCCCGTGCAGGACGCACCATCCACCCCCCGGGCAGCGGCTCGACATCGCAGATTCCCAGTGTCGGCACCCACAGTCGGCCTGGTCCTACTTCCTCGGGCAGCAGAACTCGGCTGCGAACGGGAACGGATGCCACTGCGGCAACCCATCCATGCGCGTCGACAGCCAGAGCCGGCGATGCCGAGCCCGCCAGCATCGGCGCCGCCACCGACCTGAGGCGGTCCAACGTGAGTCGATGATGTTCCCGCAGTTGCGATTCCGCTAGGCGCGACACGGCGTCGATCAAAGCGAGCGTTGTCGGATGCACCGAACTCGCGGGGCCACTCACGTCTACCAGCCCCAGGACCTTGCCCGTGCGCGGATCCTTGATCGGCGAACTGGCGCACGTCCAGGCATGGTGCGTACGTACGAAATGCTCGGCGGAAAAGATCTGCACAGCGGATCGGGAGACCAGCGCGGTGCCGATTGCGTTGGTGCCGACGCTGTCCTCGGCCCAGTCCGCGCCCTCGACGAAACCCAGACGATCTGCACGGTCGAGCACCGTCGGGGTGCCGCTGCGCCACAGCACCCGGCCGAGGCGATCGGCCACGACGAGCAGGTTGTCCGAGTTCTCCAGGACCGATCGCAGGCTGCCGGTCAGCTCCGGCAGAATCTCGATCAACCCCGACTCGCGCCGCATCTGTTCGAGCTCGGGTGCCGCGACGGCGGAGGCCGGCCCTTCGTTCTCGGGGTCGACACCCAGACTGATCGCGCGTTGCCACGAGTCGCCGATGACGTCACGCGGTCGCGCCGGTGATCGCGATCCGGACATGGTTGCGTCGTAGACCTGCGTCAACAACTGCGCGTAGCGACGCGGGTCCTCCCCCGCGGCAACTGCGGGCTCGGGTGCCGTCGTATCAACCATCGCCATTCATTGTGCTCCAGATCACACAGTTGGTCATCGCCGGGTGCTGTTTCGCCCGGTCACAGCGTGGGGTCGACCAGGACTTTCATCTTGGTTCCGGCGTGCAGGGCCTCGAATCCGTCGTCGATCACTGCGTCGATCCCGATGCGCGAGACCCACCCGGTGGTGTCGTACGCGCCGTCGTTCATCAGCCCGATCACCGAGTCGTAGTCGGCGGAGGTGTAGCAAAGCGATCCTTGGATTCGCGCTTCTTTCATGACCAGTTCGATCAGGGGCGTGGTCAGGGGCTTCTCGTAGATCGCGACGCTGATCATCGGCTTTCGCGCACCGACGCAGGCCAGAGCCGTCGCGACGGCGGGAGCAACGCCGGCCGCGTCGTACACCGCGTCGGCTCCCCTGCCGTCTGTCTCGTCGGCGATCATCGCGGGAACGTCGGCCGCCGTGGGGTCGAGGGTGCGTGCGCCCAGTGCTTCGATCGCGGCACGACGCGTCTGCGACGGTTCGACGACGGTCACGTTCTCGAGGCCTTTGCCGCGCAGCGCGAACCACAGTCCGATGCCGATCGGACCGGCGCCGAAGACGACTGCGGTGTCGCCCGCCTGCACGTCCCCGAGGGTGGCGGCGTGGTACGCCACCGACATCGGTTCCACCAGCGCGCCGAGTTCCAGTGATACCGAATCCGGGAGTGCGTGCAGCATGTCGGTGGGAACCACCGTGTACTCGGCCATACCGCCGTCGGACATCAGACCGTGGAACCCGATGGACTGGCAGATGTTGTAGTTGCCGGCTCGGCACGGTCCGCATTGTCCGCAGCGGTAGATGGGTTCGATCGCCACGCGGTCACCGATCGCCCATCCGGTGACACCGGCGCCGAGTTCGGTGATGGTTCCCGAGAACTCGTGCCCCAACACGAGCGGCATCTGCTGACCTGTCAGCGCGTGCGGCTCGGTGGGGATAAAGATGGGCCCCGCGTAGTACTCGTGCAGATCGGTTCCACAAATGCCGTTGAATCCCACGTGGATCTTCACCTGCCCGGCTCCGGGGTGCGGTTCCGGGACATCGGTGATCTCGACCTTGTTCGGCCCGTGATAGACGGCTGCACGCATTGCTTCGGCTCCTTACCGGCCGCCGAATCAGCGACCTTCGCCCTCTGTCCTATGTGACCCGGCCCACCGACCGGAAGAGTTGCAGCGGGTTGCACGAATCAAACGGATGCAACGCGGTGCAACTCTTTCGCCCAGCCGGAGAACGCGGTGTGCTGTGCATCACACGAAATCGACCACGGCCCATCGCATGGAACACGGAGTTGGCATGACGCGAACACTCGAACCGCCCACCGAGCTGACAACGCCCGACCGTCCGACGCCGCAGCAGCGCGTGGATGCCTGGCTGGCGAACTTCGACGCGGCGCTCGGCGCTCGCGACATCGACCGAGCCGTAGCCCTGTTCGCCGTCGACAGCTTCTGGCGCGATCTGGTGACCTTCACCTGGAACCTCAAAACAGTCGAGGGCCGAGACGGCATCGCCGACATGCTGGGTGCGCGGCTGAGCGACGTCGATCCGCGTGCCTTCCACACCACCGACACACCCGACGAGGCGGACGGGGTCCTGTCCGCATGGATCGAGTTCGAGACGGCCACCGCGCGCGGGAAGGGACATCTGCGCCTGAAAGAGATCGGTGAGAGCGGCGACCTACAGGCGTGGACGCTGCTGACCACGATGCAGGAGCTCAAAGGTCACGAGGAGCCACGCGGACACAATCGGCCGATGGGTGCGGTGCACGGATCGGACACCGGCATCAAGACCTGGGCGGAGCGCAGAGAGCTGGAAGAGAAGGAACTGGGTTACGGCATCCAACCGTATGCGTTGATCGTCGGAGGCGGCCAGGGCGGAATCGCACTCGGTGCACGGCTGCGTCAAATGGGCGTTCCGGCCATCACGGTCGATCGTGGTGAACGCCCCGGCGACCAATGGCGCGGACGATACAAGTCGCTGTGCCTGCACGACCCGGTCTGGTACGACCACCTTCCGTACCTTCCGTTTCCGGACAACTGGCCGGTCTTCGCACCCAAGGACAAGATCGGCGACTGGCTCGAGATGTACACCAAGGTCATGGAAGTTCCGTACTGGTCCAAGACCACCGCGACGTCCGCGACGTACGACGAAGTCGCGGGCGAATGGACCGTGGTTCTCGACCGCGACGGCGAGGAGGTGATTCTCCGCCCGAAGCAACTGGTGATGGCAACGGGCATGTCGGGCAAGGCCAACGTGCCGAACTTCCCGGGGATGGACGTCTTCCAGGGCGAGCAACACCACTCGAGCCAGCACCCCGGACCCGACGCTTACTCGGGTAAGAAGGTCGTGGTCGTCGGGTCCAACAATTCCGCGCACGACATTTGCAAGGCGCTCTACGAGACCGGCGCCGACGTCACGATGCTGCAGCGATCCTCCACGCACATAGTCAAGTCCGATTCGCTGTGTGAGATCGCCCTGGGCGACTTGTACTCCGAGCGTGCCGTCGAATCAGGGATGACGACGCAGAAGGCCGATCTCACGTTCGCGTCGTTGCCGTACCGGATCATGCACGAGTTCCAGATTCCGGTGTATCAGCAGATCGCGGAGAAGGACAAGGACTTCTACGACCGCCTCGACAAGGCCGGTTTCAAGCACGACTTCGGCGACGACGGCTCCGGCCTGTTCATGAAGTATCTGCGCCGCGGATCGGGGTACTACATCGACGTCGGCGCATCGGAGTTGGTGGCCGATGGACACATTCGACTGGTAGGCGGACAGGTCGACCACCTCACCGAGCACGCCGTCGTCCTCGCCGACGGCACGCAACTCGAGGCCGACCTCGTCGTGTACGCCACCGGGTACGGGTCCATGAACGGATGGGTCGCCGACCTGGTCGATCAGGAGACGGCCGACAAGGTGGGAAAGTGCTGGGGGCTGGGATCGGATACCACCAAGGATCCGGGTCCGTGGGAGGGCGAGCAACGCAACATGTGGAAGCCCACCCAGCAGGACAACCTGTGGTTCCACGGCGGCAATCTGCACCAATCTCGGCACTACTCCCTGTACCTCGGCCTGCAACTCAAAGCACGGTACGAGGGTCTGGACACACCGGTGTACGGGCTCCAGGAGGTGCATCACCTCAGCTGACGGTGGCCCTCGGGGCAACGGCGAACGGGCACACTCCGACTGCGGAGAGGCCCGTTCGCCGGCTTGTGTGTCGCGGGAGCTACTGGCCGAGCCAGAGCCGCTTACGACACACCGCGAGCATCCCGGCGACGGCCGAACGATCGCTGCGGCCGGCGCCGTTCTCGAGAAGAACTTTGACACGAGCAAAGTAGTCCTGCGGGCTGAGCCCGAATCGAATCATCATGTCTTCGGCTCGGCCGCCACCGTGGGTATACCACTGTCGCAAGAAGTCGACCATCGCAAGATCGTCGTCCGACGGGTTCGCGGGATCTGTCGACATGGTTGCTGCGCCGGACGCCGGTGTCCGGTGTGCAGCGGGGAAAGGAGTGCGTGTCACGTAGGAAAGTATTACGCACGGATCGGTCGATCCGATGACAGATCGATGAACACGCCGAGCAGTCACAGCAACTTCTCAGCGTCGCCCGTTTACTCCCTGTCGGTATCGGACGAAAGCGGCACCCGACAGGTGACGTCGACCATGTCAGAGCCCCGCGTCACGGCACATGTCGCCGCGACCTATTACATTCGAGTTGTCGTCGTACCTCGGCGGCGCAGCCCGAGGGGACAGCACGCGATGACGACACCACGCCGACGACGAGTAGGGCGACTGGCAGAGTGCGCGATCGGAGCAGCCGCCGTCATCGCGCTCGCGGCTCCTGCCAACGCGGCCCCACTTCCCGCGCCCGGTGACTTCGACGGAGTCCCTGCCCGTACGTCGTTGTCCTACACCTCCAGCGCCACCGGCGTCCACGTCGGAACGCCGAACGAGAACGAGCCTCGGCCAGGACTGTCGACGGTCAAGCTGTACCTCGCCGACTACGTCCTCCGGCGCGGCGACTCCTCGCCCGAGGACCTCGGCTTGGCCGCCCGCATGATCGAGGTCAGTGACGACTGGGCCGCCTCGCAGTTGGACGCGAAGTACCCGGAAGCCATCGACGCCATCGCTGCTGAATACGGGCTGACTGCTACCGATCGAGGCGGATTCTGGGGCAGTTCCTCCACCAGCACCGCCGACACGGTCAGATTTCTCGACGCCAAGCAGCGCACCGATCCGTCCAGCCCCGTTTTGGCCTGGATGACTACCGCCGCACCGGTGGCTGCCGACGGCACCGTGCAGGACTGGGGCACCGGACAACTCGGTGCGGCCTACGGCACCAAGTGGGGCTGGGCGGACGACGGATCAAGCGTCGTGGCCTCCGCGTCCATCGGCGACGGCTTCACCATCGCTTCGAACACCTATGGCGGCCCCGGCACTCAGACCGAGGACGTGCTCGGCGCCCTCGCCCCGTTCGACCTGGTGTCGCCGCCGATGGTGGTGCTTCCTTCTCATCCCACGCTCATCGACATGTTGTTCGCTCCTCGGTAGCAGCCGCTCAGGCCCATCCGGCCAACTGCACACCGATCAGGAACACCATCGCGATACCTACCCAGATCGCGAACAACGGTAGAAAAAACCTCACCCACTTCTGCCACCGCACACCCGCCAGCGCGAGCACGGCCATGAAATAGCCCGATGTCGGGTACAGAATGTTGCCGAACCCGTCGCCCAATTGGTATGCCAGGACGGCAGTCTGGCGGGTCATGCCCAGGACGTCCGCAAGCGGCGCCATGATCGGTACCGTCACCAGCGCCTGCCCGCTGCCGGACGGCACGACGAAGTTGAAAACCAACTGCGCCAGGAACATTCCTACTGCCGACAGGGCCACCGGAAGACCACCGACCAGGACGCCCAGTCCGTGAACGATGGTGTCCAGAATGTTGCCGTCTTCGAGAACGACCGCCACTCCTCTGGCCACACCCGCGATGAGCGCACCGACCAATACTTCGCGGAACCCCTTGTCGAAGGCGGCGCAGATCTGGTTGCCGCTCAGTCCTGCCATCAGCCCGACTGCCGCTCCCATCAGGATGAACAGTCCAGCCATCTCCATCATGAACCAGCCCGCGAGGGTGACGCCCAGGACCAACGCGATCAGGAACAGAAGCGTTGCCACCGACGCGAGTTTCTGGCGCGTCGTCGCGGGCGCGGTCTCCTCGTCCAGCACGTCCCGAAATTCTGCCCGCTTCCGCGCCTCGGCGGGGTCGCCCGCGAGAAGACTTGCCGCCGGATCGGCGCTCACTCGGCGCGCATAGCGAACGACCATGAGGATTGCTGCGGTGAGCGCCACCACGAAAACGGCGATCCGCACGGCGGCCCCCGAGTACAAGGGGATTCCCGATAGCTGTTGTCCCAGGCCGGTGTTGATCGGATTCAGCACGCCCGCAGCGAAACCCGCCGTCGTCGCGCACAGCGCCACCGCAGCGGCCGTGACCGAGTCGAACCTCAGCGCGATGATCAGCGGCAAAATCACCGGCACGTAGATCAGCGATAGTTCTTGGGTTCCTATCAGCGTCGCCACCACGCCGAAGACGACCATCAGCAGTGCAAGCATCACCATCGAGCGGTTCGCGAAGCGTCGGCTCAGCGCACCCACCGCGAGTTCGATGATCCCGGTTGCGCGCAGGACCGCGAAGACGCCGCCGATCATCAGGGTGAAGATCACCACTTCGCCGGCGTCGAGAATGCCTTGCGGCACTGCCGTCATGAACTGGAGGAAGCTGGTGGGGTTGGCGTCGACGTAGGTGAACGAGTCGGGATCAATGGTGATGCGGCCTTCGGGGCCGTCGATCCTCTCGTACTCACCACCAGGAACCAAATATGTCGCCAGCGCGGCCAAGCCGATGAACGCGACGAGGATGATGTAGACGTTCGGGAACCGGAACCCCGGGCCCTCTTCGGCATTCATGCCGTCGGCCTGTGCCTGCGGTTCGTTGTGTTGTTCCGTGGTCATCGGTGTCTCCACATCGGCTACGGCGGTGGTTCGGCCAACCGTAACCAGGGCGACCAGAACACGCAGCGCGAGTGAGGGTGTGAACGATATCGCCCGCGGGGGTACACCTGACGAATGCCGGAACTCCCCGAAGTCGAGAACGCACGCCAGATAGTCGAAAAAGCGCTCGGCCGCGAAATAATCGACATCGACGACACCGATACGTTCGAGTGCCGCCCACACAGTCCGGGCGACATTGCCCGCGCACTGAAGGGCGGTCGCCTCACCGCCGCTCGCCGGCGCGGAAAAGCGATGTGGTGCGACACCGTCACCGCGGACGGAACCGACGGTCCCACACTCGGGATCCACCTCGGCATGGGCGGCCGAATCATCGTCACCGCCGACGCTGACGAGCAAGCCGTGGGCACGCGAGAGACCGACAAGCCGGAATGGACACGTTTCGCCATCACTTTCGACGACGGCGGTCAACTGCGCCTGTTCGACAAACGCAGACTCGGCCGAGTGCGCCTCGAACCGGACATCGACGCCCTCGGCCCGGACGCTGCCGAAATCTCGCGGGACGACTTCCGGCACCGAATCGGCTCGAGCGGAGCGCCTGTGAAGGCACGACTCCTCGATCAAGCCGCGCTGTCGGGAGTCGGCAATCTGCTCGCTGACGAGGTTCTCTGGCAGAGCTCGCTCTCACCGTCCCGTCGCGCGAAGACGTTGTCCGCGGACGAGCTCGACGAGCTGCGAGTGGTCCTACGCCGCGCCATCCGATCCGCAAGGAAAGGCGGCGTACACACCGGCGAGATCATTCCGTTTCGGAAGACAGATGCAACCTGTCCGCGATGCGGAGCACCGATGTCTCGTGGCACCGTCGGTGGGCGCACGACGTGGTGGTGCTCCAACGAACAGTCGTGAGTGTCAGCGCCGAGCCCCGGCCCCGCCGGTAGCTCACGGCTCCGGTGTCAGCAGTCGGAGGGACAGCTCGAATGCGGCGTCGACTCTGCTTCTGTCGCCGGTGATGAGTAGGTCCAGCTGCAACCCGCGAGTTTGAGCGAGAAATAAGGTGGCGCGCGAGATGGCATCGGAGTCGTGCCAGCCCGCGTAGATGAGGCTGGCGGTGAGGAGCCGCACCCAGTCGTCGACCATGGTCGCCGCCAGACTGTGCGGGGTCGACTCGACGCTGCCGGCGCGTGTGCCGGCGAGCTCGAACAGCAGCAGAAATTGGCGTTGCTGACGCGGGTCGCACAGCACTCTCCAGATCGCTCGGGCGAGGTCCTCGGTCGAAGTGCCTGTCGACAGCTGCGTCGCAGCCGAGAACTGGTTCTCGAACCGGACGCGCAGATGTTGCGTGACTTCCCGCATCAGCTGTTCCTTCGATTCGAAGTGCCGCAGCAGCGTCGCGTGAGTCACGCCGACGGCGACGGCCAGCGGCCGCAACGAGAGGTCGGATGCGCCGTGGTCGAGTACGTACTCGGTCACGGCGTCGAGCAAGCGGGGTCGGCGGTCCTGGAAACGCAGCGTGCGGCCGTCGACACGGTGCAGCTCCTCTGCCATGCGCATCCCTGCCTTTGCCTGGTGTCCGTGACGCTGGACGACTGTACCTAGTCGGTTTACGCGAACCGATCGGTACTGCTAGATTTTGCGGAACCTGATCAGCCGAGGAGACCGTCATGCCAGCCACTACCCCATCGAACCGCCTCTCGTTCGCGGTGCGGTATCTCGCGCGACGGGTCATGTCACGATCGCGTCCCGCATCCCTGGCTGAAGCCGGCCTGTTCACCGGCAAGCCGCAGCACGAGACCTTCGCCAACATCGACGACCTCGCACCGGTCAGACGTATGCCGGCGTCGTCGACGCCGCGGCCGTGGCTGACGGGCCCCGACATCACGATCCCCTCGACCTACCGGTTCGATGGGTACGAGCGGTCGAGCGAGGACTTTCTGACCAGCACCGACACCAGCGCGCTGCTGGTGCTCGTCGACGGTGTCATCCGCCACGAGCGGTATCTTCTGACCGGCGGGCCGACCGTGCGGTGGTTGTCGATGTCGGTCGCCAAGAGCTTCGTCTCTGCACTTGTCGGCATCGCTGTCCAGGACGGCCACATCGCCGACATCGGCGACCTCATCGGTGACTACGTGCCGGTGAAGCCGGGCTCGGCCTACGACGGGGTCAGCATTCGAGACGTGCTGCAGATGTCGTCCGGAGCCCGATGGAACGAGGACTACAACGACCCGAGATCCGACATCCATCACCTGACGAAGGCGATGATGGGTCAAGGCGGCGGACTGGACGGTTTCGTCGCGCGTATGAGCAAGGAACATCCGCCGCAAACCGTGTGCCGGTACAACTCCGGCGAGACTCAGATACTCGGAGCGTTGGTCGCCCGCGCCACCGGCAGGTCGGTCGCGGACTACATGACCGAAAAACTGGTCGAACCACTCGGATTCGAGTCACCGGGATTCTGGGTTACCGACATGCTCGGTACCGAGATGGCGTACGGAGGGCTGAACCTCACCGCGCGCGACTACGCCCGCCTCGGGGAGCTCTATCGCCACGACGGCATGTGGCACGGCACGCAGATCATCGACCCCGACTGGGTGCGCAGTTCGACTTCGATCGACGCCCCGATCCGTGAGGCAGGCAAACCCATTGTCGGCGGCCACGATATCGACCTGGGCTACGGGTACCAATGGTGGATCCCCGCTGGGCATCAGGGCGACTACTGCGCGGTCGGTGTGCTCAATCAGCTGGTCCACGTCGACCCCGCCAAGGGGACGACCATCGTGAAATTGTCCGCCAACCGTATGTACGGCACCTCGCCGGACGAGAGCACGAACCGCGACCTGGAAAACGTCGAGTTCCTGCGGTCCATCGCCCGATCGGTCTGATCGGACGGGGCGTTCACGAGAGTAGAGGCGCCAGGGTGCCGGCGCAGTCGAGCATCGCTGGAACGCACCGGCGCAGAGCCTGCTCGTGGGTGGCACTTCCCGACATGGCCAGCGCCGCGAACAGCGAACCCGTCGTCGTTCGAACCGGAACTGCCACGCACGCTGTCTCGAGATTCATCTCGCCGACCTGCAGCGAGAACCCTTGCTGCCGCACCACGGCCAGCGCCTTGTCGAGTTCGCCGCGCGAGGCGACTGTCCGCTGCGTCAGCGGGGCCGGACCGAACGCCGGGAGGAGGGCCATCGGGTCGGCCTTCTCGGCCAGCAACACTCGACCGAGCGCACCGGCATGCAGGTGTCGATTCAGGAACGCCTCGTCGTGTTCCATTCGATATTCGGGATCCGGACTCGCGATGCGGATGGTCGAATTGGTGAAGTAGGCCAGGTGGACACCCAACCGGACCGTGAGCCGGAAGTCGGCGAGTACTTCGTGGGCTGCGGTGCACACGGTAGGAGCGACGGCCGCGTCGATGAGCACGCCGATCTTGTGGCCCAGGGCGAAGCCGGACAGATCGGGAAGACGCACCAAGTAGCCCTCACCGGTAAGGATGTTCAGGAGGCGATACGTCGTGGCGGAGGGTAAGTCGAGTTCGGCGGCAACGGTTTTCGCGGTGACTCCGGTGCCGCCCCGCGCGACCGCCTCCAGTACCCGCAACGCACTCGACACGGCTTTGGGTTGACGGCCGGAGAACGATCCGTCCCCGCTCACCTGCGCACCTCCCAAGGACGGTGTCCGACCGCCAAGTCGTCGGCAACCGTCTCGTCGTAGACCCCGACCCGATCGAGAATGCCACTCCGGGAACGGGACCGGATCATCACGATTGCGAAACCGGATGCGACCAGCGCCGCGTACACCCCTGTCCCCACACCCGCAGTGTGGGTGGTCGAGAAAGCCGACCACAGAACCAGAGCGCTCAGTATGGTGGCCGCGCCGGCGGAGACAACCGTGGGAAGGACCGTCAGTTCACCGATTCGGCGGAGAAAGCATGGCGTCGCGACGCACGCCAGAATGTATGCGACGACGTACCCGTGCGCTGAGACGGTGAGCAGACCCACAAGCACCTCACGCGTCGAGCCGACGAGGAGCTGATTGAACACCGGCACCGCAACGATGACCGGCATCACCGCGATCAACGCGATGTGGGGGGTGTGGAATCGAGTGTGTGTGCGGCCCAACGCTGCCGGCAGCACCCCTTCGCGTCCCATGGCGAACATGATGCGAGACAACGCGGTGGTCGAACCGAGAACACAGGCCAACCAGGACGCTGTGATTCCCAGCTCCATCAGGATCGACAGCGCAGTCGCCGCTCCCCCGGACGAATCAGGCAGCGTCAACACGATCGCCAGCATGTCGTTCTGTTGTACCGGTGCAGGCAGTTGGGCTACCGCTGCGCCCGTGTACAACACGCCGAGAGCCAGAGGGGTCCAGCGAATCGCACGCGGCACGGCCGTGAGAGGACTGCGCGCCTCTCGCGCAACCGTCCCAGCGCTCTCGAACCCCACGAACGACGTGATCACGAGCAGCGCCACGAAACCGATGTGAGCCGAACCGTTGGCTTCCGGTGGCGCACGGCTCACCGGGGGGCCATCGACGGACTGTACGAACATCACCGCCAGCACGGCCGATGCGACGATGATCGCGAAAACCTCGACCGCCAGAGTAACCCGCGTGGAGAACCTCACACCACGAATCATCAGGACCACAGCAACGAGCCCCACGAGCATCGACAGAGCGACGAAGGTCAGCGCACCCGTCGGCAGTCCGAGCCTACCGAGCAGCACGGTCGTGTAGCTCGCCGCGCCGAGAACGCTCGCCATCGCGGCCGCGGCATAACCGAGGCTCAACGACCACCCGGCCCAGATACCCGGCAGCGCACCCAAACCCTTCGCGACGTAGCTGTAGAGCCCACTGACCGCCACCATGCGCTGGGCGAACTGTCCGATGCAGTACCCCACCATCGTCATGAGCAGCGCAGCAGCGGCGAAGACAGCGACCGTAGCTCCTCCGGCGTCGGGGATGACGAGCGCAGGCACAGTGACCATTACCGCGGACGGCGCAACCGCGGACACGGACTGCGCCAACACCTGAGCGAACGTCAATCGTGCTCGCCCGAGGCCGGCGACGGGCGAGTTGCTCCGCACGGGGGCACTCTCGGTCACGACTGACCTCGTTCCTCGGGTCCGGTGCGAATGGGGGTCGATGGTGCACGCTAACCCACCCCCTGGATGTCGACCGAGCACCCATCGTGAACGCTCTGTCGCATCGAATGAGAAAGAGTCGAGCATTCGTCATCGCCGTCGACCCAGCCAACCGAGTACACCGTCGCTCACCTCCTCGAACAGACCTGACGAAGATGAGAATCGGCTTGTCGGCAAATGCACCCCGGTGCCCATCGTGAACATCACACACCGGGTGTGACCAGGGCTGATTTCTGGCGCCTTACCGCGAATGGGAAACCGGCCCACCCCGGTCGTTGTTCGCCGTCGAGCAATGTTGATGCGGCGGCAACCGATTCGACCAATCTCGGGCTCATGGTTGCTGCATGACCGACATGTCCCCCGACGAAAGACGCAGTACAAGATGACAACTGAGTCCCCCGCGCACGGGTCGACAGCCCCGACGGCGTCCGCAAGCACCCTCGACGGCACACTCGGTCCGGCCGCCATCGTCTTCATGGTCGTCGCCGCGGCGGCCCCGCTCACCGTGATCGCCGGCACTGTGCCCCTGGGTATCGCCGTCGGCAACGGCGCGGCCTACCCCGCCTCCTACGTGGTGTGCACGGTGATCCTCCTACTGTTCGCACTGGGCTTCACCGCCATGGCCCGACACGTTCCCGGCGCCGGAGCGTTCTACACGTACATCACCCGCGGACTCGGGCGGCACACCGGTCTCGGCTCGGCGTTCCTGGCGCTGTTGTCCTACACCGCAGTCCAGGGCGCGGTGTACGGATACATGGGCGCCGCCATCGATGCATTCGTTACCTCACACGGCGGTCCCCAAATCCCCTGGTACGTCTACGCAGTCGCCGTGCTGGCCGTGGTTGCGACATTGGGCTACCGCCATATCGATCTGTCCGGCAAGATCCTGGCGGTTCTGCTGGTCTGCGAAGTCGGCGTCGTGCTGCTTATCGACGCCGCCGTCATCATCCGAGGCGGCGGAGGGACGGGACTGTCCACCGCCGCGCTGAACCCGGGCGAGTTCTTCTCGGGTGCACCGGGTATCGCGCTGATCTTCGCGATCGCCGGCTACATCGGATTCGAAGCCACCGCGGTCTTCCGCGACGAAGCACGTGACCCCGCCCGCACGATCCCCCGCGCCACCTACGCGGCCCTGATCATCATCGGGGTGTTCTACGCCGTGTCCAGCTGGGCGATGGTCAGCGCGTGGGGCGACGACGACGCTGTCGTCGTCACAGCGGAGAACCCCGAAGGAATGATCACCGAGACAGCCACCCGCTACGTCGGCGCCGTCGCCGGCGACATCGTCCAGATCCTGCTGATCTCGAGCCTGTTCGCCGCGCTGCTGGCCTTCCACAACGTCCTCTCCCGATACATCTTCTCGCTCGCCAACAGCTCAGCCCTGCCTGCCCGGTGCGGGCAGGCACACGCCAAGCACTCGTCCCCCTACATCGCTTCGATCGTGCAGACCGTGTCCGCCTTCGTTCTCGTGCTGGCGTCCGCGATCGGCGGCCTGGACCCGGTCACCGAGGTGTTCGCCTGGTTCGCCGGGGTGTCCTCCGTGGGCATCGTCGCCCTCATGACGATCACCTCGGTGGCGGTTCTGGCCTACTTCCGTCGGCGCCGCGTCGACGCCCGCCGCTGGAACACCCTCGTCGCACCGCTGCTCGGCCTGATCGGTCTCGCCGCGCTGCTGGTGATGACCGTCGCCAACCTGCCGCTGCTCGTCGGCGGGTCGGGCACCCTCGCCGCTCTCATCGGCGTCCTGCTCGTCGGAGCGTTCCTCGGCGGCATCGCCGTCGCCGTCGTCCGCCCACACGCCGCCTCACCCCACACCGAAGAGAAGGAAGCAGTCCGATGACTCTGCTCGACACCACCTCCGTGAGGTCAGAAGTGACGCACCCCCTCAGCACGCTGACCGCGGACGAAATCGACATCGCACGCACGGTGCTGCAGGACGCCGGCGCGATGACCGAGAGCACTCGCGTCGTCTACCTCGGACTGGACGAACCCGACAAGGCAGTCGTGCACGCGTTCGAGCCGGGAGCCGTCATCGAACGGCGCATACGGGCGCTGCTCCTCGACCGCGCGACCGGAATCGGAACCGACACCATCGTCTCGGTCAGCACCCGCGAGGTCGTCGAATCCACCACCCTCGATGCAGCGAAGGATGGGCAAGTACCGATCCTCGACGCCGAATTCGAGGACATCGAAGCCTTCATGCTCGACAGCGCCGACTGGCTGGCCGCCATGAGCAAACGCGACATCGAACCCACCAAGGTACGAGCAGTTCCGCTGTCTGCGGGCGTATTCGGCCACGAGGACGAGGTGGGGCACCGCGTCGTCCGCGTCCTGGCCTTCTACCAAGAAGACGAAGCCGACCTTCCGTGGGCACACCCCATCGACGGTGTGGTGGCCTACGTCGACCTGACCGAACGCAAGGTGCTCCGAGTAGTCGACGAGATCGAGCTGAAGGTTCCCGCCGAACGCGGTGAGTGGAACGCCGAACCACATGCCGCTCCTACCCGTACCGACCTCAAGCCGATCGAGATCACCCAACCCGAGGGCGCGAGCTTCTCCATCGACGGCAACGAAATCACCTGGGCAGACTGGAAGTTCAAGTTCGGTTTCGACGTGCGGGAAGGATTGACGCTGCATCAGCTCTCGTTCACCGACGGCGGTACCGAGCGCCCCGTCATCTACCGTGCCTCCATCGCCGAGATGGTCGTCCCCTACGCCGACCCGTCTCCGGTGCGCTACTGGCAGAACTATTTCGATCAAGGTGAATACCTGTTCGGCCGCTACACCAACGCACTCGAATTGGGGTGCGACTGCCTCGGCGAGATCCAGTACTTCGACGTCATCGTCGCCGACGAGTCCGGCCACCCCACACTGATGAAGAACGCGATCTGTCTGCACGAGGAGGACTATGGAATTCTCTGGAAGCACACGGACTTGTTCAATGGGATGGCCGAGACCAGGCGATCACGTCGACTGGTCATCTCGTTCTTCCTGACCGTCGGCAACTACGACTACGGGTTCTACTGGTACCTGTACCTCGACGGCACCATCGAACTCGAAGCCAAGGCCACCGGCATCGTCTTCACCTCCGCCTACCGCGGAGCGGACGGATATTCCACCGAGATGGCACCCGGCCTCGGCGCACCGTTCCACCAGCATCTCTTCTCCGCCAGGCTCGACATGGAGGTCGACGGCCCCAACAACACCGTCACCGAGGTCGACGCCGTCCCGGTTCCCATGGGACCGGATAACCCGTGGGGCAACGCCTTCCGAGCGCAGAAGACCACGATCACCACCGAGTCCGAGGGTCAGCGCATGGCCGACAACTCCAAGGCCCGGGTCTGGCACATCACCAACCCGGACAAGCAGAACCGGCTCGGCCAGGACGTCGGATACGCGTTGCACCCGGAAGGGCAGCCCGCGCTGTTGGCGGACCCGGCGAGCTCGATCGCCAAGCGAGCAGCCTTCGCCACCAAACATCTGTGGGTTACCCCGTACGACAAGAACGAGCGTTACCCTGCCGGCGATTTCGTCAACCAGCACCCGGGCTCCGGTGGCCTGCCCTCCTTCGTCGCCGGCGATCGAGCCGTCGAAGGAACGGACCTGGTCGTGTGGCACACGTTCGGGCTGACGCATTTCCCGCGCCCGGAGGACTGGCCGGTGATGCCCGTGGACTACACCGGGTTCACGCTGAAGCCGGTGGGCTTCTTCGGCCGCAACCCGACCCTCAATGTGCCGGCCTCGACGTCCGCGCACTGCTGCTCGGATCGATGACGGACCTCACCTGCGCACACGCCCGTTCCGCCCCCGCAATGGTGGGGGCGGGACGGGTGTGGCCGGGACGGGTGGCGGCGCTCCTGGCGCTGGCTTCGGCAATCGCCCACCTCACCGATATCGCCGGCCACGGGGTTCGAGCGACGGGGATCGGGCACATCGTCATCATGATCGTGATGTCCGCCGCGTGCTGTGCGTGTGCGTGGCACCTGTGGTGTCACCCTCGTGTGCGTGACTGGGCGCTGGTCGCCGTCATGAGCGTGGCCATGATCGCGATGCACCTGACGATGAACAGCACCGACACACACGGCGGACACCATCGGCCCACGCCGGCACCCGTGTCGGAAAGTCAGAATGCCGGCTCGGTGGTACCGCTCGTGTTCGCACTGATCGAAGCCCTCTTCAGTACGGCCATCTTGTTCGCCGTCACCCGCACATCACGAGATCTGTTCGACGACATCGGCAGGAGTCCAATTGCAGAGGCCGACTGATACAGCCGCAGTTCTCGACGGAGAACGGAGCTCGAGTCGGACGTGGCACGGTCTGACACCACGGTGATCCCGGACAACCCGGGGCTGCCTTACCGCGGACGCCGCGTGTTCGCGGTGCGTCGGGCCGACCCCCTTGCGTTATTTGCATTTTGAATGCAATATTTGCAAAGAGAGCTCGGGGAGGCCGCGCTCGACGACGAGGAGGTCCAATGATCACCGTGACCAGTGCCGCAGGCGGCATCGGACGCCTGCTCGTTCGACAACTGGCCGCCCAGAATGCGCCCATCCGAGCAGTCGTGAAGAACGAAAGCCAAGCTGCGACCACTCGCCGCGACGGGGCGACCGACGTCGTCGTGGGCGACCTGAGGGTGGCTGACACCCTCGACCGAGCTCTGGCCGGCGCGGACGTTCTGTACCACGCGGCACCGACTCAGATCATCGACGAGCGTCCGATCATCGAACACCTCATCGCGTCGGCACCCGCAAACGGACTCCAGCACATCGTGTTTCACTCGGTGATCCATCCGCACCTGCATGAATTGACGCACCATGAGCAGAAAGAGGTCGCCGAGGGCCTGTTGCGCGAGAGCGGAATCCCCATCACAGTGCTCAGGCCGTCGCACTACATGCAGAACTACCTCGAAGTGTGGGAGTTGCTCCAGGCGGGGGTCATGCCATATCCGGTCTCACCGGACAGCGTCATGGGTGTGGTCGACTTGGCAGATGTGGCGGAGGCGGCAGCAAACATCCTGATCGACCCGTCACCGCACACGTGCCGCACGTACGACCTCTCGACGGTCGAACTCACTCGCCACGAGATGGCACAGATTTGGTCACGCGTGTTGGGTCATCCAGTGACCGCTATCCGGATCCCGCCGTCGTCACTGATCAACTCGTTCGACGTCGTGCCGGCACTGGGCAAGATCGTCGGACACGCCGTGCGATCGACGAAGCTGCACGCGCCGGGACACCTCGTCCGCGGAGCACAGGCCGCGTCCAACCCGCGTGATATCAAAAGGTGGCCGACAGAAGCGCGTGAGGCGTACCGCACGATGATGGCCTACTACGACGGCCACGGCCTACCCGCTGGAGACCTCGATACTCTTCCTGCTCTGCTGGGACACGCACCGAACTCGTACGAAGATTTCGCACGCCGCTCGTGTGTCGAGTTCGGCCGCACGCCGGTCGAGTCGAGTCGATGAGACTTCGAGCCCCTCAGTACCGGCCGGGCCGAGCGCTGGTCACCGGCGCGAGCTCCGGGATCGGTGCCGAGTTCGCACGAGCGTTGGCCTCACGCGGCTCGGATCTGGTACTCGTTGCGCGGCGCGAAGACCGCCTGATGACACTGGCCGACGACCTCGAAGCTACCCACGGTGTGCGCTGCCGAACAGTGCCCCTGGACCTGTCCGAGGCCGCGAGCGGGCGCCGGCTGCGCGATCTCGTCCCCGAGAACATCGACCTGGTCGTCAACAACGCGGGGTTCGCCGTCCAAGGACCGTTTGCCGACGGCGACCCCGACGACTTCGAGCGCCTCGTCGCGGTCGACATCCGTGCGGTTGTGGACATCTGCTCGGCCTTCCTTCCCGACATGATTGCTCGAAGAGACGGCACCATAATCAACGTTGCCAGCACGACGGCGTTCCAACCTGTCCCGACACTCGCGGTGTACGCGGCGGCCAAAGCGTTCGTCCTGAGATTCAGCCAGTCGCTGTGGTACGAGGCCGCACAACACGGAGTCAGAGTGTTCGCACTCAACCCCGGCCCCACCCACACCGAGTTCTTCGACGTCATCGGCGAATCCGCAACGGCCACCGGGACGTACCAGACACCCGATGACGTCGTCGCCACCGCAATGCGCGCACTCGACGGTAGAAATACTGCGCCACATGTGGTCTCGGGGCGACGAAACACGGTTCAGGCGACATTGGCGAGCATCGTGCCTGCACGGGTTCTGCTCCCCGTCCTCGCGCGCATGCTCCACTGACCTCGGTCCAGCCGACAACAGTGCAAGCGTCTGACACAGTCTCAGCGTCATTCGAGAATGTACTGTCGCAACAATGGCCAGGGTCTCCAGATTCACACTCACCGATCGCCAGGAGGCGGTGGCCAGGGCATTCGGAGGCTCCGAAAGCCCGACGTCCGTCGCGATGTCCTTGGGTATTCACGCCACCACGTTGTACCGGTGGGCGGGTTCGTCCAACCCAGACCAAACCGGACCGGCATCGGCGCGGCTCGTCGAGGCGACACAGGAACTTTTGCGGGACGCTGATTACGCGGACATCACGATCGAAAGTGTGGCTGCCCGATGCGGTCTGGCACCCAGAACGGCATTTCACCACTTTCCTAGCAAGCGAGAACTGTTCCAGGCCGCAGTGAACGATGCCGCCACCATCCTGATCGAGCGCATCCACACAAGATCGGTGGAAGCCACCTGGCCGGACAGCCCGCTCGACCAACTACAGACCTTTCTGCACATCGCCGCTCGGAGCATCTACGACACCCCTCGAACACACGTCCTGTTCCGTGATCTCGGTGTGCCTAAATCTGAGGGTACGGCGGAGCATTGGCACGACAACTTCGTCGACGCCATTGCTGAATTGCTGCGCTCCGCTTCGGCGGCAGGACAGATCGACAGCACCACCGACCTGTTCGAGGCTGCCCGACTCCTCACCGGTGCCATGCGCGGCATTCACACTGCAGTATTCAATGGAGCTGATCCCGACGCTGCGGTGACACTCGTCGACAGAGTGCATCTTTTGCTACCACCCCCGCGTACCTCGGTCGAGGAGGAGAAGTAGCGACCGCCGAAACGCTTGTCGATGTCGCGATCACGAGCTGTCGAATTGCACCCGGCGAAAACGTCGCTCCGAGCACGAAGGCGGTTCCGAAAACTTTCGGAACCGCCTTCGAATGTAATTGTCGGGCTGACAGGATTTGAACCTGCGACCACCTGACCCCCAGTCAGGTGCGCTACCAAGCTGCGCCACAGCCCGCGATTTCTCGAAAGAAACCGTGCATTCCCGCCGCTGAATTCGCAATGGGAACGGTGGAACACTACCCCAGTGGCGCCGTCGGATGCCAATCGCCCCTCCAGCACCACCGGGGTGGTCGATGCCCTATTTCTTGCGGTCCCGCTTCTCACGGATGCGCACCGAGATGCGGACCGGACTGCCATCGAAGTTGAACTCCTCACGCAGGCGGCGCTCGAGGAACCGACGGTAGCCCGCCTCGAGGAACCCTGTCGTGAACAGCACGAACGTCGGCGGTCGCGTACCTGCCTGCGTGGCGAACATGACCCGAGGCAAACGGCCGCCACGCATCGGCGGCGGTGTCGCGGCGATGACTTCCTTGAGCCAGGAGTTCAACTGACCGGTCGAGATGCGCTTGTCCCACGACGCCAGTGACGTCTCGAGCGCGGGCACTAGTTTCTGCACGGCCCGGCCGGTCTTGGCGGATACGTTCACGCGCTGCGCCCACGGCACTCGCATGAGGTCGCGGTCGATCTCCTTTTCGAGTTGACCGCGACGATCGTCGTCGACCAGGTCCCACTTGTTGAAAGCGATGACCAGTGCACGACCGGCATCGGCGACCATCGACAGCACCCGCAGGTCCTGCTCCGAGATCACCTCCGAGGCGTCCAGGAGCAGGATGGCGACCTCGGCCGCGTCGATGGCTCCCTTGGTGCGCAGCGAGGCGTAGAACTCGGCGCCGCTGGCGTGGCTGACTCGCTTGCGCAAACCTGCCGTATCGACGAAGCGCCACACCTTGCCGCCCAGCTCCACGAGCGAGTCGACGGGATCGACGGTGGTGCCGGCGACATCGTGCACGACGGACCGCTCGTCGCCGGTGAGCTTGTTCAGCAGACTCGACTTGCCGACGTTCGGCTTGCCCACCAGTGCGACGCGGCGGGGTCCGGCGACACCGGTACCTTCGCGAGGTGTCTCGGGAAGCACCGCGAGGACGTCGTCGAGAAGGTCACCGGTGCCGCGGCCATGGGTGGCACTCACGGCGCGGGGTTCCCCGAGACCCAGCGACCACAGCAGTGCGGCCTCCGATTCGGTCCGCTCGTCGTCGACCTTGTTGGCCACCAGGATGACCGGGGTCTTCGAACGACGCAGCACCCGCGCCACCGCTTCGTCGGTCGCCGTGGCGCCGACAACTGCGTCGACGACCAGCAGGATCGCATCTGCGGTTTGCATGGCCATCTCCGCCTGGCGCGCGATGGACTGTTGCATCCCCTTGGCGTCGGGCTCCCAACCTCCGGTGTCCTGCACCATGAATCGGCGTCCGGACCAGTTCGCCTCGTACGACACGCGATCACGCGTGACGCCGGGAACATCCTCCACGACCGCTTCGCGCCGACCGATGATGCGGTTCACCAGAGTCGATTTGCCGACGTTCGGCCGTCCCACGACGGCCAGCGTGGGCACGGCAATCGCGGCGTCCTCGTCACCCTCGGTGTCGAAATCCAGGCCTTCCCAGTCCGATTCCTCGTTCCAGATGCCGTCGGAGGTGAACGTTTCGCCGGCGTCCGGGGTGAAGACGCGGGTGGTGTCGAACGTGTCGTCGCTCATGATCGTGCTCCTTCCGGGGCAGAGGAGGAAAGTTCGGCAACAAGGCGCAGCAATTCGTCGATCACGGCGTCCTTGTCCAGATCGCTGGTGTCGACGACGGCTGCGTCGTCCGCCGGCCGCAGCGGCGACATCACGCGGGTGGAGTCGGCGTGGTCACGTCGCTGCACGTCGGCGAGGACGGCGGCATAGTCGTCACCGCGCCCCTCGGCGACGTTCTGGGCGTTGCGACGAGTTGCGCGAGTTTCCGCGGACGCCGTCAGATAAATCTTGATGTGGGCGTCGGTGAGCACGACGGTGCCGATATCGCGACCCTCGACGACGATGCGGCCGGCGGCTTCGGCGATCTCGCGCTGAAGAGCAACCAGCCGGTCGCGTACGGCGGGCACTGCCGACACGGCCGAAACGGCTGCGGTGACCGCTCCCCCGCGAATGGGGTCGGTGACGTCCTCGCCCGACACCTCGACGCGCTCGGCCGACGGATCGGTACCGATGCTCATCTCGAGCGATTCGGTGATTCGTGCGACGGCGTCCGTGTCACCCGGATCGACGTCGTTCTTCAACACCCACACGGTGGCGGCGCGGTACATCGCGCCGGTGTCGAGGTACGACGCACCCAGCTCCGTCGCGAGTCGCCGCGACACCGACGATTTACCGGTGCCCGACGGGCCGTCCATCGCGACGATCAACATGTCTTTGCTAGTCACAATCCCCCGGCTCACAATCCCCCGGTTCACAATCCCACCGCCCCGTACAAGCTGCCGACTTCGCCACGCCCGAGTACGCGCAGCGTTCCCGGCCTCTGGTCACCCAACGCGACGGCTCCGATGTCGGTGCGCACCAATCGCTTCACCGGGAATCCGACGGCATCGAACAAGCGACGGACGATGTGCTTGCGCCCTTCGTGCAGCACGACCTTGACCAACGTCTTGCCCTCGTTGACGTCCAACACCGCGTAGGAGTCGACGTTGGCGGGACCGTCGTCGAGGTCCACGCCGGCGCGCAGTTTCTTTCCGGCGTCGCGGTCCATGACGCCCTGCACGGTCGCCATGTAGGTCTTGGACACCTCGAACGACGGGTGCATCAGCCGGTGCGCCAGATCGCCGTCGTTGGTGAGCAGGATCAAACCTTCGGTGTCGGCGTCGAGTCGACCGACATGGAACAGGCGCTGACCGGCCTGGACTCGCTCGGCGACGATGTCGCCGATGCACGGTCGACCGAGATCGTCCGACATCGTCGACTGCCATCCGCGGGGCTTGTTCAGCGCGATGTGCACCAGATCCGCCTTGACGACGACGCGGGTGCCGTCGACACGCACCACGGCGACTTCGGGATCGACCCGCACGCCTTGCTCGCGCACGATTCGGCCGTCCACCTCGACGCGGCCTTCTTCGATGAGCTGCTCGGCTGCACGCCTGGACGCGACACCGGCCTGGGCGAGCACCTTCTGCAACCGCACACCGTCCTCGGGCGCCACGTGGGGCCGCGGGGAATCGGTGTGCTGGTGTCGAGCCGGCTTGGCGTTGCTGATCTTCGGCGCCGCGGAGGTCTTGCGCTCGGGCTTGGGGTTTTTGCCAGGCTTGGAACCGCTGTTCTTGGGCGCCTGACGGGGGTATCCCGACTTTCCGCCGGGTTTGCGGCCCTCGGTGCGCTTGCTGTAAGCGGCTGCCGCGACCTTCTTGTTGGGACGTTTCTTCTTACGTTCGGGATCGCTGTTGTCCCGGTCCGGTGTGCCATCACGGCGAGCGGAGTCGTTCACTGTTATTACCTATTCGTCTGTGTTGTCGGTGCCGAACTCGGTGGCCGAATTCGACTCGGTGTTCTCTCGTCCACGACCGGCGCGCTGGACCCGCGGATCGGTGTCCATGCTGTCGCTGATGTCGTCGATCATGTCCACGCCTGGCAGCAGCGGAGCAAGCTCGGGGAGGTCGGACAAAGAGGCCAACCCCAGCCGTTCGAGAAACATTTCCGTGGTGACGTACTGCGTCGCCGACGAGTCCGGGTCCGGACCTGCTTCGGCGATGAGACCCCGCGCCAGCAGGGTGCGCATCACACCGTCCACGTTCACGCCGCGCACTGCACTGACTCGTGCGCGGGTAACCGGTTGACGATAGGCGATCACCGCCAAGGTTTCCAGTGCAGCTCTGGTCAACTTCGAGCGCGCGCCGTCCAGTAGGAGACGCTCGACGTACGGCGCGTACTCGGTACGGGTGTAGAACCGCCAGCCGTCGCCGGCGAAGCGCAGGTCGATGCCACTGCCGCGTGTGTCGAGGTCCGCGGACATGGCTGCGAGGGATTCCGCGATGCGCGGTTCGTCACACCCCAGGGCCGATGCCAGTTGAGCGACCGACGCCGGGGTGTCTACCACCAGCAAGACCGACTCCAGGGCCGCGCGGACCTCGTCGTCGGACAATGGTGCGAGCTCGACCGAATCCGCGCTCGCCTCTGGCCCTCCGGTCACCCGTAATCCTCCATCTTCGAGGCGTCGATCTCCGCGTCTTCGCCGGTCCAGGACACCAACAGGTCGCCGAGTGCTTCCGGCTGGTCGAAGGCCACGGACTTCTCGCGGTACAACTCCAACAACGCGAGAAAGCGTGCCACGAACTCGACGGTCACCTCGCAGCCACGCACGAGATCGGCGAACGTGGCCCATTCCCCGGCGCCGCGCTCGCGAAGGAGACCGAGGATCGTCGTCGCGTGCTCGGGTACCGACACGGACGAGGCATGCAGATGGTCGAGTCCGACCGTCGGTACCTCGCGGGGCACGAATGCGGCGGCCGCGATCTCCGCGAACCGGCGCGGATCCACACCGAGTAACACCTCCGGAAGCAGGTCCGCGAAATCGTCCTCCAGCGACACCGAGCGTGGATACCGTCGTAGCGCAGCGTTCTCGAGCTCGCCGAACAGCTGGGCCACCTGCTTGTATGCGCGGTACTGCAACAGCCGGGCGAACAGCAGATCGCGCACCTCGAGGAGCGCGAGATCCTCGGCGTCGTCCACCTCCCCGGAGGGCAACAGGCGCGCCGCTTTCAAGTCCAGCAGAGTCGCTGCCACCACCAGAAACTCGGTGGTCTGATCGAGACCCATCTCCGACCCGAGCTCACGGGTGTAGGCGATGAAGTCGTCGGTCACCACGTGCAGAGCCACCTCGGTGACATCGAGGCGATGTTGGCCGATAAGGGTCAGCAGCAGGTCGAACGGGCCTTCGAAGTTGGTCAGTCGAACCTGAAAACCTGTCGGCGGAGCTGTCTCGGGGTCGGTGTCGAGCGTCATCAACTCTGGGGCGGGGTGTCGCGGTGGATCACTTCCCGCGCGAGCGATCGGTACGCTTCTGCGCCGGCCGATTTGGGCGCCCACGTGGTGATCGGTTCGCCGGCCACACTGGTCTCCGGGAATCGCACCGTTCGGGTGATCACCGTGTCGAAGACGACCTCACCGAACACTTCCACGACACGATTCATCACCTCACGTGAATGCAGAGTGCGTGCATCGAACATCGTCACGACGATGCCCTCGAGCTTCAGACGCGGGTTCAACCGATCTCGAACCTTGTCGACGGTGTCGTTGAGCAACGCCAACCCGCGGAGGCTGAAGTACTCGCACTCCATCGGAATGAGCACGGAATCGGCGCAGGCCAAAGCGTTGACGGTGAGGAGGCCGAGCGAGGGCTGGCAGTCGATGAGCACGTAGTCGTAGCGATCGAGGATCGGATGCAACACCCGGCCCAGCGTCTGCTCACGACCGACCTCGGTGACCAGCTGGATCTCGGCGGCCGAGAGGTCGATGTTGCTGGGCAGCAGGTCCATTCCGTCGACGCGGGTACGCATCAGGACGTCGTCGATGGCGGCACGCGGTTCCACCAGCAGGTTGTGCACCGTCAGATCGAGCTCGTGATGCGGAACTCCGAGTCCGGCGGACAGCGCGCCCTGCGGGTCGAGATCGACCAACAACACTCGACGACCGAACTCGGCCAGCGATGCACCCAGGTTGATGGTGGACGTGGTCTTTCCGACGCCACCCTTCTGATTGCACATGGCGATGACGGTGGCCGGGCCGTGGGACGACAATGGCCGGGGTTCGGGAATGTCGCGATACGTCCTACCGGTGGGACCCATCCCCGTGGGGTTGGCTGCAGCAGAATGGTCGGGTTCGGGCTGACGAGTACGGAAGAGTGCTCCGTCGTCGTGCGCCGCTGACGTCACACCGACCTCCATCCTCACCTCGAGTGTCCATGTATTTGTGCATCCCTGACGCAGGACAACTGCTCGACGTGAACGCTACCGCGTGCCGGGCACACCTTCGCGCGGACACGCTACCTGGCGCGCGGATGGGCCTCCGCCCACACTTCGCGCAGCGTCGTGACGGTGACCAGTGTGTAGATCTGCGTCGTGGTCACGGAGGCGTGCCCCAGGAGTTCCTGCACCACCCGAACGTCCGCACCGCCGTCCAGGAGATGGGTAGCGAACGAGTGTCGCAGAGTGTGCGGCGAGACGTGTCCGCCGATCCCTGCGCGTTCGGCGGCGGTCTGCAGCACCTGCCACGCGCTCTGCCGCGACAGTCGCCCTCCGCGCACGTTGAGCAGCAGTGCAGGTGTGGCACGAGAGATCAGAGACGGTCTACCGCGCACCAGATAGGCGTCGACCGCGTCGATGGCGGGCCGACCGACCGGGACGACTCGCTCCTTGCTGCCCTTACCCCGCAGCACCACCGACCGCGATTCGGTGTCGATGTCGTCGACGTCGAGGCCCACGGCCTCGGAGATACGCGCCCCGGTGGAGTACAGCAATTCCAGCAGCGCCCGATCCCGAAGACCGCGCGGAGTGTCGGCCGCCTCCCCCGCCACGGCGTCGAGGAGCGAGAAAACCTGATCGACGGGCAATGATTTCGGAAGCCTCCGCCCTGGTGCCGGCGGCTTGACCCCGGACGCGACGTCGATGTCGACGATCCCCTCGGCCAACGCGAAACGATGCGCCCCACGCACCGCGATAACGGTGCGCGCGGCAGAACTCGCCGCCAGTGGAGGGAATGCATCGTTTCCCAGGCGCAGTGCCGTCACGAATTCGGCGACATCGGATTCGGTGATATCGCGCATGCTGCTTCGCCCGATGTCGGCCAGATAGCGTGCATACCGGGACAAGTCCCGGCGGTAGGACGTGATGGTGTTCCGAGCCGACCCGCGCTCCACGGCAAGGTGATCGAGATATGTGTCGATCACCTCCCCCGGCGAGTCAGCTGCCATCCGCACCCTTACGCGTCTCGAAGGCAGTGGGCCGATCCCGCCACGGCGCGTCGCTCGGGCGGAGCGGCACCGATCGCGACCTCATCGTTGCCAGTGCCAGGACGCCCGCCACTGCGGACGCGTTGACGATCTCGCCGCTGAAGACCCGAGCGACGGCTTCGTCGACGGGGACGCGCACCAGTGCGATGTCCGCTTCCTCGTCGTGAGCTTCCGGTTGCTCCACCTCGGTCAAGTCTTCTGCCAGGTAGATGCGCACGGCCTCGTCGGTGAACCCTGGAGATGCGGCCACGTCGATCAGCAGCGACATCGTCCGTGCGGACAGCCCCGTCTCTTCGATCAGCTCCCGCTTGACCGCCTCGACAGGATCCTCGCCGGGCTGGTCGAGCAACCCCGCGGGCAGTTCCAGGAGACGACGGCCGAGCGGATGGCGGTACTGGCTGATCATCACGATGCGATCCTCGGCGTCGAGAGCGACCACACCCACTGCGCCGTGATGCTCGACGACCTCCCGGACCGCCTCGCGGCCCCCGGGCATCGTGACGCGATCGCGCCGCATGGCGAGGATGGCCCCCTGATATTCGAGCGTCGAATCGACGACTTCGAACGTGTGCGGGTCGGCCACGGTCTCAGCCCTTCGCCGTGGCAGGTTGGGGTGCTCGATCATCCCCGGGAGACCGGGTGGATTCGGCATCGTCGCCGTGAACGTCCACCGGGAGGCGCTCTTCGGACTTGTAGGACAGAGCTGCAGAGATCAGTGCCGCGAACAGCGGGTGCGGGCGGGTAGGGCGGCTCTTGAGTTCGGGATGGGCCTGTGTGCCGACGAAGAACGGGTGTGCACTCTTCGGCAGTTCGACGAATTCGACCAGATGACCGTCCGGTGAGGTGCCGCTGAAGACCAGGCCACTCTCGGCGATCTTGTCGCGGTAGCTGTTGTTCACCTCGTAGCGGTGACGGTGACGCTCGGACACCGATTCGCTGCCGTATGCGTGGGCGACAACCGACCCCTTGGCCAGGGTGGCAGGATAGGCGCCCAGTCGCATCGTCCCGCCCAGATCGGCCTCACCGGCGACGGCTTGCTCCTGGTCGGCCATGGTCGAGATGACCGGCTGCGTGGTCTCGGGTTCGAACTCGGCCGAATTGGCATCGGCGAGACCCACCGAGCGTGCGGACTCGATCACCATGCACTGCAGACCGAGACACAGGCCCAGCGTCGGAATCTTCTGTGTCCGAGCATGTGTGATGGCTCCGAGCTTTCCTTCGATTCCGCGAATCCCGAAACCGCCGGGAATCACGACCGCGTCGATATCCGCGAGAGCGGACTTGGCACCCGCAGCGGTGTCGCAGTCGTCGGATTGCACCCACACCAACTCGACCTTGGCGCGGTTGGCGAACCCACCGGCGCGCAGAGCTTCGGTTACCGAGAGGTAGGCGTCGGGCAGGTCGACGTACTTTCCGACCAGCGCCACGCGCACCGTTTCACGAGGTTGATGCACGCGCTCGAGCAGGTTGCCCCACACCGACCAGTCGACGTCGCGGAACGGAAGCCCGAGCTGCCGAACGACGTACGCGTCCAAGCCTTCACGGTGAAGCACCTTTGGAATGTCGTAGATCGAAGGCGCGTCGGGAGTGGAAATGCAGCCGTCCACGTCCACGTCGCACATCAGGGCGATCTTCGCCTTCAACGCCGGCGGAACGTCGCGGTCGGATCGCAGGATGAGCGCATCGGGCTGAATACCGATGCTGCGCAACGCCGCAACGGAATGCTGGGTCGGCTTGGTCTTCAGTTCACCGGAAGGCGCGAGGAACGGTACCAACGACACGTGGAGGAAGAAGACGTTTCCGCGTCCCACATCGTGGCGTACTTGACGCGCGGCCTCGAGGAACGGCTGCGACTCGATGTCCCCGACGGTGCCGCCGATTTCGGTGATGACCACGTCGGGCTCCTGGCCCTGCAGATCGGGTCCGCGCATCGCGAGGATCCGCGCCTTGATCTCGTCGGTGATGTGCGGAATCACCTGGACCGTGTCGCCCAGGTATTCGCCGCGCCTCTCCTTGGCTATGACCGTCGAATACACCTGGCCGGTGGTGACGTTGGCGTAGCCCGAGAGGTCCCGATCGAGGAAGCGCTCGTAGTGCCCGACGTCGAGATCGGTTTCCGCACCGTCCTCGGTGACGAAGACCTCGCCGTGCTGGAACGGATTCATCGTTCCCGGGTCCACGTTGAGGTAGGGGTCGAGCTTCTGCATCGTCACGCGGAGGCCGCGCGAGGTGAGTAGCTGTCCGAGACTGGAGGCCGTCAGGCCCTTGCCCAGCGACGATGCAACGCCACCACTGACGAAGATGTGTTTGATGTCGGCCCGCGAATGAATGCGTGACTGCAAAGAGACTCCCGTGACGGTGCGACCCGATGGCGGCAGCAACATCATCGAGCGGCACCAGTACCGAACGACCACATCACCGACCATCGAATGGTTCGGAACCTGACCGACCCACGGGACTTCACGGTAACACCTTCGAGAGAAATCGGCTCACACCACGCGGGGCGAGGCTCAGTTCTGCCTGCCGCCCACCGTCACGGAGGTGGCACCGGGTCCGGTTCCGTACCGTCCGGCTCCGCCGTCGAGTTGTTCGACCAGCGCAAGGACCACGGTGATCCGCCCGGAGGTTCGATCGACGTTGTCCACGGTGCTGGTTCCGGCGGACAACGCGGAGTCGGATCTGACGACGGCAATGGCACCGCTACCGTCGGCCGAGCCGGGCTTACCGGCGAGCACCACACCCGCGCCGCGTCCGTCGAGTGCGCCGGCAAAGCGGGCCACGATCGCCCCGCGGTTCCCGTCGGCGCCGGAGTCGACGGCATCGCCCGTTACGATCACCGCGAGCTGAGCGGGCGCCACGCCGCCGTCGTCGAAGGTGATGAAGCCACCGCTTCGCAGCGTGTCGAGAGCCAGGCCCAGCTCGTCCGGTGTGCTCTGCGGCTGCGCCGACTGCGGGTCGAGCAGCAGCACCGTACCCAGCAGGTCTCCCGCCAGGCTGCCCTGGTCGACGGACCCGGTCCGCAGCTGTGCCCCAGCAGGCACGACATTGGTCAGCCTGGTTCGGAGATCGTCGCCGCCGGCGGCCGAAACGAACGACTCGGTGAGCCCGACACGACCGCTCACCGAACCACCCGCGTCGGTCACGATGCGCTGCACACCGTCCACGTCGGCGGGGTCGGCGTCCGGAGTGGTGAGAACGACGACGGAGCGATCGGCCAGCGATCCGCCCACGACGCGACCGGCCACGGCTGCGTCGAAGCCGTCGGCAGCGTTCAGTTGTTCACCCAGCGCATTGTTCTCGGATTGCAGTTCGTCCACCCGACTCTGCAGACCGTCACGATCGTCGCGCAGTCCGGAGAGAACGCGGCCGGAGAGCAGACCGGAACCCAGCACCACACCGACGGCCAGGGCGAGAAACACCGCGATCAGCGAAATGGCATGCTGGCGTTGCGAAATCACGGAAGCAGCCCCTGCACCCACACGGCGAAGCTGTTCCACGTCTCGATAGCCCAGTCCAACGACGCTCCGCTGCCGTTGGTCACCACCAGCGCGGCGATCACAGCGATCAGAGCGGCGAGGACCAGCAGTGCCACCGCTCCCCCGGACACACGACTCCGGTACAGCGTTGCCATGGCCTTGGCGTCCACCAGTTTCGGGCCGACCTTGAGTCGAGTCATGAACGTGGACGGGGTACTGGCGCGCTTGCTGGCATCGAAGAATTCGTCCAACGATGCCGCGCACCCGACGGTGACGATCAGGGATGCCCCGTGGTGATCCGCCAGGAGAAGCGCGAGGTCGGACGGCGTGCCGGTGGCGGGGAAGGTCATGGCGCCGATTCCCAGATCCTGAATGCGCTCGAGCCCCTTCGCGTGGCCGTCCGAATCCGCCGGCAGCACCACTTCCGCTCCAGATTTCAGGGTCCGGCTGCTGACGTCGTCCGGGTCACCGACGATGAGGTCGGGTCGGTACCCGGCGTCCGAGAGGGTGTCCGCGCCGGCACCGACGCCGATGAGAATTGGCGAATACTCCTTGATGAAGGGCTTGAGGTTCTTCAGGTCCACGACGTGATCGGGGCCTTCGGCCACGACGACCACGTGCCGTCCGGTCATGTCGACATCCACCTCGGGAACACCGACGCCGTCGATCAGCAGCGGCGATTCGGTGCGAATGAACTCGATGGTGTTGCCGGAGAACGCCTCGAGGTGATCGATCAGTCCGGACTTGGCCTCGATCATCCGGTCGGAGATGTCGGCCTCGGTCTGTTCGGTGCCCGTCGCGAGGCGCCGGTCGCCGGCGTACACGTTGCCGTCGTACAGACGAATCTTCGATCCGTCCTTCACCTTCTTGAATACGTCCGACCCCACCTCGTCGATCAGCTCGATGCCATTGGCGACGAGCACCTCGGGGCCGAGGTTCGGGTATTTGCCGGAGATGGATGCGGACGCGTTGACCACGGCAGTCACCCCCGCCTGCACGAGTAAGTCCGCGGTGATGCGGTCCAGGTCCAGTTCGTCGAGAACGACGATGTCTCCCGGACCGACACGGCGAAGCAGCTTCGCCGTGGAGCGATCGACCCGAGCGATTCCCGTGACTCCGGGAAGTGAGTCATGACTACGCGAGAGCAGAGCCGGCATTTTCATGCACATGATGATGAACAACAAAGCATCGACACGGTCGGAGGCGCGCCGTAACAACTACCACATCATTCACATGAGTCACATCGCCGGCTCAGGTCGTCGCGGCTTCGCGCTCGGCTGTGGCCGTCCGAAGTAGCTCCTCTGCGTGTGCCCGACCCGTTTCGGTGTCGTCCAGCCCGGCAAGCATTCGGGCGAGTTCGACCACCCGATCGGCGTCGGACAGTGTGCGCACGCCACTGTTGGGCCCACCGCGCTTGCCGTCCGTCTTGTCCACGACCAGATGCGTGTCCGCAAATGCGGCCACCTGAGGAAGGTGGGTCACGACGATCACCTGATGGGTCCGCGCCAGACGCGCGAGACGCTTGCCGATCTCGACGGCCGCCCGCCCGCCGACGCCGGCGTCCACCTCGTCGAACACCATCGTGGCGCCGGTGTCCGATCGCGACAGGACCACTTCGAGCGCGAGCATGACACGCGACAACTCACCGCCGGACGCACTCTTGTTGAGCGGCAACGATTGCGCTCCGCTGTGCGCGGACAGTCGGAACTCGACGTCGTCGGTGCCGGTTGCCCCCGCGTGCACGATAGCTCCGTCGACCGACAACGCCGCACGATCGTCGCTCGCGGCGGATCGGGAGCCGACCTCTACCTCCAGCTTGGCTTTTCCCATCGCGAGGCCCGCCAATTCGCCGCTGACAGCTTTCGACAGCTTCGCCGCGGCCTTCACGCGCGCGGCCGTGAGCTTGCGAGCCGCATCGGCAGTGGATGCTCCGGTGGTGTCCACCCGTTCGGTGAGTGCCGCGACGGCATCCGCCGAGACGTCCAGGCCGGACAGTCTGTCCCGCGCGTCCTGCGCCCACGCCAACACGCCGTCGACGTCGGCTGCGTACTTGCGCGTGAGGTTCTTCAGTTCCGCCTGGCGGGAGAGCAGCGAGTCGAGGGACTCGGGGTCGGCCGGCAGGTCCTCGAGATACGAGGTCAATTCTGCCCCGACGTCGGTCACCACGGCGATGGCCTCGGCAAGGCGGGGCCCGAGTGCGCCCAGTACTGCGTCGTCGGTCGACGCCAAGCGGTCTCTCGCTTCTCCCAGCAGGGCCATCACCGACACGTCCGCCGGATCGTCTCCCCCGGTGACGGCCGCTTGCGCCGCAGCGGCAGCGTCGCGCAACGAATCCAGATCACTGAGCCGACGCACCGTGGACGCGATCTCGATGTCTTCGTGCGGCTCGGGTGCGACGGTGTCGATTTCGTTGAGGGCGAAAGTCAACTGATCCGATTCGCGGGCCAACTCGCGGGCCTTCTCGGTGCGCTCCCGAAGTTCGGTGACGGCGTCGATCCACGCGGTTCGGCGGGTCCGGTAGGTCCGCAGCAGTGGCGAGATGGCATCCGCTGCGAACCTGTCCAGTGCCGCAAGCTGCTGATCACTTCGTTGCAGACGCAACTGGTCGTTCTGACCGTGCACCGTCAGCAGCGATCCGGTGAACTCGGACAACACACCGGCCGGAACGCTGCGTCCACCGAGATGAGCGCGCGACCGTCCGTCGCTGCTCACCGTCCGCAACGCGATGATGCTGTCGTCCTCGTCGCGCCGGCCCCCGGTCGACTCGAGCAGGGCCTCGACATCGGTCCGAACCTGATCGGACGCGTGATCGGTGGTGAAACGACCTTCCACCACAGCTCGGTCGGCACCCACCCGCACTCGGCCGGCGTCGGCGCGGGCACCGGAAAGCAGGTGCAGGCTGGTGACGACCATGGTTTTACCTGCACCGGTCTCGCCGGTGAGAACGGTCAAGCCTTCTGAGAACGATGCCGTCGCCTCGGCGATGACACCCAGTCCGTCGATACGAATTTCCGACAACACTTCGGTTACGTCATCCTCCCCCGCCAGCCAGTGACCGGCAAAGCGAACTTGTGCACCAGTCGGTCGGCGAACGGTGCCGAGTCCAATCTGATCCACTTGATCGGCTCACATCCTCGCACCACCTCCACGCGGGCCCCCGCCGGCAGCCGCATCGTGCGACGGCCGTCACAAAACACCACCGCATCGTGGCCACCGTCGAACGTCTCCACCGCGATGTGCGACTCGGGACTGGTGACCAGCGGGCGTGCGAACAGAGCATGAGCATTGCTTGGGATCACAAGAATCGCTTCGAGCTCCGGCCACACCACCGGGCCGCCAGCAGAAAATGCGTAAGCGGTGGATCCCGTCGGCGTGGACAACAGAACACCGTCGCAGCCGAAGGCCGACACCGGGCGGTCGTCCACCTCGAGCACCACTTCGAGGACGCCGAGGCGCGAACCGTTCTCGATGCTTGCCTCGTTCAGCGCCCACCCGCGTTCGACTATCTCGCCGTCCACGTGCACGGTGATGTCCAGAGTCATACGAGGCTCGATGCGGTATTCCCGGCGTACGACGATCCCCAGAGTGTGTTCGAGGTCATCCGCTTCGGCCTCGGCGAGGAACCCGATACGACCCAGGTTTATACCGAGCACCGGAATCGACGCGACGCGAGCGAGTTCGGCTGCGCGAAGAAACGTACCGTCACCGCCCAACACCAGCACCAGCTCGCATCCCACCGCCGCCGACGGACCGAAGTCGACGACAGAGACGTCGGCGTGCGGCTCGGACAGGGCGTCGATGCCCGACGTCGACTCGAGACGCGACGAGTCGTGCTCGTCGACCAGTACGCGGAGAGCGATGCCATGGTCGTGAAACACCTTCGCCGCACGTTGGGCGGTCTGCTCGATGTCCGGACGTCCCGGGTGTGCCACCAGCAGAATGACGCGCTCTGGAACGGAGTCGTCGCTCATCGGGGTCCCTTCCGGACGGCATCGGTCACGAGCTGCTCCACATCATGCGACTCGAACTTCGGATCGTTCTCGCCCCCGCCGGGAACACGTAACCACAGGAAATACTCCACGTTGCCGGACGGCCCCGGAAGCGGGCTCGGCTCGACACCGGCCGTGACGAGCCCCAACGCCTGTGCGGCGCGCGCCACCTCGAGCACCACCTCGGCGCGCAGCTCCGGGTCCCGAACGACACCGCCGGCGCCGACTCGATCCTTGCCCACTTCGAACTGCGGCTTCACCATGGGAACGATGTCGGTGCCGGGACGCGAGCACGCTGCGAATGCGGGAAGCACCAACGACAGCGAGATGAACGACAGATCCGCGACGATCAGATCGACGGGACCACCGATCGTATCGGCGTCGATGTTGCGCACGTTGGTTCGATCGAGGACCGTGACGCGATCGTCGGTCCGCAATCGCCACACGAGCTGGCCGTACCCGACATCCACCGCCACCACCTCGCGCGCACCTCGGTCGAGTACTACATCGGTGAATCCACCCGTGGAGGCGCCGGCATCGAGGCACCGCGCACCGTCGACCGTCAGCCCTCGCTCGCCGAAAGCGTCGAGCGCACCGATCAACTTGTGCGCACCGCGCGACGCCCACGACACCTCGTCGGACACCTCGGTGACGCGAAGGGCAGTGCCCACCTCGAGCGCGGTGGCGGGCTTGGTGGCCACGGTGCCGCCGATCAGCACACGTCCGGCAGAGATCAGCTCGGTGGCGTGCTCACGGGAGCGTGCCAGACCGCGGCGGACGAGTTCGGCGTCCACACGAGCACGGCGCGCCACGTCAGGTCTTGTCCACTGAGAAAGTGCCGGCAGAGGTCTTCTCGACGGAGGTCTTGTCGACGGATGCCAGGGCATCGACCAGGACGTCATGAGCACGGTCCAGGATTTGCGCCTGCCTGGTCAGCCTCACGAGACCGTGCGGATCCGACGTGTAGTCGTCGGTAGAGGACGCGGCGTCGTCGGCGTCGACCAACAACTGGTCGATCTGCTCCACCACGCGCGCAGGGTCGATCATGGATCCGTCGTTACCGGAGTCCGACGGACGATGCTGACCTGGTCGCGGAAAGGGCGTGCTCATCACCGGCAACGCTATCCGATACCTCTGACGACGAGGGTCGCGGTGCCCAACCTGCCAGGTATCAGGCCGTCCACCGGGCAACCACGTCGGCGGCGGGACCGGAAGCACCCTCGATGGACTCGAACTGCCCCAACGCCCATGTCCGGGCGAGCACACTCCGAAGCGCGTCGACCCACATCTCGCCAGTGGTGTCGACGCCGTCGGCCGCCTCGAGCCTCAACGTGGAACCGTCCAGACTGACAGACCACGGAGACGAGTTCTCGGCCGCCAATATCTCGGAATCACTGGGCTCGGCCAGCAGCGCGGACAGCGACGCGGCGACATATGTGGGGCGCTCATGCGGTATCGCGGCCAGGACATCGCGAATCGTGCTCACACCTGTCAGTACGAGCAGAGACGGAATACCCACTTCGTTCGCTCCGGCGATATCGGTGTCCAGCCGATCTCCGACAACGAGGGGCGCCCTCGGACCACTGCGTTCGAGGGCGTCGTTCATCAGCGGCGCCTCGGGCTTGCCGGCAACGATGGGAGTTGCACCGGTCGCTGCGGCGACGGCTGCCACCATCGCACCGTTACCCGGGCCGAATCCCCTCGGGGTCGGCAGACTTGTATCGGCATTAGTTGCCACCCACCGAGCACCCGCTCGGATCGCGTAGGTCGCTTCAGCGATATTCGACCACGCCGTTTCCGAGGAGTGACCCTGGACCACGGCATCTGGAGTCGGTTCTGCCGAGCGGACCGGAACCAGGCCGGCAGCAGACACCTCGGCCTCGAGTGCATCCGTGCCGACCACGAGGACCGTCGAGCCGGGCGCAAGCATCTTCGCCAGCAACCGTCCAGCCGCCTGCGAACTGGTCACAACGGAATCGTCCGGCGCCTCGAAACCGAGTTCCCGAAGATGACCTGCCACGTCGGTGGGTGAGCGACTCGCGTTGTTGGTGACGTAGCACAGCTGCGCCGAGCACTTCCCCAGCACATCCGCGGCGCCGTCTATCGCATTCGGTCCGCGATACAGGGTGCCGTCGAGGTCCAGTAACAGAGCGTCGTGGCAATCGGTCAGCCGTCTCACAGACCGGTCAATTCGTCTACTCGTTCCTCTGCGTCCGTTTCACCGTCCACGTCGGCACCGGCAGCTCGGAGGAACCATTGCACCCCGTCATCTGCGCGACCCGCGGCAACCAGAGCATCCGCGTACGCATAGAACAACCTTGCAGCAGCAGAGCCGGTGCGGTCGCCTTCCAGATCGGGGGTTTGCAGGGTGACGACGGCTTGGTCGTACTGACCCATGTCCATCCGTGCACCAGCGACGACGATGCGCAATTCGGACGCGTCGTCACCTGTCAGCATGCGAGCTTCGTCGCTACGCCCCAATTCGATGGCACGCTCGGGACGGCCCAGACCGCGCTCGCAATCGGCCATCACCGACAACAGGCCCGGCCCGCCGGCCATCCGACGCGCAGCTCGCAGCTCGGACAACGCCTCGGCCCATTCTCCTGCGTGATAAGCAGCAATGCCTGCGGTCTCTCGAACCACCGCGATACGACCGGCGCGCTGACGCGCAGCTCGGGCGTGCAACAGTGCCGCAGCCGGATCGTCACCGATGAGAGTGCTCACCATGACCATGTGGCGTGCAACGGCTTCCGCATTGCTCTTGTCCAAACTCAGCAGGTCGCGGCGAACGCCTGGTTCCAAATCCTTGGCTTCGACGTCGTCGGGCAGGTCAGGCTCAACGGGACGAGGAGCGCGGGCATCCGGGCCGCGTCCACCGCCCGCTCGCGGACCGAAGCTGCCTTCACCACCTCGCCGGCGCGGGCCACCTTGCTTGTCGCGACCAAGCTGGTTATCACGACCGCCCTGATTGTCGCGACTGGACTGGCCGCTACGTGGGCCACGCGCACCTTGCCCGTCCCGGCTACCCCGGCGGTCCCCCTCGGTCGAGCGGTCCCTATCGGCACCTTCGCGCCGGTCACCGGAATGCCGACGATTGTCCTGGCTCCCAGAACGGTCGTTTGCGCCACGGGGCGACGAGCGAAAGGATCCGCGACCGCCGGCGCCGTTCGAACGCGCAGGGCGGCGGTCCGGATCGGACGACCGACTCTCCGAAGACGGCTCTTCCGGCACGGTGGGTCCTTTCGATCGTTCGGTAGCGCAGCCAGACGAGGCTCGCGACCGGTGGTGTCATCATGCCGCACTCGCGAATGGAGCGCACAAACACGAAAGGGGACCCAAATGAATGGGTCCCCTTTCGGCAACGGTTGTTCGGCGGTGTCCTACTCTCCCACACCCTGTCGGGTGCAGTACCATCGGCGCTGGAGGGCTTAGCTTCCGGGTTCGGAATGGGTCCGGGCGTTTCCCGCTCCGCTATGGCCGCCGTAACTCTGTG
>JBASAM010000028.1:0-21840 GCA_049650605.1 Rhodococcus sp. (in: high G+C Gram-positive bacteria) | reverse complement strand
GATCCGCTACATCCGTCCGCCGGCGCTGCGCCGCGGAGTACGCGCCGCCTACGGCTGGCTGCAACCCCGCCTGGCGCACCTCGGCCGACCCGTCGCCTTGCCGCCTCGGTTGAGCGTCGAGTACCTCGAGCAGATCCGCGGCGCCGTCACCACGCTGCGCCCCGAGCTACCCATCGTCGCCACGCTCCCGTCCGTTCATCGCTGCGACGCCTACGGACGTGTTCATGTCGGGCGAGGTGCAGCCGCGGCGGCCACGACGGAGTGGGCTCTGGCGCACGGTCTACCGCTGGTCGACTTGAAGGACGCCGTCGAGGAGAACATCATGTCCGAAAACGCCAATCCCGATGGGATTCACTGGGGTTGGGACGCACACGTCCGCGTCGCGGATGCGGTGCTCGCGGCGGTCCGAACCTCCTCGGACGTCTGACCGATCTTCTCCACAGGCCTGCGGTCATCCACAGGTGAGGTGCCGAGGGCCCGAATTCGTCGCCGCCGTGACTTAGCGTCGCGATCGTGCACTCACCTGCTGCAGACCTCGAGGCAGACGTCCCCGGTACCGGTCCCGGTCCTTCTGTCGGCGCCCGGTGGCGACTCGACCCCGGCTCTCGCGGCCTTCGGGCTCTTGCGATCGCCGCGGTCGTGCTCGTGGTGGCCACCCTCGGACTCGTCTGGCGGGACGCACCCGAGGTCAGCGCAGTGCCGCCTTTACCCGCGGTGGACGAACGTCCGATAGCCGATGCGCAGCCGTCGCCGGCCTTGGTGATCAGTGTGCTGGGCGCAGTGGTAAGACCAGGTCTGGTCACTGTTCCAGCCGACTCGCGCATCGCCGACGCGGTGGCTGCAGCGGGAGGTCGACGGGGCGACGCGGACATGTTCGGGTTGAACTGGGCTGCCAAGGTTTCCGACGGGGACCAGGTGATCGTGGGTTCGACCGACGGCTCGATACCGGTGGCGCCGGCCGGCGCCGTTCCTGCCGGTACCGGCGTGGAGGCCCCTTCGGGCGCGACGGTGTCGCTGAACACGGCCACGGAGGCGGAGCTGGACTCACTGCCGGGCGTGGGGCCAGTCACGGCGCGGTCCATCGTCGAATGGCGCAGTGAGAACGGCAGATTCGACACCGTCGAGCAGTTGGCGGAGGTACCGGGAATCGGCCCGGCACGGTTGAACCGGTTGAAAGATCTGGTGACACCATGACCGAGCGTCCGGCGATGGACCTGCGGCTGGTGCCGAGTGCGGTGGGGGGATGGCTCGCCTGCATCGTCGTCGTGGCAGCGGGGTGGATGTTCGGTGTGGTCGTGGCGGTCGGATGCGGCGCTGGGGCTTCTGCTGCGCTGGTGGTGCGGCGTCGCCGTCCGCAGTCGGTCGTCGTACCGATCGTGCTGGCGGCGTTCGCCGTCACTGCCGCGTTCGCGGTGGCGTCCTCCGCTCGGATGTATTCGGTTACCACCGGACCGGTGCGCGAGGGGGCTGTCCGCGGCTCGTACGCGACGGTCGAGGGTGTCGTCACCGATGATCCGCGGGCGATTGTCGGATCGTTCGAGGATCAAGTTCTGGTGCCGGTGCGTGCCGATCGAGTGACGTTGCGCGGCACCATCGTCGACGGATCGGCTCGATTCACCGTGTTCGCGCCGCCCGACGGATGGGCCGCGCTGCAGCCCGGTGCACCCGTCACGTTCCGCGCGCGGCTGGCGGTTCCCGATCGCGTCGGGGCGGTCGACGCGATCGCGCGAGCCACCGGACCGCCCGACGCCGGGACACCTCCGTCGATACTCGAATGGTCTTCGACCGTGCGATCGGCGTTGTCCGAAGCGGCCGCGGCGGCTCTGCCCGACGAGGAAGCGGGACTGCTTCCCGGTCTCGTGGTCGGTGATCGTTCGGCGCTGGTGCCCGCGGTGGAGGAGTCGTTCGCGGCGGCCGGAATGTCACACCTCACCGCGGTGTCGGGCGCGAATTTCACGTTCTTGGTGGGGACGGTGGTGGTGCTCGCACGGCTGCTCACCGTGGGGCCGCGGACCACCGCCCTGCTCGCCGGCATCGCTCTGGTCGCGTTCGTCATCGTGGCAAGGCCGTCGCCGAGTGTTCTTCGTGCGGCCGTCATGGGGGTTCTGGGGTTGTTGGCGGTGATGACGGGGCGGCGACGACATGTCATGCCTGCGTTGTGCACTGCGGTACTGGTGCTGCTCGCGGCGGATCCGGGACTGGCCGTGTCGTGGGGATTCGCGCTGTCGGTCACCGCCACCGCTGCGTTGGTGGTGCTGGCACCTGTGCTGGCCGGTGCCATGGCACGCCCCGGGGCGGACCCCAATGCACGTCGCCGGCCGGTGCTCGACGCGGTGGCCGTCGCACTGGCCGCTCATATTGTCACCGCGCCGCTGGTCGCGGCGATGGTCGGTACGTTCTCGCTGTATTCGGTGGTCGCGAACGTGCTCGCGGCACCGGTGGTCGGTCCGGTCACCGTCGTCGGTGCGCTGGCCGCGTTGGTGGCTGTGGTGAACGACAGTGCGGGAGCCTTCGTGGCCGGGGTCGCGTGGCTTCCGCTGCGGTGGCTGGTGGGCGTCGCCGCGTACACGGCCGAGCTGCCCGGTGCGTCCTTGTCCACACCGTCCGGTCCACCGGGCGCCATCATGGTCGGGGCCGCGATGCTGATCGTCGGAGCAGCGGCGGCGCTCGTCGTTCGGTGGCGTGGCACCATCGACCGGTGACCACAGCTTCGCGGCCCGAGCCCCTGCACCTCGTCCTGGGCGACGAGGACCTCCTCGTCGAGCGCGCCGTGTCGGCCGTGGTGGCACAGATGCGGCTGGCAACGTCCGGCGACGGTGCCGACGTCCCCGTCGATCGTCTACGGGCGGGGGACACGACGGTCGCCGAGTTGGCCGAGTTGCTCAGTCCGTCGCTGTTCGCCGAGGACCGTGTCGTCGTCTTCGAGGCTGCCGCGGAAGCGGGCAAGGATGCGGTCGCGCTGGTGCAGGAGGCGGCATCGTCCCCCATCGACGGTGTGGTGTTGGTGGTCCTGCACTCGGGCGGGGGACGCGCCAAGTCCATGGTCGGGGTGCTGCAGAAGTTGGGCGCCGTGGTGCACGAGTGCGCGAAATTGACCAAGGCGTCCGATCGAATCGACTTCGTGCGCGCGGAATTTCGCTCGCACTCGGAGACCAGGGTGGCACCGGACGCCATCGCAGCCCTCGTCGACGCAGTGGGGTCCGACCTGCGGGAGCTCGCGGCAGCCTGTTCGCAGTTGGTGTCCGACACGGCCGGCAAGGTCGACGTCGCGGCGGTCAAGCGGTACTACTCGGGCCGCGCGGAAGTGACGGGCTTCGACATCGCGGACAAAGCGGTGTCGGGTGATCGCGCGGGCGCACTCGAAGCTCTTCGATGGGCGATGCTCGGCGGAACTCCGCACGTACTGCTCGCCGATGCTCTTGCCGAAGCCGTTCACACGGTCGCGCGCGTTGGTTCCGCGGGCCGCGGTGATCCGTTCCGGATGGCATCGGAACTGGGGATGCCGCCGTGGAAGATCAAGAAGGCGCAAGCGCAGGCCAGGTTGTGGGATCCGAAGCGCATCGGGGAAGCTCTGCGCGTCGTCGCTGCGCTGAACGCGGACGTCAAGGGCCAGGCGGCAGACGCGGACTACGCTGTCGAGCGCGCGGTGAACGTCGTGGCGGGGCTCAGTTCGGCTACGTGAGGCGGATACGCGAAACCGCCCCGAGGGATAGTCCACTCGGGGCGGTTCGGCTACAAGCTACTGCACTGGTCTAGCGAGGAAACAGGTGCGTCGGCTCAGAGCTTGTTGAAAGCGAGCGACAGCGCCGACTTCTTGTTGGCAGCCTGGTTCTTGTGGATGACGCCCTTGCTGGCAGCCTTGTCGAGCTTGCGGCTCGCGGTCTGCAGGATGTCGCCGGCCTTGGCCTTGTCGCCGGCCTCGGTTGCCTCGCGGAAGGAGCGGATGACGGTACGGAGCGACGACTTCACCGACTGGTTGCGCAGTCGCTGACGCTCGTTGGTGCCGATTCGCTTCACCTGGGACTTGATGTTGGCCACGCGTTATTGTCCTTCGTCTCTACTCGGTCCGGGACGGCTGACTCCGGGGAACACTCTTCGGCCGTACATGCAGTGCTTGTGAAAGCTGGTGGCGCGGGGGAACGCATTACCGTGCCCACGCCCGACGTACGAGAGTACCAGCGCCCGGTACCGGAACCCAAGTCGGCGACCGAGGGAGACGCCGACCCTTTCCGTGAGGTTGCATGAATTCAGCGCGTCCGCCATGCCGGGGCGGGGCAGGTGAGGCAGCATGAGGCGCATGAGTCCCCGATCAGCCGCTGCGCCGAAGGCGAAGAAGGCTCGCAAACAATCCCAGTCGCAATCCGGGCCCGGTGTGTTCGACGGGTACGAGGACATCGGCAAGTACGGCCTCGCGTTCGACGAGATGTTCGACGGCGGTGGCGGACTCCGCGCTCCGTACAAGGGCATCCACAAGGCCCTCGAGCCGTCCAACGCCGCGGACCTGGAAGCGCGCTCGGACGCCCTCGGGCGTGCCTTCATCGACCAGGGCATCACGTTCTCGCATTCCGGCCAGGAACGGCCGTTCCCGCTCGACCAGGTCCCGCGCGTCATCGCCGCAGCCGAGTGGACCAGGCTCGAACGTGGAATCAAGCAGCGCGTCAAGGCGCTCGAGATGTTCCTCGCGGACATCTACGGCGACCAGGAGATCCTTCGCGACGGCGTGGTTCCCAAGCGACTGGTCACTTCGTGCGAGCACTTTCATCGCGCCGCGTTCGGCATCGTTCCGCCCAACGGAGTGCGCATCCACGTTGCCGGCATCGACCTGATCCGTGACGCGGAGGGCACGTTCCGAGTGCTCGAGGACAACCTTCGGTCACCGTCCGGCGTGTCCTACGTGATGGAGAACCGCCGCACCATGGCGCGCGTGTTCCCCGATCTGTTCGCCAGCCACCGGGTGCGTGCGGTCGGCGACTATGCCACGCACCTGCTTCGCGCGCTGCGCGCCGCGGCCGCGATCAACGAGGCAGATCCCACCGTCGTGGTGCTCACCCCCGGTGTCGCGAACTCGGCGTACTTCGAGCACTCCCTGCTGGCCCGCCTGATGGGCGTCGAGCTGGTCGAGGGCCGCGACCTCTTCTGCCGCGACAACGTCGTCTACATGCGCACCACCCAGGGTGAGCGTCAGGTGGACGTCATCTACCGCCGCATCGACGACGACTATCTGGACCCGATGCAGTTCCGCCCCGATTCGGTGCTGGGCGTCGCCGGATTGGTCAACGCCGCCCGCGCCGGCAACGTGGTCATCTCGAGTGCCGTCGGCAACGGTGTCGGCGACGACAAGCTCACCTACACCTACGTTCCGACCATCATCGACTACTACCTCGGTGAGAAGCCGATGCTGGCCAACGTCGACACCTTCCGTTGCTGGCTGCCCGACGAGTGCGAAGAAGTGCTCGATCGTGTGGACGAACTGGTGATCAAGCCGGTGGAGGGTTCCGGCGGCTACGGCATCGTGTTCGGTCCGGACGCCACTCCGAAAGAACTCAATACGATCAGCAAGAAGATTCGTGCGGATCCTCGTGGCTGGATCGCGCAGCCGGTGGTCCAGCTGTCCACCGTGCCCACCAAGATCGGCGACCATCTGGCCCCCCGCCACGTCGATCTGCGGCCCTTCGCTGTGAACGACGGTGACGACGTGTGGGTGCTTCCCGGCGGACTCACCCGCGTTGCGTTGCCAGAGGGGTCGTTGGTGGTGAACTCGAGTCAGGGCGGCGGCAGCAAGGACACCTGGGTGTTGGCGAGCCGGACCTCGTCCGAGGAGCGCGAGCTGGGCGGCGAGGAGATCGTCAGTGAGCCGCCGGCGTCGCCCACCGCCGAGCAGGGTCCCGAGCTGAACAATCAGCAGATCCAGCAGCAACAACAGCAACTTTCGACCGACAGCAAGGACGGTGCTCGCTGATGCTGGCTCGTAACGCCGAATCCCTCTACTGGATCGGCCGCTACGTCGAGCGTGCCGACGACACCGCCCGCATCCTCGACGTCACGGTGCACCAGCTGCTCGAGGACGCCACCGTCGATCCGGACCACACCTCTCGCGTGCTGCTCCGGGTGCTCGGATTCGAGCTTCCCGAGGAGCGCCTCGACGTCTGGTCGCTGACCGAGCTGGTCGCCTTCTCTCAGGAGGGCAACGGCTCGATCGTCGACTCCCTGTCCAGCGCTCGTCAGAATGCCCGTGGCGCGCGCGAAGTGACGTCGACCGAGATGTGGGAGTGCCTCAACACCACCTACAACGCACTCGGTGATCGCATCCGCGCGTCCAAGCGAACCGGCCCGCACGAATTCCTCGGGTTCATCGAGGAGCGCGCCGCCATGTTCGCCGGACTCTCGGACTCCACCCTCAGCCGCGACGACGGCTACCGATTCCTCACGCTCGGCCGATCCGTCGAGCGGGTGGACATGACGGTGCGTCTGCTGCTGGCCCGTGCCGGTGACCGTCCGTCGTCCCCGGCATGGGTGACGGTGCTGCGGTCGGCAGGTGCCCACGACACCTACCTGCGCACCTATCGTGGCGCCCTGGACGCGCAACGTGTACTCGAGTTCATGCTGCTGGACCGGCTCTTTCCGCGCTCGGTGTTCTATGCGCTCAATCAGGCGGAGCGAGCGCTCGACAGTCTCGACCACCAGCCCAACAGCCGTGTCGGTTCGCGCGCCGAGGCACAGCGGTTGCTCGGCCGCGCGCGCAGCGAACTGGAGTTCCTGCGGCCCGGTGTGTTGCTGGAGGATCTGCAGGATCGCCTGCTGAACCTTCAGGAAATCTGCCGGGAAGTCGGCGAGGCCATCTCCCAGCAGTACTTCCACGCAGCACCTTGGGTGGCTTGGACCGATGCTGGATCACGTACGGACGAAGCACAATTGGAGGGCGAGCTGTGAGCTGGCGGATGAGGGTCATCCACACGACCGGATACAACTACGACGCCCCGGTCACGTCGTCCTACAACGAGGCGCGGCTCACCCCGCGCAGCGACACCAGGCAGAACGTCATCCTGAACCGCGTCGAGACCGACCCGGCAACCAGGTCGTACCGCTACACCGATTACTGGGGTACCGCGGTCACGGCGTTCGACCTTCACGCTCCGCACACCTCGCTCGAGGTAGCGGGGTCGTCCGTGGTGGAGACCGACGCGTTCGATCCCCCGGAGGACACGCTGGACTGGGCGGACCTGGCGGACGTGGCCGTGACCGACCGATACAACGAATTGCTCGGCGACACCGCCTACGTCCCGATCAATCGTCAGCTGGCGTCCATCGCCAAGAAGCTCACGAAGGGCTTGACCCCGTACGACGCGGTGGTCGCCATCTGCGAGTGGGTGAACCAGGAGATGTCCTACGTTCCCGGCACCACCGGTGTGCACACCTCCGCAGTGGAGGCGTGGACCGAGAAGAAGGGGGTGTGCCAGGACTACGCGCACCTCACGTTGGTGATGCTGCGCAGTGTCGGAATTCCCAGTCGCTATGTCTCGGGATACCTGCACCCCAACAGTGAGGCCGCGGTGGGCGACACGGTCGAGGGCCAGTCGCACGCCTGGGTCGAGTCTTGGACCGGATCATGGTGGGGATACGACCCCACCAACGCCGTTCCGGTGAACGAGCAGCACGTGTCGGTGGGCATCGGCCGCGACTACGCCGATGTGCCACCGCTCAAGGGCATCTTCTCCGGTGGCGGATCCACCGAGCTCGACGTCGTCGTGGAGATCACCCGACTGGCGTGACGCTCGCTCCACCCAGCACTGAGCGCGTCAGTTTCTGACGTTCGTCGGCACAGGCGGTAAGCACCGCGGCGACGTCGCCGTCGGTGACCACCGTCCTGTGTGCGCCGTCGTCGTCGCGTTCGATCGCGGCGACGACGAAGCGGCGGACGAGTTCCCGCACGTACGAGGCGGTTCCGCCCTCGGTCGCGTCGACGAGCGGCGTCAGGTCGGCTGCCACGTCCACAGCCGACAGGTAGCGCTCCGCCAACCGTGCGCGACCGTGGGCATCAGGCAACGGAATCTCGACCGCGAGGTCGATGCGTCCGGGTCTGTCGCGGACCGCACGCTCGATCGAGTCCGGTCTGTTGGTCGTCAGGATGAACGTGACGTCCGCGTCGCCGTCCATGCCGTCCATCGCGTCGAGCAGCGCGAACAAGAGGGAGTTCGCACCCGTCTCCTCGCGCTCGCGGGCGATGAGGTCGACGTCCTCGACGACGACGACCGACGGCGCCAGCCGCCGCGCAAGGGCCGCGGCCTCCGCGATGTGCCGCATCGCGGAACCGGTCAACACGATCACGGTGCTGTCCGGCACGAGTCCGAGCAGGTGTCGGACGGTGTGGGTCTTACCGGTTCCCGGCGGACCGTACAGGAGTATTCCGCGGCCCACGTGCTGGCCGGCCGCACGCAGTCGCTCCGCCGTGGACCCGACGGTGACGAGATGACGCGACGTCGCCTCGAGTGTGCCGTCGGGCAGGATCAGGTCGGCTGCCGCGACGGCCGGTCGTGTCATGAATCCGACGAGGCCGTTGCTCCGTCCACTGCCGCCGCCCAGCGTCAATACCTGCCCACGCATGATGTCGTGGTCACTCATGAGCGCGACGATGCCGTCCAGGACCTCTGCGCCCGCCGCGCGGTCGCCGCAGACGACCTCGATCTGCAGTGGCGCCTGGTGCGCCGGGTCCGGGATGTGGAGTGCGACCGCCACCGGGGTCCCACCCGGCGAGTGGGTGTCGAGCAGTCCGAACACCGGGACGGACATCGTCGACGCAGGACCGACGTCCACCGATCGATACTCGACCGGTACGCCGCGGCAACTGCCGCCGCGACGGCACGAGCGCAGCATGGCGACGAGATCGTCATGATGCCTCTCGTGACCGCTTACCGACGACCACCGTTGTGCGGCAGTCGATGTCGCTGTCCCGGAATGATCGTCGGCATACGCCTCGACGGCGAGAACGAGAGTGGCGCCTTGATAGGCGGGGAGAGAGCGTCGATGGGAGATCACCGCATCCGGTGGCACGGCCAAGTGCGAGAAGATGTGCAGCGCAGGTTCTTCGAGCGGACCGGTATCGAGCGCTCGGGCGCGGTGGGAGAGATGGGACAGGGCTCCGCTGACGATGTCGAGGGAGTCCGGGGAATGCGTGAGGGTCACAGTGAACGCACTACCAGTGCGGATGGTTCGAAGGAATGTGACGCAGGATGTGGCGCCCGTGAAAAAGGGGAGAGAGGTGGGCGGAGAATCACATCCGCAGCGTCACGGTAGCACCGGGGCGCGGGTGCGCGCCAGAGGTGGCCGTGACCCGACCGGTGCTCGACCTCTCGCGGCGGCCCGATCCCAGTGGTTCACTGGAGGTCATGTCGGCCACCGGATGGTTCCTCGTCGCCCTGATCGTTCTTGTCGCTGCCGTCTTCGCGTTCCGACATCTCGGACGCGCCGCATCCAGGATGTCCACGTCCTTCGGCGAGATCGGGACGGTCGGCCTGAACGAGGATTCTCGCGCCGAGATCCATCGACTGCTGGCTGACCACAAAAAGATTCAGGCGATCAAGATCTACCGCGAGCGAACGGGCGCCGGACTGCGCGACGCGAAGGTGGCGGTCGAGTCCCTGGAACGCGGCGAGTCTCCTCGGTCGGGTCCGATGCAGTGGGACGACCTCGTTCCACGCCTCACGGCACTGAAGAACGACGGACAGGCGATCGCCGCGATCAAGCTCCTCCGCGAGCGAACCGGACTGTCACTGCTGGAGGCGAAGAACGCCGTCGATCGACTGTGACCTGAGTTCAGTGCCAGGAGAAGTCGGATCGCAGCCGTTGTGCCACCTGGTCGAAGCGGTCGCGGGGCAGAATTGCGCCTTCGCGCCGGATCCCGTCTTCGGGAACGTCCAACACGCGATCGAGGCGAACCCAGCTGGGCCGCCCCTGCGCGTCCCACGGCCCCGTTCCCAGGCCCTGCCAGTCGCGGTCGCCGTCGTGCTTGCTCTGGGACGACAACATCAACCCGAGCAGGGTCGAGCCGTCGCGGCCCACGACGAGGACCGGCCGGTCCTTGCCCTGCGAGGGGTCGTCCTCGTAGGCCACCCAGGTCCACACGACCTCGCCGGGGTCGGCAGATCCGTCCAGTGCGGGGGAATACTCGATCCGCCGCGCCCGCATCGCGGTGGGAACGGACGTGGACGACACCGGTCGACCGGCGGGTGCCGACTGAGCTGCGGTGTTCGATCCGGCTCGGGACTGGAGGGATTGCGTCACCTTGTCCAGCGCACCGGACCGTTGCAGCTGACGGAACAACCGTGGGCCCTCCGCCACCGCGAGACGTCCCAGCTTCTTACCTATCGACCCCAACGTTGCCATGTGTCGAGATTACCGAGGCCGGTTCGCTGCACGACGTCCCTACCGCCCGGCCGTCGGCCCAGCGTGACGTGCAGATATTCTGTAGGCCACCACGGCCGTATCTCAGGAGTACCCCATCGCCAATTTTGCTGACACGACGTTCACGGAGCCCGCGCGGATCCGTAACTTCTGCATCATCGCCCACATCGACCACGGCAAGTCGACGCTGGCAGACCGCATGCTGCAGTTGACGGGCGTCATCGACGACCGTTCGATGCGCGCTCAGTACCTCGACCGCATGGACATCGAGCGCGAGCGCGGCATCACCATCAAGGCGCAGAACGTGCGGTTGCCGTGGAAGGTGGGGGACACCGAGCACGTTCTGCACCTCATCGACACCCCCGGCCATGTGGACTTCACGTACGAGGTCTCGCGCGCCCTCGAGGCGTGCGAAGGCGCGGTGCTGCTGGTCGACGCCGCGCAGGGTATCGAGGCCCAGACGCTGGCCAACCTGTACCTGGCGCTGGAGAAGGATCTGACGATCATCCCGGTGCTGAACAAGATCGACCTCCCCGCTGCAGATCCCGATCGGTATGCCGGGGAAATCGCGCACATCATCGGATGCGAGCCCGACGACGTCCTGCGCGTGTCGGGAAAGACCGGCATGGGTGTGGAGGCGCTGCTCGACGAGGTCGTGCGCCAGGTGCCGGCGCCGGTGGGCAACGCGGACGGCCCGGCGCGCGCGATGATCTTCGACTCCGTCTATGACGCCTACCGCGGCGTGGTGACCTACGTGCGCGTCGTCGACGGTCGCATTCTGCCGCGCGAAAAGGTCACGATGATGTCGACCGGGTCGACGCACGAGCTGGTCGAGGTCGGCATCGTTTCACCCGATCCCAAAGCGACCAAGGGCCTCGGTGTCGGTGAGGTGGGCTACCTCATCACCGGCGTCAAGGACGTGCGTCAGTCCAAGGTGGGCGACACGGTGACCAGCGCGAAGAACGGCGCTACGGAAGCCCTGACCGGCTATCGCGAGCCGCGGCCCATGGTCTATTCCGGGCTGTACCCGGTGGACGGATCGGATTACCCGGACTTGCGTGATGCGCTCGAGAAGCTACAGCTCAACGACGCTGCACTGACGTACGAACCCGAGACGTCCGTCGCGTTGGGATTCGGCTTCCGCTGCGGATTCCTGGGACTGCTGCACATGGAGATCACCCGCGAGCGTCTCGAACGGGAGTTCGGCCTCGACCTGATCTCGACTTCGCCGAACGTGGTGTATCGCGTCGAGATGAACGACGGCTCGGAGCACATCGTCACCAACCCGTCGTACTGGCCCGAGGGCAAGGCGCGCGAGGTCTTCGAACCGATGGTCAAGTGCACCATCATCTCGCCCAGCGAGTTCATCGGCTCGATCATGGAGCTGTGCCAGAACCGCCGCGGTGAGCTCGGTGGGATGGACTACCTGTCCGAGACTCGCGTCGAGCTGCGCTACACGATTCCGATGGCGGAGATCATCTTCGACTTCTTCGACATCCTCAAGTCCCGCACTCGGGGTTACGCGAGCCTCGACTACGAGGAGATCGGCGAGGAGTCGGCCAACCTGGTGAAGGTCGACATTCTGTTGCAGGGCGAGGCCGTGGACGCGTTCTCGGCCATCGTGCACGCGGATGCGGCGGGCGCGTACGGCAACAAGATGACCACCCGACTCAAGGATCTGATTCCACGCCAGCAGTACGAGATTCCGATCCAGGCGGCAATCGGATCGAAAATCATTGCGCGCGAGAACATCCGAGCCATCCGCAAGGACGTGTTGGCCAAGTGCTACGGCGGCGACATCAGCCGTAAGCGCAAACTGCTGGAGAAGCAGAAGGCCGGTAAGAAGCGGATGAAGACCATCGGTCGAGTGGACGTGCCGCAAGAGGCGTTCGTGGCTGCGCTGTCGACCGACTCGTCCGCGGACAAGTCGAAGAAGTAGTGGACGCGGGGTCGGAGGAGCGGCCGTCCGAGGACGCTCCGTCGCTCGCCGACGCCGACCTGCTCCGAACTCCGCCGGTAACTGCTCGCGGTATCCGCACGCGGGCCGCACTGGTTGCGGCCGCGCGCGTGGTCTTCGAGCGAGACGGATATCTGGACGCGAGGCTGGTCGACATCACCGCCGAAGCCCGCTGCTCATCGGGGACCTTCTATACGTACTTCGCCGGCAAAGAAGAGGTTTTCGCGGCCGTTCTGGAGGTGTCTCAGGACGACATGATGCATCCCGGAACCTCGCACGTCCCCGGCGACGGAGACCCCGTGGCGATCATCGAGGCGAGCAACCGGGCGTATCTCGACGCGTACGAGCGCAACGCGAAGTTGATGGAACTGCTCGAGCAGGTGGCTGCGGTGGATGCGCGGTTCCGGCGGTTGCGACGCAATCGGGCCGATGCCTTCGTCCGCCGCAACGGTCGCAGTATCGCCGACCTTCAGGCGCGCGGGCTGGCGGATGCAGGTGTCGACGCGTTTCTCGCGTCACTGGCGCTGTCCGGGATGATCTCTCGCCTCGCCTTCACTCACTTCGTGGTGGAACCGTCGCTGGGCGAGCCGCCGACGCACTCGTCGGAGGATCTCGTTCAGGTGGCAACCCGATTGTGGGCCAACGCTTTACGGCTGAGTCTCGGCCGCTCCTAGAACATCTGGAGTTTCCGCCGGGTGCGCTACGGGTAGTTGTTCGGTCATGGTGAACACGGTCGCATCGGGTGCAGTCGAGATCTTCGGGGTGACGCTCGTCGGCGTCAGCACCACTACCGGTGTGAAGCTCCTCTTCACCGGGCTTCTGATAGCGGTGGTGCTGCTCATTCGGTACTTCGCGATGGCCTTGACACGTAAGCTTCTCGGCGGGGCAGTGGGGGACACTCGACGGTTCTGGGCCCGTCAGGGTGCGCAGGTGTTGGCATCCATCGTCCTTGCGTTGGGCATCTTCTCCATCTGGATCACGCCGGGGACGGATCTGACCACGGGCCTCGGTCTGGTCAGTGCCGGACTTGCCTTCGCGCTGCAGCAGGTGATCACCGCACTGGCGGCGTACTTCGTCATTCTGCGAGGTGACACGTTCGCAGTGGGTGACCGCATCACGCTCGGCGGGGTGCGCGGTGACGTCGTCAAGCTCGGATTTCTCAAGACCACCATCATGGAGATGGGCCAACCGCCGTCCGTCGCCTCCAGCGACCCGGCCGTGTGGGTCAATTCCCGGCAATACACCGGCCGTCTGGTCACCGTCTCCAATGGTGTCATTTTCAGCGAACCGGTCTACAACTACAGCCGCGATTTCCCTTATTTGTGGGAGGAGATCGTCATTCCGATCTCCTATCGGGACGACCGTCAGGCAGTAGAAGACATTCTCCTCGGCGCTGCCCGCGAGCATGCCGTCGTCGGGGACGAGGCCGCGGATCGCTCGATCGAATCCATGCGATCCCGTTACGCGCTGTCGGAGACTTCGCTCGAGCCGTCGGTGTACGTCCGCATCACCGACAACTGGCTGGAACTGTCGGTCCGCTTCCTGGTTCCGCATCGAGGTGTGCGCGCCATCAAGGATCGGATGAGCCGCGACATCTTGAGAGACCTCGATGCCGCCGGTATCGCTATCGCGTCGGCAACCTACGACATCGTCGGTTTGCCCGACGTCTTGCTCCGTCGATCCGACCGGCCTGATCAGTTGGAGTGATGAGCGGGCTGGAAATTGCCCGTCTCGGCCGCCTCCTCCGCTCTGATGACGTGCACCACTGCGTTGATCAGTGCCAGGTGTGTGAATGCCTGCGGGAAATTGCCCAAGTGCCTGCCGGTCTTGGCGTCGATTTCTTCCGCGTACAGCTTCAGCGGGCTGGCGAATCCCAGCAGCCTCTCGCACAGACGTTTCGCGCGATGCAGTTCGCCGATCTCGACCAACGCCGACACCAGCCAGAACGAGCAGATGGTGAACGTGCCTTCCTCGCCGGACAGCCCGTCGTCCGTGGTGTCGACGCGGTAGCGCAGAACCAATCCGTCTTCGGTGAGTTCGTCCGCAATGGCCAGCACAGTGGCGCGCACGCGCTCGTCGTCCGAGGGCAGGAACCGGAGCAACGGCACCAGCAGCAGCGACGCGTCCAGTGAATCGTCCCCGTATCGCTGCGTGAACACCCCACGTGAGTCGACACCGTTGGCGAGGATGTCGGCCTTGATCTCCTCCGCGACGGCGTTCCACTGGTCTGCGTAGGCCTGCTCACCGTGCAACGCGGCGAGTTTGGCGCCGCGATCGAGGGCGACCCAACACATCACCTTCGACGACGTGAAGTGTTGGGGCTCGCCGCGGACCTCCCAGATACCGCGGTCCGGCTCCCGCCAATGCTCGATCGCCTCTTCGACCTGCCGTTTGAGGAACGGCCAGAGCGACTCCGGAACGCTCTCGCGGGATCTGACGTGCAGGTACACCGAGTCGAGCATCGTGCCCCAGATGTCGTGCTGCATCTGATCGAAGGCGCCGTTACCGATGCGGACGGGCTTCGCACCGTCGTACCCCGTCAGATGATCGAGCTCCTGCTCTTCGAGCGTGCGTTCGCCGCCGATGCCGTACATCACCTGCAGAGGTACGGGCTCGCCGTCGGGTCCGCGGGTGACGTCGGAGATGAAGGAGAAGAAGTCGTTGGCCTCACGGTCGAGGCCCAGGGTGTAGAGACCCCACAGAGCGAAGGTGGAGTCGCGTACCCAGGCGTATCGGTAGTCCCAGTTCCGTTCTCCACCCGGGGTTTCCGGCAAGGACGTAGTGCTCGCGGCCAGTAGTGCCCCGGTCGGTGCGTAGGTCAGACCCTTCAGCGTGAGAGCGCTGCGCTGGAGATACCCACGCCACGGATGGTCGGGGAAACGTCCGATGGTGACCCACTGGCGCCAACACTCCGCGGTCTGCCACATTTTCTTGGCGGACTCCTCGAACGTCTTGGGAGGTTCGAGCGTCGACCACGACAGCGCGACGAACACGTTGTCGCCCTCGACCATGCGCGTGCGGGCGCGAGCCTCGCGCCCTTCCAACCCGAGTCGCAGGTTGGTGGTGAGCTTGAGCGTCGGTTCGGAGCCGTCACCCGGGGTGGCGGTGGCCGTGGCTTCCTCGTAGACGTCGCCGGTGTACTCCCAGACGGCGGCCTTGCGGTGATAGTCGAACGCGGGCTCACACGTCATCTCGAGCTCCACCGTTCCGCTGACGCACTTGACGCTGCGGATCAGGCAATGCTCGGCGTCCCAGTCGGACGGCGCCCGGCGATGGGTCTTGGACCGCTCGTCGGTGTTGTGCCATTTGCCCATGACCATCGCGTCACGGATGACGAGCCATCCGGTCTCCGTCTGCCACGTCGTCTCGACGATCAGGCCACCCGGCAGGTAGCGGCGCGCCGCCGGCACGTTCTGCCCGTAGGGACCGATTCGGAAGTGGCCGGCGCCGCGGTCGAGCACCGCACCGAACACGCTGGGTGAATCGGGTCGGGGAAGGCACATCCATTCGACCGAGCCGTTGCGCGCGATCAGGCAAGTTGTCTCGCAATCCGACAGAAACGCGTAATCGTCGATGGGCGGGAACGATGAACGGTGGGGCAGCCACCCGTGACCCGCGCCGGGAATGGACTCGAGTGCGCCGCCTTCGTCCTCCGAGTCTGTGTTGGTCGCGCCGAAGGCGGCCTCCTCGGCACTGGCGACACGGGGCACCACGGACTGTTCGTCGAACGGGCTCATGCGCCCATCATGGTTGGCAGGGCCGCGCCAGTCCACCTGTGACTGCGGCAACTGGTGGAGTCGAGAGATAGGGTCGACGTCGTGAACGCAGTGGCCGACTGGTGGGACGGAGTCGAACTCTGGATCGCCGGTCTGCAGTTCGTGCCGCAGGTCGCCGTCGTACTGCTGGTGGTCGTACCCGCTGCCGCACTCACCGCCTATCTGGTGGACATTTTCCTGTCCACGTTGTTCGATGCCCGTCGACGGTGGCCGCGTCGGAATCCCCCCATTCGCGAAACAGACGTTCCAGACACCGCACGAGCACGAGAGAAGTGAAACTGTTGCCCCGCTCACGAGTCACGCTCGCCCTGATCGCCTTGATCGTCCTCGTCGTCGTGGCCTGGCTCCTCACGCGATAGCGGTTCGAAGCCGTACTTCTGCTAAATTCTCGCGTGTGCCCGAGGCAACTGCTCACCCGATCCGCCATGAACTGGCGTTGATTGCTGTCGGCATGCTCGCGGTAGCCGACGTCGACTGTCGCTGACCCGTAACCGCGTTCCGCCGCCGTCGTGGAACGCGCCCCGACAGTCGTTGTCTTTTCTTCTATCGTGCACGGCCGTGCTCGCCCCGCGGCCGTGCTTTCCGAGAGGTCACTCGTGTTCACATCACGTCGCGTTTCCATCCTGCGCGCCCCGGCCTTACTCGCCACCCTCGCGGTCAGCGCGTCCCTCGCTCTGACCGCGTGCTCGCCCGGCTCGTCCGACACCGTCGGTGAAAGCGCCGCTACCACCACCGGACCGTCCCTGACGCTGGTCGGCTACGCCGTCCCCAAGAACGGGTGGGACGCGGTAGGCGAGGCCTTCGGTGCCACCGAGGACGGCGAGAACGTCACCATCAACGCCGACTACGGCCCGTCCGGGAACCAGTCCCGCAAGGTGGCCGACGGCGCGCCCGCGGATATCGTCAATTTCTCCGTCGAACCGGACGTCACCAGGCTGGTCGACGCCGGCAAGGTCGACGAAGGGTGGAAGGACAACGCCTACGGCGGAATTCCGTTCGGGTCCGTCGTATCCATCGTCACCAGGCCCGGCAACCCGAAGAACATCCGCACGTGGGAAGACCTGCTCCGGCCCGGCGTCTCGGTGATCAGCCCCAGTCCGCTCAGCTCGGGGTCGGCCAAGTGGAATCTGCTGGCCCCGTACTCTGCCATCAGCAACGCCGGACAGAACCGACAGGCGGGACTGGACTACGTGACCGAGCTGGTGAAGCACTTCCCGGTGCAGCCCGATTCCGGCCGCTCGGCCTCAGAGGCGTTCCTGCAGGGACAAGGTGACGTGCTGCTGAGCTACGAGAACGAAGCGCTGTTGCTCGAAAACCAAGATCAGCCAGTCGAGCACATCGTGCCCGACCGCACGTTCCGCATCGACAACCCGGTCGCCGTGGTCAACTCCAGCTCGAATCTGCAGCAGGCCAACGCTCTCAACGACTTCCTCTACACCGCCGAAGGCCAGAAGATCTGGGCGGAGAACGGCTTCCGGCCCGTCGACCCCGAAGTGGCAGCCGAGTTCGCCGGTACCTTCCCCGCACCGCAGAAACTCGACACCATCGACGACCTCGGCGGCTGGAGCGCGGTGGACCGCGATCTGTTCGGCGAGAACGGCGCCATCAACGCGATCTACGAGGCGTCGAGCTGACATGGTCGTCAAACAACTCAGCCGAAAAAAACCGGCCTCCGGCCTGCCCGGTGGCTCCCTGACGCTCGGCACCGTCGTCCTGTGGCTGTCCGTCATCGTGCTGCTGCCCTTGGCGGCGGTGCTGAGCAAGTCGCTGTCCGACGGACCCTCGGCCTTCGTCGATGCGGTGACCGACCCCCGCGCCGTGGCGACGTTCCGCGTCACCGTGCAGGTTTCGCTCGCGGCGGCGCTGATCAACATCGTCATGGGCACCGTCATCGCCTGGGTCCTGGTACGGGACGACTTTCCGGGCAAGGCCATCGTCAACGCTTTGATCGATCTTCCCTTCGCGTTGCCCACCATCGTCGCGTCGCTGGTGTTGCTGTCGCTGTACGGACCGATGAGTCCCGTCGGCATCACACTCAACGCCACGAAGCCGGGCGTGGTGCTGGCGCTGGCGTTCGTCACGCTCCCGTTCGTCGTGCGTGCCGTTCAGCCGGTGCTGATCGAACTGGACCGCGACGTCGAAGAGGCTGCAGCGTCGCTCGGGGCGAGCAACCTGGTGATCTTTCGCCGCGTCGTGCTCCCGGTGTTGCTGCCGTCGATCCTGTCGGGGGCGGGGCTCGCGTTCTCTCGTGCGCTCGGCGAGTTCGGCTCGGTGGTGCTCATCGGCGGCAACATCCCCGGCGATACCCAAATTGCCTCCCAGCTGATCCGGGAACAGATCGAGACGGATCGACCGGTGGATGCCGCCGCCATCTCTGTCGTTCTGCTGCTCATCGCCTTCGTCGTGCTGTTCGTCCTGCGGGTCTCGGGCTCACGGTTGGCACGCAGGGAGGAACAGCGATGAAACTCGCCACCGGTACCCGCCTCGGCCTCCGCACCGTTGCACTGCTCTACCTCGCAGTGCTGGTGGTGTTCCCGCTGAGTGCGATCCTGTATCGAACGTTCGAGAACGGCATCGTCGCATTCTTCCAACTGATCACGACGCCGGCCGCGCAGTCCGCGTTGCAGCTCTCGTTGCTGATCGTCGCCATCGTGGTGCCCCTGAACGTCGTGTTCGGCGTCGTGACGGCGTTGGCGTTGGCGCGCGGCAACTTTCGCGGCAAGGGCATAGTGCAGGCCGTCGTGGATCTCCCGTTCGCCGTGTCACCCGTCATCGTCGGCGTCTCCCTGATTCTGCTCTGGGGTGCGGGCGGATGGTTCGGATTCCTCGCGGAGTGGGGAATCACGGTGATCTTCGCGCTGCCAGGCATGGTGTTGGCGACGATATTCGTGACGCTGCCGTTCGTGGTGCGCGAAGTGGAACCCGTTCTGCACGAAATCGGACAGGAGCAGGAAGAAGCCGCGTCGACGCTGGGGGCGACCTCGTGGCAGACGTTCTGGCGCATCACCCTTCCGGCCATCCGATGGGGTTTGACGTACGGAGTCGTCCTCACCGTCGCGCGGGCGCTGGGTGAATTCGGAGCAGTCATCATCGTCTCCACGAACCTGCCCGGGATCTCGCAGACTTTGACGCTACTGGTGAACGCGCGGTACGAAGATTTCAACCAGCCCGGCGCCTACGCCGCCTCGACACTTCTCATGGCCGTCGCCGTCGTCGTTCTGTTGCTGATGACGGCGCTGGATCGCAAGCGAACCAAGGAATGAGCACCGTGACCACACCTTTGCAGTCGCAGTCGGCAGATCCGCACACGGACGTCGCAGACACGGTCGGCATCGAGATTTCCGTACGTGGAGCGCGAAAGAATTACGGTGAGTTCGCGGCTCTCGACGATGTGTCGCTCGACATTCCGTCGGGCTCGCTCACCGCGCTCCTCGGCCCCAGCGGGTCGGGGAAATCGACGTTGTTGCGCTCCATCGCCGGTCTCGAGAACCTGGATGCCGGTGCGGTGATCATCGCGGGGGACGACGTCACGACGGTGACCCCGCAGAAGCGCGACATCGGGTTCGTCTTCCAACATTACGCCGCGTTCAAGCATCTGACCGTTCGGAAGAACGTTGCATTCGGCCTCGAGATCCGCAAGCGTCCGAAGGCCGAAATCGAGTCCCGGGTCGACGAACTCCTCGAGATCGTCGGGCTGTCGGGCTTCCAGGCCCGGTTCCCGTCACAGTTGTCGGGCGGCCAACGTCAGCGTATGGCCCTCGCGCGCGCCCTGGCCGTCGAGCCGCGAGTGTTGTTGCTGGACGAACCATTCGGTGCCCTCGATGCCAAAGTGCGCGCGGATCTGCGGACGTGGCTGCGTCGACTCCACGACGACGTGCACGTGACCACGGTCTTGGTCACCCACGACCAACAGGAGGCGCTCGACGTCGCCGACCGAATCGCGGTGATGAACAAGGGGCGGATAGAGCAGGTCGGAGCTCCTCGTGATCTCTACGACAGTCCGGCGAACGACTTCGTCATGTCGTTCCTCGGCGAGGTGTCCAAGCTGAACGGACAGCTGGTGCGCCCCCACGACATTCGTGTGGGACGTACCCCGGACCTCGCTCGTGCACAGCAGACCGGCACCGCGAGCAACGCTGGTGTCCTGCGGGCCACGGTGGACCGGGTGGTGCACCTGGGATTCGAAGTGCGAGTGGAACTACGCAGCGCCGCCACCGGTGAATCGTTCTTCGCGCAGATCACCCGCGGTGACAACGAGGCGTTGGGACTCGAGAGCGGTGAAACGGTGTACGTCCGGGCCACGCGCGTGCCCACCATCGGAGCGTAGGAGCACTACAAGTTCGAGGACTGCAGAAAACCGATGACGGGGAATGCGACGTACGCGGCGGCCTCCATGTATCCGAGAATCAGTCCGGCGGCAGCTAACGCGGCACCCCGATCTCCCGTGTCATGAATCTGGGAGCGCGCAAGATGGCCGAGGGCGATCGCGAACGGTGCGATACACACAAGCCCGGAGAGCAGCGAGAATATTGCCGCTCTGTTGGTCTTCGTCGACGAGGACGCCGCGAAGACCGGAGACTGCGTCGCATACCCGTGCGTCGTGGGCACAGGGGGAGCGTGAGGGCTCGTGATCAGCGCGTCGATGCCGACTGCCAGCCAGGCGAACACCGCCAACACTGCAAGCGTGATGACGAAGCCGAGGGCGGCGGCATGATCCGGGTAGTGGTCATAGGCCAGCGCCGGAACGACGAGCGTTCCCGCCGCGGCGAAGGGGGAAAGGACCAGGGGAACCAGTGATCGGCGTCGGACGAGTATCCACGCAGCAGTGATCATTCCGCCGGTCAGAAGTATGAACGGCGACGGCGGAAAGGTGAGTATCGCCAGAACCGTTGCGGCCACCTTCCTGCCGTCCGTTGCATTCTGCATCCATGCGAACACGATGAAGCTGAGAACGGACGGCAGCTGAGGCAAGTAGCCTTCGGTATTCGTGACGATCGCCACCACCACGCCAAGCGCGATCCCGGCCGCCAGAATGGCTGAAGATGCCACCGACGGCCGTATCGGCGTCGGGTCCAGCGGGTGTGAACCGTAGTCCGGCACAGGGGACCTCCTCCGAGCTTGGTACACCCGGTTCGGCGCGCCGGGCAATGTCGGCGAGTCTCGATGAACGCAGCATAGTCGCGAGGTTGTGAACAGTCTCCTCGCCCACAGTGTGAAAACTGCTGCATTGTCGGCGAATTCGCTGTGGTCGATCTCGCTGTTGGAGTTCGAAATTGTGTCGGAGGGTCTTGCTACTTTGTGGGCAGATCGTCGGGGGGTGGTCTGGTATTGCCTGGTCGGTAGAACTTCGGGGGGGGGTGAATGCGTGAGCGGCACAACAGTATCCGTTGATGATCTCGTCGCGGCGAAGATCGACGCCCAGGCGCGCTTCGCGCACACCGTGACCTCCGCTGTGTCCTATGTCGATGTGTCCTCTCGACGCCCTGCTGTGCTCGCGCCGGGTGGGGTGTTCGACGCCCCAGCCGCCGAAACGTCCGCGATCGCCGAGATCACCTCGGCGTTGGCGGTGTCGACGTCCACGGTCACCGAATGGATGTACCTCACCGGAATCGCACGCCCCGCCGTGCGGGAGGCGTTCGAAGCGGGCAGGTTGGCGTACCCCGTGTTTCGGACGGTGTGCCGGTCGTTGGCCGGGTTCTCCAACGCCAC
>JBASAM010000027.1:0-175050 GCA_049650605.1 Rhodococcus sp. (in: high G+C Gram-positive bacteria) | reverse complement strand
AGTTTGCGCACGATGTCCTCGGCAGAGTTGCGTTTCCGTCCAGCCATGTTCGCCATCGTCCTATCCGCCCAGCTCATGGGCAACAAGACTCTAAAACAAGATGGCCCCGTTCACTGGGGACATGCCACGTCGTACTCAACCTCGACGGCGATTCCTACCGCCTACGAGACCACAACGCCAGATCGGAGAAGCTCCGCCAAGCCACCACCGGAACCCGCCAACCACTACAGTGAAGACCGCTCACGAGTGGGGAATTTCGGTGAGCGCGGTTGGGGAATTTCGCTGAGCCTCGTCATCGGGGCAGTCCAGGGGTCGGAGATTTCGAACGCGTCGTGTGTTACCTGGCGCAGAGGCTAACGCTTCCGCTTGAGCGAGAAACATATTGGGGCACGTTCCGACCTGCGTAATTGCGGCGCGTTTGGAGTCACCATTCACTAGATAGGCCACCCCTCCGCGTGATCGGTGAGCCTGCACGAGGCGAGAGGAGTCAGAAGTGTCTGCGGTGTCGCCAATCGTTTCCGAGAAACGTTGGTCCGTCAGGGCTATTTGAACTGCCCGGGGCTACCAAAAATCAGTAGAAGAGTTGCAAAGATAAGGTAAGTGATCGGAACAGCCCATCGCATAATCACGATCCGTTTTCGTGCTGAGACCAGGCTTGGTAAGAGGTTGACCGCCGCTCGTTGTTCGCTGGTCAACAAACCTCCCTGGTGGGCCAAATCGTCCCTGAGCTTCCTCGCTGGTAGTGCTAGCAGCGGTCCTTCGAGCAGTGCTGAGGCGATCGCCAAGGCGCAGAGGAACAGCGCTACAAGCACTATGAGTAGCCGACCGATATCGTCGGGGAGCACTCTACCTGCGTTCGCCATCAGCACGGCCCCCACTGCGACAAGGGCAGCCAAGGAACGCTCGCTCGCGCCCTTCAGCATTTCGGTGGCGTTTTTGACGGTTTGGCGTGCTGCTTCCTGCGCTTGTGCGTGTGCTTCTCGCGCACCTTTGACGGCCTCAGCGACCGCGTCGCTCCGCAAACCGATGTAAACCATCTCGGCGCTTGCCTGGATGTCGGCAGCGTGCGCGAAAGGGGCCGATGTGTCGTCGTACAGACTTACGATCTGGCGCACCGCCAGCAGGCGGTCTGGGCTGAGGTCGTGTAACGCCCAGTCTCTCAGAGCCAGGGCTTCTCTCACCTGAAACTTCGTCCAGGATTGGTTGAGCAGGGCGAAAGAGGAGTTTTTGTAGCCAGCGAAGGTCAAGATGATACCTTCGCTCCCACGCCGCTCTTTAGACGCAAGAGAGCGCCAAATCTGTTGTACCATAAGGGAATTAATATGCACGACTGCATTCGACCATATCTGAGGAACGTGCGAGTACGCATGGCTGACCAGAGCCCCGGCAGGTGGAAAGTGCTCGTGGTGGACTTCGCCATCCAGCAGCTTGACAAGCTCCAACTCGACCAGCGAGGGGTGCGGGCGGACCGGCATACCGACAAGAACCAACAGGCCACATTGAACAGTGTCGGGCGTGTCGAGTGCGACGAACACCCTGTATCGCTTGTCAGGCAGTAGTTGCCGGATGTGTAGAGAATCCATGCCAAGTATGTAGTCTGTGATGGTCGCGGAGTGCAGCGAGACTGTCACAGTGGCGTCGGAAGGTATGTCGATCGCCTGTGCGAGGGAAAACGTCCCGGAAATCTTCCAGTCCATCGGCAACTGCAGGGCGGCATCGGCGCTTCCATCTAAAGCTTCTAGCGCCAAAGCTTGATCCGCTTGCTCGTCGAAAAGCTCGCGGGGATCTGCGGTCGGAAAGTCAACAATCTCGGGAATCCCGTTCACGAGCCGGATCGTGAATTGTGACCCGGCGCGCAGTCCGACGGCTTCTACGTTCAGGGAGGCTTCGAGCAGCGCCGTCAGTTGTTCGAGAGCTGTAACCGGATCGGGGACTGAGGCCATCGCCACCTTCATGCTTCCAACACCGTCGGTGACCGTCCACCCCCGCTCTTTCAAGCGGAGAACCTCGCCTCCAAGGCGCGAGAGTTCTGCTAAGTCAAGTGTTAGAGCCTTGCTCGTCATACTTAGAATCGTAGGTGCGGCCACCGACACCGCCCTCTAGGTTCCCGCTTGGGGTTGCGTGTCAACGCGAATGCTTAGTACGAAGCCGTTCCCGTCGGAGGTTACGGTGACGTCTGCGGCTCGGTGGGCGGGGACCCTGAGTTCGACACCGTCAGCCCGCCACACAACGGGCTGCGCAGAGATTTTGTTAAGACGGATGACGCCAGCAGGCCGGTTCGCCGTACCGAAACTCTGCGCGGACGGTGCAAGCGATGGGTACTTTCCGGAAAGAGTTTGAAGTACCTTGTCGGCCGGCCCATCCAGCGTGGAAGCCTCCTGCAGTGCCTGCGAAAGCTGGCTTTGTGGGACGTTCTCGATGATTGCCGCTCTAACTCCGCCCTCGGCCTCGGCTGACTTGGGACTAACCCGAACGTCGTAAGCGTTCTCAAAGTACTGTGCGTTGGCGGCGTTCGTGTCAACCATTAAAACGTCGCTGTCCGGCCGTGGGTCCGGCCAGGACAACGCCTTTTGAAGGTCACGTGGTGTAGGCAAGAGATCGGAGAGCACCGTAAGACTGATGACACCGTTAAACATATCGCGGCGTGCCGCCTCAACGTTCGCGTCGAGTTTGAGCATCGTGATGTGGTTCGGTTGCCCTGGCTGGTCCTGTGCTTGGACTAGTGCTGTGACGCAGTCGCTGGCGTTGCTTGATCTGCTCATCGTCGCCGTGAGCATCTTCTGCAGTGCATCTGCGTCTGCCACGAACTGTCGGTCGTCTCCGGCAAGCAAGCCTGCGAGTAATGCTGGCACGGTAGAACCAGCGTCAAAAAAGCTGCGGGCTTGGTTCTTGGACCGAACTTTGTCGATATGCCGACCAAGGAAATCTTGCTCGACCGGACCCTTGAGTGTTGCCAAACTTGGCGCAATGACACCTGCGCCTCTCCTGGCGATGGCGCCGAGGGCGACTCTCACGATGTGCATTCGCCCATTGTGTCGTGTTCGCGACTCCAACGATATAGTTGCGTGTGCTTTTTCGTCGGAAGTGGTTCGTCAAGTGCACCCAGTCGCCCGCCCTAGCTGTTCTTGCCAGGGAGGTCGTGCACGGTGAGGCGGTCGATGGGTGAGAGTCCGCCGATGCCGGTGTGGGGTCGGTGGGGACTGCCCCGAGTTCAGTTGACTCGTGGGGTTGAGTGATTCAGGCCGCGTGTGCGGTCCGGTTGATTGTCTCAAACTCGATCGGAGTGAGCTTGCCGAGGCGTCGTTGACGGCGTTTGCGGTGATAGGTCTTCTCGATCCAGGTCACGATCGCCAGCCGTAGTTGCTCGCGGGTCGACCACCGCTGGCGGTCGAGGACGTTCTTCTGCACGAGTGCGAAGAACGACTCCATCGCGGCGTTGTCACCGCACGCCCCGACCCGCCCCATGGAACCTCGTAACCCGTTGCGCGACAGTGCATGTACGAATTTCCTGGATCGGAATTGGCTACCGCGATCCGAGTGAACGATAATCTCCACCGAGCCTCTCTGCGCCACAGCACTATCCAATGCGGACACCGCCAGCGAGGCCTTCATCCTGGAGTCGATCGAGTAGCCGATGATCCTGTTCGACCAGACGTCCTTGATCGCGCAGAGATACAGTTTGCCCTCGTCGGTGCGGTGTTCGGTGATGTCGGTCAGCCACACCTCGTCCGCGGCCTGTGCGGTGAACTGACGGTCGACGAGGTCATCGTGGACCGGTGGCCCGGCCTTCCTGTTCAGGCCGCGCTTCTTCGAGAACACCGACCAGATGCGTTCTTGTGAGCACAACCGCGCGACCCGGTTCTCGCACGCGGTGATGCCGCGGTCGGGTAGCTCGTCGGCGATGAAGCGGTAGCCGAATGCGGGGTCGTCGGCGTGGATCTCACGAGCAATGTTGATCAGATGCGCATCATCCCAATCTCGTTGCGTGACTGGCTGTTTCTTCCACTTGTAGAACGCTTGGGTGGAGAAACCGAGAACCCGGCAGGTCACTGTGACGGGAACTCCGTCGCCAGCAAGCTCGAGGACCAGCGGGTAGATCATTTTGGGTTGACGTCCCGGGACAAGGAGGCAACCGCGCGACGCATGACCTCGGCTTCTTGCTCGAGCAGCTTGATCCGTTTGCGGGCTTCTCGCAGCTCGGCGGACTCGTCGAGGCCCGCCTTGGCGGCGGTGCCGCGTTCGACGCCGTCGTCACGGTCGGCGATCTTGAGCCAGCGGTGCAGGCAACCTTCGGAGATTCCGAAGTCCTTCGCGATCTGACGCAGCGGAGCCTCGCCTTTGCGTGCGACAGCGATGACGTCGCGGCGGAACTCCTCGGGGAATGCTTTCGGCATGGGGAACATCCTTCCACCGTGAGAAGCGATCCTCACAGATCAGATGTCAACCAAAGCCGGGGCAGTCCCTATACGCGGTGTCGTAGCGTCCGATGCTGAGGTCGAGGAGTCTGACTCCGACCAGGACGCCGAAGTTGTGTGGTCGATAGGTTTTGACGTTGTCGCATACTGGGGTCTTCGAGATGGCGACACTACCGTTGATCCGGACGCCGCTCACTGTTTCGCATATGGGATGGGGCTCACTACGGCCCACCCCTACGCGCGATCTTTCGTCAGTGACATGACGGCTCGACTCGGTTATCCGGTGGCTGTTTTGGAAATGGTGTTCAACCCGCTAATGGTGGCTGACCAACAGTTTGACTTGCCTGATCGGCCCGACATGCCGGCTGAGTAGCCGCACCCGGACGTCAGATTGGTTGCTCTAAGCCGGGTTCTAAAATTTGCTTCGACGCCGGCGGCCCAACCCCGGCGGAGGCTCGTAAGTACCGAGGACGCGCTGCACCATCGCGACACCTTGGCGAGAGGTTGGCCGAATGCTGTTCTCACTAGAAAATAATTCCGAGGCTATGCCACTATGTCGTGCATGAATCTTCCAATCGCGGTGCGTGTGCCGGAGTCTGACCGCCATGACCTAGAAGCGCTCCTCAAGGCAGGGGAATGGGACTCCGACTCGATCGCGACCTCACGGCCGTTCGACGGGGCGTCAGTGATGCAGGCAATCGTGCTTCTGACCACTACGGGCTACCCGTTCTTTCGGACCTGGCTCATGTCACGAGCCGAAATGCGAAAAACTTTTTCCATAGTCCATAACGGAATCGAATTGAAGGGTTACACCCCATCGGACGCCGCGAAGATCCTAGAGACCCTTGACCGAGAGTCCGGGCTCGCTCAACCTCCTGACGGCTCCGTTTCGGGCAACTAGGTGATCGCGCTCGAGCAGCAGCTGCCGGTGCTCTATGGAGCTGACTGCCAGGCGCGCGTCCAGCCGGTGCTAATCGAGGGATACCAGGCCGTCATCGACAGCGTGTGGCCGCTCCTGCCAGGGACCAGTGCGGCGCCCCAGCTCCACGTAGTGCACTCACCGTTCGCACGGCCGACAAGCGTGCACGGAGATGGTGGACGCCACCTCATTTATGACCAGTACCTAGGCCAGGTGTTTAATCGGCTGACTCGAATCGAGTTCGCTGAAGCGGAGAGCCGGGTGGCTTACTCGTACGCCTTCAAGTTATACGGGCAACGTTATTTCATCCGAGGTGATTTCGACGCTGCGTCGGCAATGGCGAACTCCTCGGAGATGATGGTAAGCCGATCTGAGAATCAATCGGCACTAGAGGAGGATGAAGATCAGTTCAGTCTGCGAACGACCGTTGCGTGGATGCAGGAATGCTTTGCGCTCTGCCACGAGCTAGTCCATGTCACGATCGAAGATGGGAACGCAGGTGAGCTGCGCGAGCAGTTCGAACCCACTCTCGACAAACACATGGAGGGGATTTCAGTCGCAGTAGCTGCACTAAGTGAAAAAGAAGTACATCAGGCCATGGCCGCATCTCTAGCTGAAGACAGCGCCCGGCTAGCCGCTCGCCGTGGAAGCGCTGTGCACGACGACACCACTCTTAGGCTGACCGACGAAGAGCTCGACCATGACATCCGCCGCTTTGAGGCCCAACTGGAGAAAGTAAAGCGTCCCGATGTTGTGCAAGAAGCGATGTGCGACTACTACGGCGCCATACTGGCCGCAGACTCTCTCGGATCAGCGGATCAGGGACGTCCATTGGTATATGCGGCTTCATGCCTCGGGCTACTGCACCTTCGGCTGCTCCAATATCTCGATGGCGTTGCGGATCCGTTCGAATCATCGCAGGACAATTTCGAGCAAGCAATTCTCCGAGCGTCGATCCTCCGAACGGGGCTTAGCCTGGAGTTGAGGTCACGTTCAGGGGGTGATGGGCTGGCCGAAGAGTTTCGGACGCTCGCGACCGCATTCAATCGGAAGCACTCCGAGATAATCCTGGATCAAGTAATGACCTTCGACCTCGCCCGACTCGCCACTGACATGGTCGCTCGAGCATCCTCGCCCTCTGACCAAGCAGCGGCTAGTCGAAAGCTGGGACTTGGTCCGGTGCCCCATCTTACGCACCTCCAGGTCGAGGCTTTGCTGCGGCAACGCGACACTTTGTCAAAAGCTACCGTAGACGGGATTGTCGAATCACACAGATGACTAGCGGACGGTCCGAGCCCCGAACGGCCTACGGGACAAGACATGCTCAACGATCACCCACTAGTTCTGGTGTCGACGGAGCTGGCGACGCAGTCCCAAAGCGCCAGACATCCCAGGAAGCGCATTTGTTTACCACAAATGAACCATGTTGCGGTCGTCCGGTGTCGTAGACATCGGACAGAATCGTCGCCAAACCTCGGACTTCCCCTCCGACATCTGCCCCACGCTCGGGCTGTCGGTCCAGACCGTGTCGCGCCCGGTGCCGAGGTTCTGCCGAACACCGGCCTCGATCATCGACCCCCACGCCACGCTCTGGTGCAGAACCGCTCCCAGCGCCTCCGCGACAGTGGACCACCGCACGGGGACATCGACACCTGACTCGGTCCGCATCGCGCTGTGCAGCACACGCGAATACGTCACGAACACGTTCGGCACCAGCGAGGTGACTGTGCCGTCGAACGAGCCCGTGCTCGCCGCCGCCCACTCCCCTGCCGACACATCCGTCAACAGATCGGTGAAGTACCACGGTTCGTCGTCGGCGCGATCGGTCATGGTGACCAGCGTGCCACCCGACCGAGCCAGTCGACGCATCAATCCCACGGGCAGAGCGAGTCTGCACCATCACCATTCGGACCGGAAAAGGACGTGCCCGTTCCGCGTCTCTGATGACATTCTGCCCCTGAACGCGTGCCCAGAGTGCGTCGTGATTGTCGGTGGCCCGGGGTACCTTCCCTCACCATGTTCGCCTTCACCGATCTTCTCGCTGCGTGTTCTGCGGATCCTCGCGTGCGGGGTAGGCAGTTCGAAGACGTGTGTCTTTGGTATTTGACGAACGATCCTCAGTATCGCAGTACTCTCCGACGTGTCTGGCTTTGGGAAGACTGGCCTGGACGGTGGGGTGCGGACGCGGGCATCGACTTGGTTGCGGAGGATCAGGAGGGGCGGCTGTGGGCGGTTCAAGCCAAGGCTTACGGCGAGCAGTACTCCGTCACGAAGGCTGATGTTGACACGTTCCTGTCCGAGTCCTCGCGGGCTGCGTTCTCGTTTCGGTTGTTGATCGCCACGACCGACAGGCTCAGCCCCAACGCTCGGCGCACCATCGACGCCCAGGAGAAGCCGGTCGGACTCCTGGGCCTCAGCGATCTGGTCACCGCCGACGTCGAGTGGCCGTCTGACCCCACGGCGTTGCAACCTTCGCCACCACGGAAACCTGTCCGGCCATACGACTATCAACGCGAAGCAATCGATGCCGTGGTCACAGGGTTCGACGCCGCTGATCGCGGGCAACTGATCATGGCGTGCGGGACCGGAAAGACGCTCACCGCGCAGTTCATCAGCTCGGCGCTCGACGCACGCCGCACGCTGATCTTGGTCCCGTCACTCTCGCTTCTGAAGCAGACGATGCGGGTGTGGCAGACTCAGGCGCCAGTCGAGTTGTTACCGGTGTGCTCCGACGAGACCGTGTCACGTACCGAGGACAGTCCGATCGAGAGCGTGAGCGAACTCGGGCTACCGGTCACGACGGATCCCGTCAGTATCGCCGAATTCCTGCGCAGGCAGTCAGGCCGACGTGTCGTGTTGTGTACTTATCAGTCCTCCCCGCAGATCGCCGAGGCGTTCGCGCTCGCCGACGTGCCGCCGTTCGATTTGGTGATAGCCGATGAGGCGCACCGTTGTACTGGTCAGCAGTCGTCGGCCTTCTCGACTGTGCTCGACGGAAATCGGATCAAGGCGGACCGCCGGCTCTTCATGACCGCCACACCCCGATACTTCACTGGTCGAATCATCAAGGCCGCGAACGATGTCGATCTCGAAGTCGCCTCTATGGACGACGAGACAACCTTTGGAAAAGTGTTCCACCGACTCGGTTTCAGCGAAGCGATCAGCCGTGACCTTCTCACCGACTACCAAGTAGCGATTGTCGGTGTCGACGACGCCACCTACCGCAACTACGCGGAGAACGGCACTCTGGTGTCCCGCTCGGGCGCAGACGTCACGGATGCACGTTTACTCGCTGGACAGATCGGGCTGGCGAAAGCGATGCGCACGTACGATCTCCGGCGAGTCATCAGCTTTCATTCTCGGGTGGCTCGTGCCCGGACCTTCGCCGCGGACATGCCCTCGGTCATCGAGTGGATGCCGGACGTCGAGCGCCCGTCCGGCAGTCTGTGGTCGACCCATACTTCCGGGGAGATGTCGGCCGGTGCGCGCCACGTGTTGCTTCAACAGCTCACTCGCCTGGAGGACGACGAACGCGGTCTGCTGGCCAATGCGCGGTGCCTCGCCGAGGGAGTGGATGTACCGACGCTCGACGGGCTCGCATTCATCGACCCGCGCCGCTCCGAAGTCGACATCGTCCAAGCGGTCGGCAGGGCAATCCGGAAAGCGGGCGACAAGTCGATCGGCACCATCGTCATCCCTGTCTTCGTCGACGACAACGCGGACCCCGAGGCGGCACTGGATGATTCCGCGTTCAAACCGGTATGGGACGTCATCAAAGCGTTGCGGGCACACGACGATGATCTGGCCGAGCAGATCGACGCGCTTCGCCGCGAAATGGGCCGACTCGGCGGTACACCCCGCCTGCCGAACAAGATCCACCTCGACGTGCCCGTTCGAGTCGGCGAAGATTTCGCCCGAGCCTTCGATGCCCGACTCGTCGAACAAACGGCTCAGCCATGGGAGTTCTGGTTCGGTCTCTTGGAACGGTACGTGGACCAGCACGGAGACGCGGCGGTACTGCAGACACACGCGGTCGACGGCCACAAACTTGGAACGTGGGTCTCAATTCAACGCACCCACAGATCGAAGGGCCGTCTGAGTGCGAGCAGGCAACAACTTCTCGAGGCCCTTCCGCGATGGAGCTGGGACCCCAAGGCAGATCAATGGGAAGACGGATACCGACACCTCCGGGATTACGTCACAGTGCATGGTTCTGCCGAAATCCGCGACGACTACGTGTGCGACGACGAGTACCGCCTCGGGAAGTGGGTCGGTAAACAGCGCAGCAAGTGGGCGGCCCTTCCGGCTGATCGTAAGAGACGGCTCGAAGATCTTCCCGGGTGGACGCTCGATGCCCGAACCACGCTGTGGGAGAAATCTTTTGCTGCACTTGAGATCTACGTGCACGAGCAGGGCCACGCGAATCCCCCGAGGGGCTTGTCCGTCGACGGGATCGACGTCGAGACGTGGGTGCGGCGCCAGCGACGCCAGTGGGACGAGCTGACCGAGGAGCGCCGGCAGCGACTGCAGGACCTGCCCGGCTGGACAATCAATGCCGTTGAGCAGAAGTGGGTTTCAGGCTACCAGCACCTCATGGCTCACGTCGAGAAGTTCGGCAGCGCCGAGGTTCTGCAGTCGTACGATTCTGACGACGGTTATGCCCTGGGTAAATGGGTCAGCGTCCAACGCCGTACCTGGAACAAGATGAGCGCAGAACGGCGGGACAAACTAGCGCAGCTCCCAGGATGGACATTGGACGCGCGAGGCGGCTGGTGGGAAGAGTGGTTCAGCAGCCTTGAGACATTCGTCGCGGAATATGGGGACGCACGAGTGCCCGGCTCGTACGTCGCGGCAGATGGCTCCAAACTCGGAGGGTGGGTGAGCAACCTGAGAACCACGTGGGAGTCGCTGAGCGACGAGCGCAGAGAACGACTCGAACAGCTTCCTGGGTGGACGGTGAACACCCGGGACGACTCATGGGAAAACTTCTTCGCGCTCCTGAAAATGTATGTCTCGCAACAGACCGATACCAGTGTGCCGCACTCCTATACCACCGAGGATGGCGCGGGCCTGGGTTCATGGGTCGCCAATCAGAAGACCAAGTGGCACACATTGAGCGATGAAAGACAGAGACGGCTCGCGCAGCTCCCCGGATGGACACTGAATGCAGCGGATGCTCACTGGGAGGGAGGCTACGAACGTCTTGTCGCGCACGCCGAGAAAAACGGCACCACCCTGGTGAACAGGAATTATGTAGTCGACGGCTTCAAATTGGGTCAATGGGTTGTGACGCAGCGCGCAAGGTGGGACTCGCTCACAGAGCAACGAAGGCAGCGGCTGGCGGCGTTGCCCGATTGGACTGTGTCCGTTCACGACACCCGTTGGGAAGAGTCTTATCAGCATCTCATGCGATACGCCGATCAATACGGGCACGCCAGACCACCTCAGTCTTACGTGGATGACACCGGGTTGAAGCTCGGTACGTGGGTCGCCGGCCAACGTCAGAGCAGAATCAAAGGACGCTTGAGTGAGGACCGGTACGGACGGCTCGAGATGCTGCCTGGCTGGGTATGGAATGCCGGATCGAGTTCCTGAGCACGTCCGGCGAGCATCCTGAAGGAAAACCAAATATAGCGCCGCATCTCCGGAACGGATGCTTCTGGTCGTCCGTAGGCAGGTATTCCGGTTCGGACCGCAACCTCCGTCGGCGACGCGGAAGTGTTCTGCCGCATAAAACTAGCACCGCGGACTTCGCTCGAGGGCATAGGCATTGAGCTGCTGTTGACCCTCGTCGCGGGTGATTACGGGCGGCGGTCGTTGGCGGCGGGTCCGCGCTGTGTCCGTGGCCATGAAAAAGTACCCAATGGTGGCCAGGTCGAGGTCTCCGCTGGTGGCCGACTGAAAGTCCCCACCCCGTGTTCGTCGTGTCGATCAGGAACCTCCGGCCCGAGCGGTGACGGTGAAGGTGCCAACCACACACCGCACCGCCCGGGAAACCGGGTCAAGCTTCAGATCAGTGACGTTTCGCGTGACAGCCGCCCCGGCATTTGGCCTGGTTCCGCACCGTTATGGATTGGCCGGATCGTCTCTGAGTTCTTGGGCCCAGGTGGCGAAGAACAGTCGTAGATTGGCGACGTTGTCGGCGTCCACTGGAATGTCGTCGTCGGTGAATCGTTGGAGGCTGTCGATCATGGTGGCGAGGATCTGGTGGTCGAATCCCGTGTCGACGTCGGCCGCGAGGGTCAACAAGGTGCTCTTGTCGTACCGCGTGGTGAGTGAATGAACATCTGCGAAGTCTCGGGCTTCGGCGCGGTCGAAGAGTGCGACGAGTTTGCGGCCGGCGAGTTCGTCGGGCGCGAAGGTGGGCCCGGCGATGCTGGCGGTGGCGGGCATGCCGGGCGGGGAGTCCAGAGCGAGATCGATCAGCAGGTCCTCGGGTCCGTGGACGAGCATTCGGCAGAAGGTGTCGGTGTCGTGGATGCGGTCGACCGTCCAGCCGCGGGTGTCGGCGGCGTCTTCGAATTGGTCTCGGGCGTCGGGGACGGTGCTCTTGCCGCGGGAGGTGAACAAGTCGAGGTCGCGGGTGGGGCGGGTGGTGAGTTGTTGGGCGATCAGTGCGGCGCCGCCGGCGAGCAGGAAGCCGTCGCTGGCGGGGAGGGTGAAGAACAGCTGTGCGACGGTGGTCTGAAAGTCGGTGAGCATGATCAGGTTCCGGATCGTGGGTGGGTTGCGCTCATGTGCTGGAGGTGCCCCTCGATGGTCGGTGTCCAGGCTGCCCTGAGGCTGCGGGGTAGGACGAGGTCGGGCCAGAGGTCGAGCAGGAGCGCCCCATCGATGTAGGTGAGGACGTCTGCGGGTGTGCCTTCGCGGAGGACGATCTCGTATACGAGGGCGCGGTCGGGTCGGTGGCTGAGTCGGTAGATGCGGCCGGGGTTGGACCAGTTCAGGGCCAGAGGAAGTTCGATGGCGGCGAAGGCGCGGTGGAGGGGGAGTCGGGGGAGGAGGTTCGGGACGAGGTGTTCTCGTCCACCCGTACCGGGTACGGCGCGGAAGGTGATGGACGGGGTGGCGTCGAGGTCGAAGCCGGCTTCGGCGAGCAGTCGCTGTGTCGTGGCGAGGGAGGGTGACTTGCGGCCGTTCTCGTAAGCGGACAGTGTCGGCCTCGAGGTGTGGGCGCGGCGGGCGAGTTCGTCCTGGCTGAGTCCGGCGTTGCGTCGGGCGCGTTGGAGGAGGTTTGCTCCGTCCATCAGCTCTTCTCCGATCGCATCGTAGGTATCTGATCGGATACTTTACGCCAGCCCGCGCGCACTAGGTGCCCTCGAAGTGGGCTCGCTGCGGCACGGCGTGGGCCGCTCGTGGCGGTGTTCTGGACCCGCTGCGAGCCCTTGTTTCTACGGGTCGATTCGACACTCCTGCGGCCACTCATGACTTATTCATGACTTTCGTTTCGGTCCCACCCGGATTGTGGTGGTTGCGTGTGGTCATTCGACTCTTAATCCGTGCTGGTCAGGTGGACTTTCGTGGTCCCAACGGGACCTCTGGGTTCGGCCGGGCATAGTCACTGGGTCCGGGGTTCGAGTCCCTGTGGGCGCACAAGAAAGGCCCTCTGACCAGCGGAAACGTTGGTTGGAGGTCCTTTTTCCTTTTGACCTACGGCACCGTGGTCATGGCTTAACTCACGACTTTCAGTGAGTAAGTCATGAGTGAAAACCGGTCGAAACGGTCAGTCGGCGGTACGTTTCCCCAGGTCGCGACATATCCGGACCGCCTCGGGCATTCGACTCTTAATGCGGTTGTCCGGTAGTGAGATTTCCACCACGGTTCGCGGTCGTCCGCCGACGTCCGACGGGTTCGCTCGAATCAAGGTTGTTGCCCAGAGACCCGACTCACTGATGACGAACGCCGCAGCGTGTGATGCCGGGCAGGATCGACCCTGCGTGTCAGCATGATCGCCATGCAGGACGTTCCGGACCATGCGGCCGAGTACCTCGCAGCAGTTCACTACTCGCGCGAGTCGGTACTGACCCGCCCATACCCCGTACCAGCGATCGCCGGCGTCTACGGCTGGTGGTTCCGAGACATACCCCCTGGCGTCCCCACCGACGGATGCAAGACCAGCAAAGGCTTGACCCAGCTCTACGCCGGCATCAGCCCGAAGAAGCCGCCGACGAACGGCAAGCCTCCGAGTAGTCAGACCATCCGTAGTCGCATCCGAACTCACTACAGCGGGAATGCAGCCGGATCGACGCTGCGGCGCACTCTCGGCTGCCTCCTGCAGGCCGAACTCGGCATCGAACTACGCCGCTACGGCTCCGGTAAGCGCTACACATTCGGAGTCGGTGAACGGGACCTCAGCCACTGGATGGCCGCCAACGCGTACGTGTCGTGGATCGGACACGAATCGCCGTGGGAGGTCGAGGACCAGCTGATCGAACAGCTCAATGTCCCGCTCAATCTCGATGGGAACAAACACAACTCGTTCTACCTCACGCTGAAGGCAGTGCGGGCGGCTGCGGTGGCAAACGCCAATTCGCTTCCTGTGTTGGAAAGCCCGGGCGTTGGAGGTCGCTGACTTCGAGCCACCGGCGGGGGCGGTAAAAGTCCGTCCGGAACTTTAAAGAGGCCCCTGTCCCGGTTTATCCGCCGAAGCGTTCGCAGAGCGGTCCGGTGATGTATCCGGCCTCGCAGCCGCTCTGGGTCTGAAGGTCCCCGCTGGTGGGTTCTTGGCCGCAGGCAAGGCCGCACCGTTCGTACCCGTTCACCACTCCGTCGCCGTTGCGGTCTTCTTCGGCGATGTACGGATACCCACCGCCCGGATTCGGGTTGCTGGGCGCCGGGTCGTCGTTGATGCATGCCGGGTCGGTGGACGACGAGGTTCCGTCCGTGTACACAGCGGTTTCGGGATAGTCGCAGTACCACAGGGCCTTCGGCGCGGGCGGAACATATGTGTCGCAGCTGCTTTCGTAGCCGGTCGTCCCATCCGAGTACAACGCCGTTCCGGACTGGTATAGCGACAGGTCGCCGCATTCGAAGGTGACGGGCGCCGGCTCCGGTGCCACCACCGGCTCGACCGTCGTCGACGGGGCCGTCGGAGGTGTCACACTGGACAACGCTGCGGGGGCTGTCGTACTGGTCGACGTGGTGACGCTTACGGCCGGAGTGCTGTCGCTACCGCACCCGGTGAGAGCGACTGCCCCGAGTGTGGCAACAACGACGAAGACAATTCTGAGGTTCATGAACACTTTCGGTGAAGCGGCCGCAACGGCACGAGTGGGAAGCTGAAAAGTCAGCCTGACGATGCGGATATCGCCTGAACCCGTCAGTCCGTTTCATGACGACTGCGATCGGAACCGGAATCGACCACCCCGTGAATGGATCGGCTGTAGTGCCAGCAACACGGGCAGCGCTTGTATGAGGTGCAGCCGAAATCGGACGTGGTCGCTCCGCACTTGGACTGCGCGCCATGCCCAGGACGCAGACGACGATTGTCATCGCAGCATGCATGACGGTAACTCAGTCGATGGCGTGTTGAACCCGTGCACATGGCGACCCCTCGTTAATCCGCCCCTAACGGAGCTTCGCAACGTGCGACTGCGGCTTGCTTAGCGAGCGAGCCGACATGTGCTCCTATCGAGGCGGAGGCGGTCACCCACGGGTGTTGTAGCGTCCTAGCATGGCCAAATTCCCAAAAGTTCGAGAGCAGCACATCGCCGTCTTCGGCGAGAGTGGTTCGGGTAAGACCGTTCTCGTTTCGTCGTTCTTCGGGCCGACCCAGGAGGGCTCCTACAAGAACGACCTCTGGGATCTTTCAGCCGATGACATCGGCCAAGGGGTCCGGCTCTACAAGAACTACCTCGGTATGAAAAACAAAGCGTCTACGCCGATGACCACACACTTCAAGAACACAACCTACTATTTCTCGGTCAAAGTCAAAGGCGGGGACAACGACGCAGCCAAGAAAAGGCCGTTCGACGTCCTCCGGCTCGCGTGGCACGACTACCCCGGCGAATGGTTCGAAGAAGAACCCAGCAGCGCAGCAGAACAAGACCGGCGTACCGACACCTTCCGTTCTCTACTTCGATCCGACGTCGCAATTCTGTTGGTTGATGGGCAGAAACTGCTCGATCATCGCGGGGAAGAACAGCTGTACCTCAAGTCGCTCATGTTCAACTTCCGCCAAGGTCTTCTGCGACTCAAGGACGACTTGCTCGAGGACGGGCCCATCGTCGAGTTCCCCCGAATCTGGATCTTGGCCCTGTCAAAGGCCGATCTGTTGCCAGACTGGGACGTCAACACATTTCGCGACCTGGTCATACTCGAAGCAGCCGACGACATCGAACACCTACGAGCAACCGTCGCCGAACTCATTGAGTCACCGGCTGCCTTGTCAATAGGCGAAGACTTCATGCTGCTCTCTTCCGCCAAGTTCAAACTCAAATCTGATGACCCGCAGCCTGTCGACATCGACCTGACGAAACGCGTTGGCCTCGACCTCGTCCTTCCGGTGGCATCTCTTCTTCCGCTGGAACGGCGCGTGCAATGGCAGCAGAAGTTCAACATCCCTTACAAAGTGCTCGACTCGCTCGCCGACGGCGCCGAGTTGCTCGCAGTCGGCCTGACCGGCGGGAAGTTCCCAGCAGTCGAGAAGCTGCTGGCCAAAATGGCAAAGCTTGACACGCGAAGCAAGCTCGCGTACGCGGCACTGACGATCCTGGCAGAAGCAGTCAAATTGGCCGGACCGAAACTCAAAGAAATGAACGAGCAGGCACGAACGAAGCACGACTACCTCAGAGCGACTCTGACGCAGTTCAAGCTCGATCTCGAGCGGGGCGTCAACGATAAGGTGATCAGGAACCCGAAGTGAGCGGCGACCCCGCGCGCCCAGAGGACTTGATCTGGGCCACCCGCGGCCGGAAGTGGGGCTTCCGATTTCTTCTAGATTCCGGACTCACCGACCCTCTCCCCGCCTACGAGCGCGCCTTCAACGACCTCCCAGACGCACCGGCCGCGTGGAGTCGGCAAGGGAGGCAAGTCGCCTTGCGCATTCCGGACCCGCTCGGGCGTCGAGACTCCGCCGGGCGTGTGATCCCCCACGAGTTCGTCATATCCGGCGACCTTGCTGCTGCAGTTGACTCCGTCGAGGACGGTCTACGCAAAGTGTGGCCGTTAGTGTCCGAGAGGTACGCAAGCATCTGGGAATCTCCTACCCCATCGAATGGCTGACCGTCGGCACCGTCCTGTCGCGACCTTGGAGACCCGGCACTCGACACACGAGGGCGAGGTCATGACTTACTTACGACTTTCAGCGCGAATCCACCTGAACTCAGGTGGATTCAACGGGAAGTATCATCGAATAAACACCTGTTCGAACGGACTTTCGTGGGTTCACCCGAACGAACCAAGGGTCACCCGGCTTAGACACTGGGTCCGGGGTTCGAGTCCCTGTGGGCGCACAAAATAGCCCCTGATCAGCAGTTGTGCTGATCAGGGGCTATTTTGGTTTCGGTTCCACTCACTACTTATTCATGACTTTCAACTCGAAACTCACGGGTCTGGCCCCTCCGGAAGCTCGGTTTTGATGCGTTTTTCCTGTTCAGGGGCCTACCGATCAGTCGTCGCGATCTTATCTGTATTGGTTTCAATAGACGGGTTGACTAAGAGTCGTGCGGCCATGGCCGTCCATCACGGGTCGGCCATCGGCCCGCTCTGCACGACGGGCCGCAGCCTCTCTCGATAATGGGGTCATGCGTCGTGCTCATTCGGCGCACAGCGACTCGATCCCTGGCCCATTGGTGATCACGTGCCCCCTCGCGGTGCGGGCGGTCGTTCACAGACCTTTGACGGAGACTGCTCGGAAGTCGTACCCGTCCTGCAGCCCTTGCTCGTATTCGAACTGGACCGACTGGCCGGCGTCGAGCCTGGCGAAGCCGGTGCCGACGATCGCGGAGAAGTGCGCCCACACACCGCCGGGGGTGCTGCCGGCATCGAGTACACCCCATCCCTGCTCGTCGTGCCAGAACCGCACCGTACCCACCGCGGTGGGCAAAACCGGCGGATCGACAGCGGGTACGTCAGAGTTGTTGCTTCCCAGATCTTCTCGCATCACGATCAACCCGTCGGGGCCGGGACCGCCGACACTGTTCCACAGACCCGCCTGGAATGCCGATTCGCGCGGCGGGGCGGCTGTTCCGCGCGGCCATGCGCGGTCGACCCGGTACCGCATGCCCTCGACGGGGTTGTCTGCGGCGGTCCAGTCGAACTCGACTTCGGTTCCGGGTCGCAGGCCCATCATCGGTGCATGGTCGGGGTCGACGACAGCTTCGACCCGCAACGCCTGGCTCCTCACGTAGGCGCCGTCCGGGGTGTCGTCGGAGTCGATGACACCCCACCAGTCGTCGAAATGCCATTCACGGACAACACCGATGGACACCATCTTCCGAACTTATCGCGTGCAATGGCGGCATGAACCGATAGCAGGGCTGTCCGGGATTCTCACAGCGGAGGTGCGTCGTGCCGTTCAGCGTTCGGGAACCGGTTCGCGCGCCTCGATGGTTGACGTCGCCGACGCTGCAGGTTGCGTTCCGACGTCGAACGCGGTCCACTTGTGCAGGTGATCTTGCACCCGGCGACGGCGTCGTCCGCCGGGTGCCCTAGTGCGCGAGAATTCATATGTGGCGTCACGACATCGAGGTGAACTCACCCGTACCCTCGTTCGTCACCTCGACCTACTGCGGCGTGAAGTCGACGTGCACCGACCACCACCCGGGTGCCTCGTCGGCCGGGGCCTGGTGACCGGCAGCCGAGAGCTACCCGTGGGCGGCGTTCGCCTGTTTGACTGCTTCGACCGAGCGCTCGGCGGCGCGCTTCATTCTCGTCAACTCCGCAGTGGTCAGGTCTTGATGGGTGTACGCGGCCTTGTTCTTCAAGTTCAGCAGCGTGTTCAAGTGCCGTTCCGACGTCGCCCGCAGCGTTGGGCATCTCCTCGCCGAGATGTTCGGCGCTGTCGAAGAACTCGATGGCCTTGGACATGCGCCCTGCTGTGACGAGCGCGTCGCAGTTACGCTGCCCCGCCATCAGGACCGCTTCGCCGTGCGCAGTTGTGCGGTGAACCATGCGCGTGTTCCCGCGACGGTGCGGCCTTGGTTCGATACGTCGTCGAGGAGCGGTTCGGCGTCGGCCGCCGCGGCGTGGAACTCGTGCTCGGTGAATTCGACGATTCGGCCGTCGTTTCCGGTCCATGCGGTGATCAGCCGTGCGAGTTCGGTCACCCGTTGCTCCCACGCGTCGTCGTATGAGTCGGTCTCTCGTATGAGGAGAACGTCGATGTCGCTGCCGAGCGTCATGTGTCCGGTGGCGGCCGATCCGAAGACCGCGGCGTACCGCAGCGTCGTCCCCCACCGGTCCAGGTGTTGTTCGAATCGGTTGAGGAACGTGGAGTGCAGCCGTGCCAACGCCCTGATGGGCTCGGCTGCGAGGTGCTCGGTGTTGAGTCGGTAGGTGTGGGTTCGGCCCACCTCGTCCTGGAGCACTACACCTTGGGCGGCGAGTCGGTTGACGACCTTGCGGATACCTTCCCCCGATGCGGTGGTGAGGATGCGCTGGATCTGGCTGATCGTGAACGTGGTGTTTGCACTCGCCAGAACCGCGAGTACGTCGCCGTCCAGGGTCGGAGTCACCGTGGCGAACGGCTTGTTCAGTTGCACGGCCCCTCCTCGGTTCTAACTAAAAGGCGTTGTGCGTATGGCAAGGCTGATGGTGTGGGCGGCGTTGGCCGGGGCGATGATCGGGCTCGTGTTCCTTGGGGTGGAGGCGACACCTGGCGTACCTCGAACAGAACGATACGGGTGGAGCTACCCACTGATCGGTGCCGTGTGGCGGGTGCGGTGATTGCTGGTCCATGGTGATTGCTGGCCCATGTGGAATCGCCGGCGTAAGACTGGTGCGTCGACACTGATCGTGGCTGAGTGCAAATGTAAATATGTCTTGACATTTACGGACTAGAACGTAACAGTGATCGAAGTCTCAATTGAGGGGCGGCAAGAACCGACAAGGAGTGACTATGAAGATCGGATTGATCACGGATTCGGTGGGGCATCTTTCTTTCGAGGACGCTCTCGACACCGCCGTGCGCTGTGGGCTGTCGTCCGTCGAACTTGCTACCGGTAACTGGTCCGAGAGTCCTCATGTCGATCTGCCAGCCCTGACCGCGTCCGAAGACGCGCGCACGCTGCTCATGAGGACGGTGACGGATCGTGGACTGACGATCAGCGCTCTGAACGCGAACGGAAACCAACTGCACCCTGTCACCGGTCCCAAGCACGACCGGGTTGTTCGAGACACCATCGCCGTGGCGGGGGCGTTGAAGATTCCCACGGTCGTGCTGATGTCGGGCCTGCCAGGTGGGCCAGGGGACTCCTCGGCGAACTGGATCACCACCTCATGGCCACCCGAGAACCTGTCCGTGCTCGAGTATCAGTGGAACGAGGTGGCGATCCCGTACTGGAAGGATCTTGCTGCCCACGCCCGCACGCATGGCGTGCGACTGGCCGTCGAGATGTGTGGATCGCAGTTGGTTCACAATGTGTCGACCATGAACATGTTGGCGGAGGCTGCAGGTCCGGACGTGGTGGGAGCGAATCTGGACCCCTCCCACCTGATGTGGATGGGCGCAGACATTGCAACGGTCATCCAGCACCTCGGAGAGCGCATATTCCACGTTCATGCGAAGGACGTTCGGATCAACCGCAGCATCGCGGACAAGGACGGCCTGCTGGATACCGTCCCGATCACCGATCCCCGAGCCCGAGCATGGAATTACGTCACGCTCGGACTCGGACATCCTGGCGGTCAGACGTTCTGGGCGGATTTCGTATACCACCTTCGCGCAGCGGGCTACGACGGAACGCTGAACATCGAACACGAAGACGCACTGGTCAACTCGCTGGAGGGTGTCGACAGGGCAGCGGCATTACTGCATCACGTGGCGCTGATCGAGCCCCCCGACTGGAACCCGGCGAACATCTGAACAACGGATCGGCACTCATGTGTCGGAGGAATCGACACTGACGGGGTAAGGGCCTCTGCGAGCCGGATCAGCGCGCCGAGCGCCGCCGTCGTATGTCTACGTTGTGCAACACCTGGGGGGCCAAGGCGCAGATCAGCCACACGGTCAACGTTGCGCCGACCAACCACCATCGGCCGTCGGTGAACGGGACCGCCAAACCTGAGGTGACGAGTGCACCACCAGCTGCTCCGGAGCGCAGATCGAATCTGCGCGGGTTGTGGACGGGCTTGCGGAACCACGGCATCCGGTGATCTGCGTTCTCACGCACGGTGCGCCGAGCCGCCGACCATGCCAGTAGGAACGCGACGCCGGCCGACACCAGATACATCGGTATCCACCATGCGGTCCGAGAAATTGCGAGAGCCGCGGCCCCCGCTGTCCCGGATGCCAGTATCACCGCCGCGACCTTCCATGACGGTGTCGGTTCACGTGGATCGAATGCCGCGCCGACAGGCCTCATCGGCGGCTGAGCGTCGGATGCGGAAGCCATACCCCACGGTCTCATCTCTAGATCTCGAACGTCGCCTCGGGGTTCGGTCGTCGCACTCCGGCCATCCGTTCCATCGAGAACGTCCCTGTTTCAGGGTGGAGTCGGGGTGTTCCCGGATGTTGGGGCGACCGGATCGTTCCTAGTGTCGGTCTCGTGCAAACACCATCGGGAACTCGGCGCATGAAGTCACCCGCGGCGGGAGGTCGCTGGCACCTCGCCTCGGTGGGGGACTGGGCCGCCGCGGTCCTTGGCGCCTTGACTCTGATCGTTCTGTCGGCCTGCCCGGCGGCCGGGCGAGAGCTCGACGAGGATTCATTGCAAGTCCTTGTCCGTCAGTGGGCCTCGGAGATCGGTGCACCGGGGATGGCCGCGAGGATTGTCGACAGCAACGGTGTGTTGTCCGGCGAATTCGCGGGGGTCGACGGCGACGGTCGCCCCGTCGACGGGTCGACCCCGTTCGTCTGGGGGTCGGTGTCGAAGCAGTTCGCCGCCGCGACAGTGAGAGGCCTCGAGCGCGAGGGAACTCTCGACGCGTCCAGTTCCGTTCTCGAGGTGCTCCCGCAGGCTCGCCGAATGCTCACCGACCCCACGGTGACCGTCGACGACCTCGTTCATCACACCAGCGGGTTGCCGCACGACATCGCCGTCACCGACGACTGGACTCGACGGGTGTCCGCTGCCGACGTTGTCACCTCCCTGGACGCGCCGACGGGGACCGGTGCTCGTGGTGAGTTTCGGTATTCGAGTCTGAATTACCTGCTCCTGCAAGCGGTGATCGAGCAGGTCGGCGGGTCTTCCTATGCGGACGCTGTGCGCCGCGTCGTGCTCGATCCCGCCGGCGCCGACGCCATCACGGACCCGAATGTGTTCGTCGATACTGTCCCGCCCGGCCATGTTCCGTTCTTCGCCACGGCCCGTTCGGTCGACGTCGGAATCGACTCGGCAGGAATGGGTTACGGCTACCTGGCCGGTTCCGTCGACGACCTGGGGCGTTACGCGTCGTGGCGACTTCGGGAACTGCAGAACGGCGAATCCCGCGAACTGGAGGTCCCGACAGGTCAAGGTTCGACATACGGCGACGGCCTGTTCCACGAGCAAATCGATGGCCGCGAGGTCTGGTGGCACGCGGGTGCGGTACCCGGTTATTACACGTACGTCGCTGCCATCCCGTCCTTGGACACCGCAATCGTGTTGACAGCCAACCGATACGGCGAGATCGAGGCCGATCGGATTGCGGCCGTCGGGCGGAACCTGACAACGTCGGTGACGGGCGGATCGACTACCGAGCTTCCCGCGTCCGAGGCGTCCACCGTGCTCGGAGCACTCGCAGCGATCATCGCGGCGCTCGTGGTCGGTATCGGCGTTCGCGCAGTACGCATCGTCTCGGGCAAGACGCCTCCGCGGACCACCAGAGGCGCCGTCGTGCGGGGATTGATCGCGGTCTCGGCGGGGATGGCGGCCGCCGTAGCCGTCCTGCTCGGATTGTCGGCGTCGACCGGCGCGGAATTGTCGGTGGCAGTCAGGTGGGCCCCGGACGTGGCCGTGCTGGTGTGGACGTTGCTCGTCGCGATCGTCGTGTTCGCTCTGCTCGACGTGGTCGGGCAGGTCGTCGGATGCCGACACGCCCGCGGGGCGCGTTAGTCACTCGCTGGTCGCGACGCGATCGACGAGGAGGTCGATGATCGATCGCCGTTCCGCGATGTCGCTGGAGTGTGTGAGCAACCCCTCTACAACGAACGCGATGATGTGGCCGGCAGCGTTTGCGTGCTCGGAGGGGATCTCTGCTCGGGTCAGCGAGTCGGCGATCTCGTGAAATCCTGTGTGGAACTGATCGATCACCGGTGATGCCGAACGCCGGGAGTGCACGGTGTCGACGAGGTTGCGCATCGCCGACAGCTCCTCCACGACGAACATGATCTTGTCGGCTAGAGGGCGCTGCGCCATCGGTTCGAACCGCGTCAGCGCGTCGGCGAGAATCTGTTCGAGGACGGCCACCAGCAGGTGGTCCTTGTCGGCGAAATACCAGTAGACCGTGTTGGTGGTGACTCCCGCGTCCGCGGCCACCCTGCTCAACGCGGTCTCGTCGTATCCGTTCTCGACGAACAGCCGGCGGGCGGCGACGATGATCTCGTCTTTCTTCTCCGCCCGCGCTCGTGGACGACGGTTGGCTGGCACCCGCGAGAGCTTAGTCCCACTCGGGTAGGACGTTCGCCGGGGCGCTCAACGTGTCTCTGGCTCTGGACATGGAACTGAAGCCGCACGGGGTGCACGTGACCGCCTTGTGCCCCGGCTTGACCCACAGCGAGTGCCACGACGTCATGGGCACGCGCGAGACCGCCTCCACGAAACTGCCGGAATTTCTGTGGCAGGAGCCCGACGCGGTGGTCCGATCCGGGCCGGATACGCACTCGGGCGAGCGCTCAACCGCTTCAAGAATTGAGCGGCCCGGGCCTTGGCGACGCGCGGTTCGGTGATCGGCCCGCGGGGGCGACCGACGCGGCAGTGGGTGTAGGCGCGAGGGCGGCAAAAATCCCTACCGCAACGGGGATCGACGCCAGCCCGAGAACAACGGGCACGTAGCTGTCGAACGCGTCGCGCCCGATCGACAGAGCAAGGGGTCCGAAAGCCGTCGATCCGACGCTGATCATCGTCGCCACACCGCGGATACCGCCGATGTGAGCAGTTCCGAAGTAGTGCGCGTACGCGGCGGCCTCGATGGCCCGAATCGAACCGCCCGCCGAGCCCAGGACGAGACCGTACGCAATTGCCGACCAACCGGGGGAAACCAGAGGAATCGAAACGAGCGCAAGACATAGCAAACCCATCGAGAAAGCGACTCCCAGTTTGGGTGCGATCGAATCGGCCACCGCGCCCAGAGCGAGGGTGCTCACCAACCCCGCGACGGTTTGCGGGATGAAGTTGGCCGCCGCGGCCGTAGCGCTCAGACCTTGTTCGCCGAGTAGCGAAACCTGATGGAAGTTGACCGCTGTATTGAGCATTCCGGACGCTGCGAGACCCGCGGCGATAGCCCAGAACATCAGGGTGCGCATCGCCATTCTCGTCGTCCACCCGGTGTGATCGGTGTGCGCGCCGGCCACTCGTGCGGCGCGCTTCTGCGCAACACCCGTCGAACGTAAACCGAACAACGCCACAGGGATGACGATGAGCCACACGGCAATCCCCTCGTAGCGCCATACGGCATCGACGCCATGTGTCGCCACCAGGCGCTCGAGAAACACCGGGGCCAACGAAATTCCCGCGGACCCGGCGGCCGCGGTGATGCCCAGCGCCAGTCCGCGACGATGAGCGACGTGCACGGCAACCGCGGTGGTGGCGGCCAGACCGAGTGCTCCCTGGCCGGCCATTCTGATGCCCACGAATCCTGCAGTCAGACCGAAGATATCGGTTGCGAAGCTCAACCCGACCAGCACGGCGCCGAAGACCATGCCCAACACGGTCATGACTGCGCGCACCCCGTATCTGTCCAGCGCACGGCCTATCGACGGCATCGCCGCGGCGCCGGCCAGTGTGCCGACAAGGTAGCTCAGCGACAGGTCGGTCCGGGTGATACCCAGTTCGTCGATGAGGGGGTCGGCGAACACCGAGATCGCAGCCGTCTGCCCGGGAGCGGTCATGATCGATGCGATGCTCGCCATGGTCACGATCAGCCAGGGCGAGGTCACCCGAGCGTCGCCGGTTCGGGCGGTAGGTCGTCTCGACATCGTGCCCTTCGCCTCGTAGTTGGTGGTGACGGAATCCGTACGACGTTGTCCGGTCCCGGCCCTAGACGGACCGCAGGAAGCAGCGTGCGATCTCGAGACGATCGGCGTCGTAGCTGTCCCACTTCGCCGCGGGTACGTCCTCGCGGCCGACCTCGACGAAGCCCCGCCTACCGAAGAACTGGGCAGCGTCGGCGCTGACGGTCACGGCGAAGAGATTCGAGATGCCCCGCGTGCGGCAGATCTCCACTGCGCCATCCACCAGTAGACCGCCCGCACCGAGCCCGGAGAACTGGGCAACGGTGATCAACCCCGACACCTCGCCGAATCCCGTCCCGGCGTATCGGTCTACCTCGAGTCCCACGATACCGGCGAGGTGCCCGGTGCGGAGGACCCGCGCACCGACACCCCCGACGGCCATCCTGGCAATCTCGATTCGGCTGCGCGGCTTCAACACCCCCTCGCGAACCCCCTGCGCGACCAACGCTTCGATGGCGGCGAAATCATCCACCTGAAGCGCGGCCAGGTGAAGGTAGCGACCTTGGGTCAGCACGGTTCCACGACCGTCGAACGTGAACAACTCGAGTTCCAGGTCCTCGGCACGGCAGAGGTTCACGCTGTACGCCCCACCGGCAAGCGCCTCTTGCGCTGCAGGCACGACATCGTCGAGCCCACGACGGGCCAGATGAATGGCAAGTCGATCACCGTGCACGTCGATATCGGCGAAACTGCGAGGCGGATCGCCCCAGCCGCCGCCCGGGTCGGTCAACACCATCTTCGATGCCCGGACCTTCGCAGAAACGGATCCGGCAGTGCGCGCGACAGCGGAAGCATGCGCACCGACCACGACGCATTCGGAGTCCGCGATGGCAAGCCACAGGTCGGCGACGGTCTCGTCGTTCCACGCCGTCGAAACGTCCACGACCACCGCGCCGATTGCAGCGGTGAGCTGGGGAACACAGTCGATCGGAACAACGAAGACCAACCTCGTCTCGCCCGCACCGAACTCTCCGATGGTGCGCTCCACCGCGTGCAGCGCAGCGGCGGTCACCGCTTGAATGGCGACCACGATAGTGACCCCGCGGAATTCGTCGACGAAGAAGTCGCGCTCGGCAACGGGGACACCGCCGGACGTCAGCTCGACCACCGACTCGAGGGGCATCGTCGGCCGCGATCGCGCTCGGCGCGGACCGGCTCGCGGGTTCTCGCTCGTCACGGTTCCCATTGTGGACTGCTGCTGGTTGTTCGCACGCTGCGGCACCACTCGTTCAGCGGGGCAGTGACGTTGCTCCGTGTGGGTGATTGTGGAATCCGGACCCCGGAAACCGGGGTCCACGTTCCACTATCGGCCCACGACGTCCAGGGCAGCACCGACGATGGAGTCGGCGTCGATCTGGTGGTGCTTGTAGACATCGTCGAGCGACCCGACCTGCCCGAAGTTGCTCACCCCCAATGACGTCGACGCGACGCGGTTGACACTGCTCAAGAATTCGAGCGTATGCGGATGACCGTCCAGGACGGTGACCATGGGGGTTGCTCGGTCCGCCGGTAGCAGCTGATCGAGAATCCACGGCTCCCCGGTGCCGTGTCCTCGCCGTGCTTGCAGCGCTCGGTAGAGCTGCCCGGGGCTGGTGATGCACAGAACATCGGCGACGACGCCGACCTGACTCAACCGCATCGCCGCGGCCAGGGCTTCCGTCATCACTGCACCCATGGCTGCAATGGTCACCACGGCGCCCTCTCGGAGAGCGAGGGGATATCCGCCGGCGATGACCTGGCGACGACGACGCTCGCGCGCGGCCGGATCGGAAGGAACGTCGGCCATGCTCTGGTCGACCGGACGTGTGGACAAGCGTAGGTATGCCGAGGTTCCGTCGGGGCGTCCGAGGCGCGCGATGCTGGCGAGCAGCGTCCACTCGACGTCGATCGCGAACGCCGGTTCGTACGAGATGCACCCGGGTTGCTCCAACCCGATCGACGGTGTCTTGATCGACTGGTGCGCACCGCCTTCCGCGGCGAGGGTCACCCCGGACGGAGTGCCGACGAGGATGGACTGGCCGCCTGCGTAGATTCCGTACGACCACGGCTCGAGGGCTCGCTCGACGAACGGGTCGTACATGACGCCGATGGGGAACAGCGGCTGTCCCCATCGGCTCCACGTCGCACCGAGTTCACCCATCAGGCCGACGAGATTGGTCTCGGCGATACCGAGTTCCATGTGCTGACCGTCCGGGCCTTCACGCCAATGCATGATCGTTTCGGCGTCGTCGTCGAACCAGTCGCGACGCTGCGAGGACGACCAGACGCCCACCTTGTTGACCCAGCCGCCGAGGTTGGTGGTCGAACTGACGTCCGGGCTGATGGTGACCACACGCTTCGCGGCATCGGGCGCCTCGCGGGTGAGGTCGATCAGCACGCGACCCAGGGCGGCCTGGGTTGTGGCGGTGCCCTTGGGTGTGCGGCCGATATCGGTGGGAACGGCGGGCGGTTGCATGGCCGGCACCGCGTCGCGACGCAGCCGCTCGGCGGTGGAAGCGCACAGCCGTCCCGAGTGGCTGTCGTCGTCGAAGCGGATCCAAGGGTTGTCCGGGTCGGCGTGCATGGACGCCGCCAGGGTCGCGTACTCCTCGACGGACAGCAGCGACGAATGGTTCTGCGGATGGCCCTGGGTGGGGAGGCCGAATCCCTTGACCGTGTAGGCAATGATGACCGTCGGCCTGGTGTCGTCGATCTGCGAATACGCCTCGCGCAGCGCTTCCATGTCGTGTCCACCGAGGTTGCGGATCGATTCGGTCAGGACCGTATCGTCCAGATCGGCAATCAGATCCGCGATGATCGCGGCGTCGTCGCCGTGACCCGGCAGCCGGGTGCGAACCTCGTCGGCGGAGCATCGCAGCAGTCTCTGGTATTCGGGATTGGGCATGTCCACGATTCGACGACGAAACGCGTCGCCGCCGTCGCGGGCGAACAAGTCTTCGAGAAGTCGACCGAACTTCACGGTGATCACTTGCCACCCGGCGGCGTCGAACATTTTCTCGAGGCGTCGCGCGGCGATGTTGGGGACGACTCGGTCGAGGGACTGTCGGTTGAGATCGACGATCCACACGATCTCACCGAGCTCGGCAATGCCGGGATCGATGACAGCTTCCCAGATGGCGCCCTCGTCGAGTTCGGCGTCGCCGACCAGCGAGTACTGCCGCCCCTGTCCTGCTCCGCCGAAGGCTGCGTCGACGAAGCGGCGTGACATGGCGCCCCAGATCGGCGCGGTGGCACCGATACCCACCGAGCCGGTGGAGTAGTCGACGGTGTCGGGATCTTTCGAACGAGACGGGTAGGACTGAAGCCCACCGTAGGACCGAAGCGTCGTCAGGTACTTCTCGTCCAGATCGCCGAGCAGGTAGTTGATGGCGTGCAGAACCGGGGACGCGTGCGGTTTGACCGACACGCGGTCCCCGGCCTGCAACTGCTCGAACCACAGTGAGGTCATGATCGAGACCATCGACGCGCACGAGGCTTGGTGGCCGCCGACCTTCAGTCCGGTGGGATTGGGTCGAATTCGGTTGGCATGGTGAATCATCGACGTCGAGAGCCACAACACCCGCTGCGCGATCTCGTGGAGATCGTCTCGGTCACCCGTGGATGACGGATGGTCGGCAGGACTGATGCTGGTCATGTGACAACTCCTGATTCGGCGACGACCCGTGCCGGTCGATGCCGTGCGCGGTGCGTGGATGAGCGATATCGAATCGGCGATGCGGCAGCAGATGTGGGCCGACGAACTCGCCGCGGACGCGTTCGGGTCACGAAACGTCGGTCGGTGACAAAGGCGGTCGAACCAGGGTCTTCGGTTGAACCGAAGCCAGTGCAACAGAAGTGATCGAATTGCACAAGCAACTTCATGTAAAGTGAGCATCCTGCGCAGAATGACGCCGGTCGGCGTGGCTGCGGCTGGTCGAAATGATTAAGCACACAGGGGCGCCCGCGATGCCGCAACGGACGAGTCGGGTGGGGGAACTCACTCCGACGCGGCGGCACTCACCGCGCCGTCGAAGGTGTCCACGATCATCGTGACGACACTGTCGAGCGGGATGTCGGAATCGAGCCAGGCTTCGGCAGCCCGGTCGAGGAACCCGGTCCACCCCAGCACGGCGGCCTCGGTCAGCGGCGGCAGCGGTGTGTCGAGGCCGGCCAACTGGGCAACCTGGTGTGCGCCGCCGACGCGAGCGTGACGGATGGCAACCTCCACGGCCGGGTCACCCAACGCTCCCTCGAGCACGACCCGGGTGTACAGGATCCGATACTTCTGGAGGAATTCGATGTGCCGTCGGACGAAGCCCTCGACTCGGTCGCGTGCAGACTGTTCGTTCTCGCGCGGACTCTGCTCCGTGGCCAGTTTCCCCAGTACATCGGCCAGCGCTGCGGCAACCAGGCCTTGCTTGTCGGTGAAGTAGTAGAAGAGCAGTCCGTGGGCAACCCCGGCTCGGCGTGTGATGGCCGCGACGCTGATATCGACGTCGCCGTCCTCGGAAATCATGTCGATAGTCGCGTCGATGATCGATTGACGACGGTCTCGGCGAGGTCCCGCCGCCCGAGGACGCTGCTCTCCACCACGAGGCGCTTTGGACGACACCGACCGACAGTAGCGCACCGGGGTTTCACGCACCCCGCAACAAACCGACTGTCGATCAAATTATTGACTGGTAGTCAAAACGGTCGTAACGTCGGCATGCACGCCACGACGAGAGGCGCCCGAGCATCTGCCGGACCTGCCGCGAGCACTGTCTGCAGACCGATCGAAAGGCCAGCCGAATGACAACGTCACAGGACGTTCCCCCGGCGGAAGTCGCAGGCCGTCAGCGCCTCGGTCCCGACTACATCGCCCACTGGGTGGTGAAATCCGCGCGTACCGAGCAGATGGTCGAGTGGTACGGCACGGTGTTCGGCGCCGAGATCGTGTACCAGGACGACGGCATTACCTTTTTGACCTGGGACGACGAGTCGCATCGCCTCGCGATCATCAGAGTCCCGGCGCCGGTGAGGTTTCTGTTTCCGTTGGCCAAGTTCAAGCGGAAGGCGTACGGCATCGACCACATCGCGCTGACCTTCACCTCGTTGGACCGCCTGCTGTCGAACTACGTACGGCTCGAGCGAGAGGGCATCGTGCCCGTCTGGACCATCAACCACGGCCCGACCATCTCGCTCTACTACGAGGACCCCGACGGCATCCGGCTCGAATTCCAGGTCGAGAACTTCGATCCCGAACACACCGCCGCCTTCTTCTTCACCGAAGAGTTCGCCCGCAACCCCATCGGTGTGAACATCGACCCCGCGTACTTGCTCAGTCGGCTCCGAAAGGGCGCCTCCCCCAGAGAATTACGAAAGCGAGAAGCGGGAACCCGCCCCGGTAGACCGCTGGTAGCGAACAAGCAGACCATCACGCCCAAGACGCTCTGATCGAACCTCGCGAGAAATCGGATACTTATGTCTGTCAATGTAGTGAAGACCGCCGACGCATGGTGGCGTGTCGACGGCGACATGGCCGTTCGGATCGATACCACAGCCGCGACGACGGGTGACCTACTCGTCGACCGTGCTGCGATCACGGCTGCGAGCGGAACGGGTACGCCAGTCGTCGATCTCGACCTGGTCTCGCCGGTAACCGCACCGTGCCGCGTCGTCGCTCAACTGCTCAACTATCGGTCGCATGCTCTGGACGCCGGCTCGGATCCGAAAACGTTGCAGCCGACCTTCTTCCGCAAATCATCTGCGTCGATCAGCGGTCCGAACGACCCCATTGTGCAGCCTGACGAAGTAGCGCTGCTCGATTACGAGATCGAGCTCGGAATCGTTGTCGGCAAGGACATTCCCATCGGAACAACGGTCAGCGATGCCGATCTCGCAGAGTACGTCGCCGGTGTGGTGGTCGCGAACGATGTTTCCGCGCGTGAGATCCAATTGACCAAGGTGCAGGTCTACGAGAGCAAGTCCTATCCCAGCTTCACCCCGCTCGGTCCACGTCTGGTGCTGCTCGACCGGGCGGAGTTGGAACGCATCCACGAATTGCACATGACATTGTCCGTCAACGGGGAGATCCGTCAGGACCAGACCATCGGCAATGATCTGATCACCCCGCCGGCCGAGGCACTCACCAGGTTGGCTCGCTTTCAGTTCATGACGGCCGGCGATGTCCTCCTGACGGGAACGCCTATCGGAACGGCCATCTCGGCGCCGCCCAAGTTCGTGCAGAAGATCGGCGAACTGATTCCGCCGGCGCTGAAGTGGAAGTTCTTCTTCGCGCGGCAGGCCAAGAATCCCAAATATCTCACTGTCGACGACGTCGTCACTGCGGCTATCCGCACCACGGACGGGTCGATCGACCTGGGCATGCAAGAGACGGTCGTCCGATGAGCGCACCGATCGTCATCGTCGGCGGCGGGCCGGCTGGGGCCAGCGCGGCTTTGCTACTTGCCGCACGTGGCATCCGAAGCGTGGTGCTCGAACGCCGGGAGACGCCGCTGTTCCACCCCGCCGCCCACGTGATCAACGCTCGCACGCTGGAAATCTGGAGCGAGTACAGCCCGGAACTGGCGCAGTCGATCTCCGCCATGTCCCCTCCGCACGAGACGGTCAATCTGATCAGCTGGTTCGGTGAGCTGCGCGACGAACCGATCGGCTCGATCGACCTGCTCTCGGACCCTGCGCGAAAAGCGTTGGTGGAGAGTCAGAGTCAGTACATGGTGTCGCACATCGGTCAACACATCCTGATGCCTGCGCTGTGGGAGGCGCTCGACAGTGAACGCCTGGTCGAGTTTCGCCGGGGCCAGACGGTCGAATCGGTGTTGTCGACTACCGACGAGGCTCAGGTGACGATCAAGTCCTCGGCAGGCGCCACCTCGCGGGTCGACGCCCACTACGTACTGGCCTGCGACGGCGCGAACAGCGCCCTTCGCGACGCGGCCGGGATCGAGCTCACCGGACCGGTCCTGGCCAACATGGGTAGCGCGTTCTTCACGTCGAGAACACTCTTCCCGGACCACGCGAGACCGCTACTGAGTTGGATCTACACCCCCGAGTTGTGTGGAGTGTTGATTGCGCACGCCGACCACCGATACATCTTGATGACTGCGTACCTGCATCCGGATCAGGAGATCGCGAAGGACAGTCGACGATTCTGGACGAAGACGCTTCCGATTGTGCTCGGCGGCAGAGATTTCGAGCTGGAATCGACAGGAAAATGGGTGATGACGTCACAGATCGCCGACACTTTCCGGCAGGACAGACTGCTCGTGCTCGGCGACGCCGCGCACCGCTTTCCGCATACCGGAGGCTTCGGTTTGAATTCCGGCGTGCAGGATGCGCACAACTTGGCGTGGAAGCTCGACGCGATCCTTTCCGGGAAAGCCTCCCCGGCGCTCCTGGACACGTACAGCACCGAACGCCGTCCGGTAGTCGAAAAGTTCGCGAACCAAAGTGTCGAGAATCATTATCGATTGGACGCGATCGGATCGCTGGTCGGCATCACCAACAAGATGCTCGCCAAGGCTACCCAGGCAATGAAGCGCAGGCCGCTGTCGGCAATTCCCGGACGGGTGCTCGCGCCGATGGCGGTTGCTGCGACGCGCCTGCAGACGAAGCGGGCCGGTCGGCTGGCCCCCGGTACCAAGGGGTGGACGGAACTCCGCACGAAGTTGGCCGACCGTATCCCGCTGCAGGTGGAGCACTTCGTGTCCACCGGGCTGCAGTTCGGTTACGTGTACGACAGCCCCCTGATCGCGGCCGACTCCGCCCCCAGCCGTCCGAAGACGTGGTGGACTACCAGCCCACCACGTACCCCGGTGCAAGGCTTCCGCATTGCGACCTGATGATCGACGGCGTTCGCACCGCGCCGCACACCGCGCTCGACCCGAACACGTTGTCTCTGCTGACGTTTGCGGGGGAGGACTGGTCGGAAGCGCTCGGCGGAGTGAGGCTCGGCGGTCCCGGCGTCACCGTCGTCGCGGCGGACGCGCCCGACGGTGTAGACCGCCAGACTGCGATCGATGCGTACGAAGTAGGTTCCCACGGAGCCGTTCTCGTCCGACCGGACGGTCACGTCGCCTGGCGCACCACCTCGTCTGCGGAGACGGGGAAGGCTGCCCTCGTGAGTTTTCTGCAGTCGGCGTGGAGTCCGTACTTCCCCGACGACGCCGTAGCCGGGCCGTCACGCATCGGCGAATACGAGCGAATGCGCAGGTAGTTCCTCGATTCCGCCTCGGGCAAATGCGGCCCAGGTCCGACGCACTCGGGCTGCCAATTCCTCCGGCGGTCGTTCCCCTCCGAGCATCGGTGCGTCCAACCAGGAATCACCGAACAGCAGGGGCAGTTCGATGCAGTGACATGCGCCCAGCGGGGCGCCGTGGGGAGCCCAGTCGACGCGATACGTGGCCACTCGGCCGCCGGCGCGGCGCCACAGCTTCACCACGCCGTCCACGCCGAAAATCAGTTTGGTGACGATTCGCACGGCAGGGTATGAGATCAATTTGCTGACCCGGCCGATCTTGTTCAATGCAACGGCGCCGAGCACGATGTCGACGAAGGGAGCCGCATCGTCCTTGGTGTTGCCGATGAGAAGTTCCACGCGAGAGGCCCTCTCACGTAGAGATGCTTCGGCGTCGCGAGACATCGGGGATCGGTTCGCAATCGGTCCGAACGGCATTCCTCCGGCAGCACCGAACCGTCGAACCGAGCGCATCACCGCGACCTCCGCGGTGAGGACGTCCGCCGGCGGCGCACTGACCGGGTCGGTCCGGAAGTGCGAGTGGAATGCTCGCCGCGCGGTGTCGTACAACGCAGCACGACCGCGCCTTAGCCCCAGCGGTGCGCTTTGCACGATCGCACGATGGAACAGTTCGGCCGTGCTGTCGCACGCCATCAGGGAGAGGATGGAGTCTGCACCCGCCGACTGACCGAACAGAGTCACGTTGTGCGGATCTCCGCCGAATCGATCGATGTTCTTCGCCACCCAGCGGAGCGCCTCGATCTGGTCCTGCAGGCCAACATTGGTGTCGCCCGCGTCTTTCGGGGTCAGGAAACCGAAGCCTGCCAGCCGAAACGTGACGCTGACGACCACTACGCTCTCTGCGACGAGTAGATCCGCGTCGTACTTGGGGGCTTCACCTCCACCTGACACGTACCCTCCGCCGTGCAGCCACACCATGACAGGCAGCCCCCGGGCGGAGCTGGGCGCAGTCACGGACAGCACGAGGCAGTCCTCGCTCTGCTCCAACTCGTCCACCATCGGACCTGTCACGAAGTCGAATCGAGTGGGAACCTGGTGGCACGCCGGACCGCGCTGCGTAGCGTCCCGCTCCTGTCCGGCCCTGTCGACGGGCTCGGCGTAGCGGAACCGCGTCGCATTCGCGAACGGAATGCCGCGCGCGTGGATCACTCCGTCGGACTCCGTGACAACAAGATCTCCGCTGGTCGTACCCTCGATAGTCCGCCGCGTCGCGTTCTTCGTACTCACCCGCTATCCGACGATCGGACGTCGGTTGCGGGTCTGAGCATCCATCTCGTCCTGCATTGCAGTGTGAACTCTCTCTGCGAATGCGTCGCCGTCCTCGTTCTCGTCCGCGACCATCGCGGGAAGAATCGTTGTCTCGAGCTTGGTGGGAAGCGGAAGATAGGGCACGACGCCGACCAACCCGATGCTGAGTCCCCATGGCACCGACAGCGAAATCGGAAACGAGTGTGCGCGGAGAAGCTTCTTGGCTCCAGTGATCTCCGCGAGCTTCTCACCGCTGCTGATCACGAACAGCGATTCCCCGGCTCCCGAGGTCACGATCGGAACGATGGGTACGCCTGCTTCCATTGCCAAACGAGCAAATCCACTGCGGCCGGAGAACAGCACCTTGTTGCGGTTGCGCCACGTCTTCATCGCATCGAGGTCGCCTCCGGGGAAGACCAGCACGTGCTTGCCGTCGGACAAGGCGGCCGTAGCACTGTCATGTCCAGCCGGGCGAGCATCGAACTCCTCGACGACCCTGCCGGCGCCCAATTTCCAGGCCATGGCGTGCGTCAGGGTGATCACTTCACGGTCGTCTCCGAGACTTTCGTACGCCGCAGCCACAGCCAAGAGGTTGAGATCGACGATTCCACCGAACCCGTGATTTGCCACGAACAGCACCGGTCCCTCGGGCATCGTGCACCGGTTGGTGGTTTCCATTCGGTTGTAGATGCGAGCAAAGGCAACTCCGACGTCGATCATCAGCTTCGGGATGCTTTTCATGGTCGCGATCCTAAATCGAACATCCTTCACGGCATGACGTTTCGTACTTTCTCTGGCGCCTGCCACAACGATCGCTCGAGCGGTGACTGCGATTGTCCCTAATGGCCTGGCTGCGCCGAGCAGGTGCACCGATCGGATACCGCGACGGTGCTCATGACCTCGTCTGCATGTTCACCGCAGCCGTCCCAGGTTGTCTTGCGGCACTGCGGACACGTTGCGGGATAACACATGTGATGACCTTTCGACGATCGTGGATTGGTTCTGGGTTCGGTGACGGGTAAGTCAGACTCCGACGTGCTGGTCCGCCCAGTCGTTGTAGCCACCGACGAGGTCGCTCACGCCCTCGACCCCTTGCGACCGCAGAAGGGATGCAGCAACGCTGGAGCGCCATCCGCCGGCGCAGTGGACCACGATCGGGAGATCCGTCGGGAGTTCGCTGATGCGAGTTCGCAACTGCGCGAGAGGGATCGACAGTGAGCCGGGGATGATTCCCGATTCGCGTTCGCCGGGGTTACGGATGTCGACGAGGGTGACGGCGTCCCTGGTGAGCAGTGAGTCCAGTTGCGCGACCGTGGTGCGTGCCGCGCCGGTGACCGAGTCGCGGAGCGCGGCCGGGAATTCGCGCTCGACGTTCAGATAACCGACCACGTTGTCCGACCCGATACGTGCGAGCCGCCGAGCTGCGTCCTGCTCCTCGCCGGGATAGGTGATGAGCACGATGCGATCACCGATTGTCGCCACCATGCCACCGGTCTCGGCGAAGCGTCCGTCGAAACCGACGTTGATCGATCCACGCAGGTGGGCATCTGCGAAGTCGTCGGGGGTTCGTGCATCGAGCACCACGGTTCCCGAGCTCATGTCGACGCGAAGCTGCGCTAGGTCGATCTCGGGTATCCGGCGACTCTGATCAAGTACGTCGCGGTTGGCTTTGTTCAATGCGGCGTCGACGGAGAAGTATGCGGGCACTGCGGGTTGACCGTCGGTGATGAGCGCGACGAACGCATCTTCACTCATCGGCTGCACAGACGCATTGTCCCGTCGCTGGTCACGGATAGTGGAAGTCAGCTCGCTCGACATGTTCTTTCCGCACGACGATCCGGCACCGTGTGCGGGCATCACCGTCACCGAGTCGGGCAGGGCCAGCAGGGTGTTGTGGACGGTGTTGTACATAGCGCGGGCCAGATCCGTGTTGGTCCCGTCGCCGAGGTTGGCCAAGTCTGGGCGTCCGACGTCGCCGATAAAAAGTGAATCCCCGGTGAGGACTGCCACCGGTACGGCGCCGGCGTTCTCGCGTACCAGCAGGCTGATCGATTCCCAGGTGTGACCCGGTGTGGAGAGCACCTCGATGTCGACGTCACCGAGTTCGATGTGGTCTCCGTGCGCGAGCCGCCGGATGGGGTAGTCGGTCCGCGCGGACTCACCGAAACCGATCCACGCTCCGGTCGCCTCGACCAGTTCGAGGTGGCCGGAGACGAAGTCGGCGTGGAAGTGGGTGTTGACGACGCCTTCGATGGTCAGACCCAGCCGTTCTGCGTCGTCGAGGTACTCGGTGACGTCGCGCCGTGGATCGACCACGATGGCACGTCCGGTGGCCTCGTCACCCACGAGGTACGACGCGTGAGAAAGGCATTCGATGTAGTACTGCTCGAGAATCATTCGGGGGTCCTCCCGTTGTGCTGCGTGCTCGACTCTACGAACTATACCCCATGGGGTATAAATCCTGCCGAGCTGACTCATGTCACAATCGACGCATGACAGCACTCGAGTTCTCCCAGTCGGTCGTCGTCGGAGCAACTCCCGAGGCCCTGTATTCCATGGTGTCGGACGTGACACGGACGGGTGAGTGGAGTCCGATCTGCCGCGAGTGCTGGTGGGCCGAGGGGGCCGACGGGGGAGTCGGTTCGCAGTTCACCGGGCGCAACTCCACCGAGGACCGAACCTGGGAGACCACCTCGACGGTCGAGGTTGCGGACCCCGGGCACGAGTTCGCGTGGATCGTTGGAAACTCGTTCGTCCGCTGGGGTTACACGATGGAGCCGGCCGGTTCGGGGTCGACCACGCTGACCGAGTCCTGGAAGTTTCTTCCGGACGGCATCGCCTTCTTCCACGACACCTTCGGCGACAGCGCGCAGAAGGAGATCGACATCCGCAGCGCCGCGGCATTGGACGGAATTCCCGCGACCCTGGCCGCGATCAAGTCTGCCGCCGAAAAGGGTTAGTTAGTCGATTCTGCGCGCGAATTATGTACATGCGTCGGCTGCGGTGCCCGCGGATACAGGGAACGGACGCAGAATCAGGTGGCGCTGACGAACGTCGCCAACCACCGGTGGTAGGCCGGTAGCTGGTCGATCGCGACGGTCATCAATCCGGACGAGGCGAAGGACTCGATCTCGGTCCGGGTGAGCGGCCAGGGAGGCCCGTCGACCTCGGCGCCTTCGTCACGGATCCCCGACACCACCAGGAGTGTGCCGCCGGGTGCGACCGTCGACGCGATGGCCGAGATGGCATCGGCGCGTACCCACAGCGGCATCGACTGCACGGTGATCGATTCGACCACCAAGTCGAATCGCTTCCGCCACGACGCCGGCAACGCGAGAACGTCCGCTACCTCGTAGTGCACCGTGGACTGCGGGAACCGGGCGTGTGCGCCGTCGATCGCTGTGGGTGAGACGTCGAATGCTGTTGTCTCGTAACCGAGTGACGCCACGAACTCGGCATCGGTTCCGTAGCCGCAACCGACCACCAGAGCGCTCTGGCCGTGTCCGGACCGACCGTTCATCCATTCCACGATCAACGGATTGGGAGCACCGCGATCCCACGGAACGACGGCCGTTCCATCGGACGCCTCTCGGTAGAGCTGATCGAACCACCCCGTCGGGTCGCGTCGTTCGATGGACGCCGCAGCGAGCCGAGCATCTGCATCCGGTGTGTGCATGCGGCTCAGCGTACGGTCTCGACACGACCGACTCGGGCCGGTTACAGTGCCGTCAGGTGACTCCGAGTCCGACACCGTCGTGTGTCGGTCGTCTACTACTCGGAGCCTGACATGCACAGTTGCACCACACACGGCGCCGATCGAATTCGAGTATTCGTCCCCTGGTGGGTGATCGACGACGGTTCTTTCCCGCAAGCCTCTGCCGGTGACGACGTAGAAGTATTCGTCGTAGCCCTCACCGGTACGCACTCTCGACTCGATCAGCGGATGTCCGCGATCGCACGACCCGCCTACGGACGGCGGCCACAGCAGCTCTCTGACGGCCGGTTTCGGTGGTGGCATCAACTGTACGGCGGCGGGTGGAACGCTGGGTGGTGGTCCGAGCACCCGCGCATCGGCCGTGTGGAGGAAGTCGGATATTTCTGCGCCGAGCTCGGAGGGGACAGGGATGCGCCATACGCCCTCCGTGGCCGGGTAACGCGTGTGCAGGTGGTCGACCAACACCACGATCGAATGGCCGACGGTGGGTGGTCCGCAGCCACTGGTACCGAAGAGTTGGTTCGCGTGGACACGGTTCCGTCAGGCTTCTATCGGACTCGGGTGGCAGACGACGTCGACTCGTTCGTCGGACCGACGGGCGTACTGGTAGAACTCGAGCTCGCCGACGGCATCGAGTCCCCGCGACGGTTCGCAGCCGGTGCGGTGAGCATCGACCACGACGTGGTCTGGGTCATGCACTGTTCGGAACCTCGATTACTGCGCATCGACGCGTCGGGGAGGGTCGTCGAGTTCGAACTGCCGATGACGATCGACACGCCCTGGGATCGGTGGACCCGACGAGTGCTCGCCACGCCCGACGGATGCTGGATCACCGGACAGCATGACATCCACCGCGTTCTCGTGACTGCCGACGACGCAGTGAGTATCGAAAGACACTGCAGAACCGGAAGTTCGACGTCCGTCGTGCTCGACGGTGCCGTCTACCTCGTCGGGTCGACGACGGCGATGCTCATGGATGATCGGCGGTACGGCTTGATTCCGAGCGTCGTCGATCCGCACCCGGTAAGGGTGTACGACGAGGAAATCCGGACACTGCGGATCGTGGACGACCCCACGGTGATGTTCGAGGTTCGAGCCAAGGTGACACGTGCCGATCGAACAATTGCGCCCGATGGGTCGACGTGGTGGGTCGACAACGACGGGGGAGTGGTCCGAACGGTGGACGGCGAGCATCGAACACTGGATCTCGACGGGCGTGTTCGCGGAGCGGTAGAGCAGGTGGTCGCTGATCCACGTCACGATCCAGAAACAGCGGAGCTGCTGGCGCGCATAACTTTCGATCCCGCGAGGGGGCGTGCGGAATGACCACGATATGGATGATCGAAGACCTGGAGCCGTTCGCGGACATGCCCCGGCCCGGCGAGCTATGCAGACCGACGACGTACTGGGCCACAACGGAATACAGAGACATACCGGCCGAGATGGTGTACGAGGTGGCCGCACGGATCGAAGAGGTGCCAGTGGACGGCCGAGTGGAACGGCGTGCCCACCTGGGCAGTGGTGTCACCACGATGGTTCCGGACGGCACGCATCTCAGCGGAAACGGCACGCTGCGCGGATGCCTGGTGTGGGACCGCTACCTGTGGTTGGACTACCGAACCGTTCCCGTCGGAGAACTGCTGGTGAACGAGCGCCGTTATCTGACACGGCGCAGGGCAGGACCCCTGCCCGAGAAGGACGGCTGGTACGCCGTCGACTACGAGGGCCCGATGTATCTGTGTTCCGACCTGGCGGAACAGCCTCGGGATCGCGACGTCGTGTCGTACGCGCTGTCTGTGTCTCTTACGACTGGGCCCTCCGATTCTGAGTGCAAATTGTGATCCTGCGTCCGCGATTGCACTCGCAGTTCCATAACAGGGCCGCAGAATCGAGGACGGCTATCCGGGAATCGAGGCCACGTCCGGCACCACCACACCGAACAAATCTGCAATGGCCGCGAGACTGGCCGCCTGGACTGCTGCAGCGTCCACACCGCCGGCGCCGGGCAGACTGCGTGTCGCCGTCGTGCTGGCGACGACGGTGGGGCTGAACCCGAGATTGAAAGCCCCACGAGCGGTGGAGTTGACGCACATGTGGGTCATGAACCCGGCAAGGATGATGTTGATTCGGTCGAGTTCGCGCAGCCGCTCTTCGAGGTTCGTTCCGACGAAGGAGTTCGGGTAGTTCTTCACGATCACTGTTTCGTCACCGCGAGGTGCGACTCGTTCGACGATCTGGCCGATGTCGTCGTTGACGTCGTACGGGCTGCCCGCACCCGCGTCGTGCATCATGTGCACGATGGGCGTGCCTGAGCTTCGTGCCCGCTGGAGTAGTTCCGCGGCTGCGTCCACGGCAGCTTCCACGCCGTCGAGTGTCATCACCCCTCGCGTGTAGGTGTTCTGCAGGTCGATCATGATCAGCGCGGACTCGCCCAGCGCCGACGGGGCGTCGGTGAGGCCGGTGAGTTCGCGGAGAGTGACGTTGTCGGACATGTCGATTCCTTCGATAGTCGAGCAGAGGACACGACGCTATCGCGCAGCACGTTGCTTCCAGGTTGCATGGCGGACAGGGAACGTAGGGCGCATCGAGCCGTGTGCGGCGAGAAACGAAGCGCAGCAGTCCGGTTGACCTTCCACACCTGTCCAGTCGAGTAGGCGCGACGGCGGGTGAATCGGTGTCGATCGACCCTTGCGCGGCCACCGTCTCGCCCTACACTGGCTGTCGACCACCGACCGAAGCGAGGACCATGACGACCACGTTGGAACCGTTCGACTCACTGGCACCGTGTGGGTCCGGAATTTGGACTCACGGGTCCGTCACGGTCGCGAGAGTCGACGGCCCGGTCGGTGATGTGACGATCGGACGTGACGGCGACAACCTGCACGTGAGCCACACGCTCACCCCCGGTCGACTCAGCGAGAGACTGGTCGAGCAGGTGACTGCCAAGGTTGCCGCGGTTGGATCCGGTAGAGACGATTTCGAGGCCGTCATGGTGGGTCTGGTGCGGTCGACGGTGGACGGTCCCGTCGAGGCGTGGGCCACCTACTACCGCAACTCGATCGACGAACTCATCGGCGGTACAGCGGCGTTCGCACCGATACATCACAAGGCCGAGTCGCTGATCGTGGGCGACTCCGTGCTGGATCTGGGTTCGTGCTTCGGGTTCTTCCCCCTTCGGCTCGCGCTGCGCGGCGTCACCGTCACGGCTACCGACATTCACGAGGGAACGGTGCGTCTGCTCGACGCGATGCGTGCGCCGCTGGGTGTGGAGCTGACCACCCTGGTGTGCGACGCCGGAGAGGTACCGGTAGTCGACGGGTTCGCAGATACGGTCACCGCGCTGCACTTGCTCGAGCATGTGGACGAGGACCTCGGAGACCGTATCGTTCGAGAAGCGCTGCGAGTGGCGCGTCGAAGAGTGGTGGTCGCGGTGCCGTTCGAGAACGAAGCGCAGGCATGCCACGGGCACGTTCGGACGTTCGACCTCGCGGCGCTGGAGGCTCTCGCCGAACGTAGTGGGGTGTCGTTCGAGGTGTTCGAGCATCACGGAGGGTGGGCTGTACTGGACGCTCGCTAATTCGTCGGATCGCCACGAGCGCGCGCGATGCGAGTAGCGTTTACAGTACGGCCGGGTTGGGTCATCTGTGTGGCGCTCGCGATGCGTGGATCACTGGTGTTCGGTCTGCGTCGACGAGTAACCACCTCGGCCGCCAAGGAAAGTCGGCCCACCATGGAAGACCGTCCGCAATTCTTCCCTCGCCCCGCCCGATCCGAGCTCGACGATGCAGGTGATGAGGGCGTCTTTGCTTCCCTCGAGTCCATTGCCGACGCAATTGCCGGTTTGGCCAATCTGCTCGGTGACCATCTGGACATCGATCCGGCCATGGACAGGCTGTGCAACGACATGGTTGCCGCTATTGCCGATTGCGACCAAGCCGGAGTGACGTTGATCAGAGAAGGGCACCCGGTCACCGCAGTTCGAACCGATCCGGTGGTCGACGACGTCGACCGGGCGCAGTACTCCACCCAGCAGGGGCCTAGCCTCGATGCCGCGCTCACTCGTCGCATCGTCAGATCCGACGACGATCGAACCCGGGTTCACTATCCACTCTTCGCAGCGGCCAACGCCGACAGCGGAATTCGGAGTTTTCTGTGCGCGCCGTTGACCATCGACGGCGCGCACGTGGGCGCGCTCGCTCTCTACAGCCGATCCGCTAACGGTTTCGACCGGGTGGATGCTGCCGCGCTGTCGGTCTACATCACCGCCGCCGAGAGCACCCTCACCGCTGCAGGTCATGCGTTCACGGCGCGAGAGACAGTGAACGGTTTCGCCAGAACGGTCGAATCCCGCGCGGCCATCGAGCAGTGCAAGGGGCTCATGGCCGCGATCATGCACATTTCGCCGGACAAGGCATTCGATCTGCTGAAATGGCGATCGCAGGAGACGAACGTGTCGGTGCGTGCACTGAGCGAACAGATGCTTCTGGACGTGTCGGCTGTCGACCTGGTGTCGGACCCGGTCAAGGACCAACTTGGCAAGATCTTGATGACCGCTCATAGCCGGGTGGTGGGACGCCCCACGGAAGAGTGAACCCGATCTCGATCGATCAGGGCAACACGGTGCTTTCGTCACTGAACAGCATCGTCACCCCGCCGTCGGCGAAGTTTCCGAGGTCGTCGGCCGCGGCCTGACCTTGGGTCGATGACAGCGCCGCACCAGCTGCGTCGGCCGACTCGAAATACATCTGGGCGAGAAGATAGGCGGATGGAGGTTGGCCGCCGAAAGCCTCGCACTTCCCCGCGGCGAACTTCAGCACACCCGGCACCGCACGGACGAGAGCGAGGTGGGTATCACGGTAGTGCGCGTCGAAAGCGCTCGAATCGTGAGGCTGGTTGTAGACGATGGTAATGCGGTACATGGGTGATCCTGTTCTCTTCGAGATTCTCGGCTACATGTAGGCGGCGGCGGGTGTGAATTCCTCGCGCAGAACAAGACGGGGCGCCATTCGGCGCCGCTTGAGTACCTTCAGTGCGGCCTCCACCATCGGCGGTGGTCCGCACACATAGGCGCGCAACCCTTTACACGTGCCGAAGTCGTCGAGCACAGCGTCCGTGACCAGCCCGGTGGCGCCGTCCCACTTCTCTTCGCTGAGAACCGGGTGGTAGTGGAAGTGGGGGTGCTCGGTCTGGAGGCTGCGGAACAGGTCGACGTCGTAAAGATCGCTGCGACGACGTCCCCCGTGGTAGAGGTGGATCTCGGGTAGCAGATCGTGTGCGAGCGCATGTCGGACGATGGATGTGAGAGGGGCAAGACCGGTACCGCCCGCGATCATCACCGCCGCCTCGTTCTCTCGTTTGGTCAATCCGAATTGGCCGAGCGGCCCGCGCAGGGCGACGCGATCTCCCGTTCTCAACGTATCGAAAATCCAGCCTGCAGTGGCTGTTCCGCCGGCGGTGCGCTTGATGTGGAACTCGAGTTCGTTGGACTCGCTCGGCGGATTGGCCATGGAGTACTGCCGACCGACGCCGGTATTCGGCACGATGATCTCGGCATATTGTCCGGCATTGAAGGACATCGGGGAGTCGAGACGAACTTTGAGCCGACGAGTGCAAGTGGCGATATCGTCCAGCACGGTCACGGTGCCCTGGAAATCGCGTAAAGCGTGGCGGGGTGTGCCGTCGTCCTCCGCAGATCCCATGGATTCGACAGCGATATCGGTGCGGGGCCGGGCCATACACGCGAGAGTCATACCGGCATCACGGTCTGCTGCGGTAAGCGTGTACTCGGGGGATTCGCCATGATCGACGCTGCCGCACAACACTTTCACTTTGCACGTACCGCACGTCCCCTGGGTACACGAATGGTTGAGCCAGCCGCCGGTGCGCAGGGTGGCATCCAGAATCGACTGATCCTCCCGGCATTCGAGCTCCCGGTCCGGGAGTCGAATTCGGTGAGTGCCCGTCATGATCAGACCTCCCAGGTGACGAAGAGTTCTTTGGGGCCGCGGAAACCCCAGCCCCAGAAGTCCACGTCACGGCTGTCGTCGCGCTCGATGTTGGGGATCGCCTCGAAGAGTTCCTCGAGTCCGATACGGATGACGGCGTTGGCGAAGTACGTACCGCCGCAGGCATGCGCCCCTGCGCCGAAGGTCATGTTCGGGACCACCGGTCGGTCGAGGTCATAGGCGGTGGGGGCGTCGTACGCATGTTCGTCCTGGTTGGCCGAACCGTAAGACAGCATCACAGCAGAGCCCGCCGGTATCTCTACGTCGCCCACCATGACTGTCTTCGTCGCAGCCTTGACGACGGCGGACCAGATCGGAGCAACCCACCGCATGCCCTCCGACTGTGCCCGAGGGATGAGAGCGGGGTCGTCGACGACGCGTTCGAGCTGGTCGGGGCGGGTCAGCAGTCCCGCAATGGTCGTGGCCATGGCGTGCCCCGGCTCCTGCATCGCGCCGAGCAGAAAAACGTACAGATTGGGATAGATGACGTCGCGGGAGCGCGTCTGTCCCTCGGGCATGCCGTCGTGCAACCAATGCGAGATGGCCGTGTGATCCGGGTTCTCGATCCAGTGGTCGATTTTGGGATCGACATGCGCAATGATCTCGGCCTTCGCCTCGTCGCCGGGAACGAATCCTTCGGGATTGGCGAACTCGCCACTGTCGTCGACCGCGGCATTGGTGAACGAGACCGACAGTTTGTGGAACCACTCGCGCAGCTTGTCGGTGCTGACGTCGCCCAACCCCAGCAGATCGCCGAGCGCTCGGACGCTCACGGGCTCGCAGTACTCGGCCACGATGTCCGCGCTTCCGTTGCTGTCGAAGGACTCGAGCAAGCGCCGAGCGAACGGCCGCACCAAATCGTCGATATACGTGTCCACGGCGCTGGGCTGTAGATGCGGTTCGATCATGTCGCGCAGTGCTCGATGCTCGTCTCCGTTGGTGTTCAGCAGTGCACCAGGGCCGAACGTGCGGCCGCCGGCAGCCGAGATGACCGCGGGCCAGTTGTCGGAGTCCTTGGCGATGTCGGAGCACAGCTGCTTCGACGACACGATGTACATCCCCAGTGCGGGAACGAAGGCCACCGGTGCCTCGTTGCGGAGGCGCTCGTAGAAGGGATAAGGGTCGGCTTCGAGTTCGGCGATGGTGATCTGGTCGATGAAGCTGAGTGTGGTTGTCATGATTCTCCCTCTGCGACTTGACGTTCCCACCAACCGCGGCCGTTGGTGTGTTCGAGGTCACAAGCATGACGACCCTTGCCGCCGCCTCGGCGCAGCATTCGGAATGACCGAACCAGGCCGGTCGTACCGCGTCCGGCATTCGGTCTGCCCGGACGGTCACGTCGACTCAGCGACGCAGGTGCGTCTTGCGATACTCGCCGGGGCTGGAGCCGAACCGCCGACGGAACGTACGGCTGAAGTGGGAGGCGTCGCGGAAACCGACGAGTGCACCGACGTCGCCGACGGTGACGTCGCTTTCGAGAAGGAGTTTGCGGGCGCGATCGAGGCGAGCCGCATACAGCCAGTGGACGGGAGTCGTGCCGTTCTGGCGGAACAAGTTCTGCAGATGCCGCACCGAGAAGCCGAGAGAACGCGCAACGTCGGGTATCGAGCAGTCCGGGTCGTGCATCTGAGATTCGATCAGTTGCTGGGCTCGGCGGAGATCGTGGAAGTGAGCTTGTTCGGTGGTGCCCCGCAGAACGGACTCGGCCGCGAGCGCAGTGACGAGCATGTCCATCGTCGACTCGGCCAGAGACGATGCCGTTGCGGGGGCGACAGAGGAATCGAGGCCGGCGATCTCCTGCAGTAGATGACTCACCACCCGCCCGGCCCCGGTACGGGCCGACACCCGCTGGGCGGAGACGGTGTCGATGGCTCGTTCGGGGAGTCTGGCCGCGAGGAGTCGACGCGGGGTTCGCACGACGAGCTGCTCGAATTCGGTCGGCGCTTCGAACGTGAAGGGGCGAGCCGGGTCGAGGAGTGCGAACGAGCCGTCGTCGATGTCGGTGACGCGGCCGTCCTGGCGTAGCGAGCCGTGACCACGGACGACGACGCACAGCAGGAAGTCGCTGTCGCGGTCGGCGTCGATCATCGCCGGTGTTCTCACGACCGTATGGGGATCGGCGCGCACGGTGCTGACGTAAAGATCGCCGAATGGGCGGCCGATGAGCTCGGCGTCGAAGTGAGCCCCCGCGTCGCCCCATTCGAGGCCCATTTCGCAGTACGTCGACAGGAGGGCATCGGCCCACGTCGCGTGGCCTTCGCGGGTGGTCAGCTCGCTGGTGTCGACGTGAATGGAGGGCGCGAGGGCCGCGAAGTCACGTGTGCGCTCCGATCCATCTTTTCGTGCGTCGCCGGTCATGGTTCGTTCCTCCTTCAACTTCTAGTGTTGCAGATCACAGCTTGTGGACGACGAGGAGTGACGGTGGCAGCGCTGCAGACAGTGCAGAAAATCGGTCCGGTTCTGGACCTGTTCACGATGGAGAAATCGGAGTGGGGAGTTTCCGAGGTGGCCGCAGCCATCGAGGTGCCCCGTTCCAGCGCGCACGCGCTGCTCTCGAGCCTGGTGGACATCGGGCTTCTGCAGTGCCGTGCGCGTGGGCGCTACCGAATCGGGTGGCGCGTGGTGGAACTGGGGCAAGCGTTGCGAGCCACCGTCGACGTCCGTGCCTGCGCCGCCCCCGTGATCGACAGCCTGGTTGACACCTACGGTGAGACAACGCATCTCGCGGTCATGGAGCGCGATCGGGTGCTGTACGTCGACAAACTGCTAGGCACTCACAACATCATGGTGCAAGGTGCTCGAGTCGGCGCTCGACTGGACGCGTACTGCACCGCGGTGGGCAAGGTATTGCTGGCTCATCTCGATGACGCCGAGGTTCGGCGGATCCTCGACGTCACGACTTTCCGTCGGCGCACACCCACGACGATCACCGACCCGGAGGATCTGATGCGGGTGCTCCGCGGAGTCCGGACCGCCGGGTACGCAGTCGATGTCGGAGAAGCAGTCCCGGACGTGGACTGCGTGGCCGCTCCGGTTCGCGACGATATGGGCACCGTTGTCGCCGCTATCAGTATGAGCGTGCCGTCCTCTCGGTTCGTGCCGAACCGTGACGAGCTCGGACGTGCCGTGGTCGCCGCAGCACGCCAGGTGTCGCAGGCGCTCGCGGAGGTATCCGAGGCAGTTGTACCGCTCGGCCGCGCCGCCGCAGCGAACCCGGCGTCGACATCTCGCGGTGTGATGTCGCTCGGTGGTATTCCCAAACCTGACGAGCGAAGGAGTTGTGCATCGTGACGACAGCCCTGGATGCCGACGTCGACGAGGTCGCTCGGCAGCTGCGACGTGCGTACCGAACCGGAATACCGATCGATCCGATCGCGGCCGCCCGCCCCGACGCGGGAATCGACTTCGCCTATCGGGTGCAGCGGTCGCAGGTACAGGAATGGGTCGATGCCGGAGACGCCGTCAAGGGGCACAAGGTCGGACTTGCGTCGCTGGCAATGCAACGGCAGATGGGTGTCGACCAACCCGATTTCGGCCATCTCACAGCGAGCATGTTCCATCTCGAACACACCCCGATTCCGGCCGGGGTCTTCATTCAGCCTCGGATCGAGCCGGAGATGGCCTTCGTGCTCGGTCGGCCGTTGACCGGACCGGGAGTCACGGTTGCCGACGCGGTTCGGGCAGTGGACTGCGTGTTGCCCGCGCTCGAGATCGTGGATTCACGCATCACGGATTGGCGGATCGGCATCGTCGACACCATCGCGGACAATGCGTCGTCGGGTGGTGTGGTGCTCGGAAGTAGACCGACTCGTCTGGACGCGGTCGATCTCAGGCTCGCGGGATGCACCTTGCACATCGACGGCACGCTCGTCGCGACCGGGGCCGGCGGGGCGGTCCTGGGCTCGCCGATCAACGCGCTGGTGTGGTTGGCCAATACGGTTGGACCACTTGGTGTCACGCTCGAGCCCGGTCACGTCGTGTTGCCCGGTTCGATGACGCGTGCGTATCCGGTGACCCCCGGTCGATCGATCATCGCGAACATCGGTGGCCTGGGATCGGTGACCGCTGTTATGGGTGGAAAGGGACAGCAATGACGGACAACCGAGTGACCGACTGGAGCGCGGCGCGCGTCGCGGACCGGCTGTTGACCGCGGAAGCAGACGTCGAACCGCAGACGTCGATCACGGCGGAATGGGACGGTCTCGACTTGCGCACAGCGTACGACACCCAGGACATCGCCCTGCGGATGCGGATTGCGCGGGGTGAGACGGTCACCGGAGTGAAGCTCGGCGTGACCTCGCGTGCCAAACAGCAACAGGTCGGCGTGGATTCACCGTCCACGGCGTGGCTCACCGATCGGATGATTCTCCCCATCGGCGCTGCGGTGCCGCTGGAGAGGCACATCCATGCCCGAGTGGAACCGGAGATCGCATTCGTGATGGGTCGCCGGCTCGCGGGCCCGGGGGTATCCGCAGCGACCGCCCTCGCGGCGGTCGATCACGTGGTGGGTGCGCTCGAGATCATCGACAGCCGATTCGCGGGGTACGCGTTCTCCATGATGGATGCGGTGGCGGACAACAATTCCTCGGGGCGCTACGTCACCGGGTCCATCGCGCAAGGCGTGCCGGGCCTCGACCTGGGACTAGAGGCGTGTCTCCTCGACGTCGACGGCGAAATCGTCGACTCGGCCACCGGTGCCGCGGTGTGGGGCCATCCGGCGGAGGCGCTCGCATTCGCTGCGAACACTCTGGCGGAGCGTGGCCTGGCGATCGAAGCCGGCTGGGTTGTCTTGACGGGCGGTATGACCGATGCCGTTCCGCTGCAGTCAGGTTCGAGAGTAGCGGCACATTTCACGTCCCTCGGGACGGTTACCGTATCGGGAGGATGACCATGCCGATCATTGATGTGACACTGGCTCGGGGCCGAACCCCCGAACAACTCAGGGTACTCGTTCACGAGTTGACCGACGCGGCGCAGCGCGCGCTGAACGTTCCGATCGAAAACGTCCGGGTCATCCTTCGCGAGGTTCCGACGACCCACTTCGCGGCGGGCGACGTGACTATCGCCGAGCGCGCCGAGCGGTGATTCAGGCGCGTGCCGTGATCTCGTCCGCCCGCACGCCCGAGGCCGGAACACCCGCGATCGACCAGTTCTCGGGTTGCACCTCGACGATCTGCCCGCGGATCACGGCGCGGTCCACCCCGAGGACACCTTCGACGACGTCGGTCAGACGCGACAGCAACCGCTGACGCTGGTCGAGTGGCCGCCCTGCCAGCACGATCGCCGTGAAATATGGCGCGCCCGCCACGGGTGCCGTGCCGCCGACGGCGCAATCGGCCGGGTCGTATCGGACGACGAACACCCGAACACGCTCGACGGGGCACTCCAGGATCTCCGCGTAGGTTGCGGACGCCTGTCGCAGCAAGTCACCGCGTTCAGCGTCCCCGAAAGTACCGTCCACGAGGTGAAAGTGGGCTACCGGCATGACCATTCCTTTCGAACTGTGCTGTGCAGTAGTGATGATCGAGGTGCCTCAGAGAATGCCCCTGCGCACGCCGCCGTCGACCGTGAGAACGCTGCCGTGCAGAACGGATGCCTCGGGAGCGAGGAGGATCTCGATCGACCACGCCACCTCGTCGAGGGTGGGGAGTCGGCCGAGGGACGTCTTCGACACGTATCGCTGTCGGATCACTTCCACGTCGGTACCGTTCTCGTCCGATTCGCGGGCGATGATGGAGTCCAGCCTCGGCGTGTCGATGGGACCCGGGGCGATGGTGTGGGTGGTGATTCCTCGCGGCCCGTACAGCGCGCCGATCTGCCGCATGATGTTCAGCAGTGCAGCATTCGCGGTTCCGGGACCCGCGTCCAACGGCCCCGGCTCGACACCGAGAGATCCGGCGACCGCTACGAAGCGGGACCCGGGTTCGAGATGATCTCGGACAGCGCGCAGAAGTCGAACCACCCCGCCGACCTTGATGTTGGCGGCAACTGCGAAGCCGGCTGGGTCGATGGAGTCCGCGGATCCCCGCACCGGAAGACCCGCCGAGAACACCGCGAGTCGAACCGGTGCGTCGATGGACGACGAGATGGTCTCGATGGCGTCGTCGGACCCGATGTCGGCGACACACGGCAGGACGCCGTCGAACCGGGACGCGAGCACGTCCAGGTCGGTCTCGCTGCGAGCTACTGCGAGCACTCGGTGACCGGCCGCCACGAGCCTGGTGGTGACGGCGGTTCCGAGGGCACCGGTGGCGCCGATGACGACACACAGCGCCACGTCAGCGACCCAACCGGATGGTCACGGCCCGAGGTTCGGTGAAGAACTCGCGTGAATAGCGTCCGCCCTCGCGTCCGAGACCGCTGATTCCTTCCCCACCGAACGGTAAGCGCAGATCGCGTTCGAAGAACGTGTTGATCCACACGGTTCCGGCTTTCCATCGCGCGGCCATGCGGTGTGCGCGAGACAAGTTCTCGGTGAACAAGATTCCGGCAAGGCCGTAGGGGGAGTCGTTGGCGATACGCAGGGCCTCGGTTTCGGAGTCGAATCCGAGGATGGTCTCCACTGGTCCGAAAATTTCTTCCCTCGCGGTCCGAGAGTCGTTGGTGAGCCCGGTGATCACTGTCGGTGGATAGTAGAAGCCCTGTGCGCGAGCTGCGTCCGTAGCGCGCGATCCGCCGGTGACCACCTTTCCTCCCTCCCGCTGAGCCAATTCGACGTAACCGTGGACCTTGTCGAGGTGCCGCTGTTCGATGAGTGGCCCGACAACGGTGCTCGGGCTCTTGGGATCGCCGACGGTCAGTTTCTCGGCGGCCTCGACGAAGCGTTCGACGAACTCGTCCATGATGGAGTTCTCTACCAGAAGGCGTGAACCGGACAGGCAGACCTGGCCGTTGCCGCCGAAGATCGCCTTGATCGACATCGGGACCGCAATGTCGAGGTCCGCGTCGGCAAACACGATGTTCGCGGACTTCCCGCCCATCTCGGCGGAGACAGGAGTGTGGTTGGGCGCGGCTGCCTGCAGAATTCGCACGCCTGTTGCACTCGAGCCGGTGAAGGTGATGCGGTCCACTCGCGGATCGGAGGTGAGTGGTCCGGCCACTGCGTCGCCACCAAAGCCGTGAACGACGTTCAGAACACCGTCGGGAAGGCCTGCCTCCATTGCGATCTGGGCGAATCTGTTCGCGGTCAGCGGTGTCTGCGGTGCCGGCTTGAGTACCACCGTGTTGCCGAACGCCAGGGCAGGAGCGATTTTCCACGTTGCGAGCATCAGCGGTGCGTTCCACGGACTGATGGCGGACACGACACCAGCGGGGGGATAGAGGGTGTAGGAGAGCAGATCACCGTCCGGGTATGCCTCGTTCTCGATCATGGCGGCGTAGTCGGCGAAGAATCGCAAATTGTGCGCGACGCGAGGGATCTCGGCATGGAGGGACTGGGTGATGGATTTGCCGCCGTCCCGCGTTTCGAGATCGGCCAGCTCGGCGCGATGGGCATCCACGGCGTCCGCCACGGAGTGCAGGATCGACGCCCGCTCCTTGGGCGACATCGTCGGCCACGGCCCATCGTCGAAAGCGGCACGGGCCGCGTCGATGGCGGCGGTGCCGTCCTTCGCCGTACCACGAGCAACGGTGGCGAGGTGAGTACCGTCGTGCGGGTCGTGGCTGTCGAAGGTGGACGAGTCCGACGCCTCACGCCACTGCCCACCGATGAGGTGCGACACGGTCGTGGGCGCGGTCATGCGAACGCTCCTTCCGCGACGCGAGCCGTATCGCCGGCCAGTTCGGACGCCACGTCGACGATCATGTCCTCCTGGCCGCCGATGACACCGCGTCGACCCAGTTCGAGCAGAATGTCCCGAGCAGGTACCCCGTACTTCTTCGCTGCACGTTTCGTCGGATGGAAGAACGTCGAGTAGACGCCCGCATAGCCCAGGATCAGCGCGGTCTCGTCCACGATCTGGGGCTCGGTCATCAAGGGAGCCACCACGTTCTCCGCTGTGTCGATCAGTGGGAAGAGATCGACGTTCGTGGTCCATCCAGCACGTTCGAAGGCAGCCGCCAGGACTTCGGTCTGCGCGTTGCCCGCACTTGCGCCGAGCCCTCGCAGCGATCCGTCGATGAAGGTCGCACCGTGCTCGGCGGCCGTCAGTGCATTGGCGATTCCGACGCCGAGGTTGTTGTGCGCATGGAATCCGATGTCGGCGTCGATCGCGGACCGCAGCGCCGCGACGCGGGCGCCGGCGTGGCGCGGCACCATCGCACCGGCCGAATCCACGACGTAGACGACATCGGCGCCGTAGGACTCGAGTTTCACCGCCTGCTCGGCAAGCGCTTCCGGTTGCAGGGTGTGGCTCATCATCAGAAAACTCATGACCGTCAGACCGTGGTCCTTTGCCCATTCGATCGGCTGGCGACCGCAGTCGGCTTCGGTGCAGTGCACCGCGACGCGGACGGTGTCGATGCCCGCGTCGACAGTTTCCTGTAAGCCGGCGAGGGTGGCGATCCCGGGAACGTAGAGGACCGCGATGTGAGCATTCTCGACGGCATCCACTGCGGCACGCACGTACTCGGCATCGGTCGCCGCGGCGAAGCCGTACTGGATGGACGACGCACCCACGCCGATGCCGTGTGCCACCTCGATGGTGGACACGCCGGCTCGGTCGAGTCCGCGGGCGATGTCGGCAACGTTGTCGGTGGTGAACTTGTGCGACACGCTGGACATGCCGTCTCGCAGGGTCGTGTCCACCAGGGTCACGGTGTTGTTCATCGCGATGCTCCTTCGGCCAGAACCGCACGTCGGTCGAACAGCGACATCTGTTCGGCGACCCGAACCGCTGCGGCGGTGATGATGTCGAGATTTCCGGCGTACGTGGGCAGATAGTCGCCTGCGCCTTCGACTTCGAGCATGACGGTGACCAGGTCGCCGTCGACGTCGATCAAGCGCAGGGAGTAACCGGGTACGTAGCGCTGCACTTGTTCGACCATGTCCACGACGGCCCGCTCGATGAGACGAGCGTCCGGGTTACGGACTTTGGCGTACACCGTGTCTCGCATGTTCATCGGCGGCTCGGCCGGGTTGATCACCGAGATCGCCTTGGCACGATCTGCCCCGGCGACCGCAGCCAATGCCCGCCCCGTCTTCTCGCTGAACTCACTGAGATTCTGCCGAGTGCCCGGCCCCGCGGACTTCGACGCGATAGCAGCGACGATCTCGCCGTAATAGGCATCGGCGGCTTCGTTGATCGCGTAGAGAACGGGAATCGTGGCTTGACCTGCGCAGCTGACCATGTTGACGTTCACGGCGCCGAGATGCTGATCGAGGTTGACCGCAGGGACGACATAAGGGCCCACCGAGGCAGGCGTCAGGTCGATGGCACGGATGCCGGCATCTGCGTAACGCGGCGCGGCGGCCGTGTGGATGGAAGCCGATGTCGCCTCGAACACTATGTCCGGCAACTCGTCATGTGCGAGCAGCCAGTCGAGTCCCTCCGCAGAGGCGTCGAGTCCCGCGTCCCGTGCGCGTGCGAGTCCGTCACTGTCCGGATCGATCCCGACCATGTAGCGGGGTTCGATGTGTTCGGAGCGCAGCAGTTTGTACATCAAGTCGGTCCCGATGTTGCCGGATCCGACGATCGCGGCGGTCGATCGAGTCATGTGTGGCCTTCCCGGTGAGGATCCTCGTCGGACGAGGCGGTGTGGCTCGACGCTATGAAGCGGGAGCGGTTATGGGTTGCGGATCCTCAGGGTGCGAACGCGGTGGCCGCCTTCCAGGAAAGTGTTCGGACATACCGAACGGGTGTGACCGAGGCCACTGTCGGTGGGAATGCTCGGCATCACGACAACCGGAGTCGGCCCATCCGGGTCTCGACTCGACCGCCACAAGCAGGAGAACCGATGAGCGAGAGCAATCCCAGCCACGAAATCGCCCACCTTGCCAGGGTTGAGCTGTTCAGCCCGAAACCGCAGGAGACGCTCGATTTCTTCACCAGATTCCTCGGGATGTACGTAACTCGGCAGGAAGGCCAGTCCGCCTACCTGCGTGGATACGAGGACCCCTACCAGTGGAGTTTGAAAATCACCGAGTCGGCGCAAGCCGGCATGGGGCACGCAGCACTGCGCACCAGTACCGCGGATGCTCTCGAACGGCGTGCTGCCTCGTTGAAAGAAGGCAACGTGGAGGGCGTCTGGAGTGAGGACGAGTTCGGCTACGGCAAGACCTTCGAGTACACCTCGCCGGACGGTCACAATCTCCAACTACTCTGGGAGGCGGAGAAATACGTTGCCCCACCGGAACTGCAGAGCAAAATCCTCACGCGGAAGTCGAAGAAACCTCTGCAAGGGGTTCCGGTCAAGCGGATCGATCACCTGAATCTGATGGCGTCCGACGTGACCGCGGTCAAGAACTCCTTCGAGCGACATCTCGGGTTCCGCACCACCGAGCGCGTCGTCGACGGTGATGTCGAGATCGGTGCGTGGATGAGTTCGAACATTCTGGGGCACGAGGTCGCGTGCATGCGGGACATGACCGGTGGGCGAGGGAAAATGCACCACGTCGCCTTCTACTACGGCACCGGTCAGCACAATCTCGACGCCGTGGAAATGTTCCGCGACTACGACATTCGGATCGAGGCCGGTCCGGACAAGCACGGCATCACGCAGGGTCAGTTCCTGTACGTGTTCGAGCCCGGCGGCAACCGAATCGAGCTGTTCGGCGAGGCCGGATACCTGCATCTCGAGCCCGACGCCGAGACGAAGACGTGGCAGATGTCCGACATCGACACCGGCCTCGCCGTCGGCGGCGCGGCACTGCCGTGGGAAACGTATTTCACGTACGGCACCCCGAGTCCGCTCTCGCTCGATCAGCACATCGAGAAGTACGCACACTTCGGACCGCCCGACCCTGATGCGGCAGACGTGGCCGAGGCCGTCCCGGACGAGATCGAACGATCTCGCGCGGTCGCGGGGGCGCCGGCCTGACGAGGCCTGGCCACGGGGGTGGTGTGACCTGAGGGTGAGACCACCCCCGACGCGGCTCATTCGACAGTCGTCTCTCGTACTGTCACCTTCCATGACGGTCGCCCGCTCCATCGCCTTGTTCGCCGCCGCCGCAGTCCTCGAGATAGGCGGAGCGTGGCTGGTCTGGCAGGGCATCCGAGAACACCGCGGCTGGTTGTGGGTAGGGCTGGGCGTGGTGGCGCTCGGTGCGTACGGATTTGTCGCGACCCTGCAACCGGACGCGAACTTCGGTCGCATTCTGGCTGCGTACGGCGGAGTGTTCGTTGCCGGATCTCTGCTGTGGGGAATGGCGCTGGACGGCTTCCGCCCCGACCGGTACGACACTGTCGGAGCACTACTGTGCCTCGTCGGAGTCGGCGTGATCATGTACGGGCCCAGATGACGCAGCTGATTCAGCTCGCGGGGCGCGGCACGTCCGCTTCCCACCGCTCCCGTCGTTGCTCGTCGGACTGTTCCCACCACGGCGTACCGCGCTCTCCCAGTGCCACTTTGGCAGCCTGAACTCCTGCCCGTGACGACTCGGCGCCACCTGTGGTCCGGACGTCGCGTCGCCAGGCCATCAGAATCGAGCGCAGTTCCGCATTGCGTTCCTCGGGTATGGCGGGGTCGGTCGCTCGCCATCGCCGGCCGTCGATGACGATGTATCGGCCGTCCTCGGTGTACTCACGGTCGGTGGCCATACGCCTGATCGTAACCATCGCTGCTGGTCCAGCGGTCGGCGGCGGTCCGATGTGGCGAATATCCGATGCGTGCTGCGCTTCGTCGACAGACCTGTCATACGATCACGCGATGACCGACCACGACCACGTTGCCGCCCGCCGAGAAATCACCGCTGCCCTTCTCGCAGCTTTCGAACGACGTCACGAGGTGCTCGACGTCATCGTCGAAGCAGAGAACAGGACCGATGCAGTGGACGCCATCGCCACCTTGCTCGGCACGTCCCGCTTGGGAGGTGAGGCTGTGATGGGTATGTCGTTCTCGAGCCTTACCAAGGACGCGCGCCGCATCAACGCCGCGGAACTCGAGGACCTCGACGGCCGACTGAGCTTCACGCTCGCCGACCGACCGGCGAGCGCGGGGGAGACCTTGATGCTCGAAGCGTTCAGCAGTTCCGATCGCGACCTGTTCGCCGCACGCCTACGCGATGTCGGCGCGGCTGGTGACGGATCCGGCGGTGCCGCAGGAGATCTGGACTCCGAGCTGGCGGCGGCGCAGGATCGCCTCGACTCCGAGCAAGCTGCATGGTTCGTCGCTCGCGAAGGATCGGACAAGGTCGGGATCGTCTTCGGCGAGCTGGTCGATGGTGACATCGACCTGCGAGTATGGATTCATCCTGATCACCGCAAGAAGGGATACGGCACCGCCGCACTGCGCAAGTGCCGTTCCGAAATGGCCGCGGTGTTCCCCGGAGTGCCGATGGTGGTGCGCGCCCCCGGCGCTCGGCCGTCCTGAGAGCAACGCCGTATCGCTACCGGCTCCGGATCTTGTCGACGTACTCCGTCATGGTTCGGAGCTGGTAGCGCGAGACCTCCTCGGCGTTCTCGTTCTCCGCGAACACGCTGGACACCATGACGTTGTCATCGCGGTCGTAGAAGCCGAGCCGTCCCAGCCCGCCGAAGAATCGATCCCAGTCGACGTCGCCGTCGCCGATCTTCAGATGCTGGTGCACACGTACCGCGTTGCCCGGTGGATTGGTGATGTACCGCAACCCGTGTGAGCGGTGATGGTCCATCGTGTCCGCCACGTGAACCAGGCGAACCATGTCACCCGCGGCGCCCAGAATCGCGTCCAGATCGCCGCCCATGTGGAACTGGTGGCATGCCACGATCACCATCCCGATGTTCTTCGAATTGATGCCCCGAATGGTGCGGATCGCGGCGAGTCCGTCCTCGACGAAGTCGTCCGGATGCGGATCGATCAGGACGTCGAGTCCCTCACGCTCGATGATGGGCACCAGATCCTCCATCGACCGATAGAAGGCCCGCTCCGATTCCTCGGGCTTCTCCGGACGGCCGCTGAACTCGGTGTTCATCGTGGACACCCCGAGATCGACCGCGATCTGGATCGCACGCTTCCAATAGCGAACCGCCGCCTCGCGCGCGTCCTCGTCCGGGCTCGACCATCGCAGTACGGGAAGCACCGAGGCAATACCGACGCCGGCGTCCGCGCACGCCTTTCGGAACTTGGCCACCAGATCGTCGTCGGCCTTCGGGTGACCGAAGAACGGGATCATGTCGACGTGCGGGGTCAGCTGTAGCCACTCGTAGCCCAGATCTGCAACGACGCCGGGAAGCTCGAGCAGCGAGTGTGAATGGTGGAACGGTGTCGGGTCCAGTGCGAGCTTCACCTCAGGCTCCCGACGCGATCGCGGACCGCTTCGTCATCTCTACCTCCACCGGAGCGCCGGTCTCGAGCGACGCGACGCCCGCCTCGCAGACGGCTGCGGCGGCGTAGCCGTCCCACGCACCCGGACCGTCGACGTAGTCTCCGGTCTCGGCCCCGGCGTGCACGGCATCGACCCATCGCTGGATCTCGACGTCGTATGCCTGGCCGAATCGTTCGACGAACCCGGGAGTGATGGTGCCGCTCCGGACACCTGGCGCGGAGGTGCGCACCAGCCCGGCGTCGAGGCCGATCATGGCGCTGCCGTGTTCTGCCACGACCTCGGTGCGTACCTCGTAGGCGATGCCGGTGGTGACGAAGACCTCGGCGTCGACGTGGCGACCCGATTCCGTGGTGAAAATGGCGATCTGCGGGTCCTTCAACCCCTGCGGTGCAGACGGATTGGCGGACGGGGTGATGATCTGGATCGTCGTGATCTCCTCGTCGAGAAGAAATCGAGCAACATCCACTTCGTGCACCAACGAATCGCGCACGATCATGGCGCTGTCGAAGTGAGGCGGGACCGCGGGGTTACGGTGCGCCAGGTGCAGGACCAGTGGTCGTCCCAGGTCGCCGGAGTCAATGAGTGCCTTGAGCTGCTCGTACTCACGGTCGAAGCGGCGCATGAAGCCGACCTGGATCAGCTTCTTGCCCGACTCCTTCTCGGCCTTCACCACGGCCAGTGCTGTCGCGACGTCGGTGGTGAGCGGCTTCTCGCACATGACCGGCTTGCCGTGCTCGATGCATGCGAGCAACTGCTTCTCGTGCGTCGGTCCGGGGGTCGCGAGAACCACGGCGTCGACCTCGGGGTCCGCGATCGCGTCGATCGGGTCTTCCACGACGCGGCATCCGGGAATTGTTCCGGCGAGTTCGTGAGCTCGCTCGCTGACGTAGTCGTTGATCACGGCGACCCGCGCGCCCGTGATGGTCTTGGTGATGCGGGATACGTGGTCGGCCCCCATCTTGCCGACGCCGAGCACTGCGATGCGAAGTTCTGTGGTCATGTGTGACTTCTGTCCGTTCCGTGGTGTGACTCAGGAGAAGGTGATGGCGGGAATACCGCAGGAACCCAAATACTTCCGGGTTCGCTGGGCAATCGGCAGTGGGTAGTCCGGCGCGCAGGGGTACATGTCCTGTTCGACGATCGCAAAGATGTCCGCGGTGAGACTTCCGGCGTCCGCCAGTCGCTCGATGGTCGCGAGCAGCGGCGGCATGTCGGGAATGCCCAACGGCGGTTCCGTCATTGCGCCGAGCTTGCAGGCCTCGCCGAACGGCAGGTCCTCGGCTTCGACTCGGGCGCGCACGGCCTCGTCGACCTGCTTGAGGTGCAGGTACCCGATGCGCTCCGGGGCACGTTCGATGATGGCGATGTTGTCGCCGCCGCAGTAGCTGATGTGACCGGTGTCCAGGCACAGGTTGACGAACTCGGACGAGGTTCCGTCGAGGAATCGGTAGACGTTCTCCTCGGTGTCGACGTGGCTGTCGGCGTGCGGGTGGTACTGCGCCTTGACGCCGTACTGCTCGAACATGCGCTTGCCCAGCTCGTTCATGCCCTCGGTCTTCTTGCGCCACTGATCGGCGGTGAGCGTGCGATCCTCGAGCACAGCGCCGCTGGACGGGTCGCGCCACATCTCGGGGATCACCACGACGTGGGTACCGCCGGCCGCGGCGGTGAGCTTGGCGACGTCGTCGATCTGGGTCCAGACCGCATCCCACGAGTCGTCCTGGTGCAGGTGTTCGAAGACGGTGCCGGCGGACAGTTTCAGGTTCCGCGAACCGAGCTCGGCGAGAAGCTCCTGCGGATCGGTGGGGAGGTAGCCGAACGGGCCGAGCTCGATCCATTCGTAGCCCGACGCCGAGACCTCGTCGAGGAAGCGCCCGTAGGGAGTTTGTTGCGGATCGTCGGGAAACCAGACTCCCCAGGAGTCGGGGGCGGATCCGACGCGAATGGTGCTCATGTGAGTGGGTCTCCTCGTGATACGCGGAAGCTGGAGGTACTAACGCGCTTTAGTAACGCGCTTCAGTTACTATGATGTGCATCACGACCTCATGTCAAGTGCTTCTGAAGGGACACTGGTGTCGACGCCTTCGCGTGCACGCAAAGCGACGATGAACGACGTCGCCGTTCTCGCGGGTGTGTCTCGCACCCTGGTGTCGTTCGTCATGAGCGGAAAACCGGGCGCGAGCGAGGACACTCGCGAACGTGTGTTGGCCGCCGCGCGCGAGTTGGACTATCGGCCGGACAACGCAGCGCGACTGCTGGCACGAGGTCGCAGTCGTACGCTCGGCGTGCTCGTCGACGTCGGGCAACCGTTCCAGGCAGACCTGGTTTCGCACATCTATCCCGTGGCCGAAGCCGCGGGGTACGAGGTGCTGCTGTCCGCCAGTGCCCCCGGCCGAGACGAGGCCAAGGCGATCGAGGCGTTGCTCGGTCATCGATGCGAGGGCCTCATTCTGCTCGGCCCGTCGTCGACCCCCGCGTACGTCGCCGCTCTCGAGGAGCGAGCAGTGACCGTCGTGGTGGCGCGCGAGATGCCCGTCGCGCCGTACGACGTCGTCAGGACCGCAGACGACATCGGCGTCCGGGAAGCCGTGGAGCATCTTTTGGCGTTGGGCCACAGCGATATTCATCACGTCGACGGTGGTACCGATTCCGGCGCGACCGAGCGTCGTCGCTCGTTTCTCGCCACCATGGCCCACCACGGGCTCACCGGTGTCATCTGGCCCGGTGCACACACCGAGGCCGCAGGAATGGCCGCCGCCCGCCGCATGATCGCCGAACGTCGGCTACCCACGGGGGTGGTCGCCGGGAACGATCTGTGTGCGATCGGCGTGATGGACGTTCTCGATCGCGCGGGAATCGCCGTGCCGGGGGATGTCTCGGTGATCGGGTACGACGACAGCGAACTGGCTCACCTGTCCCGCATCGACCTGACGACCGTGCGGCAGGACGCGGAGGGTCTCGCGGCGGCTGCGGTGCGATTCGCCGTCGCCCGACTCGAGAACGACGACGCCGAACCGACGGAATTGGTCGTCGATCCACGACTGGTGGTACGCGGAAGTACCGGCCCGGCTCGGAGTTGACCGCAGCTCCTATCGCCACCGTCACCGCCATGTGTCCCGTCGGCAGGGCCGACGGTTACGAATGAAGTCTGTGAACGCGGGGAATCGGCCTTCTGACATGGAGGTCGGCCGACGCATGCACGGTGGCAGAACGACGAAGGGAAACAGCGTGGTCGCACAGAACGAGAACGAGCAGCCGCAGGATTTTGCGAGAACCACCAGGTCGCACGCGGGCGAAGCCATCACCGACAGTCGGGCGTGGCCGGGTTATCTTCTGATCGCACTGGGCCTGATGACACTGGGTCTGGCGCTCACTGCCGCCGGCGGTGGCTTCGAGGGCTGGGTGCTGATCACCGCGATCGCGTGCCCCGTACTGCTGCTCGGGGGCCTGGCTCTGGTGCTGATCGAGCGCAGGCGCGTCAAGGCGGCCGAAGGAAAGTCTCTTCTCGATCCGGGTGGCCACTAGAGCCTCCGGTCGTCGGGCGCACGTCACAGGTGTTGTCAGTTTCGCAGTTCTGACCTCGGGGTAAATCGGATTCTGTCCCTCCAAGAGAACTGGTGTATTCCGACGTGACACGACAGACATCCGCCCCCTACCCCCTGGGCGTCAGCCTCCTCTCGGACGGAAGCGCCAATGTTGCGCTCTACTCCGAGACCGCCGAATCCGTCACGGTGGTCACCTACGACGAGCACGGTACAGAGCGCTCGTCCACTGGGCTACCCCACTACACCGGCCACGTCTTCCACGGCATCGTCGAGAACATGCCGGCTGGAACCACATACGGATTCCGGGTGGACGGGCCGTGGGATCCGGCCGAGGGCCTGCGTCACAATGCGGCGAAACTGCTTCTCGATCCGTACGCGAAAGCCGTAGCGGGCGCCGTGGAGTGGGACGAGGCCGTGTTCTCCCACCATCACGACGAGCCGTCGACGCGCAACGATGCCGATTCGGCACCCTTCATGCCACGTTCGGTGGTCGTGGACGACGCGTTCGACTGGGGCGACGATCACTCCCCGCGAATTCCCCTGTCCGAGTCGGTGATCTACGAAGTTCACGTCAAGGGGTTCACCCAGCTCGACGAGAATGTGGACGAGAGCATCCGGGGCACGTACGCCGGTCTGGCGCATCCGTCGGCGATCGAGCACCTCACCCGATTGGGCATCACCGCCGTCGAACTGCTTCCCACCCATCAATTCGTTCAGGACTCCCACCTCTTGGAAGAGGGTCGACGAAACTACTGGGGCTACAACTCCATTGGATTCCTGGCTCCGCACAACGAGTACAGCAGTGCCGGAGACACCGGCGGACAGGTCACCGAGTTCAAGTCGATGGTCAAGGCACTGCACGCGGCCGGGCTCGAAGTGATTCTGGACGTGGTCTACAACCACACCGCGGAGGGCAACCATCTGGGTCCGACCCTGTCGCTCAAGGGCATCGACAACGGATCGCACTACCGCCTGGTTCCGGATGACAGATCTGCCTACTACGACACCACCGGAACCGGCAACAGCCTCAACGTCGGCCACCCCGCTGCGCTGGCGTTGATCATGGATTCGCTTCGCTACTGGGTCACCGAGATGCACGTGGACGGTTTCCGTTTCGATCTCGCGAGCACACTGACTCGGCAGGACGAGGATCTGGATCGCCACAGTGCGTTCCTCGACATGGTCCACCAGGATCCGGTGCTGGCACCGGTCAAGCTCATCGCCGAACCGTGGGATACCGCGGGATACCAGGTGGGCGGCTTCCCCGCCCGCTGGTCCGAGTGGAACGGCAAGTTCCGCGACGACGTCCGGGACTTCTGGCGAGGTGAGGACGGCAGTCTTCCGGCTCTGGCACAACGAGTCTCGGGTAGTCCCGACGTGTACGAAAGCGACCGGCGTCCGACGTTGGCAAGCGTCAATTTTGTCACCGCCCACGACGGGTTCACCTTGGCCGATCTCACGATGTACGACGAGAAGCACAACGAGGAGAACGGCGAGGACAGCCAGGACGGCGAGTCCGACAACAGATCGTGGGGGTGCGGCGCGGAAGGGCCCACCGACGACGCCGAGGTGAATGCGCTTCGCGATCGTCAACGCCGCAACTTCATGGCCACCCTGCTGCTCTCGGCAGGCGTGCCGATGATTCTCGGCGGCGACGAACTTGCTCGATCACAGGGCGGCAACAACAACGCTTACTGCCAGGACAACCAGATCTCCTGGTACGACTGGGACGCCGCAGACGAAGAGTTGGTCGAGTTCACGACGTCGCTGATCTCGCTTCGCCGCGATCATCCTGCGCTTCGGCCGATGTGGTTTCGGCATGGCGAAGACGACGGACAGGGCGACACCGTCGACTTCCAACGTGCAGACGGCGTCGCCATGGGCGACGACGATTGGAGCAACGGGTCGAACAAGTCCATCGCGGTTCTCTACAAGTCGACCGCGGAGGACACCGTCTTCCTGTGGCTGATGAACGCGTCCGACACGTCGGTCGAGTTCGTTCTTCCGAACGAGCCGTGGACGATGTCGCTGTCCAGCGATCCCGACCAGGCAGTAGGGGACGGCGCCACCTCGATCCTGGTGCGCGACCGATCTTTCACCCTGTTACAGGCCTAGGGAGCGTCTCGGGGCGCTGATCGATGTCGAAGACGGCAGCGATCAGCGGCTCGAGGACATCGGGGCTCAGCGAGCCCGCCATGTCGTCGATCATCGTGAAGGCCGCTTCGACCATGAACGCCGCGTGCACTCGCCCCACGTCCGGTCGTATCAGAGTCAGCAGATTGACCCACTCGGCTCGCTCCTGGCGGGCCATGTGCACCAGCGCGCGGCGGGTCGATGCGTCCACCACCATGAGGTGGCGTCGAAGCACTCGCGGGGTGGGGGACAGGGCAGAATCGGCGGCGCGGGCTCGAATCAGCTCGGTCAGCGCCCGGTGAGGGTCGCCGGTGCCGGCCAGGATGCGGGCCGTCGATTCCGCCGATCGGCGGGCGGCCCCGGAACACAGTTCGCTCAGAATCGCGGTCTTGGACCCGAAGTACCGGTAGATGGTCGCCGGTGCCAGGCCGACGGCGGCGGCGATGTCCGTCACCGCGACATCGGCAGGATCGCGAGCGTCGAACAGCACGCTCGCGGCGCCCAGCAGAGATTCGCGTCGTCCCACCGGCGCGATTCCGGCGATGGGAGGTTCGCCGCTCGTCGTCGTGCGATCCGACATCGTCACCGACAGAACCCGATTGGCAGTTCCGGCCATCAGAGCCGTCGTCGCGCCGGCGGCCAGCGCGGTTCGATGCGTTCCGATGCTCGACGCCAGAGACATCACCGACAGAGTCAGATTGTCGAGGCCCGAAGGACTCAGATCCGGACGTCCGGACCGGACCGTCCGAGACAGGGACCGGTACACCGTCGTCAATGCCGCTCCGACAGTTTCCTTGTCGGAGTCGAGGAGATGGTGTCGGTCCCGACGAAACGTCCCGAGTGAGCGGCGGACCGCCACCGCGCTCGCGGCGAGCGTACGGATGGACAGCGGATCGTCCTCCGACACGCCGCGGGTCAGCCGCCGGGCTGCGGCGAGGTGGAGCGTCGTCAACAGGTCGTATTTGGTGTCGAAATGCCGGTAGATGGACGGTCCGGTGGTGCCGACGCGTGCTGCGATGTCGTCCATTCCGACGGCCGCGTATCCGCGGGTCCCGAACAGATCCGCGGCCGCGCGCAGCAGCTGTCGGGCTCGTGCCGTGTGCGGAGGCAAGGTCACGTGCGGGTGCCTGCCGACGGATACAGCGCGACTTCTCCTGCCTTGATCACGAAATGCACACGCCGACCCGGAACCAGCGTCAGTTCTGTTGCCGCAGAGGTGGTCACATCAGCGTGTAGGGCGGGGAGGCCGCCGGTGGCACGCGAGGTGAGTCGGACCGAGGATCCCGTCGACTCGACGTGGTCGATCTCCACAGCGAAGACGTTACGTGGGCTGCCGACCGGGGCATCGACGAAGACCGACACCGCAGTGGGATGCAGCAAGGCCACTCCGAGTGTTCCTGCGGCGGCGGTTTCGTCGGCGTGCCCGTGCACGAGGACACCGCCGGGCGTCGTGAGCACATCCTGCGAGACGAACCTGCCCGCAATCGAATTCACGCCGACGACGGATGCCGCGAACACACTCCGGGGTGCCACCAGGACCTCGCCGACGGCGCCATGCTCGACGACGCGTCCACCCTCGATCACCGCGACGTGGCCGGCGAGCGTGAGCGCATCGACGCGATCGTGTGTGACCAGCACCGTCGTTCGCGCCTTGTCGGCCAGTACCTCTCGCAGCACTCTGCGCATGGCGGGCGCGGACTCGGCGTCGAGAGCGGCGAACGGTTCGTCCAGGAGCAAGACGTCCGGATCGGCGGCCAGTGCGCGCGCCAGTGCGACCCGCTGGGCCTGACCACCGGACAGCTCCCGTGGGCGTCTGCTCGCCAGATTTCCGGCGCCGACGACGTCGAGCCACTGCCGGGCCACGCGAGTGGACGCGCCGCGTCCGTCGCCGCGTGAGCGAGGAGCGAAAGCGACGTTGTCGACGACGGACAGGTGCGGAAAGAGCAACGGGTCCTGGGCGAGCAGGGCGATCCGGCGACGGTGCGGCGCGACGTGTGTTCGACGTGCGACGTCCGTCAGGGTCCTCGATCCCACGCTGACCGTGCCGTCGTCGGGGTGCAGAAGACCGGCGGCGAGGGAGAGCAGCGTCGACTTGCCGGCGCCGTTGGGGCCGAGTACCGCCAGCACCGACTCCGACGGAACGGTGAGGGACAAGTCCGCGCTCCGCCGCGAGACGCGGGCGTCGATGTGCAGCGTGGTGTCCGCCGACGGCGGGGTCGCCTTGCCCGGCGATGCGGCCGTCACAGCGCGCCCACGTGCCGTCGGCTGCGCGTGGCGACGACGATGACGGCCGCCACCACGATCAGTACCAGCGACAGTGCCACGGCCGCATCGGGATCGGTCTCGCGCTGGAGATAGATCTCCAACGGCAACGTACGCGTGACACCTTGCAACGAGCCGGCGAAAGTCAGTGTCGCACCGAACTCGCCCAGCGCTCTGGCGAAGGAGAGCACCGCGCCCGAGGCGAGTCCGGGCAGAACCAGCGGCAGGGTGACCCGCAGTAGAACGGTGGTGGGTGACGCGCCCAGAGTCGACGCGACGACCTCGTATCTGGTTCCGGCGGTGCGCAGCGCACCCTCCAACGTGATGACCAGGAACGGCAGGGCGACGAACGTCTGAGCCAGGACCACCGCGGCTGTGGTGAAGGCGATGTCGACACCCCACGCCGTGAGGTGACTCCCCAACAGCCCCTGGCGGCCGAAGGTGTAGAGAAGTGCGATACCGCCCACGACGGGTGGAAGTACCAGTGGCAGCAGCACGATGGCGCGGACGACGGTCATCGTGCGACCCGACGATCGGGAGAGCACCACGGCCATCGGCACACCCACCACGACGCAGAGCACGGTGCTCGCGGAGGCCGTCTTCAGGCTGAGGGCCAGGGCCGCGCGTGACGACTCGGAACCGACGAGGGACACGAAACGGCCCGGATCCACGGAGAGCACCATCGCCACCAGGGGCGCGGCGATCAGGACGAACCCCACCAGCGCGGGGATCATGATCCACAGGGGTGGCTTGAACAGGGGTGGCTTGAACAGGGGTGGCCGCAACAGGGGTGGCCTCAACAGGGGTTTTGAGTCGACCGTCACGGCGTTTCCACGATCACCGTCGTCGCTTTCACGACGGCCACCGCGACGCTTCCCGGCTCGAGGCCGAGCGCGCGAACCGATTCGGCACTCATCAGCGACGTGACGGTGAAGGCGCCGCACTGCATCTGCACTTCTGCCATCACGGTGTCCGTGACCACCGACGTCACCAGACCCGCCAGTCGGTTGCGGGCGGAGCTGACGGTTCCGCTCGGGTCCGGTGGGGCCGCTGCGCGAGCGCGAGCGTGGGCAGCGAGGGATGCTCCGTCGACAACGGTGCGTCCCGACGCGTCCTTGGACGAGAGCACCGCGCCGCTGTCCACCCATCGGCGAACCGTGTCGTCGCTGACGCCTACCAGCCCTGCCGCATCTCTGACTCGCAGAGCAGTCACGACAGGTCCGCAGATGCGGTCGACAGAGCCATGTAGTCACGCATAATCGACATCGTAGTGGCCGGGAACAGAGTCGGACCTGTCGACGTTGACGCTAACGACGGTGATCGGATCCATGCCCCGGGTACCACCCCATAAGCCGCTTCGAGCGGCCATTTGCCGAGAGGCGCACGGCCGACACCGTTCGTAGGAGCCGCCGAGCCATTCGCTCGGCGGCTCTTTTCGCGCCCTGAGACCTGTTCGTGAGGTGTGACAGCGTCCAGCTCGGTTCGGGGAGGCGACGCCCGTTCCGGAGCGCGTGGGGAGAGTCCGTGCAGGCGCTGGGCCCGGTAACAGGCGATTCGGACGTTTCCGGCATCGATGCCTGGTCGATCGGTGTGAGAATGTGACCACCGGTACGGTGCGCGAGAGACGAAAAATCCCGTCGGAATGGCATCATTGCAGCTACATGGTTCGGGCGGGTTCGAGTGGAGTTGACGTGATGAGCAGGTGGTCCGGTGCGGGCGCGTGGCGACGGACGGTTCTGATCGCGGCGGTGGCAGCGTGCGCCGTGTCCGCGACGGGCTGTACGACGGGATCGAGCGCAGCGTCGGATGCGGCGCCAGTTCCCATCGACTCCAATCCATTGTCGGAACTCATGAAGCCGAAGGTGTCGCTTCCTGCTCCCGACGCATCGGTCGGCTTCTCTCCCAGCGCACCGGTGACGGTCGCCGTGGCGGACGGGACGCTGTCCGAGGTCACCCTCGCCGACGCCGCGGGCACCCCGGTTGTCGGCACACTTTCGCCGGATCGACTGTCCTGGGTCAACGACGAAGCGTTGACCTACAACGGCACGTACACCCTCAGCACCCGCGCGTTCGGCCTGGGCGGCGAGGCATCGTCGGTTTCCTCGTTCACCACCAGCTCACCCGACAATCTGACCAAGCCTTATCTGTTGCCGTCGGAAAACGAGATCGTCGGAATCGGGCAACCGGTGGCCGTGCAGTTCGACGAACCCGTTCCGGACAAGATCGCCGCGCAGGACGCGATCACGGTGATTACCGATCCGCCCGTCGAGGGAGCCTTCTACTGGGTGAACCAGAAAGAGGTGCGGTGGCGACCGCAGAACTATTGGGCACCGGGAACGCAGGTGACGGTGAACGTCGACGTGTTCGGCCGCGACCTCGGTGACGGTCTCTTCGGCCAGGAGGACGCGTCCACGTCGTTCTCCATCGGAGACGCGGTGATCGCCACCGCCGACGATGCCACCAAGCAGGTCACGTTCTCGATCAACGGTGTCGACGTGCGGACGATGCCGACGTCGATGGGTAAGAACAGCACTCCCACCGACAACGGTGTCTACATCATCGGTGACAAGTTCGCGTCGTTGGTGATGGACTCGTCGACGTACGGCGTGGCCGTCGATTCACCGCAGGGGTACCGCACACCGGTGGATTGGGCCACGCGGATGTCCTACAGCGGCATCTTCTTTCACTCCGCGCCGTGGTCGGTCGGATCGCAGGGCTACTCCAACGTGAGCCACGGTTGCCTGAATCTGAGTCCGTCGAACGCCAAGTGGGTCTACGACAACACCAAGCGGGGCGACATCACCATCGTGAAGAACACGCTCGGTGGAACCCTGTCGGGAACCGACGGACTGGGCGACTGGAACATTCCGTGGGACGAGTGGAAAGCCGGGAACGCCCAGTCCGTCTGACCGTTGGTGTGATCAGACCCGGAGGCCGAGTGCCGTCAGGTACCCGATGGGATCCACGCTCTCGCCGGCCCGCCGAACCTCGAAATGCAGGTGCGGGCCGTTGGAATTGCCCGTGCTTCCGACGGCTCCGATCGCCTGGCCGGGGGCAATGGTGTCGCCCACCGAGACGTCGATGCGGCTCTGGTGGCCGTACAGAACTTCGGTGTCGCCCGACTTGATGCGGACCAGCTTGCCGTAGCCGTCACCGGCGTCGCTCGCCTGGGTGACGGTGCCGCCGGTCACCGCGTAGATCGTCGTGCCCTGATCTGCGCCCAGGTCGATGCCCTGGTGGTTCTGCCAGCCGCCGCCGGTAGGGCTGTTGCGACCGCCGTAATTCGACGTCACCTCGAAGGTGCCCGGCGTCAGGGGAAGTCGCGATCCGCCCACTCCGAGGGGTATCGCCGGCAGCGGCGACGCTCCCGAGGACGAATCAGGCGTCAGGGGTGTCAGGTAGATGTCGCCGAGCACCAGGCCGGCGACTTCCTGAACCAGAACGCCGGTCGCATCGAACACAGCGGCCAGAATGGCGGCTTGCTGCTTGGCGCTGATCGGGACGCCCGGTATCTGCAATGTGGGCAGTGCCGGGAGGACGGGAGCGGCCGCAGCGGTGGAGGTTCCGGCGAACAGCAGTGCCCCGGTTGCGGCCACGCCGACGAAGGCTGCCGATCCCCACCGGCCGCGCCGACGTGTGATTTTGCTCGAAAGAATTTCTGCGCGTGCTGATTCGGGGATCGAGATGGGTGTCCGGTGCACGTGTTACCTCCGTATGCGCCCGAAGGCGTCGACTGTCGGCCGGCGCGCGGGTCGGGAGAGATGAGGTCCACGTGTCCATCGCGTACGTCGAACATGCGCGAAGCGTCGAGCGGCTCGAGTCGAATGTCCTTCCCTTGACATTCGGTCGGGCAGCCACTGATGACAGGTAACACGAGACGCACCTTCCCCAAGAGCGCCATCGGCCACTTTACGTCACATCAGTACCACTGGGTAACACGAATGCTCAATTACAACAACGTAATTCGCGTTGTCGGTTCCGGGCTGCGGAAACACATCGATGTAATTCGTACCCTGGCGGCTCTGCAGAGACTTCCCCAGCGATGCGTGCGCATCTTTGTGATCGATCCGGATTAGTCCGAGCGACGCTTTGTGGTGCTGGTTCCGGGCGAAATGACCGGTAGTTTTCACTTGCCGCACCTTCTGGGTGTGAGGGCGATCCAACGATCATGGGACCGAATCAGTGGTAGGGGAACGAGTGGTACGACGCCGTGTACAGGCCGGTTCGAAAGCGCGATCAGGGTGGGTGAGGGCCGCGGTGGTGGCAGCCGTCATGGCCGGGCCGGCGATTGTCGTCGCACCCGCGGCGGAGGCCGAGCCCTGCGGTGGAATACCGGGCATCACCGGTGTCGGCTTCGCGCTGCAGAATCCGGCGGGACCGCAGGGTGCGGTTCCGTTCTTCGACAACGGAACGACATCGACAGTCGGATGGGTCACCGGGCAGCAGAGCGCGAACCGCACCTTCGACCGCTTCGGCATCTCCGGAACCGATCTCGGCGTCAGCTGGGACAACGGCGCCGGGCAGACACTGATGGCCTTCGGAGACACGTTCGGCAATTGCACCGTTCCGGGTGGGCAGTGGCGGCACAACGTCCTGTTGCGCAGTGACGACAGCGATCTGTCCGACGGCATCACCTTCCCCGACGGAGTGCCCGGCGATCCGAATTCCGGTGCTGTGGTGTCAGGCTCGGATCCCCGATTCGCGACGCAGCTGATCTCGGCTCTGGGTCTGTCCCCTCTCGAGTACACCATCGTCCCCACGTCCGGTATCGCCGTGGACGGCGTGCAGTACATGCACTTCATGTCGGTTCGCGGGTGGAACGGTCCGGTGTGGTCGACCAATTACGCGGGCATCGCCACCTCGCGTGACAACGGTCAGACCTGGGTGCCCGAACCCAGCACCATCCGTTTCAACTCCGGGGTCACCATTCCCGGCACCGAGCAATTCGATGCAAAGTTCCAGCAGGCGGCAGTGGTGCGCGGCAAGGACGGCATGGTGTACCAGTTCGGAACGCCGAACGGACGGCTGGGTGCCGCCTACCTGGCACGCGTGGCGCCCGACGCCATTCTCGATCTCGCCCGGTACGAGTACTGGAACGGATCGGGATGGTCGATGGACCTCGCCGCCGCAGCGCCCGTGGTCAGCCAACCCGTGGGCGAGATGTCGGTCGCATGGAACGACTACCTGGGCCGGTACGTCATGCTGTACGGCAACGACGTCGAAGGACGCATCCTCGCACGCACGGCGACGTCACCCGAGGGGCCGTGGAGTGCTCCGACCACCCTCGTGGTCAACACCGAGATCGGCAACTACCCGGGTGGCGGTCTCTACGCGCCGTACATCCACCCGAAGTCCAGCGGTAATTCGCTGTACTTCACCGCGTCTCAGTATTCGTCGTACAACGTGATCCTCCTGCGGACGAACCTGGACGCGCTTCCCCGCTGACTCCCTGTGAGTCTCGACAGGTTCCCCGACGACTACGAGAAAGGCCCCCGACTCCACAAAGGAGTCGGGGGCCTTTCTCGTTGGGGTGGACGACGGGACTCGAACCCGCGACAGCCAGGATCACAACCTGGTGCTCTACCAACTGAACTACGCCCACCATCGCCGTTCCGCCCTCACCGAGGGCCTCGCAGCGCGTTCGATACTAGCGTGCCCGGTGCGCGGTATGCCAATCGGTTACCGGCGTCGGGCAAATCGGTTACGGAGTCAGGCGTCGTCACCGGTCAGCGTTCGGACAACCGATCCGATCTCCTCGGTCGACGGACCGGGAGGCGCCACGAAGGCGGTCTGCCGGTAATACTTCAGCTCGCGAATGGACTCCTCGATGTCCGCGAGCGCGCGGTGCGCCAGACCCTTGGGCGGCTGTCCGAAGTAGATCCGCGGGTACCAGCGCCGGCACAGTTCCTTGATGGAACTGACGTCGATCATCCGGTAATGGAGGTAGTCGTCGAGTTCCGGCATGTCCCGCGCGATGAACCCGCGATCGGTACCGATGGAGTTTCCGGCCAGCGGCGCAGTCCCCGCAGGAACGTGCTCGCGGATGTACTCGAGGACGCGTTCCTGAGCCTGTTCCATCGTCACCGTCGACCGACGCACCTCCTCGGTGAGTCCCGACTTCTCGTGCATCGCCGTCACCACATCGGGCATCGATGCCAGCGCCTCGTCGTCACAGTGGATGACGATGTCCACGCCGTCCCCCAGCACGTTGAGGTCGCTGTCGGTCACCAGGGCCGCTATTTCGATGAGCTTGTCCGAGGCAAGTTCGAGCCCCGTCATCTCACAGTCGATCCACACCAATTTGTCGTTCACACACAATCCTCGGCAGTCATCGATCTCGTCAGTACTGATGCCACAGTAGACCGGCCACGCTCGGGGGCGAGGCGCGGAGATCCCGACGCTAGAGTTCCTCCCGTACCGCCCCGACCCGAACGGAGTACCACCGACGATGACCGAATCCACGGACGCCGGACGCGCGGCCGCCATCGCAGCCGGTTACGCCACAGAGGGTTCGGCGATCGAGCTGGGAAGCGTCGTGCTCGGGGGCGAAGCAGACCCGACGGCACGAGTACGTCTACCGCTCAGGATGGTGAACCGACACGGCCTGATCGCCGGAGCAACCGGTACCGGCAAGACCAAGACCGTGCAGGTGATCGCCGAGCAGCTCTCCGCCGCAGGCGTTCCCGTCGTCCTGGCGGACATCAAGGGAGATCTGTCCGGATTGTCCGCAGCCGGCACCGATTCCGACGGCATCCGGGCGCGCGCCACCGACACCGGCGCCGCCGACTGGGTGCCCAGCGGATTTCCGGTGGAGTTCCTGTCGCTGGGAACCGAGGGTGGAGCGGTTCCCGTGCGAGCCACGATCACCGCGTTCGGTCCCATTCTCTTGAGCAAGGTGTTGGGCCTGAACGCGGTTCAGGAGTCGACCCTGGGGCTGATCTTCTACTGGGCCGACAATCAGGGCCTGGCGTTGCTGGACCTGAAAGACCTTCGAGCGGTCATCACCCATCTCACCAGCGACGAGGGCAAGGCGGATCTGAAAGGCATCGGCGGAGTGTCGTCCGCCACGGCCGGCGTCATTCTGCGGGCGCTGATCAACCTGGAGGCCGACGGCGGAGACACCTTCTTCGGCGAACCAGAGATGCGCACCGAGGATCTTCTTCGCATCGCCCCGGACGGTCGAGGTGTGATCACACTGTTCGAACTGGGCGCCCTCGCAACACGTCCGGTGATGTTCTCGACGTTTCTGATGTGGGTGCTGGCCGACTTGTTCCAGACCTTGCCCGAAGAAGGCGACCTGGATGCACCCAAGCTCGTCTTCGTGTTCGACGAGGCGCACCTGCTGTTCGCCGACGCGTCCAAGGCGTTTCTGCAGCAGGTGGAGCAGACGGTGAAGTTGATCCGGTCCAAGGGCGTCGGAATCTTCTTCTGCACCCAATTGCCCACGGACGTGCCCGGTCCGGTGCTCTCGCAGTTGGGGGCGCGGGTCCAGCATGCGCTCCGCGCATTCACGCCGGACGATCAAAAGGCGTTGCGCAAGACCGTCCGGACGTATCCCGACAGCGAGGACTACGACCTCGAAGAGGCGCTCACCACGCTGGGCACCGGAGAGGCGATCGTGACGGTGCTCTCCGAGCGCGGCGCGCCGACTCCCGTGGCCTGGACCAAAATTCGCCCGCCGCAGTCGTTGATGGACACCATCGGTACCGACGCGATCACCGCGGCCGCTCAGGCGAGCCCGCTCTACGCGACCTACGGGACCACCATCGACGGCGAGTCGGCCTACGAGTTGCTCGCCGCACGCATGGAACCGGAACCCACTCCCGAGGCTCCGGAGTTCCCACCCCTGCCCCAGACGTACGACCTGCCGCCGTTGCCGGCGCCAGAGCCTGGAGGGCCGTCCGCGGCAGAGCGAATCATGAGCAATCCCGCCGTGAAGAGCTTCATCCGATCGGCTGCAAGTGCGGCCGGTCGGGAAATCTCACGAAGTATCTTCGGAACCGGGCGGCGGCGTCGGCGGTAAGACGGCGCCGTCGACAGCGAACCGTCAGCCGCCGAGCTTCTTGTAGAAGCTGCCGACGATGGGCGCGCTGATGGACCGCGGGCTGTACTGCCCGGCAAGGGACATGCCTTTGCTGAGGATGCCGGGGACGATGCGCATCTTGTTCTTCTCGAGTCCGTCGAGCGACAGCCGTGCGGTGTAGGCACTGTCGATCCAGAGAAAGTCGGGAACGAGCTTGTCGACGATCGAGGCGTCGGCGGGGTCGGGAGTTTCGGTGCGGACCGGGCCGGGTGCGAGCAGTGTGCAGTGCACGCCGGTTCCGCTGAGTTCTGCGCGAAGCGACTCGGAGAACGTGTTGACGAACGCCTTCGTCGCGGCGTAGGTCGCGTTGTTCGGGATAGCCATGTTTCCAGCGGCAGATCCGGTGATCAGGATGCCGCCCGCTCCGCGCTCGATCATGCCTGGAAGCACGGCGAGGGTCAGGTCGTGCACGGCGACGGCATTGAGCTGAACCTGGTCGCGCTCGTACGCGGGGTCCAGCTCGGAGATCGGGCCGAAGGTGGCGATACCGGCGTTGTTGCACAGGACCGAGATGGTGCGCGTCGCCAACTCGTCGGCGAGGGTTTGCCGCTGCGCCGGGTCCGACAGATCGTTGACTCGTACCTCGACGGTGACGCCGTGCTTCGCGGTGAGCTTGGCCGCGAGGGCCTCGAGCAGCTCACCGCGTCGTGCCACGATGATGAGCGAGTGGCCGCGGGCGGCGAGTTCGGTGGCAAGTGCTTCGCCGATACCGGACGACGCTCCGGTGACGACGGCACGGGACTCTGCGGTGGGTGCGGGGATGCTCACGGTGAACGAGGCTAGCGCGGCGGCGCTCGGCGCGCGTCGACACACCCACTTCTCCCAATCTGCCGCTCGGACTGCACGCTGGTCGGCCGCACGCTTTCTCTGCGCACGCACCCGACCACGCCGCGTGACACGCGTGCGGGAACGGAGGAAGGGTGCGGCGGGGTGGCCAGGAAAGGACGAGCCGCTCAGATGGAGGCTGCCAAGCGGGTGCCCTGGTCGATTGCGCGCTTGGCATCCACTTCGGCCGCGACGTCCGCACCGCCGATGACGTCCACCGCCCGGCCGGCCGCCGTGAGCTCGTCCAGCAGATCGCGCACCGACTCCTGCCCCGCGCACACCACCACGGTGTCGACGTCGAGCGTGCGGGCGCGACCGTCGACGGTGATGTGCAGACCGTCGTCGTCGATGCGCTCGTAATTCACACCGGACAACTGCGTGACGTTCTTGCTCTTCAGCGCGGCCCGGTGGACCCAGCCGGTGGTCTTCCCCAGACGGGTGCCGATGCGTCCCTCGGTGCGCTGCAGCAGAAATACCTCACGCGCGGCCGGTATTGCCTCCGCCACGGCCACGGCGCCTGCCGCGGCCGGGTCGCTCGAGACTCCCCACTCCCGCCGCCACTCGGCGATGTCCGGATCTGCCGCGTCGAAGGTGGGGGAGTGCTCGGTGGTGAGGAATTCCGACACGTCGACCCCGATACCTCCCGCTCCGATCACGGCGACTCGTGCGCCGATGGTGCGATGTCCGAGCACCGCCTCCGAGTACGACATCACGCTCGGGTGCTCGATACCGTCGATGTCGGGGATACGTGGAACGACGCCGGTGGCGAGCACGACTCGATCGAATGACGACAGATCCGCCGCCGACGCCCTGGTGGACAGGCGCACGTCCACTCCGGCCGAGGCGAGGGCATGGGTGAAGTAGCGGATGGTTTCCGCGAACTCCTCCTTGCCGGGGATGCGTCTGGCGATGGCGAACTGCCCGCCGATCTCGTCTCGCGCCTCGAACAGGGTCACCCGGTGTCCGCGTCGACCGAGCGCGACGGCCGTCGACAGGCCTGCCGGTCCGGCGCCGACGACGGCGACATCGCTGGCGCGTCGGGTCGGGGACAGCACCAGTTCGGTCTCGTGTCCGGCGCGTGGATTGAGCAGGCACGACGCCTTCTTGTGCACGAAGACGTGGTCGAGACACGCCTGGTTGCACGCGATGCAGGTGTTGATCTCGTCGCGTCGGCCGCTGCCGGCTTTGACCAGCCAGTCCGGGTCGGCCAGCATCGGACGGGCGAGCGAGACCAGCTGGGCGCTGCCGTCCGCGAGGATCCCTTCGGCGATTTCGGGCATGTTGATGCGGTTGGCCGCCGCGACCGGAACGGTCACCACCTCGGCGAGACGGCGCGTGAAGTCGACGAAAGCCCCGCGGGGAACCGACGTGACGATGGTGGGTACACGCGACTCGTGCCATCCGAAGTCCGAGTCGAACAGATCGACACCGGCAGCTTCGAGTTCCTGTGCCAGCGTGATGATCTCGTCCCATGTCTGGCCGTTCTCCACCAGGTCGGCGAGCGAAATGCGGAACGACAGCAGGAACTCCGGGCCCACCGCGGCACGGATCCGACGCACGATCTCGACCGCGAGTCGGCGCCGGTTCTCGGCCGATCCACCCCACCTGTCCGTACGCCGATTGGTGCGCGGAGCCAGGAACTGGTTGACGAAGTAACCCTCGCCGCCCATCACCTCGACGCCGTCGTACCCGGCTCGTTGAGCGAGACGCGCACACCGCACGAAGTTCCGGATCTGCCACTCGACGCCGCGGTCGGTGAGTCCGCGTGCGCGGAAGGGCGTGATCGGTGCCTTTCCGGACGACGCCGAGACGCTGAACGGGTGGTAGGAGTACCGGCCCGCATGCAGGATCTGCAGCACGATCTTGCTGCCTTCGCGGTGCACGGCATCGGTCACCTTGCGGTGGCGTCGAGCGTCGAGGCGGTTGGTCATCTTGGCGGCGAACGGAAGCAGCCATCCGGTGCGGTTGGGGGCGAAGCCGCCGGTGACGATCAGTGCGACACCACCTCTGGCGCGTTCGGCGAAGTACGCGGCCAGCTTGTCGATGTCCTTGGCCCGGTCTTCGAGTCCGGTGTGCATCGAACCCATCATCACGCGGTTGCGCAACGTCGTCCGGCCGACCGTGACGGGAGAGAGCAGAACGGGGAAGTCGGTCATCTCGGCACCCTATGCTGCGACTCATGGTTGTGCGCAAAACTGCTCCCGAGCAGGCCGGGTTGGTAGGCGCGCCCGGCGTCGTGTCGAAGAAGCAGGTACTTGCGTGGGGGTTCTGGGACTGGGGCGGCTCCGCGTTCCAAGCCGTGATCCTCACCTTCGTGTTCTCGGTGTATCTGACCGACTCGGTGGGCGCCGACCTGCCGGGCAGGATTTCCGCGAGCACGTGGCTGGGCTGGTCGCTGGGCATCGCCGGACTGATGATCGCGTTGCTCGCGCCGGTGTCGGGGCAGCGCAGCGACGCCAAGGGCCGCCGTAAGCGTTCGCTGTTCGTGCTGACGGTGGCCACCGTCGTCTGTATGGCTGCGCTGTTCTTCGTGCGGGACGACTATCACTACCTCTGGCTCGGTCTGGTTCTGCTGGCCACCGCGTCGGTTCTCTTCGAAGTGGCGCAGGTGCCGTATACCGCGATGCTGCGTCAGGTCTCGACTCCCGACAATCTGGGTCGCGTATCCGGGTTCGGCTGGGCCATGGGCTATTTCGGCGGAATCTTCCTTTTGCTGGCGTGCTATCTCGGATTCATCACCGGCGACGGCGACACCCGAGGATTCTTCGGGGTCAGCACCGACGGCGGCCTCAACATCCGGCTCATCGCCCTGCTCGCGGCGGCGTGGTTCCTTCTCTTCTCGCTGCCGGTTCTGTTCGCGGTGCCGGAGTTACCCGTCACCGATCCGGAGGCGGCGGCGGCAAAGGCGGGCTACGTCGAGTCGTACCGGGTGCTGTGGCGCGACGTCTCCGAGTTGTGGCGCGACGAACGCCGGACCGTGTGGTTCCTGGTGGCGAGTGCGTTGTTCCGAGACGGGCTTGCGGGAGTGTTCACTTTCGGGGCGGTACTGGCGGTGACGGTGTACGGAATCTCGAGCGCCGACGTGCTGCTGTTCGGTATCGCCGCAAACGTCGTCGCCGCGCTGGGAGCCATTGTCGCCGGCCGCGTCGACGACGCGCTGGGGCCTAAAAAAGTGATCGTGGCGTCATTGCTGTCGATGATCGCGGCGGGTCTGATTCTGCTGGTGGTGTCCGGTCCGCTGATGTTCTGGATCTTCGGCCTGGTGCTGTGCTTGTTCGTCGGTCCCGCGCAGTCGTCCTCCCGCACCTTCCTCACCCGCATCGTGCCGCCGGGGCGCGAAGGGCAGATGTTCGGTCTGTACGCCACCACCGGCCGCGCCGTGTCGTTCCTGGCCCCGACGCTGTTCGGCCTGTTCGCCTTCCTCTTCGACTCCGATCGCGCCGGCATCGTCGGGTTGCTGCTGGTGCTGGCGGCCGGATTGCTCGCTCTCACCCGCGTTGCGGCGCCCGAGGGGGATCGCGCGAGGGTCGAGTCTCGGTAAAGATGTGTTCGGTGAAGATCGACCACAAGAAGACCATCGGGGCCTACTCGGCGAAGCACGGCACGTTCTCGGAGGTCGTGGTGCCGACGCTGAAGTATCTGATGATCGACGGCGAGGGCGACCCGAACACCTCCGCCTACGCCGACGCTGTCGGATCGCTCTACCCGCTGGCGTACGGGCTGAAGTTTCTGAGCAAGGACCAACTGGGGCAGGACTACGTCGTCATGCCGCTCGAGGCGCTGTGGTGGTCGGAGGACATGGCGTCGTTCACCACCGATCGCGACAAGTCGAGGTGGAAATGGACGGCGATGATCATGGTCCCGGACTGGATCACTCGCGATCATCTGGAGCAGGTGCGTCCGGGAAAATCCGCGCCGCGCATCGAGGACGTTCGACTGGAGACGTACGACGAGGGCCGTGCCGTGCAGACACTGCACATCGGGCCCTACGACGACGAGGCGCCTGTGCTGGAGTCGATGCACCGCGTCATCTCCGCGAAGGGTCTTTCGATGACCGGCCGACACCACGAGATCTATCTCACCGACCCTCGGCGCGCGAAGCCGTCGAAACTCAGAACCGTCTTGCGACAACCGGTATCGAGCTAACGGGCGAGAATCTCTTCGGCCAGCCGATCCGGATCCTCCTCCGGAATCCAGTGGCTCGCGCTGAGCTCGACGAACTCGTACGGCCCGCTCACATGGTCCGCGCACAGTTCTGCCGCGACCCGCCCGACGGCGGTGTCCTGATTACCCCAGACGAACGTGGTGGGAACCGTCACCGGAGGTAGGTCGGCGAAGTCGCGCGTCATGGCCCGATACCACTCGAGAGCCGCAGTCAACGTGTCTCGCTGACCGAGCACGGGGACGTACCGCTCGGCGATGGTGGGGTCCGCGCCGCCGGAGAACATCGCTGTCAAGCGTCGTGCGCCGTCCTCGAGCAGAAGGTCTTCGGCCTTGCCTGCTTGGCGGAACAGTGTCATGTAACCGCTGCGCTGCTTCTGGTCGTCGTCGTTGGCCACTGCCCAGCCGAACGCTGCAGGGTGGGGGACCGACACCGCGACCAGAGTGCGTACCCGTTCCGGATGCAGGGCGGCGACGTGCCACGCAACGATCGCTCCCCAGTCGTGCCCGGCGAGGTCGACGGCGTCGAGTCCGAGCTCGTCCAGCATGCCGACGATGTCCGCGACGAGGTTGCCGATGCGGTACGCCTCTGTGCCGGTCGGCCGCGCATCGGGGCTGTAGCCACGCTGGTTCGGCACCACGACGTCGCGTCCCGCGTCGGCGAGACGGACTGCCACGTCCTGCCAGCTGACCGACGTCGCGGGAAATCCGTGGAGCAGCAGAGCTGGGCGCGCACCGGGGGTGCCGTAGCGGTCCGCGTCGAAGGTGAGGTCGCCTACCGAGATGCGCATGACATCCGAGGTTAGCCGCGAGCCGCCTGGACGCGCAGTTCGGAGTCGGCGCGGCGTGACCCGACCACCGATCGAGGCTGCCACTGCGCCATACCGAGCATGACCACTCGAAGCTGCGACAGTGCGCGCTCGACGATGTCACGCTCCGCAGCACTCTCCGGCTCGACCTCCACGAGGTCGACGACGGTGGCCAGCATGGTGCTGACGATCAGGTCGGCAACCATGGCGAGGTCGTCGCGCGGCCAGATCTGCAGGGCCGGAATACGGGAAAGGTCGTGCGTCAGCTCGTGTACCACCATGCGCAGCTCGGTTTGAATGGCTCGCCTGACCTCTCCGACACCGCCGGTTCGTTCGCGGATCAGGAATCGGAACTGAACATCGTGGTCTCGAATCTCGCCCACCAACAATTCCAAGGATTCCCTGGCGTTGTCCGCGGACGGATGGCGACGCACGTCCTTCAGGATTTTGCGCAGGACCCGCATGCTGTCCTCGACCACGGCCACCCCGAGGTCTTCCATGGACGCGAAGTGGCGGTAGAACGCCGTCGGCACGATGCCGGCCGCGCGCGTGACTTCGCGCAGGCTCACGCTGGAGAAACTACGGTCGGCAATGGCGTCGAGAGTGCCGGTCAGCAGAGCCTGTCGCGTGCGTTCCTTGCGTTCGGCCCTACTGGCCGGAGCGGGGTTCGCAACGTTGTCGGGCATTTCCCGACTATAGCGAATACCAGTGAATGACTGTGCACTGTGGAGTTTTGGACTGACTACCGTGTCACCCCTGTTCAAGGTACGTGTCCGTCGTCACATTTGTCTTGAAAGATGCCGGTAGAGGCTGTCACACTCGGTCCCAGTGAACGTATGTGCACTGGGATTCACCCGCACATCGCCCGACCACCCAGGAGGACGGTATGAGCATCGCTCCCACCCCGACGTCCAGCCGCAACCGGGGCGCCACATTGCTGTCGCGGTTGCGCCCGCGCTTCCTCGAGACGCTGACCACCCCGCATGCCGTGGACCGCTACCTCGAGCTGGTCGACCCCATGATCAGCGTCGACGACATGCGGGCCGAGGTGGTGCAGGTGCGACACCAGACTGCAGACACCGTGACGCTCACGCTGCGTCCGACATGGCAGTGGAAGGGCTACCAGGCCGGCCATTTCGTTCAGATCGGCGTCGTCGTCGACGGCGTTCGCCACACCCGCTGTTACTCGCCCGCAGGCACCGCCGGAACGGACGACGACACGATCGAGCTGACCATCAAGGCGCAGCCGGACGGCATCGTGTCCAACTACTTGGTCGCCTCGGCACGCCCCGGTCTGGTGGTCAATCTCGCGCCGGCCACCGGCACGTTCGAGCTGCCGACGCCGCGGCCGGACCACGTTCTGCTGATCAGTGGCGGAAGCGGCATCACCCCGGTGATGTCGATGCTGCGGACGCTGGTGCACGAGGGGTACACCGGACACGTTGCATTTCTGCACTACGCCTACACCGAGAACGACGTCTGCTACCGCGCCGAACTCGACCGCATCGCGGCCGACAACGACAACGTCGACGTCCTGTATGCGTACACCGATCAGCAGAACGGTGGTCATCTGCACGGATTCTTCGACACCGAGCACCTGTCCACGGCCGCACCCTGGTACGCGTCGGCACGCACCTACCTCTGTGGCCCGCCCGGACTCATGAAGGGCGTCACGTCGGTGTACGACGAGCTGGGCCTGGCCGACTCGCTGCACAAGGAAGAATTCGTCACCGCAGTTCCCGTCGTGGACGGAGAAGCCGGTGGAACGGTGACGTTCTCGTCGTCCGCGGTGGACGCGGAGAACGACGGCGCGACGTTGCTCGAGCAAGCCGAGAATGCCGGCCTCACGCCCGAATTCGGCTGCCGGATGGGAATTTGCTTCACGTGCACCGCGGTGAAGAAGTCCGGCTGCACCCGCAACGTCAAAACGGGTGAACTCGACTCGGATCCCGACAACGAAATCCAACTCTGCATCTCCGTTCCCGTGGGCGACGTCGACATCGACGTCTGACCCGAAACGCACAATCGAAAAGGAGGTAACCATGTTCGGTCTATCACTGTCGTTCCTGCCTTTCATCGGCTCGGGTTCGTCCGACACATCGGCCTCGACGGATACACCGTCGAACGTCTCTGTGCTGGACAAGCCCGCCGCCGACGGCCCCGTCGTGCTGAGCTACGAAGCCGTGGAAGAACTCGGGCGCAAGCTCGACGATCTCCGCGCCCGTACCGTCGCCGATCTAGGGCAAGAGGATCGCGACTACATCTACAAGATCATCAAGGCGCAGCGTGGGCTCGAAGTGACCGGTCGCGGCCTGATGTACCTCGGGTTCTTCCCGCCGGCCTGGATCGCTGCGGTCAGCGCGTTGAGCCTGTCCAAAATTCTCGACAACATGGAGATCGGCCACAACGTCATGCACGGCCAGTACGACTGGATGCGTGAGCCGGGTCTGAACTCCAAGCAGTTCGAATGGGACACCGTCTGCCCGTCGGATCAGTGGCGCCACTCGCACAACTACATGCACCACACCTACACCAACATCCTCGACATGGACCGCGACATCGGTTACGGCATCCTGCGAATGGACAAGGGACAGAAGTGGAATCCGTACTTCCTGGGCAACCCGGTCTACGCATTCCTGCTGATGGTGTTCTTCGAGTGGGGTGTCATGCTGCACGACCTCGAGACGGAGAACGTCATCGCGGGCAAGCGCAAATGGCATGACGTCAAGCCCATCGTCAAGGGTTGGTGGCGTAAGGCCGGCCGACAGGTCATCAAGGACTACGTCGCGTTCCCCGCTCTGACCGGCCCGCTGTTCGTTCCGACCCTCGTCGGGAACTTCACTGCGAACATCGTCCGCAACCTGTGGACGTTCTCGATCATCTTCTGTGGTCACTTCCCCACCGGAGTGCAGACCTTCACGGTCGAGGAAACGGCACAGGAGACGCGCGGCCAGTGGTACGTGCGACAGATGCTCGGATCGGCGAACATCGAGGGCAGCCCGCTGTTCCACATCATGTCCGGCAATCTCTCGCACCAGATCGAGCACCACCTGTTCCCCGACCTGCCGGCGCACCGCTACCCGCAGATCGCACCGGAGGTCAAGGCGCTGTGTGCGGAGTACGGCTTGCCGTACAACACCGGCGGATTCTTCCATCAGATCGGTACAGTGTGGGGCAAGATCTTCCGGCTCGCCCTCCCTGACCGCTTCACCGGTCCGGACAAGGTGACCGGCGTGATCATCGAGCGCGAAAAAGCTGCAGCCTGAGAGGTAGTAATCCATGGTCGGCAAGTTCGAACGCAACAAGGACACCGTGCAGGATCTGACCGAGTCCGCGGCAATGCACGTCGGACGTATCGCGGTCATCATCGCCACGGCTGTCCGCGACGTCACTCGCGAGATCGGTGACCTGGTCACCGACGGTATCGAGATGCGTGAGGCATCGCGGCGTGCGGAGACCGACACGCGCACCTTCGAGGTGATCGAGGGGGACTTCGAGGAGTCGAAGCGCTCGAACGGTCGCTGACCGGAGCTGCTTCTCCAACGGCGCCACACCTGCGGGTGTGGCGCCGTTGGTGTGTGGGTTGGGCCGGTTGCTCCGAGTTGGCCTTCGCCGGGCGATGCGCGCGGCGGGGAGCGGGCGAGTGTCGGGGTCTGCGTCAGACTGTGCCGATGAAGGTGACCGATCGGGAACGACGGGGTTTGCTGGTGCACCGACATGCCGTCGGTCTGGGGGCGCCGCTGACTCCCGACGAGGTGGTGCGCCGCATCGTTGCGCTACACGCCACGGATCCGGCCAGCGTGTCGTTGCAGGTACTGGCGCGCTCGACGACGGCAACGCTCGACGCCGTTCGCGACGCGATGTACACCCGGCACGCGCTGGTACGGGTGATGGCGATGCGGCGCACCCTGTTCGTCATCGACAGACAGACGATGCCGACGCTGCAGGCCGGGGCCGGTGCGGGCGTGGCGCGGACTCTGAGAACTCGTTTACTGAAACAACTTTCGACGATGCCGACCGATCCGGTGATCGCGGACCCGCCCGGGTGGCTCGCAAGGGTGGAAAGTGCCGTGGATGCGGCTTTGGCGGCGTCCGGAACGGCGACGGGTGCCGAGTTGTCGAAAGCCGTACCAGAGCTGCGCACCGCATTTCTGCCGACGACGGACAAGGTCTACGACGTCCGTCGCTACGTCACCTCGTCTGTGCTGACGCTGCTCTCCGCCGAGGGTCGCATCGTGCGCGTCGAGCCGCGCGGGACCTGGACCTCCCGACACCACACGTGGGCGCCCGTCTCGTACTGGTGGCCGGACGGGGTTCCGACGGTGGACGAGGCGTCGGCTCGCATCGAGCTGGCCAGGCTGTGGCTCGAGGCGTTCGGGCCGGCGACGATGGACGATCTTCAGTGGTGGACGGGGTGGAACAAGGGTCACACCACGAAAGCAGTCGCCGCGCTGGACATCGTGAAGGTGGAGCTGTCGACCGGCACCGGAATCATGCTGACCAGCAACGATATCGAGTGTGCGCAAGGCGGCGTTGCGCTTCTGCCCGCCCTCGACGCGACGCCGATGGGATGGAAGGACCGGCGGTGGTTTCTGCCCGACGAGTACCGGCCGGATCTGTTCGACACCTTCGGCAACGTCGGGCCGACCATTTGGATGGACGGCAGAGTCGTCGGTGCATGGGCGGTGCGCGGAGACGGCGACGTGGTGACGCGTTTGTTCGAGAACGTCGACAAGGATGCCGTCGCGGTAGAGGCGGCGCGGATCGAGGCCCATCTGGACGGCGTAGCGATAACCCCGAGCTTTCCGACGCCACTCGAGAAGGCCCTGCGGACGGGATCAGCCAAGTAGGCCGCCGCGCCGTGCGGTGTGAGCGGCTTCGTGTCGCGTCGAGGCGTCGAGTTTGGCCATGATCGACTTCATGTAGCTCTTGACCGTCGAGACGGTGAGGCCGAGTTCGTCGGCTATGGCGGCGTTCGACCGGCCGACCGCAACGAGGGACAACACCTCGCGCTCACGCGGTGTCACCATCGAAAGCTGCTGGGACTGGGGCTCGAACAGCTCGCGCATCGAGTCGAGCACGGCCGTGACGTCGTCGGTCGACCCCACTGCGCGCAATCGCGAATACGTCAGCCGTACGTCCTCGCGAAACTGCTGATCGCGTCGTCGTGCCTCCGCGACGGCCAGATCCTGGCCCAGCACGCGTGCTTCTTCCGTCAGAACGTCGAGCACGCGGTCGCCGATGTTCCCAGCGGTGTGCATCGCGCCGTAGAGAACGCCCACAGCCGACCGTCCCACCACTACCGGCGCTGCGATCATGGCGCGTAGACCCTCGGCGGAGATGATCGCGTCGTAGCGGTGACTGATCTTGGGTGTGCGCATGTAGTCGTCGAGTGCGACGGTGCGGTTGACCTGCAACACCTTTCCGCCCAGGCCGTGGCCTGCCTCGAGTGCGACGCCGTCGAGCGCGCCGACCGAGTGCCCGGCGAAATGGCGCAGTGTCAGCGCTTCGCCGTCGATGACGCCACCGAACGCCAGCGACACACCGGATGCAGTGCGCAGCCTGCTCACGGCGTTGTCGAAGTGTGTGTCGGTCATTCGTCTCCGTCTTCCTACCCTCTTCGGAGGGTATCGGGCGGTGAGTGGTCTGCGCCACACTCACCCCATGATGACGACCACCGACGACGTCGCGGGCTTGCTGAGCAAGTACGGATCCGCCGACGCGAACCTGGCAACCTTCCTGTGCGGCGGCCACGATCCCGCCGACGTGGCGTTCACCTTCATCGAGGCCGACGTGACCTCACGGGACGTGACGTACGGCGAGCTGCGCGATCTCTCATCGAGGTTCGCAACGGGTCTGGCCGAGATGGGGATCGGCCGCGGCGATCGCGTCGGGGTGCTGATGTCCAAGCGTCTGGAACTGATCGTTGCGCTGCTCGGAATCTGGCGTTTGGGCGCCGTCCACGTGCCGCTGTTCACCGCGTTCGCGACGCCCGCCATAGCTATGCGCGTCGAGGCGGCGGAGGCGCGCGTGGTGATCACCGAGACCGATCAGCGCAGCAAGCTCGACACTCTGCCCGACATCACGGTGATCGAAACCGGTGACGGCTTCGATGCGCTGGTGAGCGAGCACGAGCCGCTGAAGGACTCCGTCGCCGTCGGAGGCGACGGGATGATGGTCCAGCTGTTCACCAGCGGAACCACCGGCAAACCGAAGGGAGTGCCGGTTCCGGTGAAAGCGCTCGCGTCTTTCGTCGCGTACATGACCTACGGCCTGGACGTCTCCGAAGACGACGTCTTCTGGAACGCGGCCGATCCGGGCTGGGCCTACGGGCTGTACTACGCGATTCTGGGCCCGATGGCGATGGGAAGACGCAGCCTCATGCTGCACGGTGGTTTCACGCCGGAACTGACGATGTCGGTGATGCGGGAGTTCGGCGTCACCAATTTCGCAGCGGCGCCGACGGTGTACCGAAGCTTGAGCAAGGACCCCTCGGTCGGCGGTATCGCTTTGCGACGCGCGTCGTCTGCGGGGGAGCCGCTGACTCCCGATGTCCTCGTCTGGTCCGAGAAGGCTCTGGGCGTGGCAGTGCGCGATCATTACGGTCAGACCGAGCACGGCATGGTGATCGTCAACGCCTGGCACGACGATATCCGTGAGCCGCTCATCCCTGGATCGATGGGAAAACCGTTGCCGGGCTTCACCGCCGGCATCGTCGAGGACCAGATCGGATTCGACGTCGCCGGCAGTCCGCTGATGTGGTTCAGCGAGTACGTCGACGATCCTTCCAAGACCGCGGAGCGATTCACCGAGGACGGCGCCTGGTACCTGACCGGGGATGCCGGACGCGTCGAGGACGAGTCGTTCTACTTCTCCGCGCGTAACGACGACGTCATCATCATGGCCGGATATCGCATCGGACCCTTCGACGTGGAAAGCGTTCTGGTGGAACATCCGTCGGTCATGGATGTCGCCGTGGTGGGGCAGCCCGACGACATCCGCGGCGAAGTGATCGAGGCATATGTCGTTCTGGGCGAGGGGATCACGGGCACACCGGAGCTGGAGTCCGAACTGCAGAAGTTGGTGAAGGACAATTTCGCCGCGCACGCGTATCCCCGGACCGTGCACTTCGTCGATCAGCTACCCAAGACGCCCAGCGGAAAGATGCAACGCTTCCTGCTGCGCCGTCCGCGTCAGGGCGGAAGCAGCGCTCGGAACTCGGGGCAGTAGGCGCCGATCGCGGTACCGACGATGGCACCGGCGGCGCTCTCGTCCCACTGGCCGCGACTGCCCGTCACCACAGCATCGACCTCGGCGATGACGGGTTGACCCTGCTGGAGTTCTGCACAGATGCCTCGGCCGAGAATCTTCATCGTCTCGGGGTCGGCGTAGACGATCGCGCCGCTGTCGAGTCCGGCGATGAAGAGGTCGTCGGCTGCGACGGCGTCTGCGTCAGTGGGCGTGGTCGGGGCGGCTGTGGTCGGTGCAGCGGGGGTGGACTCGGTCGCGGAAGCCGTCTCCGGTTCGGCCGGCGCGGGTCCACCCCCGCAGCCGGCGAGCAGCACGAGGCCGAGGAGAGCGAAGGTCGAGGCGCGCCGGGTCACCAGAGCGACGGTACCGGGGCGACAATGGCGCCATGTCCCTCTCCGCTGCAGTCGCGCCTCACCCGTGCTGAGTCGCGAGCGTCACGAGCTGGAGATCGGGCTGGGGTTGGCCGCGGTCGCCGGATTCGTCGACTCGGTCGGCTTCCTTGCCCTCGGCGGGTTCTTCCTGTCCTTCATGACGGGTAACACGACGCGTGCCGCGGTGGAACTCGCCGCCGGACACTTCGGTGCCGCGCTGATCGGGCCGGCCATCATCGCCGCCTTCGTCATCGGAGTCATCGCCGGGTCCGTCGTCGGAGACGTCGCCGGGACGCGTCGTAAATCGACCGTGCTGGTGCTGGTGGCGGGTTTTCTGGTGTTCGCCGGAGCGCTGAACCTCGTCGGCACGCCCACGTTGGTGCCCGCCTTGGTGCTTGCTGCAGCCATGGGCGCCGAGAACGCGATCTTCGAACGCGACGGCAAAGGCGTGAACCTCACCTTCATGACCGGCACCCTGGTGGCGATGGCGCGGGGAATCGCGGCGCGTATCCGGGGCCGTGATTCCGCGTCGTGGCGGCAGCCGCTGTTGATGTGGCTTTCGCTGGCCGGGGGAGCGGTGCTGGGAGCGCTGACGTTCAGCGTGATCGGGCTCAGCGCTCCCGCCGTCGCGCTGGCGGTGGTGCTCGCGGCCGCATTCGCCGTGTATCGGATGGGGGAGTAGGCCCTCAGTCCGTGGGGCACACGCGAATGTGGTTTCCGTCGGGGTCGGCGACGACAAAGGTGCGTCCGAACACGTCGTCGTGCGGTTCGCGAACCACCCGTGCCTCGGTTACCGACCAGCGTTCGAACCACTCGTCGACGTCGTCACCCGGCGGCACCATCAGCGCTACCTCGCTGTAGCGGCGAGCTTGCGGATCGGGTGTACCTGCGCCGGTCCAGATCGCGAACAGCACTCCGGGAGCCACGGGGAACGCGACGTACCGCGGGCTGGTGAAGACCGGTTCGAGGTCGAAGAGGTCGCGGTAGAAGGCGGTGGATGCATCGGCGTCGCTGACGTAGACGAGGAACAGGTTCGGTGCGGGCATGGTGGTCTCCTTCGTTCGATCAGGTGTAGACGCCATGCTGAAAGGAAAAGTGGACAGCGTATGGCCTGTATTTCGGCAATACTTTTCTCATGACGGCATCGAGACTTCTGTCGACGCTGCTACTGCTTCAGACGCGACAGAAGATGACGGTCGGTGAGATCGCCTCGCGGCTCGAGGTGTCGGCTCGTACCGTGCGCCGCGACGTCGAAGCGCTCTCGGCGGCCGGTGTGCCCGTCTATTCCGAACGTGGACGCCGGGGCGGAATCGCGCTGCTTCCGGGTGCGCGGATCGACGTCTCTCGACTCGACCCGCCTGAGGTGGAGGCGCTGTCGTTGGCGGGTATCGACGCAGATCAGCGCCGACAGTTGGGGGTCGAGGAGTCGCACCGGATGGCCACGCGAAAGCTCGACGCGCGCCACACACGGTCGGACCAGATCGGATTGCGCGAGCTGGTTCTCGTCGACAACAGTGGATGGTTCAGCGGCGACGATCAGGATGCCCGCGTGTCGGACCTGGCCCTGGACCTGAGGTCGGGCCGCCGGCTGTCACTGAGCTACCGGCGTAGCGGCGACCCGGCGGCCGCGCAGCGCGACGTCGATCCCTACGGCCTGGTGGCCAAGGCGGGGCGCTGGTATCTGGTTGCGGACGTCGGAGGCGAACCGGCCCTGTTTCTCCTGGCGAGGGTGACCTCGTGGACCGTGCTGGACACCCGGGCGACGCGGCGTGACGGCTGCACTTTGGCGTCGCTGTGGGACCAGCTGAAAGCGTCGACCGAACGTGCGGGCGGCGTCGAGATCACGGCGCGAATTCGGTCGAGCAGGCTGGATCTCGCATCACGGATTCTGGGCTCGCGGATGGTCATTGCTTCGCAAACGACGGCCGAGTGGACGCACATAACGCTGTCCTACAACGACATTCAGGGTGTACGTCAGCTAATGCAGTTCGGCGACTACATCGAGGTGATCGGCCCTCCCGCGGCCAGAGCGATCGTGGCGACGCTTGCCGGCGATCTGGCTCGGCGTCACGGTCGCTCCGAGGGGGATTGACCCGAGGCTGCTCGTGGTGCCCCCGGCAGGATTCGAACCTGCGACCAAGGGATTAGAAGGCCCTTGCTCTATCCCCTGAGCTACGGAGGCGTACGTCGGTGTCCGACGCGTTGCCCGAGTGTAGCGAGAGCGCTCACCCTGCCCCTGGTGCAGGTGCGGCTTAGACTCGCCGCTGAAACGAAAGGGCTGCTGGCGTGCAGGATGTGCTGGATCGAGTGCTCGCAGCGTGGCGCGCCGGCGAGCCGGTGTACGTCGGCACCGTCGTCCGCACCTTCCGATCCGCTCCGCGTCCGCCGGGTGCGTCGATGGCGGTACTGGCGGACGGTCGGGTGTTCGGATCGATCTCGGGTGGGTGCGTCGAGGGTGCGGTGTACGACGCGGCGCACTGCGGCGACGTGGGCCTCCATCGCTACGGAGTCAGCGACGGCGACGCCTTCGCGGTGGGCCTGACCTGCGGCGGAACGCTGGACGTGTTCATCGAGTGCATCTCGCCACAGACCTTCCCCGACCTCGACCGGCTGGCGGCCGATATCGACGATCATCGACCGGTCGCGGTCGCGACCGTCGTCGAGCACCCGGACGCGAGCCGCATCGGCACGCGACTGATAGTGCGTCCGGACAACGCGACCGGAACTCTCGGATCACCGCGTATCGACGCCGCGGTCACCGACGACGCCCGCGGATTGCTCGAGGCAGGGCGTACGGACGTCCTGCATTACGGTCCGGACGGCGAGCGCCGCGGGGAGGGTGCGACGGTGTTCGTCAACTCGTTCGCGCCCCGCGCCCGCATGATCGTGTTCGGCGCCATCGACTTCGCGTCGGCAGTGGCACGGCAGGGCTCCCTGCTGGGATACCGGGTGACGGTGTGCGACGCCCGGCCGGTGTTCACGACGGCGGAACGGTTCCCCGGAGCCGACGAGGTGGTGGTCGATTGGCCGCACCGCTACCTCGCACGTCTGCGCGACGACGGTGAAATAGACGAGCGCACCGTGATCTGCGTGCTGACCCACGACCCGAAGTTCGACTTGCCGCTGCTCGAAGTGGCGCTTCGGCTGCCGAAGGTGGGCTACATCGGGGCGATGGGATCGCGGCGCACCCACGAGGACAGAGTGAGCAGGCTGCGTGAGAGCGGAGTGACGGACGACGAACTGTCGCTGCTGTCGTCGCCCATCGGTCTGGACCTCGGCGCACGCACACCCGAGGAGACAGCGGTCTCCATCGCGGCAGAAATAGTGGCTCGCCGGTGGGGTGGAAACGGGCGCCCACTGGGCGAGCGTGACGGCCGTATTCACCACTAGCTGCAGATCTACTACAGCCCGTAGGTGCTGCGCCCGGTGTCACCTCCTACCCTGGAGGAATGGCAACAACTGAGGTCGAGCGCACGACGCCCGACAACGTCGCGCGCAGCGGATCCGCCGGGGTGTTCGCGACGGCCGGTCTGATCGCTGCACTCGTCGCGGGACTGATCGTGACTCTGTCCGCATCGCAAGCGCTGGTGCTGCTCGGCATCCCGGATCCCGGACCGGTCACCACGTACGGTCTCCCGGCGGTCCGGGCGCTCGGCGAGATCGCCGCCGTGATCGCCGTCGGGTCCCTGTTGCTCGCAGCTTTTCTGGTGCCCCCGCAGAAGTCCGGCGTCCTCGACGTCGACGGATACCGCGCCGTGCGTACGGCTGGAACGGCCGCGGTCGTCTGGGCGGGCTGCGCCATCGTTCTGGTGCCGCTCACCCTGTCGGACACCTCCGGTCAGCCGTTGAGCGAGGCGTTGAAGCCGCAGAATCTATGGTCGGGGCTGTCTCAGGTGGACATCGCGCAGGCATGGCAGTGGACAGCGGTGATTGCGGCGGTGCTGGCCATCGGATGCCGCGCGGTGCTTCGCTGGTCGTGGACACCGATGCTGCTGGGGGTCGCCGTCGCGTCGTTGATGCCGCTTGCGCTGACGGGCCACTCCTCGTCCGGCGGATCTCACGACGTCGCTACCAACAGTCTGATCCTGCATCTCGTCGCGGCGTCCCTGTGGGCGGGTGGGCTGTTCGCACTCCTGGCGCATGCGCGCCGACGCGGCGCCTACACCGACGTCGCGGCTCGCCGGTTCTCCCTGGTTGCGACAGCGGCGTTCGTCATCATGGGCGTCAGCGGTGTCGTCAACGCTTTCGTCCGCATCGAACCCGCCGACCTCGTCGAATCGACGTACGGACGGTTGGTGTTGGCCAAGGTCGCTGCGCTGATCGTGCTCGGCGTGTTCGGCTACGTCCAGCGCCAGCGGGCATTGCCCGCGCTCGCGGAGGATCCATCGTCGCGTGCGAACTTGGTGCGGTTCGCCGGCGCCGAGGTGCTGGTCTTCGCGGCGACGGTCGGTCTGGCCGTCGGCCTGTCCCGGACACCACCACCGGTGAGCAGCGCGCGCGAGCTGTCGATCACCGAGGCGGAACTGGGATACGACCTGACCGAACCGCCGACCGTCGGTCGACTGCTCTTCGATTGGCGCTTCGATCTGATCTTCGGCACCGCCGCCATCGTGATGGCCGTCGTCTACCTGGTCGGCGTGCGTCGACTTCGGGCGCGCGGCGACGCCTGGCCGGTGGGCCGCACCATCGCGTGGGTTCTGGGCTGCGCGACGATGCTGCTGGCGACGTCGTCGGGCCTCGGTCGGTACTCGATGGCCATGTTCAGCGTGCACATGGGAGCACACATGGTGCTGTCGATGTTGACACCGGTGTTGCTCGCCCTCGGTGGGGCGATGACGTTGGCGCTGCGGGTGCTGCCGGCTGCCGGGAAAGACGGCGTGCCGGGGCCGCGGGAATGGATTCTCATCGCACTGCACAGCCCACTGTCTCGATTCCTGACGCATCCGCTGGTGGCGGCAGTGATCTTCGTCGGCGGCTTCTATGCGCTGTACCTCGGCGGAATCTACGGCGCCACGGTGGATTCACACGGTGCGCACCTGCTGATGAACGCGCACTTCTTGCTCAGCGGCTACCTGTTCTACTGGGTCATCATCGGTGTCGATCCGGCGCCGCGGCGGTTGTCCCCGGTGACCAAACTGGCGGTGGTCTTCGGCTCGCTGCCGTTCCACGCGTTCTTCGGCATCGCACTGATGAGCGCCGAAACGGTGATGGGCCAGACCTTCTTCCGTGGATTGTCGCTGCCCTGGAATGCGGATCTGCTTCAAGATCAGCGGCTGGGCGGTGGAATTGCCTGGGCGACGGGCGAGATTCCGCTGGTGCTGGTGATGCTGGCACTGCTGGTTCAGTGGTCGAATACCGATCGCAAGGAAGCTGTGCGCACCGACCGCGCTGCGGACCGGGACGACGACGCAGATCTGGCCGCGCACAACGCCATGTTCGCCGAGCTCGCTCGACGTGAGCGCGAGAGTTAGCGTCAGAACACCCAGCCACGCAGGGCGAGGAAGCGGAGCCCGCCGACGATCGCGGTGACGCCGACCAGGATTGCGGCAGAGAGTGCAGCGCCCGCGTCGGGCAATGCGACATCGAGACCGGTGATGGTGGCGGTGGTGGCGCCGAGGCCGATCAATGCCAGCCCGCCGCCTTCCCACTGAGCGGTGAACCAGCCGACGCGGTCGGCCGCGTGGAAGGTCAGCCGTCGGTGCAGTTCGTTGGCCAGCACGGTCGACGCCGCGGCGCCCACGGCGTTGGCGACGATGGGATTGTTGCCGTGCAGCACGAAGAACACCGCGACGTAGAGAACGCTGCTGGATCCGCCGACAGCGGCAAATCTTGTCAGCTGTGCAAGCGCACGATCGCTGCGCAGCGCAGTCACGATTCGCCGCTTGTCGCGGCCGACGATCGGGGTTGCCACAGGTCCCTCGATCATTGGCCTCGCCGATGGAGTCGGGCCTTGGCTCGGTGTATTTCCTCGGTGGTCAACGACCTGCCCGGAAGCCGAGTGTTGTGTTCAGGATTGGCGGCGAGACCGTCGATCACGATGGTGAAATAGCGGCGCCAGTTGTCCTCGTCCACCTCGTCGGCAACCTCGGCGGCAGCGATGACCATGCGGATGATGGCGAAGAAGTCGCCCGGTTGCACATCCGGGCGCATCCGGCCCGCGTGCTGCGCGCGCACGATGATGGTCTCGATGGCCGGCTCGAGTCGGCACCGGATGGCCGCGATGCGTGCGAGGCCGTCGTTGTCTCCGAGAACGGCATCGCCCAGTCCGCGGTCGGACGCCATGCTCTGGAACATGGACTCGAAGAACTCGAGCATCGCCGCCCACGGGTCGTGCGCCGCAGCCGCTCTGTCGGCCTGGTCGAGCATGTCGGCGAGCTGTTGCTCGAGGATGCCGTCGAACAGTTCTTTTTTGTTGGCGAATCGCCGATAGACAGTGCCCACCCCGAGTCCGGCACGCGCTGCGACGTCGTCGAGCGTGATGTCGAGGCCGCGGTGCGCCACCAATTCGCGGGCGCAATCGATGATCTTGCGCTTGTTTCGCTCGGCGTCGGCTCGCAGCGGCCGTACTGCTGTGCTGGGTTTCACAGACCGTTTCGTCCTGTTTCCACTATTAAGCGGAGGGCGTTCCTCCGGATGGCTGTTAGCATCTGTCCTATCCGGAGCTTACTCCTCCACATAGCTCCGCATTCCGTGACTTACCAGAGCGAGGCATCTTTTGACTTCCATCACAACCGGCGACCACTCCGTCGGACAAGCCCCGAAATCCGAGACGGGTGTTGATCCGAAGCGGTGGATCATCCTCGGCGTCCTGGGACTCGCGCAGCTCATGGTCGTGCTCGACGCGACCGTCGTGAACATCGCCCTCCCAGCCGCCCAGCTGGACCTCGGCTTCGACAACGGAGACCGCTCCTGGGTGGTGACCGCCTACGCGCTCGCCTTCGGCAGCCTGCTGCTGCTCGGCGGGCGGCTCAGTGACCTGTTCGGCCGTCGCACCACCTTCCTCGTCGGGCTGGTCGGCTTCGCGCTGATGTCCGCCGTCGGCGGTGCGGCCGTGAACTTCGGCATGCTGGTCGCCGCTCGCGCCGGCCAGGGTGTGTTCGGCGCGCTGTTGGCGCCCGCGGCTCTGTCGCTGTTGACCACCACGTTCACCGATCCGAAGGAGCGGGCCAAGGCCTTCGGCATCTTCGGCGCCATCGCCGGAGCGGGCGGCGCGATCGGGCTTCTGCTCGGCGGTGTGCTCACCGAGTGGGCCAACTGGCGCTGGAGCTTGTACGTCAACCTGATCTTCGCCGGAATCGCGTTCGTCGCCGGGTTCATCCTGCTGGCCAAGCACACATCGACCGCGCGTCCCGCGTTGGACATCCCCGGAACCGTCACCGTGTCCGCCGCGCTGTTCTCTGTGGTGTACGGCTTCGCGCACGCAGAGTCGGACGGTTGGTCCAACGCGGTCACCATCGGCTTCCTGGTTGCCGGTGTGGTCCTGCTGGGTGTGTTCGCGTTCTTGCAGACCCGCGCTCAGCACCCGTTGCTGCCGCTGCGCATCGTGCTCGACAGGACTCGCGCCGGTGCCTACCTCACCGTGTTCGTCGTCGGTGCCGGGATGTTCGCGGTGTTCCTGTTCCTGACGTACTACCTGCAGAGCACTCTGGGATACACCCCGATCTCCACCGGATTCGCGTTCATGCCGATGATCGGCACGCTGGTAGTGACCGCGACCATGGCAACCTCGGTGATTCTCCCGCGGTTCGGGCCTCGCATTCTGATGGCGGTGGGCATGTTGATCGCGTCGGGTGGCATGGCTTTGCTCGCCCAGATCTCGATCGACAGCACATATGCGGCGCACATCCTTCCGGCGCTGATGATCATGGGTGTCGGCATCGGTGCCTCCATGGCGCCGGCGATGCAGGCGGCGGTCTCCGGGGTGTCACCCGAGGACTCCGGGGTGGCGTCCGCAACGGTCAACACCATGCAGCAGATCGGTGGCTCCATCGGTACGGCCCTGCTGAGCACCATCGCCGCCACGGCAGCGACGAACTACGCGTCGGACAATCAGTCCCTGTTGGCTCGCGCAACGGATCCGCAGTCCGCGCAGGCGCTGCTCGAGGCCAATGCCGAGATCGCCAGCTACACCACGACGTTCTGGTGGGCGTCGGGCATCTTCCTGGTCGGATCCATGCTGACCGCCGTCCTCGTCCGCTCGGGCAAGCTGCCCGCGGCACCCGAGGGTGCGGCCGTCGTCGCGCACTGACCTCGAATGCCACCGAATCCGGTGCGAAAAGCGTCGCTATGCGATGGTTTTCGCACCGGATTCGTCGTTGATGCGGGTGAGGATCTCGGCGAGCCGCACTCGATCTTCCTGGTCGAGCACGGCGAACATCCGATCGGATGCCCGGCGTTGCGCGTCGACGATGGACGCGGTGAGCGATCGGCCGTCGTCGGTGAGCTCGAGCAGCACGGCGCGACGATCGGTGGCGTCCGCACTACGCCGGGCGTATCCCGCGGACTCGAGAGCATCGACGACGTCGGTCGCCGAACGCGGTGCTATCCGCAGCCGTTCCGCAAGATCCCCCGGACGCATCGGCGCGTCCGCGTTCTCGAGAACGCGCAGTGCACGGGCATGCGAGGGGGACAGGCCGAAGGGTTCGAGGGCGGCCACGTGCCGACGCCGCATCGACCGGGCCACCATCATGACGAGGTCGCCGAGTTCTTTCTCGCGGGAATGCACCGGGACATAGTAGCGTTGTCGGTGTAGACCTCATAATGAGGCAACCTCAGCATCAACGCTACCGGGAGGTCGTATGCATCCCTCCACTACTCCGGCAATGCCGGATCAACTCGTACAACCGGACCCTGCACCACTCGGTCGGGTCGTCTCCCTCTTCCGCCCGTACCGCGGGCGCGTCGCCGCGGTCAGCGCGGTCATCACCGTCAGTGCCGTCGTCGCTCTGGGTTCACCGTTGCTGCTGCGCGAAATGCTCGACCGCGCGATCCCCAACGCCGACGTGACGCTGGTGACCCTGCTCGCCGCCGGCATGATCGCGATCGCGGTGATCACCAGCTGTCTGGGCGTGGCTCAGACCTGGATGTCCAACAGCATCGGGCAGGCGCTGATGCACCGGCTTCGGGTGCAGGTCTACACCCACCTGCAGCGGCAGTCGCTCGGATTCTTCGCGCGCACCCGCACCGGAGAGGTGCAGTCGCGCATCGCCAACGACATCGGCGGCATGCAGTCCGTCGTCACCAACACCGCGACCTCCATCGCCCAGAACGCCACCACCGTCATGGCGACCGTGGTGGCGTTGTTCGTGCTCGACTGGAAACTGGCACTGTTCTCCCTCGCGATCCTTCCCGTCTTCGTGCGTATCGCGCGCCGCGTCGGCGACGAGCGTCGACGCATATCGTCGGTGCGTCAGCGGCTACTCAGCGAGATGTCCGTGCAGGTCGAGGAGTCGCTGTCCGTCAGTGGAATCCTGCTGGGGAAGACCACCGGCGCGTCGGCGATCCTCACCGAAAGATTCACCACTCGCTCATCGGATGTCGCCGACGTCGAACTCCGCTCCATGATGGCCGGCAAGTGGCGCATGGCCACGATGAGCATCAGCTTCGCGGCGATGCCGGCGCTGGTCTACTGGTTCGCCGGCATCACCATCGGTAACGGCAACGCGCTCACCGTCGGCACACTCGTCGCATTCACCACGTTGCAGACCCAGCTTTTCCGCCCCACCATGATGCTGCTGAACACCGGGGTGGAGGTGCAGAGCTCCCTCGCATTGTTCGGCCGCGTCTTCGAGTATCTCGACTTGCCGGTGGACATCGACGAACCGGCGGAGCCGAGGAAGCGGGGGCCCGGAAAGGCCCAAGGGGACGTGCGGTTCCGCAACGTGAACTTCGAGTATCCCGGCACCGACAGGCTGACCCTCGCCGACATCGATCTCACTGTTCCGGCGGGCAGCACCCTCGCGATCGTGGGCGCCACCGGTGCCGGCAAGACGACGCTGGGGTACCTCACGGCGCGCCTGTACGACCCGACGTCGGGATCGGTCGAGATCGACGGCGTCGATCTGCGCGACATCGCATTGGACGACGTGTCGTCGACGGTCGGTGTCGTGTCGCAGGAGACCTACCTCTTTCACGCCAGCATCCGCGAGAATCTGCGGTTCGCGAAGCCCTCGGCGACCGATGCCGAGATCGAAAGTGCCGCTCGCACCGCGCAGATCCACGATTTCATCATGACGCTGGCCGACGGCTACGACACGATGGTGGGCGAGCGCGGCTACCGCTTCTCGGGCGGCGAGAAGCAACGGCTCGCGATCGCGCGGACCGTGTTGCGGAATCCGCCGGTGCTGGTGCTCGACGAGGCGACCAGCGCGCTGGACACCACCACCGAACGTGCACTGGCCGACGCGATCGACAACCTCGAACACGATCGCACCACCATCGTGGTGGCCCATCGCCTCTCCACGGTGCGCTCGGCAGACCGGATAGTGGTGCTCGATCACGGGCGCGTAGTGGAATCCGGTTCGCATGACGAGTTGGTGGCATTGGGCGGCGCCTACTGCGCCTTGCTCGCCGCATCGGGGGATTCGTTGGTGTCGGCCTAGCGTGACCGGCAGGGGGAGTCAACCCCTGGCGCGCCCCTGTGGATCGCCGTCCACAGGTACTCGCGACCCCTTCACCTGTGGCCTCCCCTCGCGCAGAGTCGACGCTACGGCCGACCGCGGTCGATTCAACCCAGGGGGAGACACACATGTACGAGGCCTATCTGACCGTCGTGGGCACGGTCATCACGGATCCGATCAAGCGCACCACGCAGTCGGGGGACGAGGTGCTGAGCTTTCGGGTTGCCAGCAACTCGCGGCGGTTGGACCGGGAAAGTGGACAGTGGCACGACGGGGACACCCTGTACGCCTCGGTGAGCTGCTGGCGCCGCCTGGTCGCCGGTGTCGGAGCGTCGCTGATGAAGGGCGACTCGGTGATCGTCTTCGGTCAGGCGCACACCAACGAGTACACGACCAAGGACGGTATCGACCGGACCGACCTGCAGATCCGTGCGTCCGCTGTGGGACCCGACCTGGCGCGATGCCGAGTCAAGGTGGATCGATCGCGGCCGGCCGTCGAACGTGAGGAGCAGAGCGAGACCGCGGAGGACGACAAGGAGCCCGCCCCCGAGCTCACGTCCGCGGGCTGAGCGGGCGAGCATTTCACGGCCACCCACCTGCCCCGGTAGAGTTTCCCGTCGAGCACAACTCCCAGTTGTCGGCCCTGTTGTCGGCTCATCTGCCGGCACTCGATCGGCGCTATCGCGAACTGGTGATCACACCGAGAGGAACTCGTGGCGGAATTCATCTACACCATGAAGAAGGTGCGCAAGGCGCACGGCGACAAGGTCATTCTGGACGACGTGACGATGAGCTTCCTGCCGGGAGCGAAGATCGGCGTCGTCGGACCCAACGGCGCCGGTAAGTCCTCCATCCTCAAGATCATGGCCGGGATCGACCAGCCCGGAAACGGTGAGGCGTTCCTGGCGCAGGGCGCCACGGTCGGAATCCTCATGCAGGAGCCCGAGCTCGACGACTCCAAGACCGTTCGTGAGAACGTCGAGGACGGCCTCGGTGAGACGATGGTTCAGCTCAAGCGGTACAACGAGATCGCCGAGCTGATGGCCACCGACTACTCCGACGAGCTCATGGAGGAGATGGGCGAGCTTCAGGAGAAGCTCGACCACGCCGATGCGTGGGAGGTCGACTCTCAGCTCGAGCAGGCCATGGACGCGCTGCGTTGCCCGCCACCGGACGAGGGCGTCACGCACCTCTCCGGCGGCGAGAAGCGTCGAGTGGCTCTGTGCAAGCTCCTGCTGAGCAAGCCCGACCTCCTGCTCCTCGACGAGCCCACCAACCACCTCGACGCCGAGTCGGTGCTGTGGCTCGAGCAGCACCTCGCGGCGTATGCCGGGGCGATTCTGGCCGTCACCCACGACCGGTACTTCCTGGACCACGTCGCGCAGTGGATCTGCGAGGTCGACCGCGGTCGGCTCTACCCCTACGAGGGCAACTACTCCACGTACTTGGAGAAGAAGGCCGAGCGTCTCGAGGTGCAGGGCAAGAAGGACCAGAAGCTGCAGAAGCGGCTCAAGGACGAGCTGGCCTGGGTCCGCTCGGGCGCCAAAGCTCGCCAGGCCAAGAACAAGGCGCGACTCGATCGGTACGACGAGATGGCGGCCGAGGCCGACAAGATGCGCAAGCTCGACTTCGACGAGATCCAGATTCCCAACCCGCCGCGACTCGGCGACGTCGTGGTGGAGGTCAAGAGCCTCGACAAGGGCTTCGACGGCCGGGTTCTGATCAAGGACCTGTCGTTCACGCTTCCGCGCAACGGCATCGTGGGCGTCATCGGTCCCAACGGCGTGGGCAAGACGACGCTGTTCAAGACCATCGTCGGGCTCGAGGAGCCGGACGGCGGCGAGGTGAAGATCGGTCAGACGGTCAAGCTCAGCTACGTGGACCAGAACCGTTCGGGTATCGACCCGGGCAAGACGGTCTGGGAGACGGTGTCGGACGGTCTGGACTTCATCACCATCGGCACGCAGGAGTTCCCGTCGCGGGCATACATCAGCTCGTTCGGGTTCAAGGGCCACGACCAGCAGAAAGCTGCCGGTGTGCTGTCCGGTGGTGAGCGCAACCGCCTGAACCTGGCGATGACGCTCAAGCAGGGCGGAAACCTGATCCTGCTCGACGAGCCCACCAATGACCTGGACGTCGAGACCCTCGGCTCGCTGGAGAACGCCCTCGAGGAGTTCCCCGGTTGCGCCGTCGTCATCTCGCACGACCGGTGGTTCCTCGATCGAACCTGCACCCACATTTTGGCGTGGGAAGGCGGCTTCGGTGACAACGAAGCAGCGTGGTACTGGTACGAGGGCAACTTCGAAGGCTACGAGGCCAACAAGGTCGAGCGGCTCGGTCCCGATGCCGCACGTCCCCATCGCGTCACGCATCGCAAGCTCACGCGTGACTGAGATTTAAGCGCCGGCGCGTCGCATCTCTGCGGTGTTCGGCTCCCTACCCCAAAGTGCCCTCCGCGGGGGATAGGGTCGGGAGCCGAACCCAGGGAATCGAGAGGCGACAGCAATGACTTCAGCGGGAGGGCACACTGATTCGGCAACGGCGCCGAACTCGGTGCTCGATCGGGCGGACGATCTCCGCGCGGTGTATTTCGGCCACGTCGACCTCGACGTGTTGCGAGCGTCCACCGGAGCCGATCCCGCGGAGGTGGTGGCGCGCCATCTCGATCTGGCCCGCGACCGCGACCCCGGGGTTGCCTCCATCGCGTTGCACAGAGGTGCCGACAGCACTGTCGGTGTCGCCTTGCAGATCGTCACCGACGACATGCCGATGCTGGTCGAATCGGTCACCGCGTGGCTTTCCGGACTCGGTCTGGACGTCATCGAGGTGGTCCACCCCATTCTTCGTGTCGTCCGTGACGGTGGCGGTCACCTGGTCTCGGTTCTGGGCGGTTCCACACCGGACGACGACCCCGACGAGGGAACTCTCGAGTCGTGGATTCACGTTGCGTTGCACCCGTCCGCCACCGACGAATCTCTGTCCACTCTCGAGTCGACACTGGCCGACGTTCTCGGTGATGTCCGACGCGTCGTCGACGACACCCCCGCCATGCAGCGCCGCCAGCTGGAACTGGCCGACCGCCTGGACCTGTCGCGCCGAGGCGACGCCGATGATTCCGAACCGGTGGCCCCACAGGCGCGTCACGACGCCGCCCGGTTGTTGCGGTGGCTCGCGGAAGGCAATTTCCGTGTCCTGGGCAGTCGTCGGTACGTCTCCACCGACTCCGGCCTCGAACCGGTCGCCGACTCGGCGCTGGGCATCCTGAGGTCCGGCGCGAGCGCTGCTTCCGCCAATCCCACTGCCGCCGACGGGTTCGACCTCCCGATGGACCGCGTGGTGGCGCGCGAAGATCTCCTGGTGCTCACCAGAGCGTCGAGTTCGACCTCGGTCCACCGCTCCGCGCACCCGTATTTCGTGGGGATCCACGATCTCGACGACGACGGAAACACACTGGGCGAGAACCGATTCGTCGGGCTGTTCACCATCGCCGCGTTACACGGCAACGTCCTCGACATCCCGGTGGTGGGCGACCGGGTGCGCTCGGTGATCGATCAGGCCGGTCACACGATCTCCTCGTACTCCGGTCAGGCGATGCTCGAATCCATTCAGTCGTTTCCACGCACCGAGTTGTTCTCGGCCGATGCGCGATCGTTGTTCGACACCGTCTCGGCTGTCGAGCGCAGCGCGCTTCGCCGGGAGGTTCTGCTGTTCCTGCGTCGCGACGGCTACGGCAGGTTCATCTCCGCGCTGGTCTATCTCCCGCGCGACTCCTACACCACGCGATTGCGGCTCGCGACGTCTCGGATCCTGCTGGACGAACTCGGTGGTACCGACGTCGAGTACGAGGCCAGAATCACCGACAGCCCACTTGCGTTGGTGCACTTCACGGTTCGGTTCGAGGGACAGTCCGCCGACGAGGTGGACGTCTCGAACGCCAACCGCGATCGCATCCGAGAATTGATCGCCGACGCCACGCGAACGTGGGAGGACGCGCTGCGGTCCGCGGCGACGTCGGACCCGGTGGTCTCGCCGGACGTTGCGGCCCGCTACGCCGCTGCGTTCGCGGAGGCATACAAACAGGACTTCGACGCCACGCGTGCCCTGTCGGACATCGCACGACTCGATGCACTCGATGCCGATGGCATCGACATGTGTCTGTACCGACCACGTGGTGCAGAACCCGGCAGCTGGCGGTTCTCGCTGTACGTCACCGGCAGTGAGGTGTCGCTGAGTCAGGTTCTGCCGGTGTTGCAGAGCCTGGGTGTGGAGGTGGTCGACGAGCGGCCCTATGCCGTGGTCCGCGCCGACGGCACACGCTGCTGGATTTACGACTTCGGGTTGCTGGCCGAGCCCGAGGTGATGGATGACCGGACCACCGACCTCGACACGGTGGGTCGAAGCTTCACCGACGCCTTCTCTGCCGTCTGGGAAGGCCGCGCAGAGGCCGACAGATTCAACGAGCTGGTATTGCGCGCCGGTCTCGAGTGGCGCCGGGTGGTGGTGTTGCGCGCCTACGTCAAATACCTGCGTCAGGCGGGCTTCCAGTACAGCCAGGAGGGCATCGAAGGTGTGCTGCTGGACAATCCGGTGACCGCCCGGCTCCTGGCAGACCTGTTCGATGCCCAGTTCGACCCGGATTCTGCCTCGCAGGACAAGAGCGAGGCGTTGGTCGCCGAGCTGACGTCCGTGATCGACGGTGTCGCCGGGCTCGACGCGGACCGAATCTTGCGTGCGATGTTCACGCTGATTCGAGCGACGCTGCGCACCAACCACTTCGTCGTCGACTCCGACGGCCGGTGCCGGGACTTCCTGTCCCTCAAGTTCGATCCTCGCGGTGTCGATATTCTTCCGCAGCCTCGGCCTCGATTCGAGATCTTCGTGTACTCACCGCGGGTGGAGGGCGTGCACCTACGGTTCGGTGCCGTCGCCCGCGGTGGTCTGCGGTGGTCCGATCGCCGAGAGGACTTCCGCACCGAGGTGCTGGGGCTGGCCAAGGCACAGGCGGTCAAGAATGCCGTGATCGTGCCGGTGGGAGCGAAGGGCGGATTTGTCGTCAAGCGGCCTCCGACCCCGACAGGCGACGCGGGCACCGACCGAGCGAACACCGCGACCGAGGGAAAAGCCTGCTATCGCATGTTCATCGCGGGACTGCTCGACGTGACCGACAACCTCGACCGGGCGACCCGCACGGCGATCCCGCCCGAGCGCGTGGTGCGCCGCGACGACGACGACTCGTATCTGGTGGTGGCCGCCGACAAGGGCACCGCAACGTTCTCCGATCTCGCGAACGAGGTTTCCGCCGAGTACGGCTTCTGGCTCGGTGATGCGTTCGCTTCCGGCGGATCCGTCGGGTACGACCACAAGGCGATGGGCATCACGGCGAAGGGCGCGTGGGAGAGCGTCAAACGACACTTCCGTGAGCTGAACGTCGACACGCAGAAGGACGAGATCACCGTCGTCGGCATCGGCGACATGAGCGGCGACGTCTTCGGCAACGGCATGCTGCTGAGCGAACACCTGCGCATCGTTGCGGCGTTCGATCATCGCCATATTTTCCTGGACCCGACCCCCGACGCGGCGTCGTCGTATCGGGAAAGACAACGGCTGTTCGACATGCCGCGCTCGTCGTGGGCGGAGTACGACACCTCGCTGATCAGTGACGGCGGTGGAGTCTGGGATCGCACCGTCAAGACTGTGCCCATCAGCGACCGGTCCCGCGAGGCTCTGGGTCTCGGGGACGACGTCACCGCGCTGTCGCCGCCGGAGTTGATGCGCGCGATTCTTTGCTCGCCGGTGGACCTGCTGTGGAACGGCGGCATCGGAACGTACATCAAGGCGCGTACCGAATCGGACGCCGACGTGGGCGACAAGGCGAACGATCCGGTGCGAATCAACGGCGCCGACATTCGGGCACGTGTCGTCGGTGAAGGCGGAAACCTGGGTGCCACCGCGCTGGGCCGCATCGAGTACAGCGCGGCCGGCGGGAAGATCAACACCGACGCCGTGGACAACTCGGCCGGAGTGGACTGCTCCGACCACGAGGTCAACATCAAGATTCTGCTGGACTCGACCGTCACGTCGGGGGAACTGCCTGCAGAGGAACGCGAATCTCTGCTCGCGTCCATGACCGACGAAGTGGGCGAACTGGTTCTCGAGGACAATGTCGCGCAGAACGAACTGCTCGGTGTTTCTCGGTCGCACGCGCCGGAGCTGCTGGGCGTCCATGCCCGGTTGATCACCGACCTCGTCGCCTCCGGTCGGGTGGACCGTGCCCTGGACGCCCTGCCCACCAAGTCCGACATCGCGCGTCGGGCGCAGCAGGAACGGGGACTGACCTCCCCGGAGCTGTCGACGCTGATGGCGCACGTCAAGCTTGCTCTGCAGGAGGATTTGTTGGCGTCGGATCTGCCGGACAGCGAGGTGTTCGCACCTCTGATGACCGAGTATTTCCCGACGCCGTTGCGCGAGCGATTCGCCGGCGCGATCAAGTCCCACCCGCTTCGGCGCGCCATCGTGGCGACCAGGGTGGCCAACGAGACCGTGGACCACGGCGGCATCACGTACGTCTTCCGGCTCGCGGAGGACTCCGGCGTGGGTAGCACCGACGCAGCACGTGCATTCGCGGCGACGTCCAAGATCTTCGGTCTCCCCGACCTGTGGGCGACCATCGAAACCACGGACATGCCCACGGCCGCGTCGGACGAGCTGATGTTGGAGTCGCGGCGGCTGCTCGACCGCGGGTCACGGTGGCTGCTGTCCAATCGGCCACAGCCGATTGCGGTCGGTGCTGAGCTGACTCGATTCGCCCGCAAGGTGCAGGCGCTCGAGTCACAACTCCCGACGTGGCTGCGTGGCCGACAGGCCCGCAGCGGTCTCGACCGCGCCGCCGGTGCGATCGAGAAAGGCGCACCGGAAGAGCTCGCGCACAGGGTGTTCCGGCTTCTCGATGTCTTCGGCCTTCTCGACGTCATCGAGACCGCGGACATCGCGAACCAGGACGACGATGTGATCGCCGGGCTCTATTTCGCCCTGAGCGAGCACTTGGGAATCGACTGGCTGCTCACGGCGGTGTCGAGGCTCGAACGCGGTGATCGTTGGCATTCGTTGGCCCGGTTGGCGTTGCGCGACGATCTCTACTCGTCGCTGCGTGCACTGACGCTCGATGTCACCGGCGGCGGCGAGCCGGGGGAGACGCCGGACGAGATGATCGCCGAGTGGGAATCGACCAACGCCTCGCGATTGTCACGCGCTCGCGCTGCGCTCACCGAGATCGGAGAGTCGGGCACCCAGGACCTTGCCACGCTGTCGGTGGCGGCCCGCCAGATTCGCAGCATGGTGCGTGGAGCGAGCGCCCACACCGACGTGTCGCGCTAACTTCTGCGACAGCAGAGACGACTCGCGTCAGCCCATGTGGACCGGGGTGTCACCGGCCGGTAGGTCGGTCTTGCGAGCACGGACCAGCACCAGCACGATCGGCGAGATCAGGACGACCATGATCGCCGCTGCCGCGAACGCGTGCGCGTACCCGGAGACCTCCGCGGAGAACATGTAGTCGATCGTGGAGGTGATGAAGTCGCGGATCGGTTCCGGCAAGGCAGCGAGCTCGGAGTCGGACGGAATGGTTTGCGACGCCAGCGCCTCCGGGGGCACTCCGGCGGGTGGCACGGGCGCGGTGTTCGACGACAGATACGACGACTTGGCTGACGTGTAGATCGTGGTGAAGACGGCAGTTCCGAGAGCGCCACCGATCTGCAGCGCCGCGTTGACCAGTGCGCTGGCAGCGCCGGCGTCGTGATCGGCGACCCCGATGAGGGCCACGTTCTGCATCGGCACCATGAGCAGACCCAGCCCGAGCCCGAGCAGCATCACTCCGGGAAGCACGTGCGTCCAGTAGGAGGTGTCGACGCCTATCTGGGTGAGCAGGACCAGCCCGATGGCCGAGACGACGGGCCCGGTAGCCATCAAGGGCTTCGGTCCGACACGAGGCATCAACGCCGACGCCGCAGCAGCGGTGATCATGATGCCGCCGGTCATGGGGAGCGATGCGACACCGGCCACAACGGGGCTGAACCCGAGCACGATCTGGAAGTAGAAGGTGAGGTACAGGGTTCCGCCGAGGAGGGCCGCGCCCACGATCGCGGATCCGAGATACGCCGACCCACGGTCACGATCGAGCAGGACGCCCAGCGGCAGAAGCGGATTGGGCGAGCGTGATTCGACCACCACGAAGGCGGCGAGCAGAACGACGCCGAGCGCGATGAAGCTGAGGGTCGAGACGCTGGACCAGCCGTCCTCCGCTTCGGTGAACCCGTAGACCAGTGACCCGAGCCCGAGTGCGACCAGGATCGCGCCGGGAACGTCGTAGCGCGTATCGCCCTCCGCCTTGCTTTCCTTGACCAGCGGGATGGCGGCGGCCGCCGCGATGATCGCGACGGGGACGTTGACCAGCAGGCACCAGCGCCAGTTGGCGTACTCGGTGAGGACGCCGCCGAGCAGCAGGCCGACGGCAGCGCCGCCGCCGGCGATGGCACCGAAGACGCCGAACGCTTTGGCGCGCTCCTTCTCGTCGGTGAACGTGGTGGTCAGGATAGCCAGTGCAGCGGGGGCGAGCAGGGCGGCGAAGACGCCCTGCCCGGCGCGGGCGATGAAGAGCTGGTAGCCCTCCTGAGCCAGTCCGCCGATAGCCGAGGCGATCGCGAATCCCGCCATGCCGACCAGGAAGGACCGCTTGCGGCCCCAGTAGTCGGCGATACGGCCACCGAGCAGGAGCAGTGCGCCGAACGACAGTGCGTAGGCGGTGACGACCCAGGCGCGGCTGCCATCGCTGATGCCCAGATCTTCCTGCGCCTGCGGCAGGGCGATGTTGACGATGGTCGCGTCCAGCACGATCGTCAACTGCGTGATGGCGACGATGCACAGTACGAGCCACCGTCGCTCGTAGTTCGGATTGGCGCCGTTCTTCTCGGACGACACGATGTCGGGTGTGCTGGTCACGGGCGTGCCTCGGTCCTGGAAAAGGTGTGCGATGGGGATGTCTGATCGACGATTCGAGAATGTACCGTCGCGGTACGACACGGTCAAACTAACTAGTTGGTTGGCGTAGTATTCGGGCTGTGAAGTTTGACACCACAGCCTCGCCCGCCGCCTCTGCCACCCGTGAACGCATCCTTGATGCCGCACGACGGGAATTCGCCGAGCACGGCCTCGCCGGCGCTCGCGTCGACCGGATCGCACTGGCGTCACGCTCCAGCAAAGAACGCCTGTACGCGTACTACGGCGACAAGGAACGCCTCTTCGGCGCCGTACTCGACCACGGTTTCCGGCGGTTCGTCGAGTCCGTGCAGTTCACGCCGGGCGATCTGCCCGGCTACGCGATGAACGCCTTCACCCGCCTCGCGAGCGAGAAAGACGAGCACCGGATGCTGCTCTGGGCGCAGTTACAGGGTCATCTCCCCGCGAGCGAACACTCCGAGGTGATGAGGGAGCGTGTCCGCGAGGTCGAGCAGGCTCAGCGCGACGGGTACGTCGACTCCCACTGGAGCGCCGCCGATCTGATGACGCTGATTTTCGGGGTGCTGTTCAGCTGGTTCACGACGCCGGATCTCGACCAGCGATCCCATTGGCGGTGGGACGAGGACGAGATCGCGCGGCATCGCCACGTCGTCGGGGAGGCGGTCAGGAGGATGGTGGAGCCGGCACCACGATAGTGGGCGCGGTCGTCATGTTTCTCCCTCGCTGAACTGACGACGCATCGCCTCGAACGAGTCGTCCGTCACGTCGACCTGGTACGCGGACAGTGCCCAATCGAACCCGCCGGAGGTCCACATCCGCGTGTCCTCGCCCTCACCCCGCTGCCACGGGGCCTGCGAGTGCAGCCGCCGCGCGAGTGACCCGGAGACGAGTCCGTTGCCCAGACTTGCGAAGAACTCCCCGGTCGACTCGTCGAGTTCGTGGACGTACTGCACGTCGAAAGGGGCCGAGAACACCGCGCGCACAGTTGATCCGGTGATGTTGCGGCGAAACCACTCACGACGCTCGTTGCTCGTGTCCTCGTGCCCGGCCAACGTCCGACGGTGGGCTGCCTCGGCCGATTCTGCCGGGCCGGTCCAGGTGAAGAGTTCGTCAGCGAACCCGTCCACCACCTCGAAATCGATCCACTCGTCGAGGAGGCCGATCTGGTCGATGCCCTGCGCGAGGACCAGCCCGGTCTCCTTGTCGACGACCATTCCGTAGGGGTGAGGTTTGTGCGGCGGGGGCTCGAGGTGGAACCCCCATGCCTCGCGACCCAGGAATATGGTGCGGGCGATCTCGCCGAATGGTGTGGTGAAGTCGTTTCCCACCCAACTCGATGCCGGTCGACGGGTCAGAAGCTCGGTGCCGTTCCCGCGGAAGAGCAAGGACTTCGCCGGTGCGACGGTGGGAAGCTCGGGGTCACGGAACCTCCAACACCGCTCACCGTCACAGATCAGGACCGGATCACCATTCGAGTTCTCGATGCGCACACGTTTTTCGTCGCGCCATACCGTCACCACGGCGTCGTCGACTCCCCCGGAGATGGTTGGCGGCGACTGACCGCCGACGATCGCCCACCCGACGTTCTTGCGCGGCTTCCCGTCCTCACCACGGCTACGGATCCGACCTCGATGTGGTGGGGTCGGACCGTCGACCATTCGGATCAGAACTTCGATCCACGACACGCTGTCACCCTCGGCCATCCCGTCACCGTACCGATCGGTCGGCTGGCCCGAAGGCACGTCGGTTGCATGTCGGTGATGCTGTCGGCTCCGGCGACCATGCCGGTTCCAGGCTAAGCGGTGATCCGGATGTCGAGGCGGGTGGCGATGCGTTTGGCCAACTCGGCGGGGTCGCCGTCGGAGGGTCGCATCGTGAGTTCCGGGTCGGTGGGCGCCTCGTACGGTGCGCTGATGCCGGTGAACTGGGGAATCTCACCCGAGCGCGCTTTGGCGTAGAGACCCTTGGGGTCCCGGGCCTCGCACACGGCAAGCGGGGTGTCGACGAAGACTTCGACGAAGCGAAGTTCGGCGGTGGAGTGCGCCGACCGCGCCGCATTGCGGTCCGCCGCGTACGGACTGATCGCAGAGACGATGGCTACCACTCCGGCGTCGGCGAACAGGGCCGACACTTCGCCCAAGCGGCGGACGTTCTCGGCCCGGTCTGCCGGCGAGAAGCCCAGATCGGCGTTGAGCCCGTGCCGAAGATTGTCGCCGTCCAGCAGGTAGGCCGGGCGCCCGGCGGTCACCAGAACCCGTTCTAGCTCGACCGCGATCGACGACTTGCCCGAGGCGGACAGACCGGTCAGCCACACCGTCGCACCGCAGTGGCCGCGCTGATCGCGGGTGACGGTCGGCGCGTGCCACACAGCACCTGTGGTACACCCTTTTCGCTCCTCGATCATGGACCGACTTTAAGGCCGACTCGAGGGCGGGTCAACGAAATCACCCCTCAAATGTGAAACAAGTTCTAGTGTGATCGTGTCCGGTGGCGAAACGACGAAGGCGGTCACGATGTCCCTGCACGACGTCGAGCTGATCAGGCGGGTGAAGTATCGATACCTGCGTGCGCTGGACACGAAGGACTGGGAACTGTACGCGGACACACTCACCGAGGATGTGATCACCGATTACGGTGCGCACCTGAAGTTCTCGAACAGAGGCGAGGTGGTGACGTTCATGAGTTCCACGCTGGGACCGGCCATCATCACCGAACATCACTGTTCGCAGCCCGAGGTCGATATCACGGGAGAGGGTACAGCCACTGGGATCTGGAATCTTTCGGACCGGGTCATCGTGCCGTCCATGAACGCCGTGGTGACCGGATCTGCCTTCTATCACGACACGTATCGACGATGCGTGGACGGAGAGTGGCGGATTTCGTCGACGGGATACGAACGGACGTGGGAGGCCAGTTTCTCGCTCGACGACATGCCGAGCTTCACTCTGACGGCCAACATGTGGGCTCAGAGCTGAGTTTCTTGACACCTGTTACATGCACTGCGAAGGAAGGGCACCGATGATCACCGACTCGTTCACCGAGTACGTACGTGAAGCAGAGAAACTGGTCGAAGGCGCGCCGCATGTACGAACCGATCTCGATCTCGCGGAGGGCTATCACTACCTGGCCGGAAGTATCGAGGCGTGCATACATATGGCGTGGGCGCACGACAAGGACTACCCCTACTTCGCTCAGTCCACCGGTCCGTACACCAAGATGGGTCTGGACAATCCGGACACGCTGTATTTTCATGCCAACATTCGGGACAACGAGGAATATGTTGTCAGTGGGATACGCGGCAGCACAACCGATTTGAGCTTTCAGATCCTGGCCGGTGACTACACCCCCGTACACGTTCCGGATTCGCTCACGGCATTCGACGATCGCTCGATCACCGTCGAGTCGGACGGGCGATTCGAGCTCCGATTCGGTCCTCCTCGCGAGAGCCCGCCGTCCGACTATTTCGCGCTGGGGCCGGGGTCGTCGATGCTGGTGGTGCGAGAGGTATACAGCGACTGGGACAGCGAACAACGAGGGACGCTTCGGATCACACGAGTCGGCAGCGACGCCGGAGCACCTCCGGCCGACACGATCGACTTGATGTCGCGGCGCTTCGCAGCCGCCGGAAAGTCCTTGGTATCGCGCATCACGACGTTTCTCGCCTTCCCGTCCTGGTTCTATCTGAATCTCCCGGTGAACTCGATGACGGAACCCCGTCTCACGCCGGGCGGCCTCAGCACCCAGTTCTCGTCGGCCGGCCATTACGAGCTCAGCGACGACGAGGTGCTGGTGATCACGGTCCCGCGGGCGCCCAACTCTCTCGCTCCGTATCAAGGTTTCCAGCTTGGCAGCATGTGGTACGTCTCGCTCGACTACATCAACCATCAGACGTCGCTGACGGCCGACCAGGCGAGAGTGGACCCCGACGGCATGATTCGGCTGATCGTCAGCGAGCGCGACCCGGGTATGACGAATTGGATCGAGAGAACCGGGCACTCCCGCGGATACGTCCAATGCCGCTGGCAACGAGTCACATCCGATCTCACCGAATCGGACGGACCGACGGTGCGGGTGATCGCGTTCGACGACCTGCCCACCGAGGTGCCGTACTACGACGAGGCCCGGATCGACTCCGACGAATGGGCAGCGCGGATCCTCGCCCGCAAGACCGCCATCGCATCCCGGATGCTCGCGTGACAGTGACGCCGCCGCAGAGGGACGGACTGCTGGCAGGCAAGGTGGTCGTCGTCTCGGGCGTCGGACCGGGCCTGGGCACCGCCTTGGCCCTGCGTTGTGCAAGCGCGGGTGCCGATATCGTTCTCGCGGCGCGCACACGGTCCCGACTGGACGAGGTGGCCGAGCAGGTCCGGTTGCGAGGGACATCCGCGCTGGCTGTGCAGACCGACATCACCGACGAGGCGTCGGTGGATGCGCTCGTCAACGCCGTGGCCGAGGTGTTCGGACGCGTCGACGCAGTGGTGAACAACGCGTTCGCCATCCCGCCGCTCGAAGATCTGGCTGCCACCGAGTACGACGCGATCCGGGACTCGTTCGAGACGTGCGTGTACGGATCGCTGCGGTTGACCAAGGGATTCGCCGACATGCTGGACGCCTCGAACGGTTCGGTGGTGATGATCAACTCCGCAGTACGGCACCACTCTCGGCGCAAGTACGGCGGATACAAGATGGCGAAATCCGCTCTGCTGGCGATGGCGCAGAGCTTGGCCACCGAATTGGGACCCCGGGGGATAAGGGTCAATTCCGTTGCGCCGGGTTATATCTGGGCGGACACCCTGAAGTGGTACTTCGGCATGCTCGCCGAGCAACGCGGCATCGAACCGCACGAGGTCTACGACACGACGGCGGCGAAAACCGACCTTCGACGACTACCGGAGCCCGACGAGATCGCCGACACGGTGGTGTTCCTGCTCTCGTCCATGGCCAGCGCGGTGACCGGGCAGTGCATCGACGTCAACTGCGGCGAGTTCCACTCGTAACGCTGGGAGAGGAAACGACATGGCAACCACGGAGCGCACGTCGGTCGGCACGATCGACGATCTGCACGCATCGGCGACCAAGTTGTGCGGGCTCGACGATTTCGGGGACTCGTCCGCGGACAACTATCTGGAAGGACTCGAGGTACTCCTGGACTCGTATCACCGCGAGGCCGGCCTGACGCCGATGGGACGATCGATCAAACGGGCGTTCCTGAGAGGAGCGCTGGTTGCTCGTGCGTTGAGCGAGCAGGGCTGGAAGGACAATCCGCACTATGCGGACGTGCAGATCGAGCGTCCGATCTTCGTCACCGGTCTGCCGCGTACCGGAACGACGGCGCTGCACCGGCTTCTGACCGCCGATCCGGCGCATCAAGGCCTCGAGTTGTGGCTCACCGAAGTGCCACAGCCGCGCCCGCCACGGGAGACGTGGGTACAGAACCCGGTGTTCCAGGGAATCGAGGCGGGTTACCGCCGACACCATATCGACAATCCGGAATTCATGGGCCTGCACTACATGTCGGCCGACGACGTGGAGGAGTGCTGGCAGCTCCTGCGCCAGTCGATCACGTCGATCTCCTACGAATCTTTGGCTCTGGTTCCGTCGTATTCGCGGTGGCTGCAGGCGCAGAACTGGGCTGCCGCCTACGCGCGGCACAAGCGAAACCTTCAACTCATCGGACTACCGGACGCCGAGAAGCGATGGGTGCTGAAGAACCCGAGTCACCTGTTCGCCCTCGACGAACTCTTCGAGATCTACCCCGATGCGCTGGTGATCCAGACCCACCGGGACCCGGCAACGGCCATGGCGTCGGTATGCAGTCTCAACGCGCAGGCGACAGTGGGCTGGTCGACGGCGTTCGTCGGTGGCGCAATCGGCCGCAGTCAACTGGACCTGTGGTCGCGAGGGCTGTCCACCTTCACGCAGGCACGCCGGGGGCGAAGGTCCGAGCAGATCGTCGACGTCGACTACTCCGCCTTCGTGTCCGATCCCATAGGCACCGTGGCGAGCATCTACGACAGGATCGGTATCGATTTCACCGACGCTGCACGGGCCGCGATGACCACGATGAACCAGGCCGGCCGCTCCGGGGACCGACGTCCCGCGCACCGCTATTCGTTGGCCGACTTCGGATTGACACACCGCGACATCGAGGCCCGATTCCCGCACGGCACCACAGGTACCGGCAGCACGGACGCCGCCGACTAGGTTGGTGGCGTGACTGACGACGAACCAATCGGATTCCACTGCCCGGTCGAGGTGCGATGGTCGGACATGGATGTCTACCAGCACATCAATCACGCCCGGATGGTGACGTTGCTGGAGGAAGCGCGCATTCCATGGCTGATGGCGGACGGTTGCCCGACGGCCACACTGCGCAACAGCGCGGTCATCGCTGATCTGCACGTGCGTTATCGCGGTCAGTTGCGGCACGAGGACACGCCGTTGGACGTGTTCATGTGGACGGAGAAGCTGCGCGCAGTCGACTTCACCGCCGGGTACGAGGTACGCCCGCACGGTGCGCCGATGAGCACACCTCCGGCCATCGTCGCCTTCACCCAAATCGCAGCGTTCGACATCGACACGCAGCGGCTCCGGCGACTGAGCGGCGCGGAACGCGACTACCTTCAGCGGTGGAAGCGCCCGTGACGGGTGCCTTGGCCGAGCGGTCGTTGACCGTTCCGGACGGTCGCGATCGCGATGACCTCGCGACCTTCCTGACGCACGCGATCAGGCTCGATGCGTCGGCCGTGGTTCGGCTTCGACGTCGAGGCGAGGACCATGTCGTGGCGTGGATCGAAACGGGATTCGACGTCCTTGCCTCGCGAGTGGTGCGCGCACGTCTGCTTCCGGCAGATGTCACCGTCGCGGCCGACGGACTGCTGCCGGCGGTCACCGCAGGAGATTCGGGCCCGCTCGACCCGGGCTTCGCGATGGACTCCGCTTGGCGCGGGCCGGTCCCGCCCGATTCGGGATACACCCATGTGGACGACATCCCGGGCAGCGTGGTGGTCGATCTTGCCGAGCGCGGTGTCGCACTCGCGCGCGAGCACGGCACCGATCACGGTCCACCGGTCTCGCTGCTGGACCAGGACGTCGTCACCGTCGAGTCGACCGGTGAGGCCGTCCCAGTGTCGATGCGCATGATCTTCGCGCTCAACGCGATGAAGTTCGTTCCCGCGGGGACGAACCAGGACACCGGTGGGGGAGCCGACGCCCGGGTCCGAGTCCGAACAGCTCGGTCGTGGATACGTCTCGACGCCCGGTACGGATCCGTCTTCCGGAGCCGCGGAGCAAGCATTCCGCTGTTCGTCGGCTGACCAGTTCGTCGGCTGACCTGTCAGATCAACCAGGCAGCGGCATCGGGCGGCAGCATCCCGTCCGCAAGCGGGGTGCTGGTGAGCAATAGTTCGCCGGGCGGGAGTGCGATGGGCTCCTGCGTGGTGTTCACGGCGCAGATCAGTCCGCCGCGGCGGCGGAACGCGAGGCAGCCGCGCGGGCTTCCGTACCACTCGACACCGTCTTCGGAGAACTCCGGGCGCGTCGAGCGCAGGCCCAGTGCCGTCCGATACAGGCTGAGCATCGAATCCACGTCCTCGAGCTGCGCCTCCACTGTCAGCGGCGCCCAGCTCTCTGGGATCGGCAACCAGGTGTCGCCGGAGGTGGAGAAGCCGAACGGCGGCCGAGCGCCCTCCCACGGAAGTGGCACCCGGCATCCGTCGCGTCCACGCTCTTCACCGTTCGAGCGGAACCACGCGGGATCCTGCAACGCAGAATCAGGCAGATCGGCGTTGGGCAGGCCCAACTCGGCGCCGTTGTAGACGAAGACGGCTCCCGGAAGCGCCAGTAACACCAGAGTCATCGCCCGAGCGCGGCGCACGCCTGCCTCGCCGCCTCCGTAGCGCGTCACTTCCCGGTCGATGTCGTGGTTGGACAAGGTCCAGGTGGGGATGCCGCCGACTCGGTTCACCGCGTCGAGCGAGTTGTCGATCGCGTCTTTGAGCGAGTCGGCATCGAATGTCGCCTCGGCCAGTCGGAAATTGAACCCCAGCGTCAGCTCGTCGGGCCGGATGTAGCGAGAGAACCGTTCGTTGTCGCGCACCCACACCTCACCGACGGTCATGGCCCCGGCGTACTCGTCGATCACTCGGCGAATGGACCGGTGGATCTCGTGAACGCCGTCGTGATCGAAGCGCGGGTCTCCGTCCTCGTTGCGCATGAGTTCGTTCACCGACAGATCCATGTCCGGCAGATCCGGTGCCTTGGCCATCCCGTGCGCGACGTCTATCCGGAAGCCGTCCACGCCGCGATCGAGCCAGAATCGCATCGTCTTCTCCAGGTCGGCGAGCACTTCTGGCTCTTCCCAGTTCAGATCGGGTTGCTCTGGAGCAAAAATGTGGAGGTACCACTGACCGAGCGTGCCGTCCGCCTCGGTCACACGGTGCCAGGCCGGGCCCCCGAAGATGCTGGGCCAGTTGTTGGGGGGCTCGGATCCGTCGTCTCCGCGGCCGTCCCTGAACACGTAGCGCGCTCGTTCGGCACTCCCGGGTGGCGAAGCGAGCGCGTCCTGGAACCACTGGTGCTGGTCGCTGGTGTGGTTGGGCACCAGGTCCATCGTCACCTTGATGCCGCGTCCGTGAGCCTCGGCGACCAACGAGTCCATGGTCTCGACGGAGCCGAAGAGCGGGTCGATGTCGCGGGCGTCGGAGACGTCGTACCCGTGGTCGACCATCGGAGACCGCATCACCGGGCTCAACCACAGTGCGTCGACGCCGAGCAGTTCGAGGTACCCGAGCTTGTCGCGAATGCCGCCGAGATCACCGATGCCGTCGCCGTTCGAGTCGGCGAACGATCGTGGGTAGATCTGATAGAACACGGCATCGGCCCACCAGGGGGTGGACACGGGCTGCCCGACGTCGGCGGGCGAATCACCGGACGACTCTGTCGGTCCTGCGATTATCGGGTTGTTCACGAGCCAATAGTGCCAAACGGCACGCCCGCGTGGGACGAGGCCTGTGCCGACCGGCGTTTCGAACTACCACAAAAACTTCGTTACCAACACATACCAATATTGGGTGCCCGAAATTGGGCGAGAAAACTACCCAAAGATTGTTTCATAGGGTACTTTCGGCTGAAGTTCAAGCGAAGGTAAAGGATCCCCATGACAACTCCAGTCTTCGAGTCCGCTCCAGTCTTCGAGGCCGTACGCCTCGACGAAGTCGAACTGACAGCTGCCCCCATCGATCCCGCGTGGATCATCGATGGCGAGCCTGTCGCACGCAGCGGCCAATGGTCGTGCAGCCCCGACACCACGACGTCGACGTGGGTGTGGGATTGCACTGCCGGAACTTTCAACTGGTACTTCGAGCAAGACGAAACCATCCACGTCATCGAAGGTGAAGTGGTGGTCAAGTCCGCGGGTAACGAGCCGCAAGTCCTGCGCGCCGGGGATGCCGCCTTGTTCTATGCGGGCACGTGGTCCGAGTGGCACGTACCGAACTACGTGCGCAAGCACGCAATTTTGCGTCCCCACATCCCACGCCCGCTGTGGTTCGTGATGCGAGTCACTCGCAAGCTCCGCGGCAAGCCTCGCTCGACCAGCCTGGGCTGAGCCCTCACGAGAGGGGCGCGTTCACCATCGACTGCGCGGCCATCTCGATGTACTCCACGAACTGACGACGATGCACATCGTCCATCGCAGCCGAGTCTATCGATGCGAGGGCGGTGTGCATTGCTCGTAGCCAGGCGTCTCGTTCGAAGGGGCCGATGACGAACGGGGCGTGACGTAGCCGCAGTCTGGGATGGCCGCGCTCGTCCGAATACGTTCGGGGGCCACCCCAGTACTGCTCGAGGAACATGCGCATCCGCCGCTCGGCGGGCCCCAGATCATCCTCCGGATACAGCCGCCGCAGAATCTCGTCGCGTTCCACTTCCTCGTAGAAGCGCGCGGTGAGGGCACGGAACGTCTCGGCGCCGCCCACCGCGTCGTAAAAGGTTTCTGCGGGTTCGGTCATGTCTCGATTCTTCTCCATCACTGCACACCTGCGTTACTTGGACAGGCTCGTGGCAGGTCCGAACGGTCGCCCATTGGGGTACGGAGCCGGGATGTCGGCGTCGTCGAAGGCTTCCAGAATTTGACGGTGCAACTGGCGCTGCACCGCCCACTGGCGTCCCGGACGCACCTTGATGGTCAAGCGCAGGGTGACGGTGTCCGCAGTCACGGCGTCGACGCCCAGCATCTGCGGTGCCTCGAGTATGTCGTCCGCGAACGCGCCGCGGTCGATGGAGTCCTGCGCGGTGCGCTCGGCGACCTCGCAGGCGACGTCGATGTTGGCCTTGTGGCTGACGGGAAGGTCGAGCACCGCCACCGCGTGGCCCTGGCTCATGTTGCCCACGCGCAGCACCTCGCCGTTGCGGACGTACCAGAGCGTGCCCGAGATGTCGCGGACCGTGGTCACCCGCAGTCCCACGGTTTCGACCGTGCCGGTCGCCTCGCCGAGATCGACGATGTCGCCCACGCCGTACTGATCCTCGAGAAGCATGAAGATGCCCGACAGGAAGTCGCGAACCAGGTTCTGAGCACCGAAGCCCAGGGCCACGCCCACGATACCGGCGGACGCGATGAACGGCGCGACGTTGACTCCCACGATCGCGAGCGCGGACAGCACGAACCAGACGAGGATCGCGACGGAAACAGCCGACTTGAGCACCGAGCCTATGGTTCGAGCGCGTTGGCTCCGACGCTCGTTGAGGATGGTCGTTCGCACACCGGCGGGAGCGCGTTCTCGCAGAGGCTTGAGCACGGCGGGTTTGCCGGCCCCACCGCGCGGTTTGGTGGTGAAACGGTCGATCATGCGATGCAGAACGTATCGAAGCACCACGGCGAGAAACGCGTAGCCCACCACCTGGAGCGGTCGTTCGATGACCCATTCACGTTGCGTGTCGGTGAGGGTGAGGGCAAGGACTGCGTTCGGGTCGATGGAATACACGCAAAAAGTCTACGGATCTTGCTCGGTTCCGGCGCGTACGCCGCCGTGTCTGTGACAAGCCACCGACAGTTCACCGAGTGTCCGACCGTCGGACCTCGAATGAGGGTGCGAAGCGCTGAGAATCGTGATGCACTGTGTTCGTCTTCACGTGTGACGGTGGCTGTTGCAATCCAGTGACAACTCACCCTGCACGCAGTGTGCTCACTGGAGGTGGCATGACGAAGAGTAGGTCCGTCGCTCGAGTACTCGCCGGGCATCGACAACTGTCGCCCACCGGCGCCGCGGATATCGAAACACTGGATATCGACGCGTCGGGGGCGCACGAGTATCCCGGTGGCGTCGGGCTGCATGCCGTTGCCACCGACCCCGATCCTTCGCACACGTTCGATCCCGACTCCGATGCCGTCCCCGCTTGGGTGAAGAGACGAGTTCTCCTACTCAACGCGACGTTCGAACCACTGACTGCGCTGCCGATGCGGCGCGCGGTAGTTCTCATCGTCTGTGAGAAGGCCGTCGTGGTCCACGACGACGACGACGGACCTGTCGTACGGTCCGCAGATCTTGCCCTGCAGGTCCCGTCGGTCATCAGGCTCCGCAATTACGTGCGAGTGCCGTACCGAGCTCGCATTCCGATGACACGGGCCGCGTTGATGCATCGAGACCGCTTCCGGTGTGCCTACTGCGGGTCCAAGGCCGAGACCATCGACCACGTCGTTCCCCGCAGTCGCGGCGGCGGGCACTCGTGGGAGAACTGCGTAGCGTGCTGCTCGTCGTGCAACCATCGCAAAGCGGACAAGATGCTCAGCGAATTGGGATGGACGTTGAGAGCTGCGCTGGTGCCGCCGAAGGGCCCACATTGGCGTCTACTCGCCAGTATCAAGGAACTGGACCCCACGTGGCTTCCCTACCTGGGTGAGGGCGCGGCGTGACGGACGTCCTTTAGGATGAGCGCGTGAGCATCCTCGAAACCGCGCTGATCTTCGGACTGATACCGCTGGCCTTTTTCTTCGCGCTCTACGTGTTCGCGAAGATGACGTCCACCGATCCCGCACCACGTCCTGCTCCCTACCGCCTCGGCCAGCCGTGGGAGCACGAGCCGGTGCTGTGGTCGGCGACGGACGAGGTCACGCCGTACACCCATCATTCGAATGCGTCGCATTCCTCACATGCCGAGCTCACTGCGGGTTCGGCTTCTCTGATCGGAGGCCGAGCAAGTGGCAAGTGGTGAACTCTCGACCCGCCCCGTCGACGAGGAGAATCTCCCCGTCGGCCATGTGGTGACAGCAAGTGGTCGCGTGTCCGGCGTGCATCAGGTGGGCACGGTCAACCCCGACCTGTCGCCGTTCGCCACCGACGAGCTGATTCAGCTGGACGAGGCGTTGACCGACGCGACTCGCAGCACCGGCTTTCGTTTCAACGTTCTCGTAGGGGATCTGGGTACGGATCCCGGTGCCGGAGCCGACGCTGCGCTGGCCGGAACGCCCGAGGCCGAGCATTCGGTGCTCATCGCGGTGTCGCCGAACCAGCGCGCCATTGAGATCCGATCCGGCCGAGCCGTCGCGCACCGCGTCGACGATCGCATCGCCCAGCTCGGTATCACCGCTGCCACCGGCTCCTTCCGTGACGGTGATCTGATCGACGGCCTCGTCGCGGCCGTCCGTGTCATGAGCGCCGCCATCACCGGACCCTCTGCCTGATACAGAGACACGAAAAGAGGGCCCGTCGTCACCTGACGATGGGCCCTCTTTTCGTGTCATGCGGTCAGGCGCGGTCTGCTGCCCTCGCTGCCAGTGAACGCACCACCGACGCTCGGCCTTCCACCACCAGACGGGCCAGCGCGGGCGGGCGGTCTGCGGCCAGGAACTCGTCGGCTGCTGCCACGGAGTCCTCGCTGATCGACCAGGACGGGTACAACCCGACGACGACGGTCTGCGCGACCTCGCTCGAGCGCCTGGCCCACACGTCGGCGATCGCGTCGAAGTAGCGAGCGACGAACGGCTCCAACAGCTCGCCCTGTCCGAGTCCGGGGAATGCCCCGACGATCGACCGCGCCGTGATGTTCGGAAGCGAGTCGTTGTCGATGACGTTGTTCCACGCGTCTTCCTTGACCGACGCCTGTGGACGTGACGCCCGCGCGGCGGCGGCGTTTCGAGCGCCGGCGGCAGTGTTGTCCCGCTCCGCCTCGGCGTCGATGACCGGGGTGTCGGCGCCGGTGTCGATGGCGCCGCTGCGGGCCAACGCGGCGACCAACCGCCACCGCAGGTCGGTGTCGACGGTCAGACCGCCAAGATCCTGGCCGTCGACGTCGCCGTCGAGAAGGCCTTGCAGCACTGCGGTGTGCCGCTCTTCGTGCACCGACGACGCCAGCGCGTTGACGTACGCCAGCTGATGGTCCGAGCCACCGTCGGCACCTCGCGCAAGCTCGAGCACCCGGTCGGCGAAATCGGGCCACCCCGTCGACGACGCCCACTGCGGGTCGGCGTAGCTGCTCAGCGCGGTCTGTGCCTGCAGAAGCAGACGTTGGACCACTCCGACCTCGGCCTCCGAGGTGACGCCGCGCTCCACCAGTGCGACGAAATCGCGGGCCCGCATATCTGCCTGACGAGTCATCTCCCATGCCGCCGACCACGCGAGGATGCGGGGGAGCGAATCGGAGATATCACCCACGCGCGCGATCAGCGTCTCGAGCGACGCGGGATCGAGCTGCATCGAGCAGTAGGTGAGGTCGTCATCGTTGACCAGCACCAGTTTGCCGGCGCGGGTTCCCACCAACGACGGGACGTCGGTGCGCTCCTGTGCCTCGATGTCGAGCTCCACGCGCTGCGACCGTGTCAACGGCCCGGTGTCGTCACCGTCGTACACGCCGACCGCGACGCGGTGCACGCGCCGTTCTCCCTTGCCCGGTTCGGCCGGACCCTGCACCACGGTGAACGAGGAGTAGTTGCCGTCGTCGTCGATCTCGAATTCCGGGGTCAGCGTGTTCAGGCCCGTGGTGCGAAGCCACTGATCGCCCCAGTCGGACAGATCGCGTCCGGACGACGTCTCGAGCGCGGACAGCAGATCCGAGAATGTGGCGTTGCCGAAGGCGTGGTCGCGGAAGTAGCTGCGCAGCCCCGACAGGAAGTCCTCGAGCCCGACGTACGCGACGAGCTGCTTGAGGACGCTGGCGCCCTTGGCGTAGGTGATGCCGTCGAAGTTGACCTCCACCGCGGCGAGATCGGGGATGTCGGCGGCAATGGGGTGCGTCGAGGGCAGCTGGTCCTGGCGGTAGGCCCAGGACTTCTCGACGTTGGCGAACGTGGTCCAGGCGCTGGTGTACTCGGTGGCCTCGGACTGGCACAGCACCGAGGCGAACGTCGCGAACGACTCGTTGAGCCACAGATCGTCCCACCAGCGCATGGTGACCAGGTCGCCGAACCACATGTGGGCCATCTCGTGCAGCACGGTCTCGGCGCGACGCTCGTAGGACGCGCACGTCACCTTGGAGCGGAAGACGTAGTCCTCCAGGAATGTCACCGCGCCGGCGTTCTCCATCGCACCCGCGTTGAACTCGGGGACGAAGAGCTGGTCGTACTTGCCGAATGCGTACGGAACACCGAAGTTGCGGTGGTAGAACTCGAAGCCCTGCTTGGTCTCGGTGAACAAGCGGTCGTAGTCCATGTACTCGGCCAGCGATGCGCGGCAGTAGATTCCGAGCGGAATGGTGCCGTGATCGTCCTGGTAGGAGTCGGTCCATTTTGCGTACGGGCCTGCGATCAGTGCCACCAGATACGTGCTCATCTTCGGCGTAGTTTCGAACACGTGTCGAACCGCGCCCGACGACTCGTCCGACGTCTGCGCAGCGGCAGCGTTGGAGATGACTGCCCAGCCGTTGGGAGCGGTGACCGTCAGATCGAACGTTGCCTTCAGATCGGGCTGGTCGAAGCACGCGAACATGCGCTTGGCGTCGGCGGTCTCGAACTGGCTGTAGAGGTAGACCGAGCTGTCGGAGGGATCGACGAACCGGTGCAGACCCTCGCCGGTGTGTGAGTAGGCGCAGTCGGCGACGACGGTGAGCTCGTTGTGCTCGGCGAGGTCCGACAGCGCGATGCCGGTCGACTCGTCGTAGGAGGAGACGTCGAGGTCTTCTCCGTTGAGAGTCGCGCCCCGGACCGACGCGGCGACGATGTCGACGAAGCTCGACGCCCCCGGTGTGGCGTCGAAGGTCACGGTGGTGGTGGAGGAGAAGGTTTTCTCACCCGGCGCTCCCGACGAATCGGTGAGGTCGAGCGTGATGGCGTAGTGCGTGACGGTGACCAGCGAGGACCGTTCCTCGGCTTGGTCCTTGGTCAAATTGGGGGCAACCACGTGCACCCTTTCTGTCGAATTCTTCGCGCAGCCGCGGAACTGCGGCGCGCTCGTCTCCATCCCATCATGACCTCGCCCGGGGCGGACGGGTAGAACGGGTAGGAAGACAGCACTCGACGAAAGGTACCGACGTGACCGAGACCAAGAACGTTGCCGATTTCTGGTTCGACCCGCTCTGCCCGTGGTGCTGGATTACCTCGCGCTGGATTCTGGAGGTGGAGAAGGTCCGCGACATCGAGGCGAAGTTCCACGTCATGAGCCTTGCGGTGTTGAACGAGGGCCGAGATCTCCCGGAGGAGTACAAGGAGATGATGGCCAAGGCGTGGGGGCCGGTTCGTGTCGCCATCGCGGCCGCGGAGGACAAGGGCGACGAGATCCTGCCGTCGCTCTACACCGAGATGGGCACCCGAATTCACAACGAGGGCAACAAGGATTTCTCCGACGTCATCTCCAAGTCGCTCGCCGCGCTGGACCTACCGGCGTCCTGGGCGGAGGCAGCGACGACGGACGAGCGCGACGATGCACTGCGTCGGAGCCATCACGCGGGGATGGACAAGGTGGGTGACGACGTGGGTACGCCGACCATCCACATCAACGGAGTCGCGTTCTTCGGCCCGGTGCTCTCACGCATTCCGCGCGGCGAGGAGGCCGGGAAGCTCTGGGACGCGGCCGTGATCTTCGCCGAATACCCGCACTTCTTCGAACTCAAGAGGTCTCGCGACGAAGACCCGCAGTTCGACTGACGCCGGCTTGGTGCTGCCGCACCGGTTGTCTGTACCTAACACCCCCTTCAGCCTGCTGGAGGGGGTGTCAGGTATCTCGAAGCCGTGCGCCGAGTCAGACGATGATCCGGTCGGGGCGTCCGCGGCTGTCCAGTGCCGAGTCGCCGAACACGTCCGCCTCACCGGTGAGCCAGCGCCGCGCCGACCAGGCAGCCGCGACGGCATCGAGCACGTCGTCCATTGCCGGTCCGTCGTCCAGTTCCGCCACCCGACGAATCAACCGTGCGGTGTCGACCACGTCCTCGAGTGCGCCGAGTCGCTGCGCGATCCCCCGAGCGCGCTTCTTGGATGTGAAGACGGTGTCCGGCGCGAGCGCGCGAAAGGACGACTCCGGGTGCACCTCGAGGACGCGCAGCAGGTCCGGCTCCGCGGCTTGCCACGCCTGGATGTAGCGGGTGAGGTACCAGGACTGCTTGCTGATGGCTTTGCCCGTATGCGCTCGCGAGATCACGCACGCTTCCTCCCACGAGTCCGCGTACACCGCCTCGCGCACCGGAGTGGCGAAGATCGACGATCGCGCAGAGCCGAGAAAGCGCCGCACTTCTGCCTCCGCCGTGCGCATCCCGGTGTCCGGGATCGACAACGGCATGTCCACCCCGACGGCGGCGCAGTTCTGCGTGACGTCGAGGACGGCGTCGACGTCCTGCGCCAGTGTCAGCTCGACGTCGCGACCGTCGAGAACTGCGACGATCCACGCGCCCGCTGCCCCGTCCACACCGGCGACGGACGCTGAATTCTGCGCGGGGGAGGGCACCTGTCAAACTTTAGCCATGCGCGTTTACCTGGGTGCCGATCACGCCGGCTTCGAGTTCAAGAATCAGATCATCGACCACCTGCGGGAATCGGGTCACGAGCCCATCGATTGTGGCGCGTTCACCTACGATGCCGTGGACGACTACCCGGCGTTCTGCATCGAGGCAGCTCGCCGCACGGTGGCCGATCCGGAGAGCCTCGGCCTGGTCCTGGGTGGCTCGGGCAACGGTGAACAGATTGCGGCGAACAAGGTCCCCGGAGCCCGCTGCGCCCTGGCGTGGAGCGTCGAGACCGCGCAGTTGGCGCGCCAGCACAACAAGGCTCAGTTGATCGGCATCGGTGGACGCATGCACACGCTCCCCGAAGCGCTGGCCATCGTCGACGCGTTCCTTGCGACGGAGTGGTCCGACGAGGAGCGCCATCAGCGCCGTATCGACATCCTGTCGGAATACGAGCGCACCGGCGACGCGCCTGCTGTGCCCGGTGCGCCCGAAGCGGGGTCCGATTCCGAATAAGGGCGTCTGCCCGAGTCTGATTCGAAAGCCAGGTACCGCCGATGCCCGAAGGGCACACAGTCCACCGTCTGGCGCGACTGCACCAGAAGCGATTCGGTGGCCAGTCCATCGAGGTCTCCAGTCCACAAGGACGGTTCGTCGACGGCGCGGAATGGGTGTCCGGGCACGTTTTGAAGCGTGCCGACGCGTGGGGAAAGCACCTCCTGCATCGCTACGACAACGGCGCGATCGTCCACGTTCACCTGGGTCTGTACGGGAAGTTCGGAGAGCAGACCGTCCCGATGAGAGATCCCGTCGGACAGGTACGCATGCGCATGATCGGTGACGACTACGGCACCGACCTACGGGGACCCACGCGGTGCGAGATCTTCGACGACACGCAGGTGGATGCACTGATCGCCCGTCTCGGTCCCGACCCGCTGCGCAAGGAATCGGATCCGGAGAAAGCGTTTCATCGAATCCACAAGTCCGCCATGGCTGTCGGTGCGTTGTTGATGGAGCAGGACGTCATCGCGGGGATCGGCAATGTCTACCGCGCGGAACTGTTGTTCCGGCACCGCATCGATCCACACCGGCCCGGAAAGAAGCTCGACCACGAGGAGTGGGAGCCGATGTGGGACGACCTGGTGGACCTGATGAAGGTCGGCGTACGCCGCGGGCGCATCGTCACGGTCGACAAAGAACACGACAACGGGTCTGCGCCCAGAGGCCCGGGCCGCCCGCGGTCGTACGTGTACAAACGCGACGGTCAGGCCTGTCGCGTGTGCGGAACGACCATCGTGACCTCTGACATGAAGGGGCGAAACCTGTTCTGGTGCCCCACGTGTCAGGCGTCGTGACCTAGAATCCGCCCCCGAAGTCCCCGCCCCCGAAGCTCTCACCCCCGAAGCTGTCGCCCCCGCCGTCGAAACCGGTGTCCCCCCCGCTCATGTCCCCGCTGCCCATGTCCCCGCTGCCCATGTCCCCACCGGCATCGGTTCCGTCGCCCGCGCCGTCGGCGAAGTTGTCCGCGCCGTAGCCGACACCGGACATGCCGGCGAACATGGTGGAGAACAGCAGCATGGATCCCACACCCCAGGCGCCCGCCACGAGTGCGGGCTTCCACCAGGGTTCCGAGTACCAACCGGCCGGCACCGGCCTTCCCGCCACTCGTCCGCCCGGGTAGTAGTTGGGTGTGCGCTCGGTGGGCGCCGGGCTGGCGGACACCGCGCGACCCTCGAAGTCGACGGTGCGTTCTTCGGTGACCTCTCCGGCCGACTTCTGCCCGTCGATGGTGGGGATTTCGGGCCCCGGGTCCAAGTCCATCGCAATGCGTGCTGCTCGAATGTAGTAGAGGCCCTCCAGCGCGGTCTGTTTTGCCAGACGGGCCTGGACGGGTGACTCTGCCTGATCGATCTGCGACCCCGCTGCCGTGAAGCGCTCGGACGCGTCTGCAAGTGCCTGCGAGGAAGCGGTGTTGGAACCCACCAGGTTGTACACCTGACCGCCGAGGCGTTCGATCGCTTGTCTCGCATCGGCCTTGGCGTCGTCGAGGGACGCCGTCTCGCGACGACCGGACGATCGCTGTGTCGCCACCACGACACCCACGACCAGTGCGATGACGACCACAACGAGAAGTAGGGGTTCCATGGGGCCAGTCTACGGAGAGTCGGTGACCTGCAAATCCGTCACGAGCGAAGCCGCAGCGTGCTGTCACCGTTCTGCCACGCGGCCATCAGATGGTCGGCCAGGACGTCCTCGACGTAGCCCATCGCGCGCATGCCGAATACGACGTCCGCCTCGAGATGCGGTTCTGCGGCGATCAGCGATCCCACCACGTCGTGTCGCAGGATCTGCTCGTGCATGGCGTCGGCCTCGACGTGCTCGGCGTAGAACGCGATGCTCTGGGCCGGGAAGTCCAAGCGCCGAAGTGCTTTCACCAGTCGCTGCGACCCGGGGGAGGAGGTGATCTCCGTAGCGGCAAGGTGACCGACCGAGGCTCCGCGTAGCGAGCGGTGCAGGCCGAACATCGACATGAGGTTCACCGGGGCCAGCGTCTGTGCACCGACTCGATCCAAGTATCCGAGGTAGCGGTCGTCCATGCCTGCCGCACCGAGCAACTCCCGGAACAGGCTCTGATGCATGTGCGATCCCCGGCCGCCGCCGAACTCGTCGAACTCCACGGCGACGTACGCGGCCTTGGCGTGGCCCTCCAACCGGGGAATCGTCCACGCGTGCGGGTCGGCTTCCTTCAGGTGGTAGAGCGAGCGATGAGCCAGGTATTCCTGCATCTGCTCACGGGTACCAGCGTCTCGGAGGTGGTACGACGGTCCTGATCCGTCGACATGCTCGACGGAGAGGGCGTCCATCTCGTCGGGGGCCGAGCCGCCGCGCGCAACGTTTTCCCTGACGTGCGCGAGAAACACGCGTTCCATCTCCGACCGCACACGCAGGAGCTCCGGATTCCACTCCCACGCGTCGTCCACGCCCGGAAATCCGCGATAGTGCAATTCGTAGCAGACGTAGAGTGCGAGATGAAGATCGTCGCCGTAGGGATCAGCGTCGTCCACGTCGACGGAGATCGCGCCGACCTCTGCGGGACGCGCAGCCAGCGCACCCAGGATCGCCGCCGACAGCGGGCCGCGCGGATCGGGGAGACCGTCCCGGTGGAACGAGGACGGTGCGTCGGGCGAAGTCGATGTGATGCTCACCCGACAGGTCTACCCGTTCCCGCGTCGCCCGAACACCGGGAGGGATCCCGACCCGGGTGACGCCGGTGTCGGAAGAGTGCGATGAAGCAGCATCGTCGCTGCGTCGAGCACGATGTCGCGGTCGTAGGTGAGGCGATAGTCGAAGAGCGGCTCGGTTTCCCGGTTTCCGTCGCCGCCCACCTCGCACGCAAGCACGGCCGCGGTGAACTGCGGACTGACGACGATGACACACAGCTCGCGTGCCAGCGGATCGGATTCCGCCATGTCCATGCCGTGCACTCCGGTGATACCCGAAGCCATGGCTGATGCGCTACGCCCGAAGATGGCGAGCAGAGCGCCGGTCCTGGCGAGATCCGCCATGCGGCCCACCTGCTCGTCGTTCGGAACCATGTTCGTCGGCATCGTGGCGAGCACGATCGTGGACGGTCCGGTCGCCAGCGCGTAGCGGGCGATCTCGTCGACGATCGTGCCGACCAGGGAGATCGCGGCGCGACGGAGTCCGCCGGTGGCCTTGGCCAGCGCAAAGGGCGTCGCGGCGGACGGGATTCGTTGGGTTACGCCCAGTCCGAACGGCGCATGCCGCGGCAGATCCGGTCGGACGGTGTCGGCGCGGCGCTCTCGGACGGGGAGGTCCGACGGTCGACCGAACAGCCAGCCCTGGCCCAGCGTCGCTCCGAGATCACGAGCCGAGGCAAGGTGGTTCTCGGTCTCTATTCCCTCGGCGAGTACGACAGCGCCGGTGCGATCGGATTCTGCCGACACCGCGGCAAGGATTCGGGCGGTGTCCGAGTCCGCACGCTGCTGGGAGAACCGCATGTCGAGCTTGATGATGTCGGGTCGGATGAACGGAAGCAGCGCCAGGCTCGCGGTCTCTGCGCCCACGTCGTCGATGGCTATCAGCCAACGTTGCTCGCGCACCCGGTCGATCGAGTCGAGAAGGGCCGCCGGATCGATGAGCAGATCGCGCTCGGTGATTTCGACGACGACGGACAAGCGAGCTGCGTCCGCGAGAACGTCGAGGCCATCGGGCGGCGTCGGGACGGACATCGCTCCGGGTTCCATGTTCACGAACAGCTGCAAGTCGGCCGGTAGGTTCGCCTCGAGCGCGCCGCGAAACGCGCTTATTCGGCACATCCAGTCCAGCTGACCCACAGTGCCGTGCGCCCGCGCCGACTCGAACAGCGCGGTCGGCGATTCCCACGCGGTGCCTGCAGGACCCCGAGCCAAGGCCTCGTAACCGACCAGGGCGCGTGTCGACAGATCCACGACCGGTTGGTAGAGCGATGTGACCATCAGCCCAGCGGGAATCTCCGGAACCGCAGTTCCGGGCGAGAATCGACCATCGGCGTTCACCGACGCGCCCGTTGTCGATCCACTTCCTCGCCTTTCCGTCCAACCCCGACGGATCCTGCGCTGGTGCACGGTCCCCGCGCCGCAAGCGTAGGCCGCGCAGGGCGTTGTCTACACCCCAGCGGGTGTGGCGGTGCGGGTAAGGTAACTCCTCGGTGCGCCGGGAAGTCTGGTCGGCAACAGCTTCCTCGTGCCCACGACCGGTCACGTCCCCGACTACTCGAAGGACGCCCATGCCAGTGACTCCTCGTAGCCCACTGTTCTCCCGCGGATCGTGGGGAGAGACCGCACGACTCTCCGACATCATGCGGAAAGAGACAGTGGGCGGTGGACTTCTTCTGCTGGGGACGGCCATCGCCCTCATCTGGTCGAATTCGGCCTGGTCCGACGGTTACGACTCGCTCAAGAACTTCACTGTCGGCCCATCTGCACTGCACCTGGATTTGAGTCTGGGTACCTGGGCGGCCGACGGTCTGCTCGCCATCTTCTTCTTCGTCGTCGGACTCGAACTCAAACGCGAGTTCGTTGCCGGTGACCTGCGCGATCCGAGTCGCGCCGCTCTACCCATCGCTGCCGCCATGGGTGGAATGATCGTTCCCGCGTTGGTGTTCGTGGCGATCAATGCCAACACCGGCGACGGTGCGCTATCGGGGTGGGCCATTCCGACCGCCACGGACATCGCGTTCGCGCTCGCAGTCCTTGCGGTGATCAGTACGCACCTTCCCGCATCGTTACGAACGTTTCTGCTCACCCTCGCCGTGGTGGACGATCTGCTGGCCGTCACGATCATCGCCGTCTTCTACACCGACGACATCAACATTGCTGCCCTGCTGGGCGCCATGGTCCCGCTGGCCATCTTCGGGGTGTTGGTGCAGAAGCGGATCAGTTCGTGGTGGCTGCTGATTCCGCTGGCGCTGGTGACGTGGGTGTTGATGCACGAATCGGGTGTCCACGCCACCGTGGCGGGTGTCCTGCTCGGATTCACCGTGCCGGTCATCCGGAGTCACGCCGCCGGCGGTCCTGACGCCGGCCCTGGACTCGCCGAGCATTTCGAACACCTGATTCGTCCTATTTCCGCCGGTGTCGCGGTCCCCATCTTCGCCTTCTTCGCCGCCGGTGTGACTGTCGGTGGAGTCAGCGGATTCTTCGACGCGCTGGGCGATCCGGTCGCCGTCGGAATCGTCGTCGCGTTGGTGGTGGGCAAGACGGTGGGCATTTTCGGCACGACGGCCTTGCTCGCGCGATTCACCCGAGCTCGGCTGGACGCGGATCTCTCGTGGCTCGACGTGCTGGGCGTATCGATGTTGGCGGGCATCGGCTTCACGGTGTCGTTGCTGATCGGCGATCTCGCCTACGGCGAAGGCTCACTGCGCGACGACCACGTCAAAGTGGGAGTGTTGACCGGATCGCTGGTCGCCGCCACCCTCGCGGCTGTTGTGCTCAGGCTTCGCAACGGCGTCTACAAACGCATCGAGGAGCGAGACAGCGTCGACGCGGACGGCGACGGAATCCCGGATGTCTATCAGTGACGGCCGATTTCTAGTGAACGGTAGGCACGACCACCACGGGGACGTCGACCGAATGCAATACTGCTCGGCTGGTGGACCCGAGCAGCAGTGAGGTGAAACCGCCCCGTCCGCGTCGGCCCACGACCACGAGGGAGGCGTCGGCAGACCGTGCCACCAACTCGCGAACCGGTCGGTCGCGCACCACGATCCGGCGAACCGTGACGTCCGGGTAATCCTGTGACCAGCCCGCGAGGGTTTCCGAGAGCGCTGCTTCCTCACCTGCCGAGGTGTGGGTCCAGCGGTCGTGGCGTTCGCCGGGAATGTCGACGTCGCTCCAGGCGTGTACGGCGACCAGTTCCACCTGTCGTGACGATGCCATCCGGAAGGCGAACGTCAGTGCGGCCACACTGTTCTCGGTTCCGTCCACGCCGACGACGATGGGCCCTGGCGCACGAGTGGTGGACGGCACCACCGCGACCGCACACTCCGCGTGGGTCGCTACGGCCGTGCTGACCGACGCCGACAAGCCGCCGGTGAACTCACCGAGTCCTCGTGTGCCGACGACGATCAGTGAGGCCGATGCAGACCGTTCGACCAGTACTCCGGCAGGTGTTCCGTGGTGTGTTTCCGTCGTGATTCGGATGTTCGTGCCGTTGCTGCGTCGATCGTCGACAGAGTCCCGCGCAGCCTGTTCGGCGACGTCGAGGATGCGGCGGACGTCGTCGTCCGGGGTCACGGGGTTGTCGCCGAACGCCGACGCGGACACCGCCGTACCGAGAACCAACGGTGCGCCGAGGTCGGCGGCAACCGCGGCGCCCCACCGCACCGCATCGAGTGCGGCGGTCGAGCCGTCGACACCGACGACAACAGGCTTTTCGGCGATCATGTGGGCCTCTCGGGCGACGGGAGCTGCGAGTGCAGCGCGTTCGAGCACAGTGTGCCCGGTAGGCCACGCTTTCGGCGCAAAACCAGACGGTTGAGTACGCAATGACGTTACCCCGTGGAGTTCTTTTCGTTATGCAATCGTGATGGTCTGGACCCCTTCCTCGTCACCCTGGTGGGCGAATCTAATCCGAGAGTCGAGAACACGGCGACAGCGTTACCGGGTACGAATGCAGACGAATTGGAGACATCCATCATGACCACAATCGATAGTCACGCCCACAACGACTTCGCCTTCGACTCCGCCGATCTGACCGACTCCGCCGATCTGACCGTTGTGGAGTACGACCGCGCCGGAGTCACCGTCATCTCCGTCGGCGGCGAGATCGACATGAGCACCACCCCCGAATTTCGTGAGGTCTTGGCGCGGGTGTCTGCTCGCGGCCTCGACGACGTGGTCCTCGACCTCAGCGACGTCACGTTCATGTGCAGTGCCGGCGCGGTTCTCTTGCTCGGTGCGGCGTCCACGCTGTCGGTTCACCCGATGGTGCTGGTCGCTACCGATCCGTCGGTACGTCGGCCTCTCGATCTGCTGGGTGTGTGCTCGCCGATCACGGTGTGCGCGAGCATCTTCGAGGCAGTGTCGATGGTCGCCGGCGCTGGGGACGATCTAGGCGTGGTGTCGTACGCGGGCTGATCGACACAACAGAAACGAGCAAAGCCCCCGAACCGCAAAGGTTCGGGGGCTTTCTCGTGCGCCTTGGTCGTGAGGTCTCGAGCGACCAGCGGAGCGGGCGACGGGAATCGAACCCGCGTAATCAGTTTGGAAGACTGAGGCTCTACCATTGAGCTACGCCCGCGTGCATGCGGCGGTGCTGGGATCGCCAACTCCTGCCGCCTGCGTTGAGAGACTGTACCCACCCGCCGCCGAATATCGGAAATCGGGCTCGCCGAGCGGCCCGCCGTCGGACGCCGACCGTGACCGCCGTAGGATTGTCGTCGCACGTAACGGGATGTGGCGCAGCTTGGTAGCGCATCCGCTTTGGGAGCGGAGGGTCGCAGGTTCGAATCCTGTCATCCCGACACACAAGAGAACCATGTGGCACATCGAGATCCACTGCAGTCGAACAGATGAAGGAGCACGTCCGTGAAGAGCACCGTCGAGCAGCTGAGCCCGACGCGAGTCCGTATCAACGTTGAGGTGCCCTTCGAGGAACTCAAGCCTGATTTCGACCGCGCGTACAAGACGTTGGCACAGCAGATCCGCCTCCCGGGCTTCCGTCCCGGAAAGGCGCCGGCGAAACTGCTCGAGGCTCGTGTCGGTCGCGCGAACGTCCTCAACCAGGTGGTCAACGACGCACTGCCCGCCAAGTACAACGACGCTCTGGCCTCCACCGAACTGAAGCCGCTGGGGCAGCCGGACATCGAGATCACCAAGCTCGAGGACGGTGACGAGATCACCTTCACCGCCGAGGTGGACGTGCGTCCCGAAATCACGCTTCCCGATTTCGCGTCGCTGTCGGTCACCGTCGATCCGGTCGAGATCACCGACGACGCCGTCGACGAGCAGCTGCTGTCGCTGCGTCAGCGTTTCGGCACCTTGACCGGCGTCGAGCGCGCCGCTGCGTCCGGCGACTTCGTGTCCATCGATCTGTCGGCGACCGTCGACGGAAACGATGTGCCCGAGGCGTCCACCGAGGGGCTGTCGCACGAGGTCGGATCGGGGCAGCTGATCGAGGGCCTCGACGACGCGATCATCGGCTTGTCCACCGGTGAGTCCAAGGAATTCCCCACCACTCTGCTCGCCGGCGATCACGCGGGTCAGGAAGCGTCGGTCACCGTCACGGTGAAGTCGGTCAAGGAGCGCGAGCTCCCGGAGCCGGACGACGAGTTCGCACAGCTCGCCAGCCAGTTCGACACGTTCGACGAGTTGATGGCAGACCTTCGCGAGCGGGTCTCGCGGGTCAAGAAGGTCGAGCAGGCCGGTCAGATCCGCGACAAGGTCCTCGAGGCGTTGCTCGAGTCGGTCGAGGTTCCCGTCCCCGAGGCCTTCGTCAAGGCCGAGGTCGACTCCGCCGTGCACGAGGCCATCCATCCTCTCGATCACGACGAGGACAAGTTGGCTCAGCAGCTCGAAGCCTCCGGGTCCTCGCGCGCCGAGTTCGACACGAACGCCCGCGACAGCGCGGAGAAGTCCGTGCGCACCCAGTTGCTTCTGGACACCATCGCCGACGCCGAGTCGGTCCAGGTGGGTCAAGATGAGCTGACTCAGAACATCGTCTTCCAGGCGCAGCGCTACGGCATCGCTCCGGAAGAGTTCATCCAGCAGGTGCAGCAGGCCAATCAGTTGCCGGCTCTGTTCGCCGACATCCGTCGCAGCAAGGCCTTGGCCGCAATCGTCGATCGCGTGTCGGTCACCGACACCGCGGGCGAGAGTGTCGACACCAAGGAACTGTTCGGCGAGCCGGACGACGCGGCCGATGTCGACGAGGCTGATGGCGATTCCACCGAGAGCGAACAGTAGAAGTAACGCTTACAGCGAACGACGGCGGTTCCGGGACTCCGGGGCCGCCGTCCTTGGTTAGTGTCGTTGTCAGAAGAACGCGAGCATTACGTTCTGGCGAGACACCGTTCATGCGAGACACCGTTCATGCGAGACACCGTTCATGCGAGACAACAATGAGCACGAGAAGGCAGGTACCGTGACCACCACGAACCCGGCGAACAATTCGAATCCGGCAGGGCCGGCCCGTCAGTCAGGCGCGGGTGCATCCACTCCGGTCATGACGTCCGCAACCGCGGGACTCAACCTCAGCGATTCGGTGTACGAGCGTCTGCTCCGCGAGCGCATCATTTTCCTCGGTACGCAGGTGGACGACGACATCGCCAACAAGCTGTGCGCCCAGATCTTGCTGCTGTCGGCGGAGGACCCCACCCGCGACATCGCGCTGTACATCAACTCTCCCGGTGGTTCGGTCTCGGCCGGTATGGCCATCTACGACACCATGAACTTCGCGGAGTGCGACGTCGCGACGTACGCGATGGGTCTCGCCGCGTCGATGGGGCAGTTCCTGCTCACTGCGGGAACCAAGGGCAAGCGGTACGCCCTCCCGCACGCGCGCATCATGATGCACCAGCCGTCGGCCGGAATCGGGGGCAGCGCAGCGGACATCGCGATCATGGCCGAGCAGTTCGCGCTCACCAAGCGCGAGATGGCCGAGCTGATCGCGCAGCACACCGGACAGACGTTCGACCAGGTCACCGAGGACTCGGACCGCGACCGGTGGTTCACCGCGCAGCAGGCCCTCGACTACGGGATGGTCGACCACGTCATCGCCCGTGCGACGCAGGCCGGCGGCACCAGCGGAGCCGATAACTGATCGGACCGGCCGTCAGCCGTCCGCTCACTTCACCCTCACACCTGGAGTACTGATGTCACAGCTCTTCGATCCTCGTTCCCTCCCCGGCTCCGCCTCGCCTGCCGGGCCTGATTCCCGCTACATCCTCCCGTCGTTCGTCGAGCACTCGAGCTACGGCGTCAAGGAGTCCAACCCGTACAACAAGCTGTTCGAGGAGCGCATCATCTTCCTCGGTGTCCAGGTCGACGACGCGTCGGCGAACGACATCATGGCGCAGCTGTTGGTGCTCGAGGGTCTGGACCCCGACCGCGACATCACGATGTACATCAACTCGCCGGGTGGTTCGTTCACCTCGTTGATGGCCATCTACGACACGATGCAGTACGTGCGTGCCGACGTCGCCACCGTGTGCCTCGGTCAGGCCGCGTCCGCGGCGGCGGTGCTGCTGGCCGCCGGCGCCCCCGGTAAGCGTGCGGCACTGCCCAACGCTCGCGTGCTCATCCACCAGCCCTCCACCGGTGGGGTGCAGGGCCAGGTGTCCGATCTCGAGATTCAGGCCCGCGAGATCGAGCGCATGCGTCGACTCATGGAGACGACCCTCGGACGCCACACCGGCAAGGATGCCGACGTGGTCCGCAAGGACACCGATCGCGACAAGATCCTGACGGCCGAAGAGGCCAAGGACTACGGGATCATCGACACGGTGTTCGAGTACCGGAAGCTCTCTGCTCGTAAGTGATGCCCGGCGAGGCGAAGCCGCCGCGACACGCCCGACTATCCGGTCGGTTCGCGGTGGCTCTACCTCGTCCGAGCCGCGTGAGGTGCATCGATTCACCCATGTAGGACGCCGATGATGCTTCCCGACATGGCCGGAAGCTTTCGCTCAGAAGTCGACCTCCCGCTCCGAAGGCGGGTACGGTCGCAGCAGTAATCTCTTCTCGACGTGAGGACTAACGCACATGGCACGCATCGGTGACGGTGGCGATCTGCTCAAGTGCTCTTTCTGCGGAAAGAGTCAGAAACAGGTCAAGAAGCTCATTGCCGGACCTGGCGTGTACATCTGCGACGAGTGCATCGACCTGTGCAACGAGATCATCGAGGAAGAGCTGGCCGAATCCAGCGAGGTCAAGCTCGACGAGCTGCCCAAGCCGGCCGAGATCCGAGACTTCCTCGAGAACTACGTCATCGGTCAGGACACCGCGAAGCGTCGCCTGGCCGTCGCGGTCTACAACCATTACAAGCGCATTCAGGCCGGCGACAAGTCCAGGGACTCGCGCGGGGAAACCGTGGAGTTGGCCAAGTCGAACATCCTGATGCTGGGCCCCACCGGCTGCGGCAAGACCTACCTCGCGCAGACCCTGGCGAAGATGCTGAACGTACCGTTCGCCATCGCCGACGCCACTGCGCTCACCGAGGCGGGCTACGTCGGTGAGGACGTCGAGAACATCCTGCTAAAGCTGATTCAGGCCGCTGACTACGACGTCAAGCGCGCCGAGACCGGAATCATCTACATCGACGAGGTCGACAAGATCGCCCGCAAGAGCGAGAACCCGTCGATCACCCGTGACGTGTCCGGTGAGGGTGTTCAGCAAGCGCTGCTGAAGATCCTCGAAGGCACGCAGGCCAGTGTTCCACCGCAGGGTGGGCGCAAGCACCCGCATCAGGAGTTCATCCAGATCGACACCACGAACGTGCTCTTCATCGTGGCGGGTGCGTTCGCGGGCCTCGAGAAGATCGTGTCCGATCGCGTCGGCAAGCGTGGCCTGGGCTTCGGCGCCGAGGTTCGCTCGAAGGCCGAGATCGACACGCAGGATCATTTCGCGGAGGTCATGCCCGAGGATCTGATCAAGTTCGGTCTGATCCCCGAGTTCATCGGCCGCCTCCCGGTTGTCGCGTCGGTGACCAACCTGGACAAGGCATCGCTGGTGACCATCCTGTCCGAGCCCAAGAACGCGTTGGTGAAGCAGTACACGCGTCTGTTCGACATGGACGGCGTCGAGCTCGAGTTCACCCCGGATGCCCTGGACGCGATGGCTGAGCAAGCCATCCACCGCGGCACCGGTGCTCGTGGTCTGCGCGCGATCATCGAGGAAGTTCTGAACCCCGTCATGTTCGACATCCCCAGCCGGGACGACGTGGCGAAGGTGGTGGTGACGGCGGAGACGGTCAACGACAACGTGCTGCCGACCATCGTGCCCCGCAAGCCCGATCGCCCCGAGCGTCGCGAGAAGAGCGCGTAGGTTTCGATACGTACGAAGCCCCGACCACCATTGGTGGTCGGGGCTTCGTCGTGTGTGGTCAGACTAGTTCGAACACCGCAGCCAGACCCTGGCCGCCGCCGATGCACATGGTCTCGAGTCCGTAGCGCGCCTCGCGTCGCACCATCTCGCGAGTCAGTGTCGTCAGAATCCGGGCGCCGGTGGCGCCGACGGGATGGCCGAGGGAGATTCCCGACCCGTGCGGGTTGAGCCGAGAGTCGCCCGGGTCGAGCTTCCACTCGCTCAATACCGACAGCACCTGCGCGGCGAAGGCCTCGTTCAGTTCGATCAGATCCATCTCGTCGAGCGTGAGACCGAGACGGCCGAGCACTCGCGCGGCGGCCGGTACGGGTCCTATGCCCATCGTGGCCGGTGCAACCCCGGCGACCGACCAGCCGAGCAGCCGGACGAGGGGCCGCAACCCCAACTCGGCGGCCCTCTCCGGTGTGGTGACGATGCACAGAGCCGCGCCGTCGTTCTGCCCGCTCGCGTTTCCCGCCGTCACGGTCGCGTCCGGGTCGATCTTCGCGCGAATCGCGCGGAGCTTGGCCAGCGATTCCACGCTGGTGTCGGCGCGGGGGTGCTCGTCGTCCGCCACCACAAGTGGATCACCCTTGCGTTGGGGCACCAAGACCGGGACGATTTCCTCGCCGAACACCCCGCTGCGCTGGGCCTCGATTGCACGCCGGTGGGATTGCACGGCCAGCTCGTCCTGGTCCGCCCGCGAAATCCCGTACTGCACACGGAGATTTTCGGCGGTCTCGATCATTCCGCCGGGTACCGGAAAGCTCTTTCCGCCCGCGGTGACCCGAGCGCGTGCGAGGCGGTCGGCCAGCGCCACCGATTCACCGGTCACGCCCCAGCGCATCTTGTCGCTGTAGAACTCGGTGGTGCTCATCGACTCGACACCGCCGGCGAGGACGACCGACGACGCTCCGGTGGAGACTTGCATGCAGGCGTCGAGAACGGCCTGCAAGCCCGATCCGCAGCGTCGGTCGACCTGGCGACCGGGCACCTCGATGCCCAGACCCGCGTCGAGCGCCGCGACGCGACCGATGGCAGGTGCCTCGCCGTTCGGTGACCCCTGGCCGAGGACGACGTCGTCGATGTCGGAACCGGACAGACCGGTGCGAGTGAGTATTTCGACGATCACCGCGGACGCCAGGTCTGCAGCTCCTACATTCTTGAAAACTCCGCCGAAACGTCCCACCGGGGTACGTAGCGGTTCACAGATCACGGCATCAGGCATGGAATGGTCCTTCGTTCGCGGTAGTGGATCGGTGCCGAGAGCCGACTCGACGCCTGTCGGCATCGATCGACGTCGCGGCGCTCAGTAGTTCCGGCACCAAGCTGGCGGTGAGATCGTCGAGCGAATACCGCGACGCTGGAGTGCTGATGTTGACGGCCGCGTCGATGCCGCCGTCGGGACCGTGGAGGGGAGCCGCGAGGGAGCGGAGGCCGACTTCGAGTTCCTGATCGACGACGCAGTAGCCGCGTTCTCGCGTCGACTCGATCTCTGCACGTAGTTCGGCTTCGCTTCTCGTGGTTCGACCGGTGAGATCCTCTAGTTTCACCCGGCCGAAGTAGGCATCGAGCTCGGAGTCGGTGGATCCGGCCAGCAGGACCCGGCCCATCGAGGTTGCGTACGCCGGGAACCGAGTGCCGATGGTGATGGACACGGTCATGATGCGGCTCACCGACACTCGGGCCACGTAGACGATGTCGTCGCCGTCGAGGATGGACACGGAGGACGACTCGTGGACGCGCTCGGTGAGCGCTTCGAGGTGGGGTCCGACGATGTCGGGGAGGGACAGCGACGACAGGTAGGCGTAGCCCAGTTCCAGTACACGCGGAGTGAGGGCGAAGGTGGAGCCGTCGGTGCGCACGTATCCCAGCTCGACCAGCGTCAGCAGAAACCGCCGAGCCGTTGCCCTGGTGAGATCTGCGGCACGCGCCACTTCGGACAGCGTGCGGCGCGGATGTTCGGCGTCGAAGACACGGATGACCGCGAGCCCTCGGCCGAGGGACTGCACGTAGTCCGCGGACGCGCCCCGCACGTCCGTACCGGGTTCGCTCATGTAGAACCGTCCTCCAGTGCAGCTTTGGCCATCGCAAAGGCTTTGTTGCTGTTGGGAACCCCGGCATAGAGGGCGGTGTGCAGAAACACTTCCACGAGGTCCTCGGGCGGCATCTCGGCCCGCAGTGCAGCTCGGATGTGCATGTCGAGTTCGTGATCGTTGCCGACGGCCACCAGTACTGCCAGCGTGAGCAATCGGCGGGTGCGGTGGTCGAGGCCCGGCCGGTTCCAGACGTCACCCCATGCCGTGCGGGTGATGAAGTCCTGGAACGGTTCCGTGAATGCCGTCGTCGCGGCGACCGAGCGATCGACGTGTGCGTCGCCGAGAACCGCACGGCGCACGGCCATCCCCGCGGCGTGGGCGCGGTCGCGGCCGACGTCGACGCCGATGTGGTCGACGATCATGCGGGTCACGGCTCCCGCCTGTTCGATACTGGCGATGTGGCCGGCAGGGGAGAGGACGTGCATATGTGCGCCCTCGATGCCGTCCGCGAGAACGCTCACCATCTCCGGGGGAGTAGCAAGATCGTCGGCGCCGGCGATGACGAGTGTGCGTGCGGTGATGCGCCCCAGATCGGCACGAGAATCCCACTGCGACAAAGCATCACAACATGCTGCGTAGCCCTCGTCTCCCGTACCCGTCAGCATGGCCGTCGCGCGAACGACGAGCTGAGGGTCACGCTCGGCCAGAGCGGGGGTGAACCACCGTGCGATTACCGATTCGGCGATCGACGCCACGCCGTCTCGGCGCACGGTCTCCGCGCGGGACACCCAATTGGCGGAGTCCCCGAACTTGGCGGCGGTACACATCAGCGTCAGCGACGCGACCCGCTCGGGGTGATGAATCGATATCCACTGCGACACAGCGCCGCCCAACGAAAGCCCGACCAGATGGATGCGCGCGAAGCCCAGCGAATCGAGGAGCGCGAGGACATCGGCACCCAAGTCCGCCACGGTGTACGGACCGACGGGAGCGGAGGTCTCACCGTGGCCGCGAAGATCCGCGGTGACGACGGTTGCGACGGCGGACAGCGGCGCGACCTGCGGGTTCCACATCGATCGGTCGGAGCCGAGCGACCCGATCAGCAGGATCGGAGTCGAGCCGGTGGGCCCGGCGACGACGTCGTGTGCGAGGGGGACGGTCATGAGTTCCTTTCCCGAGCGGTGGACACGTACGCGAGCGCCGAGTCGACGAAGTCGGACGCGTGACCCGTGTACTGCTCCGGATCCGTCAGTGCACCGACCGTGTCTGCGCTCAGGTGCGCGAGAATGGCGGGGTCGGCGGTCAAGGGCGTTCCCGCGCGGCACGCCCGAGTCACGATGTCCCTGGCGTCCTCGGTATGTTCGGCAAGAGCTGTGGTGACGCGCTCGGCCAGCAGTGCATCCCCGATGATGTCGAGGTTGCGTCGCATGGTTTCCGGGTGCACGTGCAACCCTTCCAACGAGTCGGCCAGGCGTGACAACGCGCCGCCGGTTCCGCGCAGGATCTCCGTCACCGTCTGCCATTCGGTGTGCCAAGCGCCGGTGGCACGTTGATGGTCGTGAGCCATCGCGGCCAGCACCGTCGACACGGCTCCCGGTACTCGCGCCGCAGCTGCGCGTGCGGTGATGGCGGCAACCGGATTCTGCTTGTGCGGCATGGCGGACGATCCACCCGGCGCGGCCTCCGAGACCTCGGCCGTCTCCGTGGCGCTGAGCAACGTGATGGTCAGCGCGGGGCCCGATGCGGCGCCGGCCAGCACGCCGAGGGCGGTGGCGACCCGCGTGAGCGGTACGCGGTTGGTGTGCCACGGTGCCGGTGGGTCCACCAGTTCCAGTCGGTGTGCAAGCGCCGCGGACACCGACGGACCATCAGGGTGCAGTGCGGCCAGAGTTCCTGCTGCACCACCGAATTGGACGGGCATCGTGGTCAGAACATCCGACAGCGCGGATGCGGCGTCGTGAATCGAGATCGCCCACCCGGCAGTGACCGCGCCGAAGGTGGTGGGCAGGGCTTGTTGACCCAGGGTGCGTGCGGCCATCGGTGTGGATCGATGACGACGTGCGAGATCGGCGGACGCCGTGATGCAGCGCGCCGCATCGGACAGCACGACAGCGCACGCTCGGCGCAGAACCAGCACGAGAGCGGTGTCCATGATGTCCTGGCTCGTGGCTCCCCGGTGGACCGACCCGGCCGGCACGTCGGCGGCGGCGCGCAGAGCTCTCACCAACGGGATCACCGGATTTCCTCCGGCGGACGCCGCGGCACCGAGTTCTGCGATGTCGGTCGTCAGAGCGTTTGCAGCACTGTCGATGTCGGTTGCGTGCGCGATGGGTACGACGCCGGCGTCAGCGCAGGCGTACGCCAGTGCGACTTCGACGTCGAGCAGGGCCTGGACCCACGCGCCGTCGCTCGCCTCCGCCGAGACGGCGGAGGCGCCGAAGATCGGGTCGAACAGCGGTGAGGTCACAGTAGGAAGAACGGTGTCTCGTCACCGCGGTCGCTCTGAACGACGACCTCGAAGTGATAGCCGCCGGGCACTTCGGTCGCGATCAACGCGGATCGACGATGTTCCGGGAGGGACGCGAGGACCGGGTCCTGCGCGTTCGCATCGGGCTCGTCGGGGAAGTAGATCCGTGTCACCAGGCGCTCGAGCATGCCGCGCGCGAAGACGCCGATGTCGATGTGCGGGGCCTCGACCATGCCGTCCTCGGCGGGGAGCGCACCGGGCTTGACCGTGCGTACGGTCACCGTTCCGGTGTGATCGGCAACCGCGCGGCCGAAGCCGCGGAACCCCGTCGGAGTCGCACTTGCAGGTCCGCGCGGATCGTCGGCGTGGTCGAATCGGCCGACCGCGTCGGCTTGCCACGTCTCGATCATGCCGTCCGTGATCGGTTGTCCCGCACCGTCGGAGAGCGTGATCGAAATTTCGATCAGCCCTGCTGTGCCGGTAGGAACCACGTCGGGTCCGTCCGGCCACGGCAATCCGATGTGCAAGTACGGGCCGACGGTTTGCGACGGCGTCTGACCGAACGGCACCGTCGTGAAATTGCCGGGCGCACTGGTGTATCTGGGAGCGAACGCGTCCGTGGTCCGAGCGTCAGTCGTCATGGTCGTCTCCTTCGAACGGAGTGGCGTCGCGGCCGCGCAGCACGATGTCGAACCGGAAGCCGAGTGCCCAGTTCTCCCGCGTGGCGTCGTAGTCGAACACGCTCACCATGCGTTGGCGGGCACCGTCGGGTGCGGAATTGTAGATGGGGTCCTGGAAGAACAGTGGGTCGTCCGGGAAGTACATCTGGGTGACCAGACGCTGGGTGAACGCCTGACCGAACAGCGAGAAGTGAATGTGCGCCGGGCGCCAGGCGTTGGTGTGGTTCCCCCACGGATACGCGCCGGGTTTGATGGTCGTGAACGAGTAGTGGCCGGTAGCGTCGGTGAGCACCCTGCCGGCGCCGGTGAAGTGCGGATCCAGCGGAGCCGGCCAGGTGTCACCAGCGTGTCGGTAGCGGCCGGCGGCGTTGGCTTGCCAGACCTCGACCAGAGTATTCGGTACTGCGTGTCCGTCGCTGTCGAGCACACGTCCGTGCACCACGATGCGCTGTCCCTGAGCTTCGCCACCGTCGACGACGGTGAGATCGGAGTCCGCGTCCGTGACGCGGCCCTCGCCGAGGACCGGACCGGTGATCTCGGTCAGCCGCTGCGGCAGCAAGAGCAGCGGCGAGGAGGGGTGCCGAAGCGCCGTTGTGCGGTAGTCGGCGAAGTCGCGCGGCGCGTGGTCTGCGCTCTGATCACGGTAGGGCCGGCCTTCGATCCGTGTGTGGCTTTCGGTCTCTGTGCGGGGGAGGTGCAGCATCGCCTTCTCTGTCCGTTCGAGGTGCATATGACGCGCCGTGCGGGATGTGTACACACAGCCGTTGTGCGAACACTTGCTGTTCACAGTAGGTCGAGGGACGTGCGGGATCAAGCCTTTCGACTCGATTTGTTCGCGATGCGGATATCTGTTCACAAAGCGCACAGGGTGCGTTACCGTGGGTCGCATGATGGACAAGGTGATGGCGTCGGCCGCCGATGCAGTGGCCGACATCTCCGACGGCGCATCGATCGCTGTCGGTGGTTTCGGTTTGGTCGGCGTGCCGGAGGTGCTGATCGCAGCGCTGCTCGAGCAGGGGGCAACCGATATCGAGACGATCAGCAACAACTGCGGTACCGACGGTTTCGGTCTGGGAGTCCTCCTGGAGAAGGGGCGCATCCGGCGCACCATCAGCTCCTATGTCGGGTCCAACAAGGAGTTCGCCCGCCAGTACCTCGGCGGCGAGCTCGAAGTCGAGTTGACGCCGCAAGGCACCCTCGCCGAGCGGATGCGAGCAGGCGGTGCGGGTATTCCGGCGTTCTTCACCCCGGCCGGCGTCGGTACCCAGGTTGCCGACGGAGGACTACCGCAACGCTACGACGGATCGGGCGGCGTCGCCCTCGCGTCGTCACCCAAGGAGACCCGCGAGTTCGACGGCGTCACCTACGTCCTCGAGCGCGGGATCGTCGCGGACTACGCGTTGGTGCACGCGTGGAAGGGCGACCGATTCGGCAACCTCGTCTTCCGTGCCAGCGCGCGCAACTTCAACCCGCCTGCCGCGGAGTCCGGGCGCATCACCATCGCTCAGGTGGAGCACCTGGTGGAGCCGGGCGAGTTGAACCCCGAGGACGTGCACACACCAGGCATCCACGTGCAGCGAGTCGTGGTGGTCGGAGAAGTCACGGTGGGAATCGAACAGAGGACGGTGCGGTCATGACCAGAGTTTCGACAGGAAAACTGACTCGGCACCAGATGGCTGCACGCGTGGCCGCGGAACTTTCCGACGGTCAGTACGTCAATCTCGGCATCGGGATGCCGACGCTCATCCCCGGCCACATTCCGGACACGGTGTCGGTGATTCTGCATTCCGAGAACGGGGTGCTGGGGGTCGGCCCGTATCCCACCGAGGACGAGCTGGATCCCGAGCTGATCAACGCAGGCAAGGAAACCATCACCGTGCTGCCGGGCGCGTCGTTCTTCGACTCCGCGCAGTCGTTCGGAATGATCCGTGGAGGCGCGGTGGACGTCGCTGTCCTCGGTGCGATGCAGGTGGACAGTCACGGCGATCTCGCCAACTGGATGATTCCCGGCCACATGGTCAAGGGGATGGGCGGTGCAATGGATCTGGTGCACGGCGCCCGGCGCGTGATCGTCATGATGGAGCACGTCTCGCGCAGCGGTGAGCCGAAAATCGTCGAGACCTGCACGCTCCCGCTCACGGGGAAAGGCTGTGTGCAGCGGATCGTCACCGACATGGCGGTGATCGACGTGACCGCCGACGGACTCGAGTTGGTGGAGACTGCGCCCGGATCGACCGTCGACGACGTCGTCGCAGCCACCGGAGCGCCGCTGCGAGTGCGTCGTTAGCCGTCCGCCTCGTCGATGATTCGGTGTGTGTGGGTGTATAGATTCATGCCGTCACCGCGTAGGAAACCGACCACCGTGAGACCGGATTCGTCCGCCAGATCCACCGCCAGCGACGACGGTGCGGATACGGCCGCGAGGATGGGAATACCGGCCATCACGGCTTTCTGCGCGAGCTCGAACGAGGCGCGGCCGCTGACCATCAGAACCGTGCCGGTGAGCGGCACCCGCCCTTCGGTGATCGCCCAGCCCACCACTTTGTCCACCGCGTTGTGGCGCCCTACGTCCTCGCGCGCAGCCAGCAGCGTGCCGTCGGTGTCGAAGAGTGCCGCCGCGTGCAGACCTCCGGTCGTCGAGAAGATGCGCTGGTGCTCGCGCAACGTGTCGGGAAGCGTGGAGAGCACCCGCGAGGTGACCACCGCGCCGTCCGCAGCAGGGGAGTGGCGCGTCTTCAGACGCACCGCATCGAGGGACGCCTTCCCGCACACTCCGCACGACGACGTGGTGTAGAAATTGCGCTCGACACCGGGGTCGGGCGCGGGAACGTGCGACGCCAACGCGATATCGAGAACGTTGTAGGTGTTCAGACCCTCGTCGTCGACGCCGTCACAGTAGCGGGCCTCGAGTATGTCGTCGCGGCTTCCGATAACACCCTCGGTGGCGAGGAAACCGTGCGCGAGCTCGACGTCGTGGCCCGGAGTGCGCATCGTGACCGCGAGGGCTCGGCCGCCGACGCGGAGCTCCAAAGGCTCCTCGGCGACCAAGGTGTCCGGTCGAGACGTGCGGTGCGGTCCCCGGATGCGGACTACGGGGCGACGAACTGTTGCTCGTCCCATCAGCAGTGGTGCTTGTCGGTCATCACTCCATAGTGGACCCGATTGCGACCGGCGTGGTGCGGGACCCACTGGCATTGCAGCGATAATAAGTTAGCCTTACCTTCGCTGGGCGGTAACGCCCGATTCTCGACGAAGGGATTTGTGCGTCATGGCCATGTCGGCCGGCGTCTCGCGCCGAAGCTTTCTCCTGGGTGCGTCCGGCGCACTCGTCGCTCTTGCCGCTGCATGCAGCAGCTCGGGTTCCGGCGGTGGTTCCGATCCCTCGGGGGCGACCGTGTCGACCAAGTTCGGAGACGTCACCGCGCCGGCCGATCCGGCCCGCGTCGTCAGCGTCGGATACAACGACCACGACACCTTGCTGGCTCTCGGTGTGGTGCCGGTCGGGGTGTTCGACTGGTACGGCAACTACCCGTCGGCAACCTGGCCGTGGGCGCAGTCGGCGTTGGGGGACGCGAGCCCGGAGATCGTCGGCAGCACTGCAGAGGGCATCGACGTGGAGAAGGTGGCATCGGTGAACCCCGACCTGATCGTCGGAACGTACGCCGGTGTCACACAGAGCGAGTACGACACGCTGTCTCAGCTGGCGCCCACCGTCACGCAACCGGACGGGTTCGCCGACTTCGGCATTCCGTGGCGCGACCAGACCACGCTGATCGGCGACGCGGTGGGCAAACCCGACGACGCCGCCGCTCTGATCGGCGACCTGGAGCAGAATTTCTCCGCCGCAGCCGACGCCAATCCCGCATTCGTCGGGAAGACGGTGCTGGTGGGTGCACTGCAAGGACCCGGGCAATTCGGTGTCTACGGCGCGCAGGATCCCAAGGTGCGGTTCTTGAACGAACTGGGATTCGTCAATCCCCCGGTCTCCGATCAGATCGGCGAGCGCAATTTCGCGACAATCAGTACCGAGCAGCTCTCGCTCGCCGACGTCGACCTGCTGGTCTGGTATGCGGGCGGCGGCTTCGGCGACCGGTTGCGCGCCGAACTGGCCTCGACCCCGGTTTACCAGCAACTGGCAGCCGTGCGTGAGGGCCGGGTGATCGTCCTCGAGGACGACGCGGCCGAAGCCATGGCGTGGAGCACGGTCCTGAGCCTTCCTTTTGCGCTGGAGGAGATTCCGGGTCGACTGGCGCCGCTGGTCGGGTAATCGAACGGCTCTCCGTGATCGGCGCCATCCTCGATCGGTGTGTTCGAGTCCGTAATCGATTTTGTGTCGGTGGGTCGCGCTACCTTGTGGGCAGATCGTCGGGGGCGGTCTGGTATTGCCTGGGGGGGTGAATCAGTGAGTGCGGCAACGGTATCCGTGGAGTCTCTTGTTTTGGCGAAGATCGACGCGCAGGCGCGCTTCGCCCACACAGTGACGTCCGCTGTGTCCTATGTCGAGGTGTCCTCTCGACGGCCGGCGGTGCTCGCGCCGGGCGGGGTGTTCGATGTCGAGGCCGCAGAAGCGTCCGCGATCGCCGAGATCACCTCTGCGTTGGCGGTGTCGACGTCCACGGTCGCCGAATGGATGTACCTCACCGGAATCGCACGCCCCGCCGTGCGGGAGGCGTTCGAAGCGGGCCGCCTGGCGTACCCCGTGTTCCGGACGGTGTGCCGCTCCCTCGCCGGGTTCTCCAACGCCACCGAAGCACTCCTGCGACGAGTGGTCGACACCGCCGCCCGCTGCACCCCCGGTGCTGTTGCCGCTGCCGTCGATCGGATCCTGGTGGAGTTCGACGCCGACTGGCACAGGAAGGTTCGCGAGCAAGCCGCTGCCGAACGGACTGCGTCCGTTCGTCGGCTTCCGCGCGGACAGGCGGAGCTTCGGCTTCGTGGCCCGCAAGAAGACATCGCCGCGATGTGGCATTCCATCCTGGGCACCGCGAGGCAGGTGTGCGCGGGAGATCCACGCCGACTCGGTGCCCGCTTCTTCGACGCCGCCCGGGCAATCCTCACGGGCACTCCTGTGTCCTGCGAATGCTCTGCTGATGCGTGCCCGCACCGGGATGTTGGGCCCGCCGGACCGTCCACGCGGGCGTACATCGTGCTCGATGCCGCCACAGCCGCAGGCTTGGCCGGGGAACCCGGCCACCTTCAGGGGTGGGGGCAGGTACCGCCGGATGTGGCCCGGCAGATCGCCGCCGACGCAACCTGGCAGGCAATCATCACCGACGCCCTCACCCCCACACGATGCCACTGCACCGAAACAGACGAGACCGAGCCGCCGGTCCCGACGGAGAACCGCGAGGTGCGCCGCACCCGGGCCAGACCACCGGGGTGGACACCCGACGACGGGCCCCTCAACAGTCGCCGAGCGCGCGACACCGCGAGAAAACTGGAGCGTCTTCGCGGATCACCGGACGAGCTCCACCACACCCGCGCCGCCGATCCGACCGGACACGGCGACCACACCACACCACCGACCGGAGCGCTCACCTACCGACCGTCGGAGTCCCTCGCTGCCCTGGTGACAGCGCGCTATTCGGTGTGCGTGCACCCCAGTTGCGCCGTACCCAGCTCCGCCTGCGACCTCGACCACGTCGTCCCGTTCGACCACGCCGACCCCACCACCGGCGGGTGGACGGTACTCGGGAATCTGCAACCGTTGTGCCGCAGGCACCACGGACTCAAAACCCGGAAGCAATGGCGTTACCGGATGCTGAAGGACTGCATCGTCCATACCCGCGACCCCCACGGCCGCGACTACCTCACCGGGCCCGGCGACTGACGTCAGCCGATTCGAGCGAGTTGGAGCCGCGATGGCCACGACCCGCACCACCGTCCCGAGACCGACCGAGCACGGTGTCGGGGTAATCGCCTAGGTTCTGCTGACATGAGTTCCTCCTCCGACACGAGTGCCTTCCGGTCTCCCCAGACATATGTCGATCTCCCTCGTATGGCAGGCCTTGCCCTCTCTGCCGACGGGACGTCGCTGGTCACCACGGTGTCGGAGCTGAACTCCGCGCGGACCAAGTACATCTCGTCGTTGTGGGCCATCGATCCCGATGGTTCGGACGTGCCGCGGCGACTGACGCGGGCGGGTACCGGGGACAGCGCGCCGACGTTCGCGGCCGACGGAGATCTCATGTTCGTCCGCGCGGCCTCCGGAGACGATGACGCGCCGTCCGCAATCTGGGCGCTGTCCGCCCATGGCGGCGAGCCCCGCCGGGTGGCATATCGGGCGGGCGGGGTGTCCGGTGTCGTGACGGCAAAGTCCGCATCGACAATGCTGGTAACAGGTTCAGTACTGGGGAACGTCGAGCGGGACGAAAGTCTGCGGGCCTTGCGCAAGGACCTTGCCGTCTCCGCGATCCTGCACAGCGGCTACCCGATCCGGCATTGGGACAGCGACCTCGGGCCGGCAGTGACCCACCTGTTCGCCGGGACACCGGGACCGGACTCGGTGGACACCCCACTGACCTCGGTGACACCCCACCCCGGCGGATCTGCGGGCGGAGGGGAATACCGAGATGCGACGTACGACGTGGCGCCGGACGGAACCTTCGTTGTTGCTTCACGCACGGTTGCCGGTGCCGACGGGGCGTCTCGGCAACTGTTGGTCCGGTTGAACGTATCCGACGGTTCGGACACGGTACTCGTGGACGACGCCACCGCCGACGCGGCGGCCCCGGTGATCTCCGGTGACGGCACTCGTGTCGCGTATCTGAGGCATACCCACCCGGATCCAGAGGTCGCACCGCGCGTCACCCTGCACGTGCTCGACCTCGCGTCAGGGGAATCGGAGCACTGGGCTCCAGACTGGGACCGGTGGCCGTCATCGGCAGCGTGGACCGCTGACTCGAGCGCACTCGTGGTGACGGCAGACGAGGACGGTCGTGCGCCGCTGTTCCTGGTGACCGTGGACGGGTCGAAGCGCCTCACGGCAGGCGATCACGCGTACAGCGACGTCCAGGTGTCCCCGGACGGCGACGCGGTGTACGCCATGCAAGCCTCGTATGCCGCGCCGCCGCACCCCGTTCGGATAGCGCTTCCCAGTGGCGAGGTGACCGTTCTGCGCGCCCCCGTCGAGCTGCCGTCGCTTCCCGGCACTCTCGAGGACATCGGGGCCGTGGCCGCGGACGGTACTGCAGTGCGCGCGTGGCTGGCGCTTCCGCAGGGCGCGTCGCAGGAGTGGCCGGCGCCCCTGGTCCTGTGGGCTCACGGTGGACCCCTGGGGTCGTGGAACACCTGGTCGTGGCGGTGGAACCCCTGGATGTTGGTGGCGCAGGGTTATGCAGTTCTGCTGCCCGACCCGGCGCTGTCCACGGGATACGGACAGGATTTCGTTCAGCGCGGTTGGGGCCGTTGGGGCAAGGAGCCCTACACCGACTTGATGTCCGTTACCGATGAAGTGGTCTCGCGCGCCGACATCGACTCCACCCGCACCGCGATGATGGGAGGCTCTTTCGGCGGCTACATGGCCAACTGGATTGCCGGCCACACGGACCGTTTTCGGGCGATCGTGTCGCACGCCGGGCTGTGGGCTCTGGACCAGTTCGGCCCCACCACCGACGACGCCTCCTATTGGGGTCACGAAATGACTCCCGAGATGGCCTTCGAGAACTCGCCGCACCTGTACGTGGCCGACATCGTCACTCCCATGCTGGTCGTCCACGGGGACAAGGACTATCGCGTCCCGGTGGGGGAGGCGCTGCGCCTGTGGTGGGAGCTGCTGTCGGAATCGAGCGCCCCGGCGGATCAGAACGGCGAGACGGTGCATCGCTTCCTCTACTTCCCCGATGAGAACCATTGGATCCTGAGCCCCCAGCACGCTGCGGTCTGGTACGGAGCGGTGCACGCGTTCTTGTCCGAACATGTTCTCGGTCACACCGCGTCGATGCCCGAGGTACTCGCAGCGCGAGGCGGGCAAACAGGTCGACTCGGGCGAGAACTAGAATTACCCGGTGACCAGATCGAACCCTGACTCCTCGCCCGACGGTAATCCAGCGGACCGGCTTCCCAAGACGTGGAATCCCGGCGACGTGGAAGCCGATCTCTACCAGGGCTGGGTCGACGCCGGGTACTTCGTCGCCGATCCGGACAGCGCGAAGCCCGGTTACTCGATCGTGCTGCCGCCGCCCAACGTGACGGGCAGCCTGCACATGGGCCATGCGCTCGACCACACGTTGATGGACGTGCTCTCGCGCCGCAAGCGCATGCAGGGTTACGAGGTCCTGTGGTTGCCCGGCATGGACCACGCGGGGATCGCGACGCAATCGCTGGTGGAGAAGAAGCTGGCGTCCGAGGGGACGTCGAAGGAAGAGTTGGGCCGCGAGAAGTTCGTCGAGAAGGTCTGGGAGTGGAAGCGCGAGTCCGGGGGCACCATCGGTGAGCAGATGCGCCGCATCGGCGACGGCGTGGACTGGAGCCGCGAGCGTTTCACGATGGACGACGGACTCTCGCGCGCCGTCCAGACCATCTTCAAACTGCTGCACGATCGCGGGCTGATCTACCGCGCCGAGCGATTGGTCAACTGGTCTCCCGTGCTGAAGACCGCCATCTCGGACATCGAGGTCAAGTACGAGGATGTCGAGGGCGAGCTGGTCTCGCTTCGGTACGGATCGCTGGACGACGACGAGCCGCACGTCGTGGTCGCGACCACCCGTGTCGAGACGATGCTCGGCGACACCGCCGTCGCGGTGCACCCGGACGACGAGCGCTACACCCACCTCGTGGGAACCACGCTGCCGCACCCGTTCACGGGTCGTGAGATTCCGATCATCGCCGACGACTACGTCGATCCCGAGTTCGGTACGGGCGCAGTGAAAATCACCCCGGCCCACGATCCCAACGACTTCGAGATGGGCGCCCGGCACAGCCTGCCGATGCCGTCCATCATGGACACCTCGGGCCGTATCGCGGACACCGGAACCCAGTTCGACGGCATGGATCGCTTCGAGGCGCGGGTGGCAGTGCGAGAGGCGTTGGCCGAGCAGGGGCGCGTCGTCGCAGAGAAGCGGCCCTACGTGCACAGCGTCGGTCACTCCGAGCGCAGCGGGGAGCCGATCGAGCCGCGCCTGTCGCTGCAGTGGTGGGTCGACGTGTCGACGCTCGCCCAGTCCGCGGGTGACGCGGTGCGGGGCGGCGAGACCGTTGTCCACCCCAAAAGTCAGGAGCCGCGCTGGTTCGCGTGGGTCGACGACATGCACGACTGGTGTATTTCCCGTCAGTTGTGGTGGGGCCACCGGATTCCCATCTGGTACGGGCCCGACGGCGAGACCGTGTGCCTCGGTCCGGACGAGACCGCTCCCGAGGGGTGGGTGCAGGATCCCGACGTGCTGGACACGTGGTTCTCGTCGGGCCTGTGGCCGTTCTCCACGATGGGGTGGCCCGACCGGACACCGGACCTCGAAAAATTCTATCCCACTTCCGTTTTGGTCACCGGCTACGACATCCTGTTCTTCTGGGTCGCCCGCATGATGATGTTCGGTACCGCCGTCGCCGACCAGCTGCCCGGCACCGTTCCGTTCCGTGACGTGTTCCTGCACGGGCTGGTGCGGGACGAACACGGGCGCAAGATGTCGAAGTCGAAGGGCAACGGAATCGATCCGCTGGACTGGGTCGACCGTTTCGGGGCCGACGCTCTGCGGTTCACGCTCGCCAGGGGCGCTCATCCGGGTGGAGATCTGTCCGTGGGCGATGACAACGCCCAGAGTTCGCGCAACTTCGCCACGAAGCTCTTCAACGCCACCAAGTTCGCGTTGATGAACGGCGCTGTGGTGGAGGAGATTCCGGCCAGAGACCAGCTGACCGACGCCGATCGCTGGATCCTCGACCGGCTCGCGCTGGTTCGAGCCGAGGTCGACGACGCACTGGACCGCTACGAATTCGGCAAGGCCTGTGAGTCGCTGTACCACTTCGCGTGGGACGAGGTGTGCGACTGGTATCTGGAGCTGGCAAAGGTTCAGTTCTCGACCGATGGCGACGTTGCCGGCAACACCCGCGTCGTTCTCGGTGTGGTGCTCGATTCGATCCTGCGACTGCTGCATCCGGTGATGCCCTTCGTGACGGAGACGCTGTGGAAAGCCCTTACCGCGGGTGAGAGCATCGTTGTGTCCACGTGGCCGAAGGAAACGGGTGTCGGTGCCGATCCCGTTGCACTGCAACGAATTACCGATATGCAGAAGCTGGTCACCGAGGTGCGGCGTTTCCGGAGCGATCAGGGTGTCAAGCCCAAGCAGAAGGTTCCCGCTCGACTAGTCGGTGTCGAGGATGCCGATATCGAGTCACTGGTTGCTGCCACGCGCGCGCTGTCCTTCCTGTCCGAGCCGGACGACGATTTCGCCGAATCTGCGTCGGTGGAGGTTCGGTTGTCGCTCGGCACGGTGACCGTGGCGCTGGACACCTCTGGCACCGTCGACGTCGAGGCCGAGCGCAAGCGCGGTGAGAAGGATCTGGCGGCCGCCAAGAAAGAACTCGAGGCGACCACTGCAAAGCTGGGGAACGACGCGTTCGTCGGAAAAGCCCCGGCAGCGGTCGTGGACAAGATCAAGGGCCGCCAGCAAATCGCGCGCGAGGAAGTGGATCGTCTGACCAAGCGGCTCGAGGAGCTGGCTTCGGCATGACGTACCCCGGAACATCCGGTCCCGACGGAGGCGCAGCGCCGTCGCCGGTCGATCTCGCGGAGTTCACGCTCGTCGAGGCCGAACTGGACAAGCGATGGGGCGAGACCACCATCGAGCCGTCGCTGACTCGCATCAGTGCTCTGATGGATCTGCTGGGTTCGCCTCAGGCGAGCTACCCGTCGATCCACGTCGCGGGCACCAACGGCAAGACGTCCGTCACCCGGATGATCGAATCCCTGCTGCGCGCGTTCCACCGTCGGACCGGACGGACCACGAGTCCGCATCTGCAACTGGCCACCGAGCGCATCGCCGTCGACGGCGCGCCGTTGACACCCCGCCAGTACGTGGACACGTATCGCGAGATCTTGCCGTACGTCGAGATGATCGATGCTCGGTCCGAGGCCGACGGTGGCCCGGCGATGAGCAAATTCGAGGTGGTCACGGCCATGGCGTTCGCGGCGTTCGCCGAGGCGCCGGTGGACGTGGCCGTCGTCGAGGTCGGACTCGGTGGGCGATGGGACGCGACCAACGTGATCGACGCGCAGGTGTCGGTGGTCACTCCCGTTGGCATCGATCACGTCGAGTACCTCGGCACCGATCTCGCCGGAATCGCCGCGGAGAAGGCGGGCATCATCAAGCGCGCTCCAGAGCGGTTGGTACCGGTGGACACGGTGGCGGTGCTCGACGAGCAACAACCCGAAGCCATGGACGTGCTTCTTCGTCGCGCGGTCGAGATGGATGCCGCGGTGGCCCGTGCGGGGTCGGAGTTCGTGGTGCTTGCCCGTCGCATCGCCGTCGGTGGTCAGCAGCTCGAACTTCGCGGACTCGGCGGCGTGTACGACGACATCTTCCTTCCGCTGCACGGCGAGCACCAGGCCCGCAACGCGTCCTTGGCGCTGGCTGCCGTGGAAGCGTTCTTCGGGGCGGGAGCGGACCGCGGCCTGGACGTGGAGACGGTACGAGAAGGATTCGCCACCGTCGTCAATCCCGGCCGACTAGAGCGTGTGCGGAACGCACCCACGGTATTCGTCGACGCGGCCCACAACCCGCACGGTGCGTCAGCGCTGGCTGCGACGCTGACCGCGGAATTCGACTTCCGTAAACTCGTCGGCGTCGTCGCGGTGATGAAAGACAAAGACGTCGACGGCATTCTGCGCGCACTCGAACCCGTTCTCGACGAGATAGTCGTGACCTCCAACGGGTCGCCCCGAGGGCTGGAGGTGGAGGCGCTCGCCGACGCCGCCGTCGCCAGATTCGGCGACGAGCGCGTCGTCGTCGCCGAGACTCTCCCCGACGCACTCGAAATTGCCATCGGCATCGCCGAGGACGTGGCAGACGAGGGCGAGGCGGTGTCCGGAGCCGGCGTCGTGGTCACGGGATCTGTCGTCACCGCGGGCGCGGCACGCACATTGTTTGGAAAGGATCCCCAGTGACTGCACCCGAAACCGGCGACTTCCCGCCACCCGCACGAGATCCGTGGAAGGGGTTCAGGGGCGTCTGCGCAGGAACGTTGATCCTCGAAGCCATCGTGGTTCTGCTGGCGCTTCCCGTCGTGGCCACCGTCGGCGGTGGAGTGACCTGGATCAGCGGCACGTATCTGATCGCGCTGAGTCTGGTGATGATTCTCGGCGCGGGCCTGCAGGGCCGATCGTGGGCACTGCAGTTCGATCTGGGACTGCAGGCGCTGGTTCTCCTGGGATTCTTTGCGCACCCGTCCATCGCAGCTGTGGGCGTGCTGTTCCTCGCGGTGTGGCTGTACCTGGTGTATCTGCGCCGCGACCTGCGCAAACGCATTGCCCAGGGCAGGCTGCCCAGTCAGCGCGAATGACGCCGGTGCGCCGGCCAGGATCGGCATTGCTCTAGGCTTTGCGCTCGTGACCGAACGCACTCTCGTACTGATCAAGCCGGACGGCGTCGCTCGTCGATTCGTCGGCGAAATCCTCGGCCGTATCGAGCGCAAGGGGTTGGACCTCGTTGCGCTCGACATGCACACAGTGTCGCGCGAGGTGGCAGAACAGCACTACGCCGAGCACGCCGAGCGACCGTTCTTCCCCGACCTCATCGAGTTCATCACCTCCGGTCCGCTGGTGGCCGCCGTGCTCGAAGGACCGCGCGCCATCGAGGCTTTTCGCCAGATCGCCGGCGGCACCGATCCCGTCGCCAAGGCCACTCCGGGCACCATCCGTGCCGATCTGGCCTTGGACGGCCAAAAGAACTTGGTGCACGGTTCCGATTCACCGGAGTCGGCCGCGCGTGAAATCGCACTCTGGTTCCCCACACTCTCCTGACCACTTGCGGCCTCGTCGAACCAGGCCGACTCCTCGGGTATGCAGCATTGGCACGCTGCGCTCGGGGAGTGTGGGATAGTGAACGAGGTCGCAGCGCGCACCACGCGTACGTGACCGGATGACATCAACGAAACCGATGCCCGTCATCGCGGACATGCGCCGGCACCGCTGGCGCAGTCACGCTGAAGATCAGGCGCTCGGATCGGCCATCCGCCCAGGCAGTGCGGCGTCAGTCGGCGATCTTCCAGGTCGGTGACGACGGCGTAGTGCGAACCCGCTTTTTCGTCGGATCAGATGATCCCGCGAACGAACCATGACTCCCGCGTGGCCGCGTGTCACTGCTGCGGACGACGCCCTATCGGGCAATTGTCGACCGTGAGTGTGCGCGCCCGGGAGCCCGAGGAGAACACGTGGCCGACACCGAGCCGCCCCAGAACTTGCAAGACCAGAATTCTCCAGAACAGAGCTTCCCGGAGCGCATCCGAGTACACGCGTTGGCCAAGCTGCTGGGCGTCACCAGCAAGCAGGTGGTCGCGCAGTTGGACACGATGGGGGTCGCGGTACGCAGCGTGCAGTCCAGTGTCGTGCGAGCGGACGCGCAGACCGTCGCGACCGCGCTGGGCGCGACCGCGGACCCAGCACTTGCAGCGCCGGACCCAGAGGCAGCGCCGGACCCAGAGGCAGCGCCGGACCCAGAGGCAGCACCTGCCGAGCAGGCAACGCCCGATCTGTTCACCAATATCGAGACAGCGGAGGCGACAGCTCCGGCCTCGGCCGATCCGGCCAGTGTGCCGCTGTTCCTCCAGCCCGAGGTTGCCGCTGAACCGCCCAAGGCACGTCGCCGGGCTCGTTCACCCAAGAAGGCAGTGCCCGCCGCGGAGACTGTGACGGACACGGAAACCGGGCCGGCTACCGAGCCTGCACCCGCAGCAGAAGAAGCCCCTGCCGCGAGCCCGCAGTCTGCCGCCGTCACCTCGTCAGGCGAGTCGTCGTCGGACACCGCAACGGACGGCGAGCAGGACTCGAACGACCAGGACTCGAACGACCAGGACTCGAACGACCAGGACAATAATTCGTCGGGCCCCCGCCGACGTCGGCGTGGACGCCGCGGTCGTGGCCGCGGTCGCGGTGACGCGCAGAACGACGACCAGAACGACTCGGACGATGACGACGAGTCCGACTCGACCGACACGAGCAACACCAGCGACAGCAGCAACACCAGCGGCAGCAGTGACGACAAATCCGGAACGTCGGACAGCGACTCGGACAGCCACTCCGAGTCCGATGAGGACGGGGACGGCGATTCGACGCCTCGCCGGTCGTCCAGTCGGCGTTCGCGCAGTCGACGGTCCAGCAAGTCGAGTACAGACGCCTCGGCCGAGTCGACCGACACGGAGAACGCGGCAGGCGACACCTCGGCGAGCCCCAACTCCGACTCGTCCGACAGCTCCGACAGCTCCGATTCGGACACGTCCTCCGAATCCGACGGAGACGACGAGGCAACCGGTGACAACGCAAGCCGACGCCGTCGCCGCCGCCGGCGTCGTAAGAGCGGTGGCGATGGTTCGGACTCCGACTCGACCACCGATGACGATCCGCCCAACACCGTCGTGCACGAGCGGGAGCCCCGCCAGCGAGCCAAGGCCAAGGACGAGGTCCAGGGCATCACGGGATCGACTCGTCTGGAAGCGAAGCGTCAGCGGCGACGTGACGGTCGCGACGCCGGTCGTCGGCGCCCGCCGATCCTCACCGAGTCCGAGTTCCTCGCCCGCCGTGAGGCAGTCGATCGCACGATGGTGGTGCGAGAGAAGTCGCTGGCCGGGCAGCCGGACCTGACACAGGTGGCGGTGCTCGAGGACGGCGTGCTCGTCGAGCACTTCGTCACCAGCACGGCATCCGGCTCCATCGTGGGCAATGTCTATCTCGGTCGCGTGCAGAACGTGCTGCCCAGCATGGAAGCGGCGTTCATCGACATCGGCAAGGGTCGCAATGGCGTGCTCTACGCCGGCGAGGTCGACTGGGACGCCGCCGGACTGGGCGGTAACAGTCGCAAGATCGAGCAGGCACTCAAGCCCGGGGACCAAGTTCTGGTTCAGGTCAGCAAGGATCCGGTGGGGCACAAGGGTGCCCGCCTGACCACGCAGATCTCGCTGGCCGGTCGCTTCCTGGTGTATGTGCCGGGCGGATCGTCCACCGGTATCAGTCGCAAGCTGCCGGACAACGAGCGCAAACGACTGAAGGACATCCTTCGCGACATCGTTCCCGCGGAGGCCGGTGTCATCATCCGCACCGCGTCCGAGGGGGTCAGCGCCGAGGAACTGGCGCGCGATGTGACTCGTCTGCAGGCGCAGTGGGCCACCGTGTCCGAGCGCTCCACCGGCGCCGAATCGTCGAAGTCGTCGGCACCGGTCACCCTGTACGAAGAGCCTGACCTGCTGGTCAAGGTGGTGCGCGATCTCTTCAACGAGGATTTCTCCAAGCTGGTCATCGAAGGCGACCGGGCGTGGTCGACGGTGCAGAGCTACATCGAGACAGTCGCACCCGACATGTTGCCGCGCGTCGAACGGTACGAGTCGTCGTCGAAGGACGTCGACGTGTTCGGTGCGTTCCGCATCGACGAGCAGCTGGCCAAGGCGCTCGACCGCAAGGTCTGGCTGCCGTCGGGCGGAACGCTGGTCATCGACCGCACCGAGGCGATGACGGTGGTCGACGTCAACACCGGCAAGTTCACCGGTGAGGGCGGAAACCTGGAAGAGACGGTCACCCGCAACAACCTGGAAGCTGCCGAGGAAGTCGTCCGTCAGATGCGTCTGCGCGACATCGGCGGCATGATCGTCGTCGACTTCATCGACATGGTGCTCGAATCGAACCGTGACCTGGTGCTGCGGCGCTTGACCGAGGCGTTGGGTCGAGATCGCACTCGTCATCAGGTCTCCGAGGTGACCTCGCTCGGCCTGGTCCAGATGACACGCAAGCGGATGGGCACAGGTCTCATCGAGGCCTTCTCCACCACGTGTGAGCACTGCCACGGGCGCGGGCTGATGATGCATCAGTTCCCCGTCGAGGCCCCCAAGGACGACGGTGGCCGAGGCTCGCGATCGGACAACAACCAGCGTTCCGAGGGCGGGTCGCGTCGCAAGCGTGGTGGCCGGGACCGCACCGAGTCGAAGTCGGCGGACACGACCGACACCGACACCTCTTCCGAAGCTGATTCGTCGGATTCGGCAGATCTGTCGAACAGGCGCGCACACCCCGTGGCGCTGGCTATGGCGGCGCATCTGCATCCAGAAACCGACGCCGACCAACCAGCCGATGCGTCGGAGGCAATGGACGACGCTGCGGCTGCCGTGGCGGCCGTGCGCGAAGCCGACAAGCCCGAGCCTGATAGCAAGCCCGAGCCTGCTGACAAGCCCGAGCCTGCTGACAAGCCCGAGACCGGCGAGGCCGACGTTCCGGACGCGTCCAGCGAACCGGTGGCACCCGCGACACGACCACGGCGCAGTCGTCGAGTGTCTCGGGCTGCAGCGGCCCCGTCGGGCGATTCTGCGGGGACGGTTGTCGTGGTTCCTACCGCCTCCACGCTCGAAGCCGGATCGGACGACGCGAGCTCTACCGAGGTTGGATCCGCTGACGAGTCGTCGGAGTCCGGCATGGTCACGGTCGGTGGCGGCGCGTCCGCATCACCGGTCGCACCGGTTCGGCGTCCTCGCCGACGTGCAGCCGGACGACCTGCGGGTCCACCGGTGGACGACGAATCCTGAGGTAGCGAACGGCGCCCGGCCCAGCGGTTTGACCGGGCGACGGGCTCTGCCGTAATCTTGGACAGTCGCTGTCGGCGACGCGGTTTCGTCCTGTCCACCGCGAGGTGGCTGGTCGGAGTACCTGAACTTCGGTTCGCCGGCGCAAGAGAGAAGACAGCACGGGCTGCAATCCTGCAGCCATGAGACCAGTCGCGTCCCTCACGGGGTCGCGAGAACGCATCAAAGAAGCAAGGGGTAGCCCTCCGATGGCAACGTACGCGATCGTCAAGACCGGCGGAAAGCAGTACAAGGTCGCAGTTGGTGACCTCGTCAAGGTCGAGAAGATCGAGGGAGCGCCCGGAACGGCTGTCTCGCTTGCTCCAGTTCTCGTCGTCGACGGGTCCGATCTCACCACCGATGCAGCCAAGCTGGCGGACATGTCCGTCGCAGGCGAGATCGTCGAGCACACCAAGGGCCCGAAGATCCGCATCCACAAGTTCAAGAACAAGACCGGTTACCACAAGCGTCAGGGTCACCGGCAGAAGCTGACCGTCCTCAAGGTCACCGGCATCAAGTAAGTTCCCGATTCCGGTAACTTGCGTCATCTACTCCTGCTTCACCGACCCCTGCTTCACCCACCCTTTGGAGGGTTTTCTCATGGCACATAAGAAGGGCGCGTCCAGCTCACGCAACGGTCGCGATTCGAACTCACAGCGCCTCGGCGTCAAGCGCTTCGGCGGCCAGTCCGTCAACTCGGGTGAGATCTTGGTCCGCCAGCGCGGTACGCACTTCCACCCCGGCGTGAACGTCGGACGTGGCGGCGACGACACCCTGTTCGCGCTGTCCGCGGGCTCGGTGCTGTTCGGCACGAAGCGTGGCCGCAAGACCGTCAACATCGTCCCGGCCGCCGCAGAGGTCTGATTCTCCCGCGGCGATAGTGCGTCGGTTGTTGCCGGCGCTGCTCATCGGTATGCGTTCCCGTCAGGGGCGGTTCGGAGGGGTTACACCCTTCGTCCGCCCCTGACGTCGTTTCATCCAGTAGTTGTTGTCTCGGAAGGACCACTCACCCATGTCGCGTTTCGTCGACCGTGTCACCTTGCACGTCAGTGCAGGTAAGGGCGGAAACGGGTGTTCCTCGGTTCACCGCGAGAAGTTCAAACCGCTCGGTGGTCCCGACGGAGGCAACGGTGGCCGCGGCGGTGATGTCGTCCTCATCGTCGATCCAGGAGTGCACACGCTCCTCGACTTCCACTTCCATCCGCACGCGAAGGCGGGCAACGGCACCCAGGGCGCGGGCAGCAATCGCGACGGTGCGGTGGGTGAAGACCTGATTTTGCGCGTTCCCGACGGCACCATGGTGCTCGACGGTCAGGGGCGCATCCTCGCCGATCTGGTGGGGGAGGGCACGCGGTTCGACGCTGCTGCGGGAGGCCGCGGCGGACTGGGTAACGCGGCGTTGGCGTCGCGCGCTCGCAAGGCGCCCGGGTTCGCACTTCTGGGCGAAGACGGTGTCGAGCGCGACGTGGTGCTCGAACTCAAGTCGGTCGCCGACGTCGGGCTCGTGGGTTTCCCCAGTGCGGGAAAGTCCTCCCTGGTGTCCGTGTTGTCCGCTGCGAAGCCGAAGATCGCCGACTATCCGTTCACCACGTTGGTTCCCAACCTCGGGGTGGTCTCGAGCGGCGAGACGACGTTCACCGTCGCCGACGTTCCCGGCCTGATTCCCGGTGCGAGCGAGGGCAAAGGTCTGGGGTTGGATTTCCTCCGCCACCTGGAGCGGTGTGCGGTTCTCGCACACGTCGTCGACTGCGCCACGCTCGATCCCGGCCGCGATCCGGTATCCGATGTCGATGCACTCGAGGCGGAGCTCGCCGCGTACACGCCGGCACTGTCGAGCGATGCGGGTCTGGGCGAGTTGGCGGACCGACCCAGGATTGTCGTGCTGAACAAGGTCGACGTACCTGAGGCCGCAGAGTTGGCAGACATGGTGCGCGCCGACTTCGAGGCCCGCGGCTGGCCGGTGTTCACCATCTCGGCGGTCAGTCGAGAAGGGCTGCGCCCGTTGACCTTCGCATTGGCGGAGTTGGTCGCACAGTACCGCCTCGACCATCCCAAAGCAGTTGCGCGGCGCCAGGTCATCCGGCCCGTCGCTACCGACAAGGTGGGCTTTTCCGTCATCGCCGATCCCGACGAGCCCGGTGGTTTCATCGTTCGCGGCGAGCGGCCAGAACGGTGGGTCATGCAGACCGCGTTCGACAACGACGAGGCCGTGGGTTACCTGGCAGACCGTCTCGCTCGACTCGGTGTGGAGGCAGAATTGGTCAAGCAGGGGGCTCGCCCCGGTGCGTCGGTCACCATCGGCGACGTCAGCTTCGAGTGGGAACCGCAGACCCCCGCCGGTGTCGACGTCACCATGACCGGCCGCGGCACCGACTCGCGTATCGACCAGGTGGAGCGGATCGGCGCATCCGAGCGCAAGCATGCTCGTCGTGTTCGCCGAGGGCTGGAGAGCGACGAGCAGTGACAGCACCTCAGCCGGTTGCGTGTACTCGGAACATCATCGCGTCGGCGCGCAGCATCGTCGTCAAGATCGGGTCCTCGGCGCTGACCAGCATGGAGAGTGGCCTCGATCTTGCGCGCCTCGACGCCTTGGCCGACGCGATCGAGATGCGTATGCGGCGCGGCACCACCGTCGTCGTGGTGTCCTCCGGCGCCATCGGCGCCGGAATGGCTCCGTTAGGACTGAAGCAGCGGCCTCGAGACCTGGCCACCAAGCAGGCCGCCGCCAGCGTCGGTCAGCTGGCCCTGGCACACGCCTGGGGGACGTCGTTCGGCCGGTACGAACGCACCGTCGGGCAGGTGTTGCTGACGGCGGACGACATCGCCCGCCGATCCAACCACCGCAACGCGCAACGCACGTTCGATCGGCTCCGCTCGCTCGGAGCTGTCGCCGTGGTGAACGAGAACGACACCGTCGCGACAGCCGAGATCAGGTTCGGCGACAACGACAGGCTGGCCGCGCTGGTCGCCCACCTGGTGAGCGCCGACGCCCTTATTCTGTTGTCCGACGTCGACGGTCTGTACGACGGGGATCCGCGCAAGGACCCGAACGCCACGTTCGTGGCCGAGGTGGCCAGCCCCGAGGATCTCGACGGGGTGGTCGCCGGATCCGGTGGGTCATTGGGAACGGGCGGCATGGCCTCGAAGCTGTCGGCCGCACGCCTCGCTGCCGACGCCGGAGTGCCAGTGTTGCTCGCAGCCGCGGCGGACGCGTCCTCGGCGTTGACCGGGGGACCTGTGGGTACCACCTTCGCGGCACGGCCGAATCGGCTGTCCGCCCGACGATTCTGGGTGCGGCACGCCGCCGACACCACGGGCGCCCTGCATCTCGACGACGGAGCCGTTGCCGCGGTGGTCGATCGCCGTCGATCGTTGCTCTCCGCCGGCATCGTCGCGGTCACCGGAGCGTTCGACGCCGGCGACGTCGTGTCTCTCCTGACCACCGGTGACACGGTGGTGGCTCGCGGCGTGGTGGCCTACGACTCGGTAGAGCTGACCTCGATGCTGGGACGCTCGACCCACGATCTTCCGCCGGAATCGCGCCGCCCTGTCGTTCACGCCGACGATCTGGTCCCTGCCTGATTTTCGGTGCCGGGGGACCGTGTCCCGGTGGTTCCCGCGAGCGCTCTGTGGAGCACGAGAGTCAGCACCGCGATCGCGGTGCCGACGACGACCATCGACCACAGCGCCCACCCGAACCCGGTGTGCTGGGCCACCGTCCCGAACGTGACGGGGGCTGCCAGCACTCCGATGCGGGCGACGAGGGAGACCACCGTCAGCGCCGTACCTGCTGCGATGCCGGGTAACCGTCCGGCCATGGCGAACGCAGCCGGAAATATGGGGGCCGACCCGAAACCGGCCACGGCGAACAACATCGCGGCGACGATGGGCGACGTCACGATCGGGGCAGGGACGAATGCCGCCGCGATCAACACTGCTCCGCCCGTCAGCACCCGGTGACGACCGAACCGGTCGACCAGGGCGTCACCGACGAGGCGTCCGAGGAACATCGCCGACGAGAACGCGACGACGGCCAGCCCGGCGATGCCGGGGCCCGCACCGAGTTCGGTCGAGTAGATCGCGCCCCACGACTGCGGGACGTCCTCCACCAGGGCGGCGAGCAGAACCAGTACACCCAGCAGCGCCAACGGCGCCGAGCGCGGTAGCCGGGCACCCTGTCGTGGTGCTTCTGTGGCACCGACGTGGTCGGGGACCAGAGATCGCACTGCGATGAGCGCGACGATCAGCAGGACGGCCCCGACGATCGAGAAGTGCGTGAGTACGGGCAGACCCACACCCGCGGCGGCCGCACCGGTGAGTCCGCCGGTAACTGCCCCGGCGCTCCACGCGGCGTGGAACCGGTTCATCAGCGAGCGCCCACGACGTTTCTCGACGATCACCCCCTGCGCATTCATCGCGACGTCCAGCACGGCGTCCGCAGCGCCCAGAACAGCGAGGCCGAGGGCGAGGGCCCACCAGGTGTGGGCCAGAGCGGGCAACACGAATGCCGCACACAGCAGCGTGGCCGACACGAGCACCACCGCGCGGCTGCCGTACCTGCGGATGCCGAACGCGGCCAGGGGAGTGGCAATCAGTCCGCCGGTTCCTGTTCCCGCCAGGGCAAGACCGAGTGTGGACGCATCGAGCGAGAGTGCGTCACGCAGTGCCGGGATGCGCGGTGCCCAATTCCCCAGCACGGCTCCGTTCAGGAAGAACACGGCGGCCACGGCGGACGAGCGGCCGGCAGTGGGTCGCCCCCCGCTCGTCACAGGAACGAGGCCAGCACCTCGGAGCAACCGGCCTCGATCTTCTCGGCGGCGAACTCGTCGCCGCGCGTGCTACCCCGGTTCACGATGAACACTGGAATGTCGTTTTTGTACGCGTGCCGGACGAAGCGCAGACCCGACATGACCGTGAGGGACGACCCGAGGACCACCAGTGCCGCAGCGTCGTCCACCATGTCGTAGGCAAGCCGAACGCGCGGCTTGGGCACGCTCTCCCCGAAGTAGACGATGTCGGGTTTGAGGATGCCGCCGCACACCTCACATCCGACCATGACGAAGTGAGCGGTGCTGTCGATGATCGCGTCGGCATCGGGCGCGATCTCGACGCCGTCGGCGCCCACCACCGATTCGACGAATCCGGGGTTGACGGCGGTGAGTCGCTCGTCCAGCGCGACGCGGGAGATCAAGCGGTCGCAGTCCAGGCAGCGCACCCGCCCGTACACCCCGTGCAGATCGATGACCGAGCGAGCACCGGCTTTGGTGTGCAGCATGTCGACGTTCTGGGTGATGATGCCGGACACGATCCCGCGGTGCTCGAGATCGGCGAGGGCTCGGTGGCCTGCATTGGGACGGGTGGCATCCATGTGCCGCCACCCGACGTGGTTGCGAGCCCAGTAGTGGCGCCGGAAGTCGTCGTCACCGATGAACTGCTGAAACGTCATGGGACTGCGCGGCGGCGAGTCGGGCCCTCGATAGTCGGGAATCCCGGAGTCGGTGGACATACCCGCGCCGGTCAGAGCCACCACGTTGCCGCCGTCCATCGCGTCCTGCAGAGACACGACACCGCGCGGAGATCGAACCGAGGAATGTGAGGAAACCGAAGTCACTCGTCCAGGGTAGATCGCCGCGCGGTGAGGTGATGCAAACGCAGGTCAGCTAGCTACTAGCAGCCAGCTGGGTACTTCCGGTCAGCTGGGTACTTCCATGAGCGGGTAGACGCCGTTCTCGTCATGGGTTTCGTTGCCCACGACGGGAGGGTTGAACACGCACATCATCCGCATCCTGGTACGGGTCTCCACGGTGTGCCGCTCGTGCCCGTTGAGCAGGTACATCGACCCCGCCGACAGCTCGTACTTCTCGCCGGTCTCGCGATCGGTGAGTGTGCCCTCACCCTCGATGAGCCAGACGGCCTCGATGTGGTTGGCGTAGTGGAACTCGTTGACGGTGTTCGGCTCGATAGTGGTCTCGTGGAACGAGAACCCCACCCGGTCACCGCCCAGAACGATGCGCTTGGAGCGCCAGTTTCCGTTCTCGGCGGCGATGTCGCGGTCGGTTCCGGTGATTTCCTCGGTGCTGCGAACGATCATGTGAACCTCCTCGAATGGTGATGCCGGTGATGTGACGGGGTGTGCCCGTCGATCAGGAGCAGACCTTGGCCGTTGCCTCGCCCAGGATGTTCAGTCCGTGGTCGAGATCGGCCTCGGTGATGGTGAGCGGCGGAAGTAGCTTGACAACCTCGTCGGACGGGCCGGAGGTCTCGGCAAGCAAGCCCTGGTCGTACGCGAGCGAGGTGACCTTCGATGCCTTCTCGGCGTCTTCGAACACCAGTCCCTGGACCATGCCGCGTCCACGGGTGCTGATGCCTTCGAAGCGTGCGGACAGGTCGATGAACGCGTCTTCGATGCGGGCGCCCTTTGCCAAGATCTCGGCCTGGAACGCGCCGTCGGACCAGTAGTGGTCGATGGCCGCCTTGCTGGTGACGAAGGCCGGGTTGTTTCCGCGGAAGGTGCCGTTGTGCTCGCCCGGACCCCACACGTCCAATTCGGGACGGAAGAGGGTCAGCGCCATGGGCATGCCGTAGCCGCCGATGGACTTGGACAGAGTGACGATGTCCGGCGTGATGCCGGCGTCCTCGAAGGAGAAGAACGGTCCGGTGCGGCCGACACCCATCTGCACGTCGTCGACGATCAGCAGGATCTCGCGACGCTTCAGCAACTCGGCGAGTCCGCGAAGCCACTCGGCCCGCGCGACGTTGACGCCGCCCTCACCCTGCACCGTCTCGACGATCACGGCGGCCGGGCGGTTGATGCCGCTGCCGGAGTCGTCCAGCACGCGCTCCATCCACTGGAAGTCTTCCGTCACGCCGCCGAAGTAGTTGTCGAACGGCATCGGCGTGGCATGGACCAGCGGAATACCGGCGCCGGCACGCTTCATCGAGTTGCCCGTGACAGACAGGGCGCCGAGCGTCATTCCGTGGAAGGCATTGGTGAAGTTGATGACCGAAGAACGGCCGGTGACCTTTCGCGCCAGCTTCAACGCAGCTTCGACGGTATTGGTTCCGGTGGGGCCGGGGAATTGCACCTTGTAGTCCAGGCCGCGCGGCTCGAGAATGCGCGAGGTGAACGACTCGAGGAATTCCCGCTTGGCGACAGTGGACATATCGAGGCCGTGAGTGATGCCGTCTCGCATGATGTAGTCGACCAAGGCCTGCTTGAGAATCGGGTTGTTGTGCCCGTAGTTCAGTGCGCCTGCGCCGGCGAAGAAGTCGAGGTATTTGCGGCCGTTCTCGTCGGTGATCCACGACCCCTGGGCGGTGTCGAACACGGCCGGCCACTGCACGCTGTAGCTGCGAACCTGTGATTCGCGCGCCTCGAAGATGTTGGTCGGGGTTTCGGTATTACTGGTGGTCATCGATGTCCTTCGGGTTTCGGTTTCGGTCGACGTGGTCGCGTGCTGCGCCGCTTTCGCGGGTGCGGAATCCTGTACCGACTGGGCGAACGGGCCCACCGTGTACAAGTCTTCCGGCTCGTGACTGTCGGGAAAATCGTTGGGTGCGAAAAGGTCTCGCTTCTCGATCGACGTATCGTTATCTCGCGCAAGTTTGGTGAACAGCGCGATGGACGCGTCGTTGTCCGGGCTGATGGTGGTCTCGAGTCGACGAGCACCACGCTTGGACGTGCGGTCGACGAGCGTGTGCAGCATGCGCACCGCGAGACCGTGTCCGCGTTGATCGGCGTCGACGGCCACTTGCCACACGAAGATCGTGTCGGTGGAGTCGGGCCTGAGGTAGCCGGTGACGAAGCCGACGGGTTTGTCGTCGGCGTCGACGGCAACAACCGTCGTGTCGGAGAAATCGCGGCACCACAGCACGTAGGAGTAGCTGGAATTAACATCCAGTACCTGCGAATCGCGGGCTATTTCCCACAGTCGAATGCCGTCACCTGCACGCGGCGGTCGAAACGAGAAGTCGATGTCTTCGGTCGAGGTCGCTCTCTGTAACACTGGCGTCATATTGCGGACAAATCTAACAAGATCGACGGAGCATGTCAGGTGCCTGCGGCGAGCTGGCCCCGATATGCCCCCCTAACCGCCAGTAAGCCCGCCCCTTGTGATAGTGGTCACATGGTTGTCACTCACCCTGCGGCTGTGACGCGTGTGACGTGTGGGATCACCGAATTGAGCCTTCGGATTTGCTCCACAGCATGAAAATAAATGGTCACGGCCCGGCGAGGCACGCACTCTTCCCTGTTGTCGATGGCTAATGTCCGGCCCACTATGACTCCGAAAGTCAGGCTTCCACACCTCAGGGCACGGTCATCGGATGCGCGCGAGACGACGAGGCCACGTGCTCGTGTCGGCGCCCTGTCGTCGACGCCGATCGCCATGATGCTCGCGATCGTTCTTCCCACTCTGGCGGCCGGGGTCTTTTGGGTGTCGCAGGCCGAAAGTTCAGGCTCGGGTGTTTCAGGTTCGGGGGGAACCGTCGGCGTCGCTGCTACCGCTGCCGGGTCGGCCACGGACCCGCTGTCGCCCGCCCGATCCGCGTTGACCAACACCGCGCTGCCGCTCCAGATTCTCTCGGGCGGGATGGCCGAACTGACCGACGGCAGCACCGAGTTGGACGACGGCGCGCACCAGATGTCGGACGGGTTGCGCCAGGCTCGTTCCGGATCTGCCGAGCTGGCCGATGGAATGTCTCAACTCCGGGCCGGCCTGTGGCAACTCGGTGACGGATCGTCGCAGGTCAGCGGCGGCGTCGATCAAGTCGTCGGAGCTCTCACCGGTGTGGGTGCAGCGCAGGGGCAGGTCGAACTGATCGTGCAGCAGACGCTGGACTCGTTGACCGCTTCGACCGATCCCGCGGCCGTCGCCTCGGCCGATCAACTGCGTACCGTGCTGGATCTGCTTCGCACGCAGGGCGTCAACGGCAGCGTTCTGGACGATCTGCAGAAGCTCCAGAACGGCGCACGGACAGTCGCGTACCAGCTGGATGATCCGTCCTCGGAGTTCGTGGACGGCATGGTGCGCGCCACCAACGGATCTGTGCAGCTCCGGGACGGACTGGTGCTTCTCGACGACGGCGGGGTGCGGCTGGTCGACGGCACCACGCGGCTGGTCGGTGGCGTGGGGCCGATGGAGTCGATGTTCTCGACGCTGCGTTCCAACGTGGAGAAGGCTTCGTCGTCGCTTCCGCCCGCCGACCGAGTGGAAGCCGATCCAGCGGGAAACGCCTCCACCTTCGTGGTGCGCTCGGCCTCCGTAGAATGGCCCTACTTTGCTGCAGTGTTCGTACTGGTTGCGGCTGCGCTCGTCGGATTGTTCGTGCCCCGTGCCCGGTCGGCGATCATCGGAGCGGTGGCCACGTCGGCGGCAGCGGTACTCGCGCTCGGGTTCGCGGACACCGGAGCGTCGGTCGCCGGCTCGATGACGGCGACCGTGCTGATCGCACTGTGGGTTGCCGCGATCACTGCCGCCACCAGGGCTGTTCGCCTGACGCTGGGACGCACAGTGGGAGCCGTGGTACTCGTCGTCGTCGGTGCACTACAGATCGTGCTGAGTGGACTTGTTCTACGCGGCGTCGGCGGCGCCGTCGAGGCGATCTCCACCTTCACCCCGCTGGGTCAGGTGGAGCGTTCGCTGATGGCACCCTCGGCCGCGGGTGCCCTGGTCTCGGTGATCGCCGCCCTGGCCACCGCCGCCGTTTCCGTGGCTATTCTGTCCGCCCACGCACCGGAGGATATCGACGACGCGATCCTGGACGAGCGAATCGACGCCGAGACGGTCTCGTCCTCCGTACCGTGAGCACATGCTGCTCGACGGAGCCAACGCCCTGGTCTATGGAGGCGGCGGCGTGCTCGGTGGCCGACTCGCGGTCGCGCTTGCCCAGCAGGGTGCGCGAGTCCATCTCGCAGGCCGTTCCCTCGAACGCATGCACCGTGTGGTGGAGGCCGTTCGACTGGGCGGCGGATACGCGGAAGCAGCAGTTCTGGATGTGATGGACGAGGTCGAGGTCGATGAATACGTCGACATCGTCGCCGCGTGCTCGGGAAGCATCGACATCTCGATCGACGTGATCTTCCCCAGTCGATCCACGTCACCTGAAGCGTCCATTCGCTCCGTCGGCTCCAGCGCGGTTCAGCGAGCCAGGCGCGACATCGAACGCATGGAGGTCGCCGACCTCGAACGTCCGGTTCTGGACGCGTTGCGTGCGCACTACGTCACTGCCCGCGCCGCAGCCCGGCACATGATGTGTCAGCACTCCGGCCTCATTCTGGTGCCGCGGTGCGCGGCGTCCGCGACCAGACTGGACGCGCAGTCGCTGGCGTCGGTCGTGATCGACAGACTCGCAGGACAGCTGGCCGGTGAGTTGGAGTCGACGGGAGTACATGTCGCCGTCGTGGATGCGGACCCGTCGAGCCCGGACGAGACGACCACGAGACTGGTCGCGGCCGCCTCACACGGCGATGCGTAGCGCCTCGACCAGGTCTCGATAGAGGGTGTCGGAGTCCAGCAGTTCACGGTGGGTGCCGGACGAGCGGACGTGGCCGCGCTCGAGCACGAAGATGGTGTCGGCGTCGATGACCGTCGACAAGCGGTGCGCGATGGTCACCACGGCGCCGTGGTTCGACAAGTCCCGGATGGCGTCGTGAATCGCGGCTTCGGTGATGCCGTCCACCTGGGCGGTCGCTTCGTCCAGAAGAAGGATGTCCGGCGGACGCACGATGGCGCGAGCCAGCGCGATGCGCTGCCGTTCGCCGCCGGATACAGCGGAATCCCGCAGTTCCGTCTGCAGGCCGTCGGGTAGCAGTCTCACCTTGTCGGCCAGGCGCACCCGGTCCAGAGCCGCCCATAGTTCGGGCTCCGTAGCATCGGGGTGGGTGAGCCGCAGATTGTCGGCGATGGTGCCCGGCAATGTCGGGGTGGCTTGCTCGACGTAGCCGATGCGGGCGCGCACCTGATCGTGCGACAACCGCGAGTAGGCCACCCCGCCCAGCGACAACTCGCCGCCGCGCGGTTCGAGGAAACGCAGAATCAACGAAAACAGAGTCGTCTTGCCGGCGCCCGACGGCCCGACCACGGCGGTGTGCCCTCTGGCTGGAATGGACATGTCGATGCCGTTCACCGCGGCACCCTCGTCGCCGTAGCCGGCGGTGACACCCGACAGCTCGAGCGCTACCGCGGCATCGACGATGTCGACGGGCAGTTCGGTGACCGCCGTCGGTGCCTCGGTCTCGAGCTCCATCACCTGCACCTCACGGATCCGCGACGCCGCTGCCACACCGCGCTGCAGTTGCGAGACGTAGAGCGTGAGCTGGGCGACAGGACCGACCAGCTGGAATGCGTACAGCAGAAACGCGACCAGGCTGGACACCTCGAGGGCTCCGGAATCGACCCGGTACGCACCCACTCCCAACACGGCGATAATGGTCAGCTGAATGCCGGAACCGGTGATGGTCCATGCCCAGGCTTCGAGACGTACCGCGCGGATCCCGTACATCGCGGACGTGCGGGCCTCGTCGATGACGCGCTCGCTCGACCGCTCTTCTGCCCGGCTGGCCTTGACGGTCCGCACTGCTCGAAGAGCTCCCTCGAGGATTCCGCCGAGTCGCCCCATCGCTTCCTGCGCACGACGCTGCGCGCGAGCAACTTTGGGCATGAGATAACCCGCCGCCACGCCGATGAATGCGATGCCCAATACCGCGGTGCCCAACAGCGGGAGATCGAGCGTGGCCATCAGGATGATCACGCCGACGATCGCGATACTGCCGTTGACGATCTCCACCAGTGCCCACGACGACGCTTCCCGCAGCAGCACCGTGTCCGAGGTGACGCGCGTCAGCATCTCGCCCGCCGGACGCTGGGTCACGGCCGGAATGGTGGCGCCGAAGAATCGGCGCACCATCGACGACCGGGCTTCGAGCACCACCCGTTCGGCCATCGTGCCCAGCAGCAGCCGCTGGGCCATCCCCACGATGATGCCCACGATCAGCAGCCCGACGAGCAACACGATGGCGGATCTGGTCGCGCCGGGGACGCCGAACGAGTCGAGAAGGCGCTTGGTCACCAGCGGCGTCGCCAACGAGGACGCGGTGACGAGCAGGCCCAGCAGCAAACCGATCCGGAACAGCCGACGATGCGGGCGGATGAACGACCACAACACCCGAAGGTTGGGGAGTCGGCCCAGCGGGGTGTCGGTAGTGGGGGCAACCGTAGTCACGGGAGCTTCCGGGGTTTCGGTCGTCACCTCGTCACAGTAGTCGCGAGTCAGGACCCGCTCTCCGACCGTAGCGGGCTAGACAGTGCCAGACCCGCTTCAGCGACTGTGGGTCGTGTTCTCCGGATCTGGCCGCCCGTCCGATGAGGTCCGGTGTCAGTACGTCTCCCAACGAGCGGGCGAGTTCGACGACGTCGCTACCTCGGTAGGCGGGATCGAGCGCGTGAGTACGTACCCGGAATCCGAGATGAAATGTGACATCGCAACCGAGCGTGGCCGCGGACGCCTCGATCGGCGATCCTCTGAACACGGGATCGAGCACGACGGCCTCGACGTCGGCGGCGAATCGAACCGGGCCGTGAACGTGCGCTTCGACGTGGTCGTCCAGATAGTCCAAACCGGCCGCGTCCGCCAACGAGCACAGATGCGGAAGCGAATCGGGCCCGCCGAAGTCTGTCGGTTCGAGGACAGAATCGGGAAAGCAGAAGGTCGTACGCTCCGACACCGCCACGCGCAGTGTCGCGAAGGCCGAACCGAACCGCGCAGCCCCGCCGTAGGGATCGTGATGTCTGTTCCATGCCCCGTAGACCGGCCTCTCGGCTGGGTCCGCGTGGTCGTACTTACCACTGAACAACCGACTCTCCCATCGCCACCGGTCTCCGCCGGGGAACGCCGTGAGGCCCCCGTTCGAGGTTCCCGTAGCGAACTGGGAGCGATAGACACCGTCAGCCGCCATCGAATCGATGACAGTCCGACCGGAGTGCGGCCAGTCGGGATGAAACTGGAGGGTGAGAAGTCCGTGTGCTTCTGCCATGTGTCGCCCCTTGAAACTCGGACATTCGCGCGCGAACCATATCGATGATGCTCTGGACGGTTTTTCAGCGGAATGCCCGCCTAGCCCCTCACGAGTACAGGGCAATGAGGCCACCGTCATTGTCATCGTGAAGCCCGCGTGGGTGAACACGTGGTTCCACGCGCTGTTCACCAAACCCGGCTTGGAGATCGACGGTCGAGGTCACACGCTGCGCTGGGGGAAATACGACGCCGAGATTCCGGCCACCGCTCGCCGTATCGGAGTTTACTTCCAGTATCGGGGCCGGCCGGCGCAGCGCCTGGCGTTCAGCGAGAAGCCTCTCGACCACCGAATCGGTAGCACCATCGTCGCTCGACTGGGAGTGCGAAACTCTGCACGGTTCAGTATCGACGAGCCACGGGGTCCTTGTCGTACTCGCGGAGTTTGATCGATGCGGCAGCAGCGGCGGCGCGGACCTTCCGGCGTTCGTCGGCGGTCCAACCCCGGCGCGTTTCGGTGGTGGTCATGAGCGCTCCTCGCGATGTGTCGACGTTTCCATTTTCACCGTTACCGGTGGTTTTCCGCTGGGTAGTCATCCGACCCCTACCCGCGCCCGATGAGCGCGAACGGCAGGACCGCATCCGCACCGGCCGCCCGGAGCGCTCGCGCCGCCATGGTGAGTGTCCAGCCGGTGTCGGTTGACAGGTCGAGCAGCAGAATCGGACCGGTGTGCGCGCCGAGATCTGGCGGGTCGTAGGCGTCGACCAGTGACGCGACGCGAAAAGCGGAGTTCGCGCCGGAGGCGGGCCTCGCATCGGGTCGACGGCGAAGAGTTCCGAGCGGGGTGAGGCGGCCTACCGTGGACAGGCGCTCACCCAGATCGGCAAGCAACCCGGGGCGGGCATCGCTCTCCATCACCATCAGACCCGTCGGCCGCTCACTCCAGGTCCATTCCGCGAGAACCTTGATGCACGCAGCTTCCAGACCGTCGGGGGCCGGTCCGTCGTCACCGTCGGTGAGTGCGCGCAGGCGTGGACCCCACACGGGATCGGTGAGGCGGCCCAGGATTCGTCCTTCTTCCGGGCCGTCGCTGATCTTGCCGGAGAGTTCGACGCCCACCTTCTTCAAACCGCTGGGCCACTGCTTGCGGGCAGCAAGGGTCAGGCCTGGTCGGTCGAGGCGTTGCCGAGTGGACTCCACATCGGTCTCGGACACCTCCGCGGACAGGTGCTCGCCCGTGCAGTTGTCGCAGCGCCCGCACCGATCGGCGGCCTCGTCGCCGGTCAGCGAGGGGTCGTCGAGTTGTCGCCGCAGGAATGCCATGCGGCACTCGGACGTCGTCTGGTACTCGATCATGGCGCGCTGCTCGGACAGACGGGCCTCGTCGAGGCGTTCGTAGCGCTCGCGGTCGTAGTGCCACGGCTCACCGGTTCCGAGCCATCCGCCTTTGACGCGGCGCACCGCGCCGTCGACGTCGAGCACCTTGAGCACCATTTCGAGCCTGGTCCGGCCAAGCTCGACCATGGGCTCGAGCGCCTGTGTCGATTGTGGGCGCTCGGTGTCCAGGACTTCCAGCACCCGCCGAACGACGTGTTCACGAGGGAACGCGACGGACGCGAAGTAGCTCCAGATCTCACGATCCTCGGCTCCCGGCAGTAGCACGACATCTGCGCGATCGGTGGCACGTCCGGCACGGCCGACCTGTTGGTAGTACGAGATGGGCGACGACGGCGCACCGACGTGGACGACGAAACCGAGGTCGGGCTTGTCAAAGCCCATTCCTAGCGCGGATGTGGCGATCAGTGCCTTGACCCGGTTGTTCAGCAAATCCTGTTCTGCTGCTTCACGTTCGGTGGGATCGGTCTGGCCGGTGTACGCGGCCACCACCATGCCTCGGTCGCGCAAGAGCGCAGCCAGGTCGGTAGCACCCGCCACGGTCAGCGAATACACGATGCCCGACCCCGGCAACGTTTCCAGATGATCGGCGAGCCAGGCGATGCGCGCCGTCGGATCCGGGATGCGCACGACGGACAGATGGAGCGATTCTCGTTGTAGGCCGCCGCGCAGAATGGTGGTGTCCGATCCGCCGACGCCCAGCTGGGCGGCGACGTCCTCGACTACACGGTCGTTTGCCGTTGCCGTGGTGGCGAGGACGGGAACGCCCTTACGCAGCTCTGCGATGAGGGAGCGAATCCGGCGATAGTCGGGCCGGAAGTCGTGGCCCCAGTCGGAAACGCAGTGGGCCTCGTCCACCACCACCAACCCGGCGTCGGCCGACAGTGACGGCAGCACCTGATCGCGGAAGTCCGGATTGTTCAACCGTTCCGGGCTGACTAGCAGCACGTCGAGTTCTCCGGCGGCGACGCGCGCATGCACGTCGTCCCATTCGGTGACATTGCCGGAGTTGATGGTGGCGGCCGTGACGCCTGCGCGCCCGGCCGCGGCCACCTGATTTCGCATCAGAGCGAGCAAGGGGGAGACGATGACCGTCGGACCGAGGCCCTGTTCACGGAGCAGTCGGGCTGCGATGAAGTACACCGCGGACTTACCCCAGCCGGTCCGCTGCACGACCAGCGCCCTGCGATGGTGGACCACCAGTGCCTCGATGGCCGTCCACTGATCTTCGCGGAGAACGGCATCCGGGCCTGCGAGGTCGGTGAGGAGTTCCTGTGCCCGCTCGCGCGTACTCATGCTTGCTCTTTCTCTGCTCGGTCCATGTGGGCCAGAAGGTCGTCGATCTGCGTCGCCGTGGGCGCCGACGCCCCGGCTCCGGGCCGCGTGGTGGCAAGTGCGCCCGCAACGCACGCGCGCCGGACAGCGATCTCGGGGCCGTACCTCCACGCCGCAGCCAGGGTTCCGGCGAACACGTCACCCGCGCCGGTGGTGTCGATCGCATCGACGCTCGGGGCATCGACGAATATTTCGCTACCGTCCGGCCCGCGGTACGAGGCGCCGGCGGCGCCGTCTGTGACCACGACGTGCGAACTACTCTCGAGCGCAGCGTCGCCCAGCGCTTTCTCCTCTGCCCGGTTGAGTACGACGACGTCGACGACGTCGAGTAGGTTGTGTGAAAGTTGCTGTACTGGTGAGGGGTTGAGGAAAACGAGGGTTCCGTTCGCTTGCGCATGCCGTGCCGCGGCGGTGACCGTATCGAGCGGCAGTTCCAGCTGCAGCACCAGCACGTCGGCTTCGGCCACCACCGTCAGCTCGTCGTCGGTCAGCTCTGTCATCGTGGAGTTGGCGCCGCCGATGACGACGATGGAATTCTCGGCAGCGTCGTCGACCGTGATCAGCGCGACGCCGCTGGCCCCGTCCACCTCACGCAGCAGTGACGAGTCCACCTCGGCGTCCACGAGCATCCTGCGCAGCTCGAGCGCGAACGTGTCCGATCCGACTGCACCCACGAAGGTCACGTAGGCCCCTGCTCGCGCCGCAGCGACGGCCTGGTTGGCGCCCTTTCCTCCCGGCGTGGTGTCGAAGGACGTGCCCAGCACTGTTTGGCCCGGCTCCGGCAGCGCCGGCGTGCGCGCGACGAGATCCATGTTGACGCTTCCCACCACCGCGATGCGGGATCGACGGGCGCCGGGTGCGTGTTTCGGATCAGCCATGGCCCGACACTAACGGGTTGCCCCGACAGTGGAACCGATGCTCATGCGCTGTCTCGAACACCGCGAACCCACCGGAACATGCGGTCGTCTTCGCGTCGTCACCGGTCGCCGGGGCCGGTGAGGTAGTCGCGGCCGTGGGGGTCGCGGGTGTGGACGATGCCGTCGGTGAGCATCCGGTGGCGCCATTGCTTCCGCGTTTTCAGGCCGTGGTGCCGGCGGCACAGGGGTTGCAGATTCCCGAGTACCGTCCAGCCGCCCGTGGTGGGGTCGGCGTGGTCGAACGGGACGACGTGGTCGAGGTCGCAGGCGGAGCTGGGTACGGCGCAACTGGGGTGAACGCACACCGAATAGCGCGCTGTCACCAGGGCAGTAAGGGACTCCGAGGGTCGGTAGTTGAGTGCTCCGGTCGGTGGTGTGGTGTGGCCGCCGTGTCCGGTCGGATCGGCGGCGCGGGTGTGGTGGAGCGCTTTCGGTGATCCGCGAAGACGCTCCAGTTTCCTCGTGGTGTCGCGCGCTCGGCGACTGTCGAGGGGCCCGTCGTCGGGTGTCCACCCCGGTGGTCTGGCCCGGGTGCGGCGCACCTCCCGCGTGTCCGTCGGGACCGGCAGGTCGTCTGTCTCGGGTGTTTCGGTGCACTGGCAGCGTGTGGGGGCGAGGGCGTCGGTGATGATCGCCTGCCAGGTGGCGTCGGCGGCGATCCGCCTAGCCACATCCGG
>JBASAM010000026.1:0-5759 GCA_049650605.1 Rhodococcus sp. (in: high G+C Gram-positive bacteria) | reverse complement strand
CCGCAGGCTTGGCCGGGGAACCCGGTCACCTCGAAGGCTGGGGCGAGATCCCACCGGATGTGGCTAGGCGGATCGCCGCCGACGCCACCTGGCAGGCGATCATCACCGACGCCCTCGCCCCCACACGATGCCACTGCACCGAAACACCCGAGACAGACGACCCGCCGGTCCCGACGGAGAACCGCGAGGTGCGCCGCACCCGGGCCAGACCAGCCGGGTGGACTCCGCAACACGGACGACTCGACAGTCGGAGCTCCCGCGACACCGCGAGAAAACTGGAGCGTCTTCGCGGATCACCGGACAATCTCCACCACACCCGCGCCGCCGATCCGACCGGACACGGCGGCCACACCACACCACCGACCGGAGCGCTCACCTACCGACCGTCGGAGTCCCTCGCTGCCCTGGTGACAGCGCGCTATCCGGTGTGCGTGCACCCCAGTTGCGCCGTACCCAGCTCCGCCTGCGACCTCGACCACGTCGTCCCGTTCGACCACGCCGACCCCACCACCGGCGGGTGGACCGTACTCGGGAATCTGCAACCACTGTGCCGCCGACACCACGGACTCAAAACCCGGAAGCAATGGCGTTACCGGATGCTGAAGGACTGCATCGTCCACATCCGCGACCCCCACGGCCGCGACTACCTCACCGGACCGGGCGAATGAATCCGAGATGTTCCCGTCAGGCCTTGCGATAGATCCTGACGGCGGTGGTGATCATCGGAACCTGGAACGGTAGACGCGCCAGCGCACCTGCCCTGAGCATCGGCTTGTCCCAGTACAGGCGAACCATGTTCACGTTGGCGGGGAAGACTGCCAGAAACAGCGCCACCGCGGCCAGCGCGGACAGACGCCGGGTCGTCGGAACCAGCAGCCCGGCTCCGATCGCCGCCTCGGCGACACCGGATGCGTAGGTCAGTGTGCGGGGCTTGCCCGGAAATTCTCGCGGGATCTGGTCGTCGAAGGGCTTGGGAACCGCGAAATGCAGCACTCCCATCCCGACAAGCGCTGCCCCCATGATCCTGGCGTCTCGTTCGGTTTTCGCGGGTTCCGTCATACGCCCTATGGCATCACATGATGCGGCGTCGTGGCCCGAAGATCGGCGGCAAGATCGGTACGAGAGACGCCCCCGCCCCGCGGTAAGCGGGACGGGGGCGTCGGTCGGAGCTAAAGATCTAGTCGCTGTTGAAGTAGGTGAGCAGTCGCAAGATCTCGACGTACAACCACACCAGCGTGATGGTCAGACCCAAGGCGACACCCCAGGCTGCCTTCTCCGGTGCCTGTGCGCGAATCAGCTGGTCTGCGCGATCGAAGTCGAGCAAGAAGCTGAAGGCCGCGATACCGATGCAGACGAGGCTGAAGATGATGGCAAGAGTGCCGCCGTCACGCAGGCCCAGGCCACCGGGAGTGAAGAAGCTGGCAACCAGGTTGCCGAGCATCAGGACGACGACACCGATGAGGGCACCGACGATCATGCGGGTGAGGCGCGGAGTGACACGGATGGCGCCGGTCTTGTAGACCACCAGCATGCCGAAGAACACACCGAACGTTCCCAACACGGCCTGAGCGATGAGGGCGCTTCCCCCCACGCCACCGAACTCGATGGAGGTGAACATCAGCGACAGTGAGCCGAGGAACACACCCTCGAAGGCCGCGTACGCCAGCACTAAGGGGGCGCTGTCCATCTTGCGGCCGAAGATGGCCACCATCACCAGAACGAATCCGATGAGGCCGCCGCCGATGACGAACATCGGAGCGAGGCTCGGATTGTTGCTGGCGAGGACGTACGAAATGATGGCCGTGACAGTCAGTACACCAAGGGTGGTGGCCGTTTTCGTCACGACATCGTCGATGGTCATGGCCCGCTGATCGGTACCGGTCTGGTACGGCTGCGGGGCGCCCTGCGGGCCGCCGAACTGCTGAGTGGCCGCACCGGCACCGGCGGCAGCCGAACCGAAGGAGGCGTATCCGCCCCCACCCTGCTTGGGCAGATTGCGGAACACCGGGTTGCTTGATGTGCGCACCGTGTTTGATCCCTTCCGTGTGTTGAAGCCTGCCTGTTGTGAAGCTTGTAACCGGTCAACGCTCGAACCAGGCAGAAAAGTTCCCAACGGACCCTCCGGACAAAACGGACTCTACCGGGTTTGTCGGCCGTCCGAGTCGGGCACCATGGAGGACATGAGCATCGAAGACGGACCCGGAGACACCCTCGACCAGAGCGAGAGCCTCGACTCGGACGAGATCGGGGGCAAGGACGACGGCGACGACGTGGTGACCCCGCCGGATTCGTGGAGCGGCGCCGACAAGTTCGGCACCACAGAGCGCGAGGAACACGACGGCGAGAGCCTGGACCAAAAACTCGCCGAGGAAGAACCCGACATTCCATTGGAGGACGAACTCGAGGTTCCCGTTGCTGCTGCGGCGGACAGCGACTTGACGGAAGAACTGGTGGACCGCGTCGTCGACAGCGACGACGAGACCGCGTACATGGCGGGTCGTGGTGAAGACGGGTCCGATGCCGTGCGCGACGCAAGCATCGTCGAGGGCACTGTCGTCGAGAACTCTGCGACGCACCGTGGGCAGATCGATGGCGCCGCAGAGGACAAGGGTTCGTTCTACAACTGACCGGTCACCCGCTGTTCACCGTCACCGCGCAGACCGGGTGACGGTGAATTTTGCGTTTCGGCCCACCTCTTCCGTCGGGCCGACCACCCGGCTCAGCATCGGCTTGAACCGAAGGTGCGAGTTGTAGACCGTCCACATCTGTCCACCGGGCCGCAACACCCGGTGTGCCGCGGCGAACAGTTTTTCCGCGCCACCGGTGTGAAGCGCCGCATTTTCGTGGAACGGCGGGTTGCAGACGATGACGTCCGCACTTCCGTCCACTTCCGATGCCATGGCGTCGTCGCGCACCACGTCGATGCGTACACCTGCGGCCTCTGCCGTCGCCAGCGCGGAGGCCACTGCCGCAGACGAGCGATCCGTTGCGATCACGGACGCCGTCGGCCGTAGCTGCGCGGCACGCACCGCGAGAATTCCTGAGCCGCATCCCAGGTCGACGATTCGAGAGGCGTCTACGTCGATCCGATCCAGAAAGCCGTACAGAAAGCGCGTGCCGATGTCCAGTCGGTCGCCGGAGAACACCGCGCCGTGCGCGACAACCGTCAGGTCGAGATCCGGGATCGTGGTTCGCAACGGATAGCTCACGACAACGCCGGGGATGGGGTCGCCGGCAAGCAGACCCCGCGATTTCTGCACTGCTCGTGTTGCTGCGACATCTCGGAAACTCGCCCCGAGAACGTCATTCATCGATCGAGTCATGTGTTTGAGTCGTCCTGCGGCGACGATGCGCACCGACGGATCCGCCCACTGCGCCACCGCTTGGGTCAGCTCGGCCAACTCGGCCAGCGAGCGCGGCAACTGCATCAGCACCACGGTCGCCCCGCGCAGCAGATCCGGTCCCAGATCGTGATTGCTGTACACCTCGGACAGATCGAGCGACGCAGCGTTGCGAGCCAGAGCGCGTTCGGACGTCAGCGGATCCTGATACACGCGAATGTCGGAGATACCGTGCGCAGCAGCAGCTCCCAGAGTCAGCGCACCGTATCGGTCACCGATGGTGACAACCGACCCGGCGATTGCCGACGTCAACAGGTGGGCAGCTTCGGCGAGGATGAGTCGATCGGAGGCATCGACAGCGTGCAGGTTGACTGCCTCCACGTCCGGCGCTCGTCGGAGCGACCCCAGTACGGCTTCCACATCGGGCATGACCAGAAGTCTTCCACTCGAACCCGAATCGCCCATGATCCGCTCCGTGGGCGGGCATCATCGACCCATGGGACTGACAGTGGCCGTGACCGGACCGACCGGCGAGATCGGCGTATCCGCCGTAGACGAACTCGAGCGCGATCCGCGCGTCGATCGCATCCTCGGAATGGCGAGACGACCGTTCGATACGAGTGCGCACGGATGGACGAAAACCGAGTACCGGCAGGGCGACATGCTCGATAGGGACGCGGTGGAAGCCTTCGTCGCCGACGCGGACGTCGTAGTCCATCTCGCCTTCCTCATCATGGGTTCGCGAAGCGAAAGTGCACGCATCAATCTCGCCGGCACCAGAATCGTCTTCGAGTCGACCGTTGCCGCGAAGCGACCCCGCCGCCTGGTCTACACCTCGTCGGTCGCGGCCTACGGGTATCACTCCGACAATCGAGTGCCTCTCACCGAGGACACTCCGACACGCGGTTCGAGCGAGCACTACTACTCCGAGCAGAAGGCCGAACTCGAGCAGGTTCTCACCGACGTCACGGCCGACTCGGACCTGGAAGTATTCGTTCTTCGACCCTGCATCGTCGCCGGACCGAAAGCGCCCGCTCTGGCGGACTCGATGCCGTGGCGTTCGATCACCGCCCAGCTCCCCGGACCGCTCGCCGCGGCCGTCGGAGCCGTCCCGTTCCTGCGCCCGGTGTTCCCGGATCCAGGACACCCGCTGCAGCTCGTTCACCACGACGACGTCGCGTCGGCCATCGCCGCCGCTGCGACCACCGACGCCGCGCCGGGCGCCTTCAACATCGCGGGCGACGGGGTGGTCTCGCTCTCGCAGGTCGCGTCCGCTCTGGGCGCCCTGCCTGTCCGCGTTCCGTCGATACTGGGATCGGCGGCCTCCACCGCTATCCGAATGCTGCCGTTCGTGCCCTCGGTGGTCGAGTGGGTGCACGTCGGTCGGACGTCGGTGGTCATGGACACCTCGAAGGCCAAGCGCGAACTCGGCTGGCATCCCGCACACACCAGCGCCGCGACGCTGGACGACATGGTCTCGTCCCTCGACTGAACAGGCGAGTTGCACCACTCGAGGCGGCGACGCTAGCGTGGCCGCGCACACTTGAACACCGTTCAAGTGTCGACCTCGAAGCCCATTAGGAGCCCGCCCGGTGTCCAGCACACGATTCTCCGCCCGCGACATCGCACAGGTCGCCGTCTTCGCAGCGCTCATCGCCGCACTCGGACTTCCCGGGTCCATCACGGTCGGAATCAGCGGTGTCCCCATCACGCTGCAGACTCTCGGCGTCATCGCCGCGGGCGCCATCCTGGGAGCCCGCAAGGGCGCAGCGTCCGTTCTGGTGCTGCTCGCACTCGTCGCCATCGGTCTGCCCTTGCTCGCAGGCGGCCGAGGCGGGCTGGGAGTGTTCGCGGCGCCGAGCGTCGGGTACCTCGTGGGGTGGGTCGTGGGCGCCTTCGTCATCGGCGCGCTGACGCGACTGATCGTGCCGAAATACCCGCTGTGGGCCGGACTCCTGATCAACACGGTCGGCGGAATCGCCGTGATCTACGCCCTGGGCATCGTGGGCCTGCTCGCACGGACCGACCTCGGCGTCGGCGCCGCCATCGCATCGACGGGCGCCTACATCCCCGGCGACGCTGTGAAGATCGTGGTCGCCACCGTCGTCGCCAAGGGTGTCCACCGCGCCTACCCGGGCCTGATTGCTCCCCGCCGCCGGGTGGCAGCGCCCGCAGCGGTCTGACATGACTCGCCCCGCCGGTCGTGATCCCGTCCTGATCGCGGCGCGGCGAACGGCAGTGGGCACGTCGGGTCACGCGTTCGCGACGCTCTCGGCCGCCGACCTGGCCGCGCCCGTGTTGGCCGACATCGCCGGCCGAATCGGCCATCTCGGCCGGATAGACGACGTCGTCCTCGGCAACTGCCTCGGACCTGGTGGAGACGTCGCTCGGGTGAGCGCGTTGCAAGCAGGGTTGGGT
>JBASAM010000025.1:0-52893 GCA_049650605.1 Rhodococcus sp. (in: high G+C Gram-positive bacteria) | reverse complement strand
GCGCCGCGGGCGGGTGCCCGTCCCACAGGTAAGCGCGGCAAGCGGAGGAGTTGAGATGAGGTTGTCGAGACCCGCTCGGTCTACTGTCTCCGCCGCAGCCGTGGCGGCCATCGCCGCCACCTCGCTGGTCTCGTGCAGCAACGAGGCGGAGTCGATCCCGTTCATCGGATACTCCATCGACAACACCGTCTCGACCTACAACGTCGGTACGGTAGCCGGATCGATGTCCGGCGCCGCGCAAGCCTTCTCTCGGGTGCTTCCGGGGTTCTCGTTGATCGCCCCGAGTGGTGGCGCCGTCAACGACACCGACATCGGCACGGCGTTGCAGGTGCCCGGTGCGCAGCAGGTGATCACCTACACCTTTGCGTCCGCGGCGACGTGGTCCGACGGTGTTCCCATGACGTGTGACGACCTGGTCCTGGCATGGATCGCGCGGAGCGGGCGGGGCGGGACGGAGGGGGTGCCGGCATTCGACGCCGCATCCACCGCGGGTTACGCGGACATCGAGAGAATCGACTGTGCACCTGCCGACAAGGTGGCGACGGTCACGTTCTTTCCCGGTCGCAACTACATCGATTGGCCGACGCTGTTCGGCGCCGGAGCCATGATGCCGGCACACGTTGCCTCCCGAATTGCCGGTGTGCCCGACGTGGTGACCACGGTGGCCGGTGGTGACGACGCGGCGCTGGGGCGCCTCGCCGAGGCGTGGAACACCGCGTGGAACCTCACGGCCGCACCGTCCGGTTCACCGGGGACCGTCGATCCGGCCGTGTTCGTTTCTTCGGGTCCTTTCCGAATCGACTCGTACTCCGTCGACGGTGGAGTGGTGTTGGTTCCCAACGAAGCCTGGTGGGGTGTCCCGGCGTCGACCGACCGCATCGTCGTCTGGCCGAAGGGTGTCGACATCGCCGAGAAGGCGACGTCCGGCGAGATCGAGGTCGTCGACGCCGGCGGCGGTACCAGCACCCCGGACGGCTTTACCACCGCGGCCGACCCTGCCTTCGGCATCGAACAACTGATCCTGGCCACATCCGGGGTGTTCGCCGATCCGGCGGCTCGCCGGGCCTTCGCGGCATGCGTGCCGCGCAACGATCTGTACGCCCAGCACGGCCACCCCGGGTTCGATGTGGAGTCCGGACGCGGATCTGCCGTGGTCGACAGCCGAACCACGCTGCCGGCCACCCTGCCGTACCGTGCCATCGCGGGGACCGCCGCGGAGCGATACCGCACCCCGGATCTGGCCGGCGTGACGGCGGGACTGGCCGAAGCCGGACTGACTGATCCGGTGGTCCGGATCGGCTACCTGGCTCCGGACCAGCGGCGCTCCGCCGTCGTCGCCCAGATCGCCGCGGCCTGCGGCCCGATGGGCATCGACGTCGTCGACGAGTCGTCGGAACTGTTCTCCCCGGTGGGGATGCGAGCAGGCCAGGTGGACGTCGTACTGGCCGGAACCGCCGCACAGGTCGGCGCCACGGGCACATCGTCCGCCGGACCGGACCGCTTTGCACTACGCGGTGGGCAGGGCGTCAACGTCGGTGGGTACGCCAACCAGCGGTACGACGAGTTGGTCGACCAGCTCGCAGTCGACAGGTCAGACGCGACCGTACTGTCCGCAGGGATCGAGGCCGAGAACATACTGTGGAACGACATGCCGACATTGCCGCTGTACAACGCGCCGAGAGTGACTGCGGTGGCATCTGGAATGCGCGGAGTCGAGTCCAACCCGACAGTCGCCGGAGCGGGATGGAACATGGACAAATGGAACTTCGTGGGATGACGGGCAGCGACGAAGGTTCGGATGTGGTCGCCCGCCTCACCCGGTGGGCCGACGATTTCCCGGAGCCCGGCGTGCGATTCGCCGATCTCACTCCGGTGTTCGCAGATGCGCACGGGCTGCGGACGGTGGTGACGGCGCTGGCCAAGGTAGGAAGCGACGTGGACGCCGTGGCGGGTATCGACGCACGTGGATTCCTTCTCGGGGCCGGTGTCGCGTTGGCTTTGAACACGGGCGTGATCGCGGTACGCAAGGCCGGGAAGTTGCCTCCGCCGGTCCACCGACAGGCGTACGAGCTGGAGTACGGCACGGCAGAACTCGAGATCTCCGCGGAGGGAATCGAGCTCGAAGGTCGCAGGATCCTGGTGGTCGACGATGTTCTCGCCACCGGTGGGACGCTCGAAGCCGCCGCGGAGCTGCTGACGCGATGCGGCGCGATCGTCGTGGGGGCAGCCGTGGTGCTCGAGGTGGAAGTTCTGCACGGCCGTGAGCGTTGGAAGCACGGTCCACTCACATCGCTCGGTCTGGTGTAGGCGGCTAAGGTTTCCCTCGAGTAGTGGAGGAGGTGTCGATCATGACTCGATACATCGGTCGGACCGCCGAGGACGATGGCGCACCCGTGTCCTCTTCCGACGAACCTCTCGGCGACAGGTCCGACGCCGGCACCCCCGATTCTGGCACCCCCGATTCTGGCACCCCCGACACTGGCGCTGTTGATCCCGAGGCCGGCGATTCAGGTGCATCCGATACCGCCACCGCCGAGGACACGGGCTCGGCCGACGCAGCCGAGCCGAGCGCATCGGTGACGCCCACGGCACCGTCGTCCGCGTCCAGGCGCGTCCGTGCACGTTTGGCCCGGCGCATCACTGCGCAGCGCAACACCGCGGTCAAGCCGGTGCTGGAACCGCTCGCCGGAACGCACCGCACCCTGTATCCGAAAGCCGATCTGGGCTTGCTCCAGCGTGCCTACGATGTCGCCGACGAGCGCCATGCGTCGCAGATGCGCAAGTCGGGTGACCCGTACATCACGCACCCCCTCGCGGTGGCCAACATCTTGGCCGAACTCGGGATGGACACCACGACGCTGGTCGCGGCGTTGCTGCACGACACCGTCGAGGACACCGGCTACTCCCTGGAGCAATTGCGAAGCGACTTCGGAGACGAGGTGGCGCACCTCGTGGACGGCGTCACCAAGCTGGACAAGGTGGCGCTGGGAACCGCCGCCGAGGGCGAGACCATTCGCAAGATGATCATCGCGATGGCCCGAGACCCGCGCGTGCTGGTGATCAAGGTCGCCGACAGGCTGCACAACATGCGCACGATGCGCTTCCTGCCGCCGGAGAAGCAGGCCCGGAAGGCGAAAGAGACCCTGGAAGTCATTGCACCCCTTGCCCATAGGCTGGGCATGGCGACTGTGAAATGGGAGCTCGAAGACCTTTCCTTCGCCATCCTGCACCCCAAGAAGTACGACGAGATCGTTCGTCTGGTGGCCGATCGGGCGCCGTCGCGCGACACGTATCTGGCGAAGGTGCGCGCAGAGATCAATTCGACGCTGTCCGCGTCGCGTATCGGTGCGGTCGTCGAGGGCCGGCCCAAGCATTACTGGTCGATCTACCAGAAGATGATCGTCAAAGGCCGCGACTTCGACGACATCCACGACCTGGTAGGCGTGCGCATTCTGTGCGACGAGATCCGCGACTGCTACGCGGCCGTCGGCGTCGTCCATTCGCTGTGGCAGCCGATGGCGGGCCGGTTCAAGGACTACATCGCGCAGCCGCGCTACGGGGTGTACCAGTCACTGCACACCACGGTTGTGGGGCCCGAGGGCAAGCCGCTCGAGGTACAAATTCGAACGCGTGACATGCACCGCACTGCGGAGTTCGGCATCGCCGCGCACTGGCGGTACAAGGAGACCAAGGGTCGGCACTCGGGCGACGCGACCGAACTCGACGACATGGCGTGGATGCGTCAGTTGCTCGACTGGCAGCGAGAAGCAGCGGACCCCGGCGAGTTCCTGGAGTCGCTGCGCTACGACCTCGCGGTCAAGGAGATCTTCGTCTTCACCCCCAAGGGCGACGTGGTGACGCTTCCCGCGGGATCGTGCCCGGTGGACTTCGCCTACGCGGTACACACCGAGGTGGGCCATCGCTGCATCGGTGCGCGCGTCAACGGGCGCCTGGTGGCACTCGAGCGCCAGCTCGACAACGGCGAAGTGGTCGAGGTCTTCACCTCGAAGGCTGTGACGGCGGGACCGAGCCGAGACTGGGCGACGTTCGCGGCATCTCCGCGAGCCAAGACCAAGATTCGCCAGTGGTTTGCCAAGGAGCGCCGCGAAGAAGCCCTCGAGGCGGGCAAGGACGCCATCGCCAAGGAAGTACGGCGCGGCGGACTGCCTTTGCAGCGCTTGATGAACGCCGAGTCGATGTCGTCCATCGCGCACGAACTTCGCTACGTCGACGTCTCTGCGCTCTACACGGCGGTGGGCGAGAATCACGTCTCTGCTCAACACGTGGTGCAGCGATTGGTTGCGCACCTCGGTGGTGTCGGCGACGTCGAGGAAGAGTTGGCCGAGCGGTCGACGCCGTCCACCATTCCCACCCGTCCTCGCCGCGTCGGAGACGCGGGTGTTTTGGTGACGGGTGCCGACGGCGTGGTGGCCAAGCTGGCGAAGTGCTGCACGCCGGTTCCGGGCGACGACATTCTGGGCTTCGTGACGCGGGGCGGTTCGGTCAGCGTGCACCGCACCGATTGCACCAACGCGGGTTCGCTGCAACAACAGTCCGAGCGCCTGATCGAGGTGGAGTGGGCGCCGTCGGCGTCGTCGGTCTTCCTCGTCGCGATTCAGATCGAAGCGCTGGACCGGCACCGGTTGCTGTCGGACGTCACGAAGGCTCTGGCGGACGAGAAGGTCAACATCCTGTCAGCGTCAGTGACAACGTCGGGCGATCGAGTTGCGATCTCCAAGTTCACCTTCGAGATGGGTGACCCCAAGCACCTGGGTCACGTGCTCAACGTCGTCCGGAACGTCGAGGGCGTGTACGACGTCTACCGCCTGACCTCCGCAGCCTGAACTTCGAAGCCTGAACTTCGAAGCCTGAACTTCGAAGCTTGACGCACGCCCTCGCTCCCGGCGGGAGCGAGGGCGAACGCATGCTCGGCTACAGGTCCAGCTGAACGGTGTTCAGCGTCGTGGGCAATGCGGGAGCACCGTCCTGTGCTCCACCTTCGACTCCTGCGGCAGCGATCTTGTCCAGCGTCTCCAGGCCGGCGTCGTCGATGGTGCCGAAGACGGTGTAGTTCGGCGGCAGCTGAGAGTCGCCGTACACCAGGAAGAACTGGCTGCCGTTGGTGTCCGCGCCGGCGTTGGCCATCGCGATGGTGCCGCGCGGGTACAGCACGGGGGACTGCAGGGCCGCCGGATCGTCGGCGTACTGGTCGGTGGGGAACTCGTTCGCGTACTGGTAACCCGGGCCACCCGTGCCGGTCCCGGTGGGATCACCGCACTGCAGCACCTGCAGGCTCCCACCCGTGGTCAGGCGGTGGCACGGGGTGCTGTCGTAGTAGCCCTGCCCGGCGAGCGAGGCGAAGCTGTTGACCGTGCACGGCGACTGCGATGCGTTCAGCGACAACCCGATGGGACCCTGGGTGGTGTCCATGCTGACGCTCAGGGCGTCCTCGGCGGTGGGCACATTGTCCGTCTGAGGCGGATCCACGGGCTTGGCGGCGTCACCGCCGGCCGGGTAGGCGCACGTGACGGTGTCCGCGAGGGGTTCGGAGCGCCCTGCGGGGAGTTCGCCGTCGGGCGTAGCGCTCTCGCTGGTCGAGGAATCCGCCGCGGTGGTTGCACTGTCGTCGTCGCCGCCGCGTGTGACTCCGACGATGACCGCGACGCCGCCGATGACGACGACGAGTCCGATGACAGCTGCCGCGATGGTGGATTGCTTGCGACGCTTGGCGCGAACAGCACGGGATTCGAGCTGGCGTTCGAGTTTTCGCTTGGCGGCAACACGTCGTTGTTCGTTGGACGGCACGGTGGCAATTCCTCTTCTCGCTCGAGCAGATGGCAGCAGAAGTGTGCCAGGCTTGCCTGAGAGTCGGCTGACCCGGTCGGGCCACCGTCGCCCCGCGTTCGAACGTGCGTGTGGTCAGCGCCTAGTCTTGACACTTTATCGGCCATCCACGAGGAGTTCATCACTGTGCGCGTCACCGGATTCCCCGCCGGCATGTTCCAGACCAACTGCTACGTCGTTTCTCAGGACGATGCGGCGGAGTGTTTCGTCGTCGATCCGGGACAGGACGCGGCCGCGCCGCTTCTGGCGTTTCTCGAGGAATCCGGGCTGACGCCGGTCGCGGTGCTGCTCACGCACGGGCACCTCGATCACATGTGGGACGCGACTCCGGTGTGTGAGCGGTTCGACATTCCTCTGTACGTGCACCCGGACGATCGGCACATGCTGACCGACCCGGCGTCGGGCATCGGTCCGATGCTGGCACCGCTGATCGCGAACTCGACGTTCCTCGAACCGTCGTCCGTCACGGAGATGCACCACGGCGACACTCTCGACGTCGCCGGGGTGGAAGTCACCGTCTCGCACACGCCGGGGCACACCCGCGGATCCGTCGTATTCGGTGTCGGTGGTGAACAGAACGTGCTGTTCTCGGGGGACACGCTGTTCGCCGGTTCCATCGGGCGGTCGGACCTTCCCGGTGGCGATCACGAGCAATTGCTCGCATCCATCGAGAAGTGGCTGATGTGCCTTCCCGACGACACCGCCGTCCTGCCCGGACACGGCGAGTCCACCAGCATCGGCGCCGAGCGTGCGAGCAATCCGTTCCTCGTCGGCATGGGCGGTGCCCGGTGACGGCCGGCAAGGAGAAGGTCCAGGCGTTCGCGGCGCCGAAGGGCGTTCCCGATTATCTGCCTCCGGATTCAGCGACGTTCGTCGCAGTACGTGACGGTCTGACCGCCGCTGCTCGAGCAGCCGGATACGGGCACATCGAACTCCCGATCTTCGAGGACACAGCTCTGTTCGCGCGTGGGGTCGGCGAATCGACAGACGTGGTGAGCAAGGAGATGTACACCTTCGCCGACAAGGGCGACCGCAGTGTGACGCTGCGTCCCGAGGGGACCGCGGGTGTGATGCGCGCGGTGATCGAGCACAGCCTCGATCGCGGCGCGCTGCCGGTCAAGGTCAGCTACTCGGGTCCGTTCTTCCGCTACGAGCGGCCTCAGGCCGGCCGCTACCGTCAGCTGCAGCAGGTGGGAGTCGAGGCGATCGGCGTCGACGATCCTGCACTCGACGCCGAGGTCATCGCCGTGGCCGACCAAGGTTTTCGCAGTCTCGGACTCACCGGGTTCCGACTCGAGATCACCTCGCTCGGTGACGACACCTGCCGCCCGCAGTACCGCGAACTGCTACAGAAGTTCCTCTTCGATCTCCCGTTGGACGAGGACACCCGCCGCCGCGCGGAGATCAACCCGTTGCGTGTCCTCGACGACAAACGGCCCCACGTCCGGGACATGACGGCCTCTGCTCCGCTGATGATGGATCACCTGTCGGAGTCGGCCAGGACACACTTCGAGACGGTGCGCTCGCACCTCGACGCGATGGGCGTTCCGTACGTGGTCAATCCGCGTATGGTGCGCGGCCTGGACTACTACACCAAGACGACGTTCGAGTTCGTCCACGACGGCCTCGGTGCCCAGTCGGGAATCGGTGGCGGCGGTCGGTACGACGGACTGATGGCGCAATTGGGCGGCCAGCCACTGTCCGGCATCGGATTCGGGCTCGGCGTGGACCGGACCGTGTTGGCGCTCGCGGCGGAGGGTGTGACACCGGCCTCGACATCGCGGTGCGAGGTCTACGGCGTGCCGATGGGGGCGGAGGCCAAGGTGCGCCTTGCTGTCATCGCTCACCAGTTGCGCGCCCAGGGCATCCGCGTCGACCTGGCCTACGGCGACCGCGGCATGAAGGGTGCGATGAAGGGCGCGGACCGATCGGGCGCGCAACTGGCCCTGGTGTTGGGGGACCGTGACCTCGAGGCCGGTGAGATCGGCCTGAAGGTCCTGGGGACGGGTGAGCAGACGTCCGTTCCTCTCGACGAGGTGGCCGCGCGCGTCTCCGACGCGCTGACGAAAACGAGTTGACCGTGGTCGACCGCGGGGTGGTCTCGCTGGATCTGGTGCCGGCGGAACTGGTCGTTCCTCGGCTTCGGGTTGCCGGGGTGATCTTCGCCGTCGTCGGGGCAATTCTGGGCGTCGTCGCCGCACTGCTCATCGAGGTATACGTCGGCGCAGTTCTGGGGTCGGCGTTGGTCGGCACGGCGGCGTTCGCGGTGGTGTCCGGCAGTCGCCGCCGGGTGTGGATCGATCACGGTGTGGTGAGTCGACGCGGCGCCCTGCGGGTGCGACGAGTCAATGTCTCCGACGCCACCCGCGTCGAGGTCGTGGTGCGGGTGGCGCGCGTCAGTCAGGTGTTGCTCCGGGTGGGGGACTCCTCGACCGATGTCACCGTCGGTTTGGCCATGTACACCGCGGACGGTGGCCGCGAATTACAGCCTGTCGCGTTGCGTTCGGTGGCCGACGCGTTGGCGGGCTCGTCCCTGGCCTCGGCGGTGTCGGTGTCGTCGTTGCTGCTGACTCAACTCCGAGCCGAGGCGCGCGAAGCAGGTCTGATGGAGCGGCCGCTGTTTCGTTCGATCGGGGTAGTGCGCGAGTCGGGCCGAGCACCCGCGACGACGTTGACCGACGCCGAGGTCGCTGCCCTGTCGTGAAGATCAGACAGCCGTGGCGAGCAGGTGCTCTGCCCGCGTCTGCAACGACTCCGTCGAGTCCTGCCATCCGAGAACTCGGACCGCGGCGTCGGCGATGGACGTCGGTATCGCTGCGGTACCGCCGCCGTCGGATTCGGCATCGGATCGGGCGTTGATGACCGTTTCGACGATACGGAACGGCAGTAGCACGGTATCGGGGGCCGGCTCGATGGTGCCGATGGCCACGAGGGCGTCACGCGAGCACTGCCGGTAGAGCTCCATCAGCTCCGACCGACGGGCTCGAAAATACTCGAAGCGTTCCGTGCGCAGTTCGGGCGTCAGATACAGCGCACCGAGATTCCACCGCGACGCGGACAACTGACGAGAGTCGAACAAGACCAGCGCGTACAGCGTCGACGGCGCATCGTTCGAGTCGGCGCGAAGAGCGCGCGCGCAGTCGATGGGCGAGTCGACGGTACCTACCAGCAAGGCGGCGAGGATGTCGTCCTTCGTGGCGAAGTGGTGGTAGAGCGAGGCCTGCCGAACCCCCACCGCGTCGGCGATCATGCGGGTGGATGTGCTGGCGAATCCGCGTGTGGTGAACAGTTCCGCCGCTGCGTCCAGGATCTCTTCCCGCGCGGTCGCGCCGGGACGTTTGCGGGTGGTAAGCCGCGGGCGTCCGGCACCGGTGGTGGTCATTCTCCGGCGCCTAGGTGACCAGAAACGCGTCGACGATCAGCTGAGACCCGTGACGAGATCCGGAGGTGACCAGGACCGCGCGGTTGAGGTAGGTGAGCGCGCGGATGGAAGTCGAGACGGTCAGGGTGCCGCGGAAGTAGTACAGCGCAGAATCGACCTGCTCTCCGTCGTCGAGCGCCGCGGTCACCTCCGCCGATCCGAAGCGTATGCCGCGAAGTGCCAACCTCATGGCGTCGTGCATGTCATCGGAATCGGCTGACGCCTCGACGTCGGCGAGCAGATCCAGCTCGTAGGTGGCGGACCCGTCGGACCGGACGAGCGTCAGATCGGTTCCCACTGCCCGAATGGTGGCGTCGACTCCGGGTCCGCTCAGCACACCGCCCGCAACGGGCGCGAGCGACTGGGCGCCGACCGGCGTGTTGCCGAGGTGGACGGTCTCTGCCGTCGCGATCACAATCCGAAACAAGGGTTCGAGTGTCGGGACGGTGGGGTCTGACGACAACTCGTTTGCCGCGGAGGGTTCACTCACGGGGTCGACGGTAGCGGATCGGAGTGGCCGCGGCGCCATGCGCTGAACGAGCGAACCGACGAGCGGCCGGGACGCACCAACCACGGCCACGGATGCACCTCGGCGGGTTCGAGGATCACTGCGATGCGTGCCCATCCCGGAACGGGCGCGTGGGTGGTTGCGAGACGGCGACCGGTCAGCTCGTCGGCCACGCGGCCGCGCCGCACTTCGATCTCGCGCGTGGCGGCCAGTTCCCCGAGAGTCTCGGCGAGAAAGATCAGCCGCTTGCCCGACAGTCGCAGACGGTGCAGCAGTGGCTCGTCGAAAACGAACACAGCGGGGCGGTCGGGGTCGGCGGACAGCGCGGGGTCGCTGTGTCCGAGAGACTCCGCGGTCAGCCAGACCTGTTCTCCACCATCGCCCTCCATGGCGTCGGGCCCTGCCGGAATCGGCGCGGCAGTCAGATCGGGCCCCGCAACCGACGGCCCGAGAGTCGAGCTGGGCCAGTCCTGGATGGGGCAGGCATCGGACAGCGCGCACGAGCGGCACAGCGCAGGCGCACGCTTCTCCACCTGCCACCGACTGAACCCGTAGACCTTGCCGCTTCCCGTACCCACTGTCCATTGCCAGCCCAGGCGGTTCGCGGCGCGCGAGCCGTCGAGCAGGTGCGAGAACATGTGGTCCTCGCCGTCACGCCACGTCGCGCCCGCCCGCACCGCCCACTGCGACGCCAGCCACATCCGGGTCTGATTCACCAGCCACCCGTCCCGGTGGAGCTCGTCGGTCACCGCCTGCATGCACTTCATCTCGGCGGGCCAGGGCGCATCGGACCACACGTCGGCGTCGGACGTTGCCGGGCGGGGTTGCTCGCGGGTCAACGACGCGCCGAGATCCGATCCCACCCGCGCGTACAGGTGCCGCGCGTACTCCTGCCACATCAGCTCGTCTCGGTATTTCGACCGATCGCGCGCCGGCGCATCCTCCACCGCGTCCCACACTTCTCGTAGCGTCAGCAGACCGTGCCGGATATAGGGCGACATACGGCTTGCACCGCGACGCGACTCCGGCTGCACCGTGCTGCGTGAGCGTGCGTATCCGCTGATGTCGAGTCCGGCCAGAGCCGCGTCGGCAGCACTCTGGCCGCCGCGAAACGCGCCGGCGTGAATGCCGTCGGAGTTCTCGAGCGTCAGATCGCCGAGGTGCTCGGCAACCCACCGAGCGACGTCCGACGCCTCGGCACCGTCCGGTATGGATGGGGGAGTCGGAAGGAGCGCCATGAGTTGACACTCTACTAGAACGAATGTTCGACTGTGCTCGGATTTACGACTCGACCGTATGTTCGAAAGTATGCGGGAGTCACGCGCAAGGACGGGAGGGACCATGCGGTGGGACGGTCAGACTCTGGACGCACCAGATGGTGCGCTACCGGGCCTCGGGCGCACCGGGTTGGTGAAGGCGGGGCTGATACGCACCGTGCAGACCCCGGAATTCGAGGGCGTCACCTTCCACGAGGTGTTGTGCAAAAGTGCGCTCAACCGGGTGCCCGACGCGTCCGCACTTCCGTTCAAATGGACCATCAACCCGGCGCGCGGTTGCTCGCACGCATGCCGCTACTGCTTCGCCCGGCCGACGCACCAGTACCTCGACCTCGACGCGGGCCGTGATTTCGATTCGCAGATCGTGGTGAAGACCAACATCGTGTCGGTGCTGCGCAAAGAACTCGCACGCACGTCCTGGAAGCGCGAACCCGTGGCCCTGGGCACCAATACCGACCCTTATCAACGCGCCGAGGGCAGATACCAGTTGATGCCCGGGATCATTCGAGCGTTGACTGAGTCGGATACGTCGTTCTCCATCCTCACCAAGGGGACACTGCTGCGGCGGGACCTGCCGCTGCTGACGCTGGCCGCTCAGAAGGTCGATGTGAAGGTGAGCGTCAGTCTGGCGATCCATGATCCGGATCTGCAGAAGTCACTGGAGCCGGGGACGCCGTCGCCCGACGCGCGGCTGAAGCTCATTCGAGCGATCACCGATGCAGGACTGCAGTGCCACGTTTTGATCGCGCCGGTCATCCCGTTCCTGACGGACTCTCCCAAACATCTGAGCGGTCTCATGGCGGCGCTCGAGGATGCCGGCGCAACGGGGGTGACAGTGTTGCCGATGCATCTGCGATCGAGCACGAAGGAATGGTTCATGAGCTGGCTCGCCGAGCACCACCCGGCCCTGGTTCGTCGCTACCGAGTGCTCTACGGACGAGGCGCGTACGTGAGTCCGGAGTACAAGACCTGGCTGCGGGACAAGGTGGAACCGTTGAGGGAGAAGCATTCGCTGATGGGGCTCGATCCTGCCGCGGCCCGAGCGATGCCGCGCTCGTCGGCGATGTCCCCACCGCACCCCGAACCCGCCCTGACCCTCTTCTGACGTCAGAAGTCGGCAGTGAGGCCGATGTGTTCGAGGTAGCGACGGGCCGATCGGACGACGGCCCCGTGGGCGTCGCCCTCGACGACCTTGCCCCACCACGCGCCGTAGATACGGTCGAACTGCAGACCGTCCAGCAGCTGGACGGTGCGCCTGACGGCATCAGGGTGTTCGGGGATCAGATTGGGATAGCTGTACATGAACGACACCCACCGCCGGTCCGCGACGACCTGCACGATGTCGCCGGTGCACAACGCGCCACGGCCGTCGGTGCCGGGCCAGTGCAGGACGGAACCTCCCGCGAAGTGAACACGAGTGTTGATCAGCGTTCGGCGCGGCAGGATTTCGAGGGTGTCGCCCTTCCAGGTACGCACATTTCCGTCTCGGGTGATCCACCGCGCGTCGGAGTCGTGCACGTAGATCGGAATGCCGCCGAATGCCTCGCTCCACTCCATCATCGCGCTGTAGTAATGCGGGTGCGAGAGGGCGATAGCGGCGAGGCCGCCCAATTCCTGCAGTCTGTCGACGGCTGCGTCATCGATCGTGGAGATGCAGTCCCACAGCAGGTTTCCGCCCTCGCCGGGGACGATGAGCGCGCGCTGGCCGATGGCGAACGACGGTTCGGTACCCACGCCCCAGAGTCCGGGCGATTCCTCGCGGACGACGGTGCGGTGCGTCGACGCGAGTTCGGCGACGGTGGTCCACAGCTGACCGTCGGCGCCGACGTACTGGCGCTCGTCCGTGCACACCGGGCACTCGTCCGGATCGACCCGCGCGAACTGGACACCGCATGTCGTGCAGACCGGAAGTCTCTCGCGAGACGACATCATCGAACGCTGGACGGATCGTTCAGATCGGACGCGCCGTAGGTGTTGCACGCGGCGACCTCGCCGGTGCGGTAACCGGCCTGGAACCAGAGCTGGCGCTGCTCGGACGACCCGTGGGTCCAGCCCTCAGGATTGACCCGGCCAGTGGAGGCTTGCTGAATCCGGTCGTCGCCGACCGACGACGCGGCCGACAGTGCATCGGACACGTCCTGCTCGGTGAGAGCTTGGAGCAGCGGCGAATCGGTACCCGGCGCCGCGAGGTCGTCGGAATAGTTGGCCCAGATTCCGGCGTAGCAATCCGCTTGGAGCTCGGTGCGGACCGCACCTGATTCGGGGCCGTTGGGGTCTGCCTGTGCCCGACCGATGTCACCCAGCTGATTCTGGATGTGGTGGCCGAACTCGTGCGCGACGACGTACTCCTGCGCGAGAGGTCCTCCGCTGGAACCGAATCGGTCGACCAGCACTTGGAAGAAGCCGGTGTCGAAGTACGCGGTCGAATCTGCGGGGCAGTAGAACGGGCCCACCTCCGACGTCGCGTTGCCGCAGCCGGTGGAGACGGAACCGGTGAAGATCCGAACGCCGGGTTGCTGGTACGCGACGCCGGTCTGAGGTGCCAACTGTGCCTCCCAGACCTGATCGAGGCTGTTGACCGTCGCAGTGACCCGGCAGTCGACGTTCGCGTTGGCGTCCGCGCCGGTCTTGCAGCCCTCGATGGTGCCCGCGCCGGACTCGATCGAGGGCGACGAGTCGCCACCGCCCAGTTGCCCGATCACCGACGACGGATCGCCGCCGAGCAGCAGCGTGATCACCACGATGACGATGCCGCCGATTCCGCCGCCGACGGCAATACCTTTGCCTCGGCCGCCGGAGGACCTGGTGACTCTCGACGAATCGATGCGGGCATTCGGGTCGAACGTCATGGTTCACCGCTTTCTCGAGGCACTGCGCCTGCTTCGCTGGCGAGAAGTTTCGCATGCGACGTCTCATCGGCACACCACCGTCTCGACCGGCGTGGGGCACGGGTGGGCAGGTCCGTAGGATCACCAGCTGTCGTAAGAATTCTTGTGGAAGGACACCTGTGCTGCGCACGCACCTCGCTGGTTCGCTTCGAGCCGACCATGCGGACCGTCATGTCACCCTCACCGGTTGGGTCGCTCGTCGACGCGATCACGGCGGGGTCATCTTCATCGACCTGCGCGATGCGTCCGGTGTCGTTCAGGCCGTGTTCCGTGACGGTCCCGCCGCCGAGCAGTCGCACCGGCTTCGCTCCGAGTTCTGCGTCAAGATCAGTGGCAATGTCGAAATCCGCCCCGAAGGCAACCAGAATTTCGAGATTCCCACCGGTGCTGTCGAGGTGAACGTCACCGAACTCGAGGTACTCGGTGAGAGTGCGCCGCTTCCGTTCCAGCTCGACGAGACGCCGGGTGAGGAAGCACGTCTGAAGTACCGCTACCTCGACCTGAGGCGTCCGGGACCGGGGCACGCCATTCGCCTGCGGTCCAAAGTCAACGCAGCGGCGCGCACCGTGCTCGCCCACCACGAGTTCGTCGAGGTGGAAACGCCCACACTCACGCGCTCCACCCCCGAGGGTGCCCGCGATTTCCTGGTTCCGGCCAGGCTGCAGCCGGGAAGCTTCTACGCGCTCCCGCAGAGTCCGCAGCTGTTCAAGCAGTTGTTGATGGTCGGCGGCATCGAGCGGTACTACCAGATTGCGCGCTGCTACCGCGACGAGGATTTCCGGGCGGACCGTCAGCCGGAATTCACCCAGCTCGACATCGAGATGAGCTTCGTGACCCAGGACGACGTGATCGTTCTCGCCGAGCAGATCCTGACGGCGCTGTGGAATCTCATCGGCCACGACATCACCACGCCGATACCGCGCATGACGTACGCCGAGGCCATGCGCCGCTACGGATCCGACAAGCCCGACCTCCGTTTCGGGGTCGAGTTGGTCGAGTGCACCGACTACTTCGTCGACACTCCGTTCCGGGTCTTCCAGGCTCCGTACGTCGGTGCGGTGGTCATGCCTGGAGGGGCGTCGCAGCCGCGTCGCCAGCTCGACGCCTGGCAGGAGTGGGCCAAGCAGCGCGGAGCAAAGGGCCTTGCCTACGTACTGGTGCAGGAAGACGGCACCCTCGGAGGACCCGTCGCGAAGAACTTGTCCGACGCCGAGCGCGACGGACTCGCCGCTCACGTGGGTGCTCAGCCGGGGGACTGCGTGTTCTTCGCTGCCGGCCCCGCCAAGGCTCAGCGTGCTCTTCTCGGCGCCGCTCGCGGCGAGATCGCCCGTAAGCAGGGGCTCATCGACGACAGCGAGTGGGCATTCGTCTGGATCGTCGACGCCCCGCTGTTCGAGCCCACCTCGGATGCGACCGCCAGCGGCGACGTTGCGGTGGGGTCCGGTTCGTGGACTGCGGTACACCACGCGTTCACCTCGCCCAAGCCGGAGTCGATGGACAGCTTCGACACCGATCCGGGCAGTGCGCTGGCCTACGCCTACGACATCGTCTGCAACGGAAACGAAATCGGCGGCGGGTCGATTCGTATCCACCGTAAGGACATTCAGGAACGCGTCTTCGCGATGATGGGTATCGACGCGGAGCAGGCGCAGGAGAAGTTCGGTTTCCTGCTCGACGCGTTCGCCTTCGGTGCGCCGCCGCACGGCGGAATCGCCTTCGGCTGGGACCGCATCACCGCTCTGCTCGCGGGTGTCGACTCGATCCGCGAGGTCATCGCGTTCCCCAAGTCCGGGGGCGGAGTGGATCCGCTGACCGACGCGCCCGCACCGATCACCGCGCAGCAGCGCAAGGAGTCGGGGATCGACGCCAAGCCCCAGCAGCGTGAGCCCCAGCAGCGTGAGAGCAAGCAGGGCGAGGGCGAAAAAAAGGGTGGCAGTTCGCCGTCTGTGTGATCGACGGCATACCGGTGGTCGACGCCCTCGGCGTCGGCCACCGGGCGGCCCCGGCCCCGCGCCCTTAGGGTTGGCGGCGGCGAGGGGGCGTAGCCGAGTTGGTTGGGTCTCGTTGCTGTCCTGTACCCGACCGCACGAGGAGATGATCAGCCGGTGGGAATCAAGGTTGCTCTGGAACACCGCACGAGCTACGCATTCGATCGCCACGTCACGGTGCATCCTCACGAGATCCGACTGCGCCCCGCCCCGCACGCGCGCACTCCCGTCGAGGCGTACACGCTGACCATCGAACCGGCGGAGCACTTCGTCAACTGGCAACAGGACGTGTTCGGCAACTTTCTTGCGCGGGTCGTGTTTCCGCAGAAGACCGACAAGCTGAGCATCACCGTGGGCCTGGTCGCGGACCTCGAGGCCATCAACCCCCTGGACTTCTTCGTCGAGGAATGGGCCGAGCACTACGGCTTCGAGTACGCCACGCACGACTTGCCGGATCTCGAGCCCTATCTGCGGCCCGTCGACGAGGGCGAGGAGGGCACCGGGCCCGGAATACTGCTGACGCAGTGGGTCGAGAAGACGAGAGCGGCGGTCACCGAGCGCGGCGAGATGCGCACCATCGAATTCCTGGCCATGGTCAATCGAGCGATCATGAGCGAGATTTCCTACTCGGTCCGCATGGAACCGGGCGTGCAGAGCCCTGATCACACTCTGCGCACGGCCGTCGGCTCGTGCCGTGACTCGGCGTGGTTGCTGGTGTCGGTGCTCCGTGAGATGGGTTTGGCGGCACGGTTCGTCTCGGGATACCTCGTGCAGCTTCGGCAGGACGTCCAGTCTCTCGAGGGCGGCAGCGGCCCGGCCGAGGACTTCACCGATCTGCACGCGTGGTGCGAGGTCTATCTGCCGGGTGCAGGGTGGGTCGGCATGGACGCGACTTCCGGCCTGTTCGCGGGCGAGGGTCACATCCCGCTGTCCGCGACACCGCATCCCTCCACCGCCGCGGCCATCACCGGCGCGGTGGGCAAATGTAAGGCAGAACTGGACTTCGCCAATGTCGTGACACGCGTGCACGAGGACCCGCGGACCACGCTTCCGTACACCGAGAGCCAGTGGGACGCCATCGAACTGGCGGGTCTGACGATCGACGAAAAGATCGACCGCCAGAAGATCCTGTTGACGATGGGCGGCGAGCCGACGTTCGTCGCCATCGACAACCAGGAAGCCGCAGAGTGGAACACCGCAGCGGACGGGCCCCACAAGAGGTTGCTCGCCAGTCGGCTGGCCGAGCGTCTCCGCGCGGTCTATGCGCCCGACGGTATGGTGCAGCGTAGCCAGGGCAAGTGGTACCCGGGTGAGCCGCTTCCGCGCTGGCAGATCGGCATGTTCTGGCGGACCGACGGGCAAGCGCTGTGGCACGACGACACCTTGACCGCCGACCCCTGGCTCCCCGAAGACCAGAAGCTGCCCCCCACGGACCCGGCGAAGGCCCGGGACTTGGTGGCGGCGCTCGCCGGGGACTTCCGATTCCCGGAAACCCAAGTGCGGCCCGCGTTCGAAGATCCGGTTGCCCGACTGTTGGCGCTGCTCAAGAAGCCGGCCGGCGATCCGCCCGAGGACCAGGGCGAAGACGACATCGAGCCGGGCTCCGACACTGCGACGGCGCGCAAGGAGATGTTGGACAAACTAGAGACCAGCACCGACGAACCCGCTGCGTTCGTCCTCCCCATCCACCGCACCGAGGACGACTCTGCATGGGGGAGCGCCGACTGGACCATGCGCCGGGGTCGAATCGTGCTGCTCGAGGGAGATTCGCCCGCGGGCCTGCGACTACCGCTCGACGCCATCTCATGGAACCCCGGGCGACTGGCCAATCCTGCAGACCCTCTGGCCGAGCGGGATCCGTTGGCGACCCCGAGGCAGCTCCGGCGCACCATCGCCGCCACCGGCAAGGGAGTCCAGGACGACGCTGCGACGTCGGAGATGACAGACTCCGCGTCCGAGGATACTGCCCCGCGGGACAATCCTGTCACCGCGCTGGTCGCCGAGGTCCGCGACGGCATTCTCTACGTCTTCCTGCCGCCGATCGACCTGCTCGACGATTTCGTCGACCTCGTCGCCCGGATCGAGGTGGCAGCCTCGCGCATCGAAACACCGGTGGTGATCGAGGGATACGGCCCTCCGAACGACCCGCGTATCCAGACCCTCACCGTTACGCCCGACCCCGGCGTCATCGAGGTCAACCTGCAGCCGACGGCGTCGTGGGTGGAGCAGAACGATCTGATGCAGACCCTCTACCGGGAGGCACGGCTGTCGCGGCTGTCGACGGAGGCATTCGACAACGACGGCACCGGCCGTGGAACCGGCGGCGGCAACCACATCACGCTCGGCGGGGCGACTCCCACCGAATCTCCGATGCTGCGTCGACCGGATCTGTTGGTGTCGATGCTGACGCAGTGGCAACGGCACCCGTCGCTGTCCTACTTGTTCTCCGGCCGCTTCATCGGTCCGACGTCGCAGGCGCCGAGGTTCGACGAGGGTCGGCAGGAATCGCTCTACGAGATGGAAATCGCGTTCGGCGAGATCGATCGGCTCACTCGTCGGGTGCGCACCTCGGCCGACCCCGACGCCGCGCCGGCGCCCTGGGTGGTGGACCGCGCACTTCGGCATTTGCTGACGGACCTGACGGGCAACACTCACCGTGCGGAGTTCTGCATCGACAAGATGTACAGCCCGGACTCCTCGCGTGGCCGACTGGGACTGCTCGAGCTCCGCGGTTTCGAGATGCCACCACATCACCAGATGGCCATGGTGCAGTCGCTGCTGGTCCGATCGATGGTCTCTCGTTTCTGGGACGAACCGCTGAAGGCACCGCTCATCCGGCACGGCGAAAATCTGCACGGCCGGTATTTGCTGCCGCATTACGTCATCGCGGACATCGCTCGCGTCGTCGACGACCTGCGCGATCACGGCATCGAGTTCGACACCAGCTGGCTCGATCCGTTCACCGAGTTCCGTTTCCCGCGGATCGGAACGACGGTGGTCGCGGACGCCGAAATCGAACTGCGCAGTGCGATCGAACCCTGGAACACCCTCGGCGAAGAATCCACCTCCGGGGGTACCGCGCGCTACGTCGACTCGTCCGTGGAGCGACTTCAGGTCAGCGTCACCGGTGCCGACGCCGATCGGTTCGTGCTCACCTGCAACGGCACACCGGTCCCGCTCGTGCGGACCGGAAAGACCGACGTCCAGGTCGCCGGCGTGCGCTACCGGGCATGGCAACCGCCGAGTGCGTTGCATCCCAGCATCGAGGTGCAGAGTCCGCTGCGTTTCGATCTGGTGGAAAAGCAGTCCCAGCGGTCCCTGGGTGGCTGCGCTTATCACGTGGTCCATCCGGGTGGTCGCTCGTACGACGCGCCGCCGATCAATGCCGTCGAGGCCGAATCACGCCGCGGTGGCCGATTCGAGGAGGGTGGCTTCACGTCGGGTCGTGTCGATGTGGGTAGATTGCTCGAGATGCAAGCTCGTCTCACTGCCGACTCCAGTGCGCCGGGACTGCTCGATCTCCGCAGATCGGGTTCGTTCCTCTCCTGACCGGTCGGTAAGGCGAGAGGAGCGGGGGTCTCCCACATCGAGCGAGGCGAAGGGAACACCCGGCGAATGGCGCAGGCAACGATGTCCGGGGTGCCGGAATCCGGTCCGTCGGCCCAGAACGACTCGAACGCGGTAGATGTCCGTGCGGAGGGCGCCGCGGATCCGGAAGGACTGCTCGGGCGGTACACCGATGCCGTGTCGGGCACAGACCACCACGACGAGCTGATCGCCGACGACGCCTCCATCCGGCCGCAGTGGTCCGATCTGGTGTCTGCGGTCTCGCAGCAGGGTCGCAGCGCCTTCGATCGGATCCAGCAGCGCGTGGGCGGCCTGGTCGACGACCACGGCATCACCTACAACACGATGCCTTCGTCGGGGGCAAGCGGAGCGGCGGCTGCGACCACCGTTCGGTGGGAGCTCGATTCGCTGCCGTACGTGGTGTCGGCGGCGGACTGGGAGCGTCTGGAAGCCGGCATGCTGCAGCGCTCGAGACTGCTCGACCTGGTTCTCACAGACGTCTACGGCGACCTCGATCTGGTTCGGCGCGGCGTCCTACCGCCCGAGCTGGTGTTCGGTAACCCCGCCTACATTCGGCGCGCTCACGGCATCACCGTTCCGGGGCCGCATCAGTTGTTCTTCCACGCGACGGACGTCGCCCGGTTCGCCGACGGGGAATTTCGGGCGTTGACCGATCGAACGCAGGCACCGTCAGGGGCCGGGTACGCATTGGCCGGACGCACGGTGATGTCGCGGGCCATGCCCGAGCTGTTCGAGAAGACCAGCCCGCGGCAACTGTCGACGTTTGCGCGAGCGATGCGGCTCGCGCTGGTCGAGGCCGCCCCCGAGTTCGTCGACGATCCACTCGTGGTCGTGCTCAGCCCTGGCGTGCTCTCGGAAACAGCGTTCGACCAAGCCCACCTGGCGTCGGTGTTGGGATTTCCGCTCGTCGAGTCGGCTGATCTGGTGGTCCGAGACGGTTCGCTGTGGATGCGCGCCCTGGGAACGTTGCGACGCGTCGACGTCGTGGTGCGACGCGTCGACGACAGTTACGCCGACCCGCTCGACCTCAGATCGGATTCGCAGTTGGGAGTCGTAGGCCTGATCGAGGTCCTGCGCCGCGGAGTGGTGACGGTGGTGAACACGATCGGCAGCGGTGTGCTCGAGAACCCTGCGCTGTTCCCGCTGCTTCCCACTCTGTGTCGTGCGCTTCTGGGCGAGGATCTGCTGCTTCCGTCCATCGAGACGTTCTGGGCGGGAGACCCCAGTGCGCTCTCGCACATCCGGGCCAACATGGATTCCCTGCTGCTGCGCTCCACCGATTCTCGAGAGGCCCGGGTGGGATCGGCCATGTCGCAGTCGGACCAGGAGCAGCTGCTTGCCAGAATCGAGGCCGAGCCCTGGGCGTGGTCGGCGCAGCACCGGCCGAAGCTCGCGACCTCCCCGGTCGGTCCCACCGGCAGTCGCCGCTCCACCGATGTCGCCGTTCCCGGATCGGTGTCGCTGCGTCTGTTCGACGTCGCTCAGCGCGTGGGGTACACCCCGATGTACGGCGGGTTGGCGCAGGTGCTGGTGTCCGACCCGTCGATCGACCCGCTGCTGAGTACCGCCGCGAAGGACATCTGGGTTCGATCCGAGCAGCGCGCGACTCCTGCCGACGCCGACATCGCGTTTGTTCCCGCGCAAACCGAAGTGCTGCCGCGCTACGCCGCTGCTCGAGTCGAGGGGGTGACGTCGCCGCGTGTGCTCAGCGATCTTTTCTGGCTCGGTCGATACTCCGAGCGCGCGGAGTCGATGGCTCGTCTTCTGGTCGCCGCCGGCTACCGGTTCCAGGAGTTCCACTCCAAGCCGTGGCTCGAGGGGTACGGGGCTCTTCCAGTGCTGCTCGAGGCCGTGAACGCGGTGTCGGCAACCGGTGTCGGGTTCAGCGGCACGAGCACCCGTGATCAGGTCATCGCCGAGTTCCGGTCGTTGACGCTCGACGCATCCCGGCAGGGTTCGCTCGCGCAGTCCGTCGATGCGTGCCAGAACGCGGCGCGTGCGGTGCGCGACCAGTTGTCCGTCGACACGTGGGCTGTGTTCAGCAGACTCGACAACGCTCTCGCCCGACTTGCGGCCGCGCAGCCGATGGACGAGGCGACGCTGTGGGCGACGCAGGATCGCATCGTCGGCTCGACGCTCGCGGTATCCGGACTCGCCGCTGAATCCATGGTTCGCGATCCGGGGTGGTTCGTCATGGACGTCGGCAAGCGCATCGAGCGCGGTCTACAGCTGACGAAGCTGATGTCGGTCACCGCGACCACCGCTCGCATCCCCGCAATCGAATCCGTTCTCATCGAGTCGGTGTTGGGCGCGACGGAATCGTCGGTCACCTACGGCCGCCGTCATCATGGTCGAATTCGTCTCGCCGCCGTCGCGGACCTGCTGTTGTTCGACGGGGGAAATCCGCGCTCGTTGGTGTATCAGCTGGACCGAGCGCTCGACGGTCTGGGACGGCTGCCCGGTGCCACCGGTACGTCGCGGCCCGAGGCGCTGGTCGAACGCATGATTGCCCGCCTGCGCCGGGTCGATCCTGGAGATCTGGAAACCGTCGACTCGTCCGGTACGCGGTCCGAGTTGGATGATTTGCTCGAGGCCATCCATGCCTCGCTGATCGAATTGGCCGATCTCATAGCTCGGTCGCATCTCACCGTGCCCGGCGGAACGCAGCCGTTGTGGGGCAGCGGTGGCGGAAGGATTCTGACGTGACCGGGCATCCGCAGGAATCGTCGACACGCCGATATCGAATCACTCACGAGACGGCGTACACCTATTCCGACTCGGTGAAATCCTCCTTCGGCAGAGGGTTCCTGACTCCGCGCGACTTCGAGGGTCAACGGGTGGTGGAGTCGTCGGTCACGGTGTCTCCGAGTCCGGCAGATCAGTCGTCCGGTCACGACGTGTACGGCAACGACGACGTGTTCTTCCATGTCACCCGCGATCACGACGAACTGGTGGTGACGGCGCGTTCGCTCGTCGACGTCGACCCACCCGACCCGGCTCGCCTCACCACCGGTGACGCTGCGCGGCCGTGGGAGAACGCCCGGCCACGCGCCGGCAGTGATATCGAGGACGGACGTGCCATGGCCGTCGAGTTCGTGCTCGATCTGGTGCCGCCGGAGATCTCCCCCGAGGTGCGGGACTACGCGCTGCGGTCTTTCACTCCGAACCGGCCGTTGGTGGACGCGATCGTCGATTTGACCACTCGCATCTTCACCGACTTCACCTACAAGTCCGGCTCGACGACCGTCTCGACGAGGGTCGCCGAGGTGATGGATGCACGGGCGGGCGTGTGCCAGGATTTCGCGCGCCTCGCCATCGCATGCCTGCGATCGATCGGGCTCGCGGCGCGGTACGTCTCCGGCTACCTGGCCACTCAACCGCCTCCCGGCAAGGAACGCATGATCGGTGCCGACGCCACCCATGCGTGGGCTGCGGTATGGCTGCCCGGAGACGTGTGGCTTGCCTTCGACCCGACGAACGACCAACTGGTCGACGAGCGCTACGCCACGGTCGCGTGGGGTCGCGACTACAACGACGTGCCGCCGCTGCGCGGCATCATCTACACCGACGCCGAACGGAGCACCATCAACGTCTCGGTCGATGTCGCTCCCGTGGCGTACTCCACAGCGGACGCACCTGCTCTCTAACGTTACGTTCGGTCCGTTTATGCTGTAAGACGGCCGGGAACACGTACGTGGTTGTTCAGGCCGGTAAGCGACTGCGTGGCGGACGCACATCGACACGTTGGCGAATGCGAGCCCAGATTCGGGTAGGTTGAGAACAGATGACTCTCTTGGTGGCGGATCCTGTGCCCGAAGCCGTGGCGGCGGCACGAGAACTTCTCGCGAGAAGAACCGGTGCTCCCGTCACTCTGGTCGATCCCGTCGATCTCGGCGGCAGCGGACGCACGGTGGTCCTGCGAGTCAGAGTCGCAGAGAACCACTTCCAGTTGCCGAAGACGCTGGTGATCAAGCAGGTTCGCGGCGGATCCAGTGATTCGGTGACCAGAACCGGTCTGGGTGCCGGGGACGACACAGCCTTCATCCGCGAAGCGGTGTCCTACCAGTTCGCCAACGCTATGCCCAGCGATACCCGGCCCGGCCCGGCGCTGATCGCCTACGACCTGAGCGAGCGCTTGCTGGTGCTCAGCGACCTGGGGGACGCAGCCCCTTTCACCACCCTTGTCAGCCATACGGATGCCGCGTCGGTCACCAACTCGCTGATGGCCATGGCCCAGGCACTCGGACGGATGCACGCCGCTACCTTCGGCCGCGAAGAAGATTTCGGCGCACTGCTCGGCCGGGCGGGTATTGCCCACACGCGCGACGGTATGACCGATCAGGTCGCCGACGCGGTGCAGCGTGTCCCGCACCTGATGAGAGGCGAGCTGAACATCGAGGTTCCCGAGTTCGTCTCCGCGGCCGTCCAGCGGGCCGCCAGGCTCTTCGGGTCGGGCGGTCACCGGGCATTCAGCCCCTCCGACCTCTGCCCGGACAACATCATCGTCAACGACGAGGGAGTCCGATTTCTCGACTACGAGTGGGGCGGGTACCGCGACGCCACTCTCGACGTCGCCTACACCCTGCTGTCCTACCCGGGCTGCTTGTGCCGACTCGATCTCACGCCGCAGCGCGCCGAGGCCATGGTCGACGCATGGCGGGCCGAGGTCGTGGGCATCTGGCCGGACCTCGCCGACGACCAGACGTTGCAGGCCACGCTGCTCGATGCCCAGCTCATCTGGGCGTGGCTGACCACCTACTGGTTCCTGCCCGACGACGACACTCGCAACGCCGCGCTCCGTCAGCACCATCTGTCGGTGCCTCGATCGGTTGCGCTGTCGGCTCGATGGGCGATCTTGTCCGACTACGCCCGCACTGCAGCGCAACCGGACGTCTCGGATTTCGCCGACCGAGTTCGAGGCGCGCTGGCGGCGCGTTGGCCCGACACTGCCGGTTGAACCGATGACCGGGGACTCGATGGTGGGACATGACGAGGGTGACTCCGCGGACACGCTGTTCGAGCAGAACGGGGACCGCGAGAGCAATACTCCAGACTTCGAGCCTCCGACCGGTGCGCTACCCACCGACGCACCACCCATCCGGGCGCGGACCGGGGCACCGTCGGCACCTCTCGCCGTGCGGATGCGACCTCGGACCCTCGACGAAGTGGTCGGGCAAGGTCACCTACTGACCCGCGGCGCACCCTTGCGGCGGCTGGTGGACGGCTCCGGTGCGGCGTCGGTGATGCTCTACGGCCCTCCCGGCACCGGTAAGACCACCCTGGCGTCGTTGATCTCGGGGGCGACGGGGCGCAAGTTCGAAGCGCTCTCGGCGCTGTCGGCCGGCGTGAAAGACGTTCGGGCCGTGATAGATCTCGCGCGTCGACGCTTGCTGAACAACGAACAAACCGTGCTGTTCATCGACGAGGTACATCGATTCTCGAAGACCCAGCAGGACGCCCTGCTGGCCGCGGTCGAGAACCGCATCGTGCTGCTGGTGGCGGCGACGACGGAGAATCCGTCGTTCTCCGTGGTGTCGCCGCTGCTGTCTCGGTCTTTGGTGCTGCAACTGCGGTCGTTGACCGACGACGACATTCGCGAGGTGCTCACCCGCGCCGTCTCCGACGAGCGTGGTCTCGCCGGGGCGGTCACGGTGACCGACGATGCACTCGGTCACCTCGTGCGCCTCGCCGGCGGCGACGCACGGCGAGGACTGACCGCGCTCGAAGCAGCCGCAGACACCGCGGGAAGCGGAGGAACGGTCGACCTCGAGACCGTCGAGCAGAGCGTCGACCGTGCCGCCGTTCGCTACGACCGCGACGGAGATCAGCATTACGACGTCATCAGTGCCTTCATCAAGTCCATCCGCGGCTCCGACGTCGATGCCGCGATGCACTATCTGGCCCGCATGATCACGGCGGGGGAGGACGCGCGATTCATTGCCCGTCGGCTGGTCGTGCATGCCAGCGAGGACATCGGCATGGCGGACCCGACGGCATTGCTGTCGGCCACTGCGGCGTCGCAGGCCGTGCAGCTGATCGGAATGCCGGAGGCGCGGCTCGCGCTGGCGCAAGCCACCATTCATCTTGCGACCGCACCGAAGTCGGGGGCGGTCACGTCGGCGTTGTCGGCGGCCATGTCCGATATCGCCGCGGGCAAGGCCGGGGCGGTTCCACCGCATCTACGTGACGGTCACTACGCCGGCGCGGCGTCGCTCGGCAACGCCGTGGGCTACCGGTTCCCACACGACGATCCGGACGGCGTTCTGGCCCAGCAATATCCGCCGGACGAGCTGGTGGGCACCGACTACTATCGCCCGACCGGTCACGGGGCCGAGCGGGAGCTCGAGACGCGGGTGGGGAAGCTGCGACGAATAGTGCGCGCACGGTCGCCGCGGTCCTGAGCAGGCGTACCGGGTGGGTCGAACTCGCGCGATAGGGTGTTCGGGTGCAGACTCACGAGATTCGCCGTCGTTTCCTCGACCATTTCGAGAAATTGGGGCACACGCCCGTACCCAGCGCATCCCTGGTTCTCGATGATCCGAATCTGCTGTTCATCAACGCCGGCATGGTCCAGTTCGTGCCGTATTTCCTGGGTCAGCGGACGCCGCCCTTCGCACGTGCGACCAGCGTCCAGAAGTGCGTCCGCACCGGAGACATCGAGAACGTCGGCATCACCACGCGGCACAACACCTTCTTTCAGATGGCCGGCAATTTCTCGTTCGGCGACTACTTCAAGCGTGAGGTCATCGGCTTCGCCTGGACTCTGCTGACCTCGTCCGTCGACGACGGCGGCTACGGGTTCGATCCCGAACGTATCTGGGCCACCGCCTATCTCGACGACGACGACGCCATCGAGATCTGGAAGGAGGTCGCCGGACTGCCGGAGGAGCGCATTCAGCGGCGCGGGATGGCGGACAACTACTGGTCGATGGGAATTCCCGGGCCCTGCGGTCCGTGCTCGGAGATCTACTACGACCGAGGCCCGGAGTTCGGCAAGGAAGGCGGCCCCGAGGCGGACGAGGATCGCTACATCGAGATCTGGAACCTCGTCTTCATGCAGAACGAGCGCGGACCGGGGACAGGCAAGGACAACTTCGAGATCCTCGGTCCGTTGCCCCGCCAGAACATCGACACCGGAATGGGCGTCGAGCGCGTGGCGTTTCTGCTCCAGGATGTCGACAACGTCTACGAGACCGACTTGGTCCGTCCGGTGATCACCGAGGCGGAGGCGCTCTCGGGCCGACGCTACGGCGAGAATCATGAGGCGGACATCCGGTTCCGGGTCATCGCGGATCACGCGCGCACCGCCGTGATGCTCATCGCGGACGGCGTCACACCCGGCAACGACGGACGCGGTTACGTCCTGCGGCGATTGCTGCGACGCATCGTGCGCAGTGCCCGACTCCTGGGTGCCGAGGATCCGTCGATGTCGCGCTTCGTGACGGTCGTGCGTGACACCATGGCCGAGTCGTATCCGGAGCTGACGTCGGAGTTCGAGCGCATCCAATCCGTCGCGGTCGGCGAGGAGAAGGCGTTCCTGGCCACCCTCTCGTCGGGTTCGCGGTTGTTCGAGAATGCCGCTGAGGCGGTCACCGCATCCGGTGGCACGTCCATCAGCGGCACCGAGGCCTTCGTGCTTCACGACACCTACGGTTTTCCGATCGATCTGACGCTCGAGATGGCGTCGGAAGCGGGATTGCAGGTGGACGAAGCCGGGTTCCGCACCCTCATGGCGGAGCAGCGAGATCGCGCCAAGGCCGACGCCCGAGCTCGCAAGCACGCACACACCGACTTGTCGGTCTACAAGGAATTTCTCGACCGGGGCCCCACTGAGTTCACCGGTTTCGACGAACTCGACACCGACACCACAGTCCTCGCGATCATCTCCGACGGTGTGCGCGTTCCCACCGCGTCGGCGGGAGAGAGCGTCGAGGTGATCCTCGATCGCAGTCCGCTCTACGCCGAGTCCGGTGGCCAGCTGGCCGACATCGGCACGCTCACCGCTCCCGGGGTTTCGGCCACGGTGGGGGACGTGCAGAAGATCGCGAAAACGGTCTGGGTCCACAAGATCACCGTGGACGAAGGTCAGATCACCGAGGGCGACACCGTCGGTGCTCATGTGGACCGGCAGTGGCGTCGCGGTGCGACTCAGGGACACTCGGGCACGCACATGGTGCATGCCGCGCTGCGGCAGATTCTCGGACCCAACGCCGTGCAGGCCGGTTCGCTGAACAAGCCCGGCTACCTCCGGTTCGACTTCACCTACCAAGGTGCGTTGAGCGAATCGCAGCGCACCGACATCGAGGCGGTCACCAACGAGGCCGTCGCGTCCGACTTCGCCGTCAACACCTTTGTCACCGACCTCGACGACGCGAAGGCGATGGGCGCCATGGCGCTCTTCGGAGAGAACTACGGGGACGAGGTACGAGTCGTCGAGATCGGCGGTCCGTTCTCGATGGAACTCTGCGGTGGCACCCACGTGCAGCAGTCGTCGCAGATCGGCCCGGTGACCATCCTCGGCGAGTCGTCCGTCGGCTCGGGGGTACGCCGCGTCGAGGCGTTCGTCGGCCTCGATTCCTACAAGTATCTGGCCAAAGAGCGCGCTCTGCTCGCCGGTGTCGCGTCGTCGCTCAAGGTTCCCAGCGACGAGGTGCCCGCTCGTATCGAGACACTCGTCGAGCGTCTGCGCGTCGCGGAGAAGGAACTGGACGCGACGCGCGCGGCTGCGGTGCTGTCGTCCGCGTCGTCGTTCGTGGACAAAGCTCGTCGCATCGGATCGGTCCTGCTGGTCGCGGAGCCGGCGCCTGCCGGTGTCGGCGCCGGGGATCTGCGCACTCTTGTCGGCGATGTTCGAGGCCGATTCGGAACCCAGCCGGCGGTGGTCGCACTGTTCGGTGACGCCGACGGCAAGGTGCCGTTCGTGGTGTCCACGACCAAGGCGGCCCAGGAACTCGGCGTGAAGGCGGGTGAGCTGGTCGCGGCGTTCGGGCCCAGTATCGGTGGTCGCGGCGGTGGCAAAGCCGACACCGCACAGGGCGCAGGTTCCGACGCGGCCGGCATTCCGGCGGCGATCGACGCGCTCGTCGCTCGGGTCGCCGAGATCGCTGGACACTGACAACCGTGACGGGCTCTGTTCCCGATCGGCCCGGCGTCGACGATCCCGGAAGGGGACGGCGGTTGGCCGTCGATGTCGGAAGTGTGCGCATCGGCGTCGCGTCGTCGGATCCGGACGGCACCATCGCCACCCCGGTCGAGACCGTCGCTCGCTCGTCGAAGAATCACACCGACTCCGCCGATGTGCGTCGGCTCGTGGAGCTGGTGGAGGAGTACGAAGCAGTCGAGATCGTCGTCGGTCTTCCGCGCACGTTGCGCGGTGAACCCGGAGCAGCAGCAAAACTCGCAGTCCGTTTTGCCCGTGTTCTACAGCGTGCGGCGCCGTCGGTGCCGGTGCGACTGTCGGACGAACGACTGACTACCGTGAGTGCGGCGCGCGGTCTACGCGAAAGCGGTGTACGCGCGAAGAATCAACGATCCGTCATCGATCAGGCCGCAGCGGTCGCGATCCTGCAAGGATGGTTGGACGAACGTCGTCGTGTGCTCGCGCGAGCGGAGAACGACGACGGTGCGAACGAGGGAGGGGCAACGATGCCCGAACAACAGACCGGTGGGTCGGGGGCTACGCAGTGAGCGAGGACGATCGCGGTCGTCGGCAGGGCCGACGCGACGAGTGGGACACCGACGAGCTGGATCTACCGGTACAGGATCTTCGTCGAACACCGCTCGCCGAGGATCGCCCCAGCCGACGGCGACCGTCACGCGATACCGAGACGAGTCGTGCCGACACCAGGCGCGATCGGGCCGCGGCGGGCCGGAAACGACGCTCGCGCGTCATCGGCGCACTCGGAGCCGTGGTGCTGCTGGGCCTCGTCGCCATCGCGGGTGTGTGGGGCGTGTCCAAGGTGTTCGGAGGTGGCGTGACCGTGGCCGAGGATTACCCCGGACCGGGCGGCGCCGCGGTGGTAGTCGAGGTGAATCCCGGCGACACGGCCGAACAGATCTCCACTGCCATGGCGAACAAGGACGTGACGGCCAGCTCCGCTGCGTTCTACGAGGCGGCAGTCTCGAACACTGCAATGAGTTCGGTGCAACCAGGTTTCTACCGTATGAAGTCTCAGATGAGTGCCGCCGACGCGGTGACAGCGCTGGTCGATCCAGCGTCACGCGTCGGGCAGATTCAGATCGCCGAGGGGCGGCAGCTGCACGACTCCACCGATGTGAACACCGGCGCCGTACGCAAGGGCATCTACACCATCATTTCCGAGTCCAGTTGCGCAGTCGGAGAAGGTATTCCGTGCGTGACGTACGGCGATCTGGATGCAGCCGGAGCTGGTGACGATCCCGCGGCGCTCGGCGTGGCCGACTGGGCGATTGATGCCGTGCGACAGGTGCCTGACAGGGACCGTCAGCTCGAAGGCCTCATCGCTGCGGGCACGTTCAATTTCGACCCGACGGCTGCGCCGACCGACATCCTTCGACAGCTCGTCAGCGAGTCGGCCACCGTCTACGAGAACACGGGCCTGCTCACCGCCGGCGAGTCGTCCGGGCTGGACCCGTATCAGGTGCTGATCGCGTCGTCGCTGATCGAGCGCGAAGCACTTCCACAGGATTTCGCGAAGGTGGCACGGGTGATCCTCAACCGCTTGGCCATCGGTCAGCAGCTCGAATTCGACTCCACCGTCAACTACTCGTTGGACACCACCGAAGTAGCCACCACCGACTTCGATCGAGCGAACGTCACGCCGTGGAACACCTACGCGATGCAAGGGCTACCCGCCACCCCCATCTGCTCGCCAGGGGTTGCGGCGGTCGAGGCGGCGGAGGCACCCGAACCGGGGAACTGGCTTTACTTCGTCACCATCAACAATGCTGGTGAGACACTCTTCACGGATAGCTACGAGCAGCACCTGGCCAATATCGAGCTGGTCGAAGACGGTTTCCTGGACAGCGGACGGTGAGCGCCGGCCGCAAGGCTGCGGTTCTGGGATCGCCCGTCGCACACTCGAAATCGCCCGCTCTGCACGGCGCCGCGTATGCGGCGTTGGGGTTGACCGGGTGGACCTACGAGCGACTCGAGTGCACCGGCGAGCAGTTGCCCGGCCTCGTCGACGGCCTCGGCCCCGAGTGGGTGGGGTTGTCGGTCACCATGCCGGGCAAATTCGCCGCGTTGGAGTACGCCACCGAGCGCACCGACCGCGCCGTTGCCGTCGGCTCGGCCAACACCCTGGTGCGCACCGATGCGGGGTGGCGCGCCGACTGCACCGATGTCGACGGAGTGACAGGTGCTCTTGCCGACGCCGGGATCACCGACCTCGATGGTCGCCCGACAATGGTCGTCGGTGCCGGCGGAACCGCACGCCCGGCACTGGTCGCTCTCGCGTCGCTGGGTGCCAGATCGGTGCAGCTCGTCGCCCGCGACGAGCGTCGAGCACGGGGCGCGATGGAGTGTGGACGGGCCGCCGGCCTGGACGTCACGTGGGTGCCGTTCGACGCTGTCGCTATCGCTGCCGCCGTACCTGATTGTGCTGCCGTCGTATCCACGGTTCCCGCGGCCGGTGCAGCTCCGTTCGCGGAGGCACTGTCAGGGGCGCCGTTCTTGCTGGACGCAATTTACGACCCGTGGCCCACGCCGCTGGCGGAGGCTGTTTCGCGTGCGGGGGGAGTCGTCGTCGGGGGGCTGGCGATGCTTCTGAACCAGGCGTTGGGACAGGTGGAGCAGTTCACCGGTCAGCCCGCTCCGCGGGGTGCGATGGAAGAAGCGCTGGCAGCTCTCTGAGCTTTCTGCGGCACTCTCCGCCCCGCGCGCGCATCGCCCGTCGTTTAGCGCACCGTGCACGGTGCGCGCGGCGTCGAGCGATGCGCGCGCGAACTGAGTGCGTGTCGGCTCGTCACGCGAGGGCGAAGGTGACGACGTCGAGGTGCGCATCGTCCGGCATGGCCTCGTAGCGCTCGCGAAGTCCGGCGACGAACTCTTGGACGTCGTCGTCCGACTCGATATGCAGCTGTTGGGCGGTCACGTCGCCGATACCGTGCCGGTCGACGCTCTGGACCACGCCGTCGAGAGTGCGAATCGAATAGTCGTCTTCGAACACCAGCACGGCAGGCCCGACGACCATCGGATCGTCCCAGCGGACCGTGACGGTTTTCTCGCCGGACGCGACCGCGTCGAAGTACCGACCGTCGAACCGCACGATCCTGCGTGGACGGTCGCTCGGCGATAGGTACGCGCCCGGGAGCAATGTCCGGATCGGTCGCAGCGTAGGACCGTCGGGCGTCGGCATCGCAACGGCCACGTCGGGGTGCAGATCCAGCAGAACTTGTCGACACCGTCCGCATGGTGCGATGACTCCGCGACCGCTGTCTCCCGCCGCCGCGATCGTCAGTAGAGGCCCAGCATCAGCAGCAGCGCCGAGCACGGCAAGCTCGGCACAAGGGCCTCCGGTGAAGTGAAAGACGTTCATGGCTGTGTGGATTCGGCCCACGGTGTCCAGTGCCGCTGCCGCGACGGTGTGGTTCGGGTTCTCGCCGAGAGTCCGGGCGAGGCTTACCGCGGTGTGGATCACGGCGCGATCGTGGGCGAAGAGAGTCACGTCCGGAAGTATCGACCTGTGGCCCTGGCGGCGCACACTCCGCCCCGCGCGCGCATCGCCCATCGCCGCGCGCACCGTGCATGGTGCGCGCGGCGTCGAGCGATGCGCGCGGCGACCGGTAGGGCGACGGCGATGCACAGGCTCGGGGGCTCACCGGACTTGTCCACAGGTGCCTGATTTTTGGCAGGTCCGATGACATCCGGGATGCCACGCTCAACCTATGCATATCGCCTGCGCTGCACTTGTCGGGCTCGTCGCCGGTTGGTCCGCGCCCGTTGTGGTTCAGCAGTGGATCGATGCCGACCATCGACGCTTCAACCTCCCCGGCGCCGTGGTGTGCGCACCGCTGTTCGCCATCGCGGCCATGATTCCCGCGGGCGACGCTTTCGCCGCCCTCGCGTACTGGTGTGTGTGCCTCACGTTGGTCGACTATTCGTGCTGCCGCTTACCCAACGCGCTGACGGGGCCGGGAACGGTGGCAGTACTGACTGCTGCGGCGTGGGACGGACTCGGGCTTGCCGCGTTCACCGGCGGAGTTCTGCTCGCGCTGCTGTACGCGATGGTCCACGTCGTGTCACGGGGCGGTGTGGGCGGCGGCGATGTCAAGCTGGCGATACCGCTGGGCGCCGCGGCTGCGACCTCGGGAGGAAGCGCGTGGTGGTGGGCTGCCGCCTGCGCGCCGATGGGTACTGCTGCACTGGGCCTGGCCCTACGCCGAGTTCGCGGTGCGGTGCCGCACGGTCCGTCGATGTGCGCGGCGACCCTGGTGGCGTGGGCAGCGATCGGTACGTGAAAAGATTGACGGGTGTTGCGATGGATTACTGCCGGAGAATCTCACGGCCCTGCCCTGGTTTCCGTCCTCGAGGGCATGGTGGCCGGTGTCGAAGTGACCTCGGACGACATCGGGGCCCAGCTGGCACGTCGGCGTCTGGGCTATGGCCGCGGAGCCCGGATGAAGTTCGAGGCCGACAAGGTCACCGTGATCGGTGGGGTCCGCCACGGCTCGACCATGGGTGGACCGGTGGCCATAGAGGTCGCCAACACCGAGTGGCCCAAGTGGGAAACCGTCATGGCGTCGGACCCGGTCAATCCGGCCGTTCTCGCAGATCTGGCGCGCAACGCGCCGCTGACTCGTCCGCGACCCGGCCACGCCGACTACTCGGGAATGCTGAAGTACGGATTCGAGGATGCGCGGCCGGTGCTCGAGCGAGCCAGCGCTCGGGAGACCGCGGCCCGAGTCGCAGTCGGAACCGTCGCTCGCAAGTTCTTGAAGCAGGTTCTCGGTGTCGACGTCATTTCGCACGTGATTTCCATCGGTGCGTCCGACCCGTACACCGGCCCGGAACCGGCGGCAGCCGATAGCGACGCGATCGACGCCAGTCCGGTTCGTGCCTTCGATGCTGCGTCGGAGCAGTCCATGATCACCGAGATCGAAGCTGCCAAGCGTGACGGCGACACCCTCGGTGGCATCGTCGAGGTCGTCGTGCACGGACTCCCCGTGGGCCTCGGTTCCTTCGTCACCGGCGACAGCAAACTCGATGCACAACTCGCAGCAGCGCTCATGGGCATTCAGGCGATCAAGGGTGTCGAGGTCGGCGACGGCTTCGAGACTGCACGCCGCCGCGGCAGCGCCGCGCACGACGAGATCGCACCCGGTCCCGGCGGCATCACCCGCAGCACCAACCGTGCGGGCGGCATCGAGGGCGGCATGACCAACGGTGCGCCGTTGCGAGTGCGAGCAGCCATGAAGCCCATTTCCACGGTGCCGCGCGCACTGTCGACCGTCGACATGTCGACCGGTGAGAGCGCGGTGGCCATCCATCAGCGCAGCGATGTGTGCGCTGTTCCTGCAGCGGGTGTGGTGGCGGAGACCATGGTGGCGTTGGTGCTTGCACGCGCCACGCTCGAGAAGTTCGGTGGGGACTCAGTGGCCGAGACGGCCGGCAACGTTCGCCGATATGTGGAGAACGCGCAAGCCCGCCCGCCCCGATGACCGGGCAGGCCGGAGGCCGGTCGAGTGATCCCGGGCAGGCCGGAGGCCGGCCGCCGTTGCCGGGGCCGAGGAAGTCTGTAGCGCAGGCGAGCGCCGGCGGTGCCATCGTTCCGAGGGCGGTGCTGATCGGACCTCCTGGCGCTGGTAAGTCCACGATCGGCCGGCGTCTGGCGCAGGCCCTGGGGACCGAGGTCTACGACACGGATGTCGCCATCGAACGTGAGACCGGCCGGTCGATTCCCACTATCTTCGCCGAGGACGGGGAGGCGGTGTTTCGGGAGATCGAAGAGCGCATCGTCATCGCCGCGCTTCGCACCCACCCGGGGATCGTGTCGCTGGGAGGCGGCGCGATCCTTTCCGACCGGACTCGCGAGGAGTTGCGCGGGCACACGGTGGTGTATCTCGAAATCAGTGTCGGTGAAGGGCTGCGCCGAACGGGCGCGAACAATGCCAATGCCACACGTCCGCTTCTGGCCGGCGCGGACCCCCGTGCTCGGTATCGCGAGTTGATGCGTACGCGTCGACCTCTGTACCGGTCGGTGGCCACCATTCGGATACGGACCGACGGTCGCAGCCCGGCACGTGTGGTGACGGCGGCACTCGGCAGGCTCGGGGTGTCGCACGCAGATGGTCCCGTAGCGTCCCGGGCGCAGCCCACCCCCCAGGCAAAAGCGCAGTCCAAGCGCGACGCACCTCGCCGTCGTATCCGTCGTAAGGGCGGCCGCCCCATCCCCACCGATCCTGGCCGTAGACCCCCACAAGATCCGCCCTCAGTACAGGAGAAGCGCTCGTGACCGAACCCGTGACCATCGAGGTCAAGTCGGCAAGCCCGTACCCCGTCATCGTCGGTCGGGGGCTCCTCACCGAGTTGGTCCAGCAACTCGAGGGAACCCGCACCGTCGCGATCTTCCATCAGCCCCCGCTGGCCGAAACGGCCGAGGCGGTTCGAGCGGCTCTGGCCGAGAAGGGTATCGACGCGCACCGCATCGAGATCCCGGATGCCGAGGACGGCAAGGATCTGGCCGTCGCCGGGTTCTGCTGGGAGGTCCTGGGCCGTATCGGACTGACTCGCAGCGACGCCGTCGTCAGCCTGGGAGGGGGAGCGGCGACCGACCTGGCCGGCTTCGTGGCGGCCACGTGGATGCGCGGGGTTCGCATCGTCCATGTGCCGACGACGTTGCTGGCCATGGTCGATGCTGCGGTGGGCGGTAAGACCGGCATCAACACCGATGCGGGCAAGAACCTCGTCGGTGCGTTTCACGAGCCTGCCGCTGTGCTGGTCGACCTGGTGACGCTCGAGACGGTGCCGCACAACGAGATCGTGGCGGGGCTGGCAGAGGTGATCAAGACCGGCTTCATCGCCGATCCGGTGATCCTCGACTTGATCGAGGCGGATCCGGCGGCAGCGTTGGATCCCACCGGTGACGTTCTGCCCGAGTTGATTCGGCGGTCGATCGAGGTGAAGGCGCGCGTGGTCGCAGCGGACTTGCGCGAGTCGGACCTGCGCGAGATTCTCAACTACGGGCACACCTTGGGCCACGCGATCGAGCGGCGCGAGAAGTACAAGTGGCGTCACGGCGCGGCGGTGTCGGTGGGCCTGGTGTTCGCGGCCGAACTCGGGCGTCTGGCCGGCCGGCTCTCCGACGACGTCGCCGATCGCCACTGCTCCATCCTGCAGTCGGTGGGCCTACCCGTCAGCTACGACGCAGACGCATTCGCTCATCTGCTGTCGGGGATGCAGACGGACAAGAAGAACCGCAACGGTCTGTTGCGCTTCGTCGTGCTCGACGATCTGGCCAAGCCGGGCCGATTGGAAGGACCGGACCCGTCACTGCTGGCCGGCGCATACTCCGCCGTCGCACGTGAGGACGGGCCGTCCGCGTCGTCGGTCTTCCTCTGATGTCCGCGGGGAGGACTACCGACTCGGCGACCTAGTCGGCGGTTCCTCTTCGGTCATCCTTGGACAAGTTGGTCCGCTTCGTCCCGTCGTCGACTCGGTCGAAGACTTCGGTATCGGGTTCGCTGTCACCGCGACGAGCGGAGTCCTCGCGCGCCGGAGCGCCAGACCCCACGCGCTCGCGATCGTCGTTCCGGTTGTCGTGAATCTTGCCGGGGCGAAGGTTGGCGTCCTTCTTCTCTTTCCGTCCGGCGAGCCGGCGTCCGACGGTAACCGCGATGACGGCGGGGATGAAGACCAGCAGGATGGTGAACGCCGCGCCGGAGGTGACTTCGAAGAACAGCGAATTGGTACTGACAGCGACGCCGGAAATCACGGTGAACAGCCAACTGATCAATCCGCCCAGCAGCCCGGCCACCACGGCTGCCTTGAGCCAGTAGATGGTGAAGTCGGTGCGATGGTCTTCGTCCTCACCACCGCGCCCCGCGGCGATGCCGTTCATACCGCCCCATACGGCGGCGATCAGAATGACCGCCACCAGCGTGACCGTTCGAAGAACCGATCCCTGCGACGGCGCCCCCGCCACGGCCAACGCGAGAATCAACCTCGCAGCGAAATGAACAAGCCCCATCACTACCCCACGTACAACCCACCCAGTCATGCTGCACACAGTAATCACCACCGACGATCGCGTGTGTGTCTGCCCACATATTGGTGCGCGGTAGGTTCGAACGATGTCTGTACCCGACCGCGTTGCTCGACGCGAAGCACTCAGAGACCTGGTCCGTGAACACGAGGCCGACGCGCTGCTGGTGACCGATCTGCTCAACCTGAGATACCTCACGGGATTCACCGGATCGAGTGGCTCGCTGCTGCTCAGTGCCCACGACACGGCCGCCGACGAGTCGCGAACGGTGGTCTGCACCGACGGGCGATACATCACGCAGATCGCCGAGCAGGTACCGGATCTCGTCGCGGTGATCGACCGGGCCGGCCCGGTCCGCCTGCTGCGCGACGCGGCCGAGCGGTCGAACAGTGCGTCGACCGTAGGCTTCGAGTCTCACGTGGTGTCCGTCGACGATCACCAGCGCTGGACCGACGAAGCGTCGTCACTGAGGTTGTCCCGGTTGCCGCGTCTGGTGGAGAAACTGCGCGAAGTGAAGGACGAATCCGAGATCGCCGCGCTGCGTACGGCGTGCGGCGTCGCCGACTCGGCGCTCGCAGCGCTGATCGAGCGCGGCGGAATCAGCGCCGGGCGTACCGAGAAGCAGGTGGCGATCGATCTGGAGTTCCTGATGCTCGAGCACGGAGCGCACGCCATCTCGTTCGAGACGATCGTCGCCACCGGCGCCAACTCGGCAGTACCTCATCATCGGCCGACGGGCGCCGTCCTCGAGCAGGGCGACCTGGTCAAGTTCGACTTCGGTGCTGCGGTGGACGGGTACCACTCGGACATGACACGCACGTACGTTCTGGGTAGGCCCGCCGAGTGGCAACGGGACCTGTACGAGCTGGTGGCCCGGGCGCAGGCGGCGGGGCGTGCGGCGGTCAAGCCCGGTGCGCAGGTGCGGGACGTGGACGGAGCAGCGCGTTCGGTGATCGTCGACGCGGGTCACGGGGACAGGTTCCTGCACGGGCTCGGCCACGGCGTCGGACTCGAGATCCACGAAGCGCCGGGAATCGGTGCGACCGGCACCGGTACACTTCTCCGCGGTGCAGCAGTGACGGTAGAACCCGGCGTGTACTTCTCCGGTCGCGGAGGCGTACGGATCGAGGACACGCTCGTGGTCCGCGAGGACGAGTCGGAACTGCTCACACTGACCAGCAAAGAGTTCACCGAGCTGTAGGCCGTCGGCCAGAAGTCGGGGATGCGAGCAGGCCCCGCGGTGAGTACCGGACCAGACGACGTACAAGAGGAGATGCGAAGCAAATGGCTTCCACCAGTGATTTCAAGAACGGGCTCGTGCTCAACATCGAGACGCAGCTGTGGTCCATCATCGAGTTCCAGCACGTCAAGCCGGGCAAGGGCCCTGCCTTCGTGCGCACCAAGCTCAAGAACGTGACGTCGGGCAAGGTCGTGGACAAGACGTTCAACGCCGGTGTGAAGGTCGAGACCGCCACGGTCGACCGCCGCGACATGACCTACCTGTACCACGACGGCACCGATTACGTGTTCATGGACGGCGACACCTTCGACCAGATTTCGGTCGCGGAAGCGACTATCGGGGAGGTCGCCCGGTTCCTGCTCGAGAACATGTCGGTGCAGGTCGCGATGCACGAGGGGCTCCCGCTGTACGTCGAGCTTCCGGTCACGGTCGAGTTGGTGGTTCAGCACACCGATCCGGGCCTGCAGGGCGATCGATCCACCGGCGGCACCAAGCCGGCGACGCTCGAGACCGGCGCCGAGATCAGCGTCCCCCTGTTCATCAATACTGGCGACAAGCTCAAGGTCGACTCTCGTGACGGCAACTACCTCGGGCGCGTGAATTCCTGAGTGAACGAGCCTGCCAAGAACTCCGTCCGACCGGCGGCTAAGAAGCTCGGTGCTCGGCACAAGGCTCGTAAGCGCGCGGTCGACTTTCTCTTCGAGGCCGAAGCGCGCGATCTCGATCCCGTGACACTCACCACCGAGCGTGGCGAGCTGTCCGCGTCCGAGGAAACCGTCGCGCCGGTGAGCGTGTACACCACCACCCTGGTGGCCGGCGTCGCCGAAAACCTCGATCGCATCGACTCGGTCATAGGCGACCACCTGCACGAGTGGACGCTGGAACGGCTCCCGGCCGTCGATCGCGCCATTCTCCGCGTCGCAGTGTGGGAATTGCTGCACGCCGTCGACGTTCCTCCGGTCGTAGCCGTCGACGAGGCAGTGGAGCTGGCGAAGCAGCTGTCGACGGACGATTCGCCGTCGTTCGTCAACGGTGTACTCGGGCAGATCGTGTTGGTTGCTCCGCAGGTGCGTGCTGCTGCTGCCGCACGGCCGGCGTCCCGCACCGCAGTCGACGACGATCACCCCGCTCCGACCGAGAACACCGCCGTGACCGAGAACACCGCCGAGGATGCTCGTTGAGTCCGGTTCGGGCTGATTTCGTCGTCTTCGCCGTTGCTATAGTGAGTGCGTTCGACATCCTTTAACGATCCGTCCAGTGAGGCGGAGAAGGAGGTCACCTGCTCTCGTGTCAACAGACGAGTTCGGTACCCCACCCCCTCCCGGCCAGGCTGGACAGCCCCGCGAGCTTCTGTCGTCGGCCGATGTCGGCCGCACGATCGCCCGGATGGCCCACCAGATCATCGAGAAGACCGCCTTCGGCTCGCCCGACGCGGCACCGTTGATGCTCATCGGCATCCCGACCCGCGGATCCATCCTGGCCACCCGGTTGGCCGATCGCATCGAGGAGTTCTCCGGTATCCGGCCGCCGGTCGGCTCTCTCGACATCACGCTCTATCGGGACGACCTTCGCAGCAAGCCGCATCGCGCCCTCGAACGCACGTCGGTCCCCGACACCGGAGTCGACGACGCGCTGGTGGTGATCGTCGACGACGTGCTCTTCTCGGGTCGATCCGTGCGCGCCGCGCTGGACGCGTTGCGCGATCTCGGTCGCCCGCGGGCGGTGCAACTGGCCGTGCTGATCGACCGCGGCCATCGCGAGCTGCCGCTGCGGGCGGACTATGTCGGAAAGAACGTGCCGACCGCGCGTACCGAGGACGTGTCGGTGCTGCTCGCCGAACACGACGACCGCGACGGGGTGCAGCTGTCATGAGTGCCCAGCACTTGCTCTCGACCATGGATCTGTCCCGCGCAGACGCCACCGACATCCTCGACGAGGCAGAACGCTTCGAGCAGGCATTGCTCGGTCGCGACGTGCGAAAGCTCCCCACGCTGCGCGGCAAGACCGTGATGACCGTCTTCTACGAGAACTCCACCAGGACCAGAGTGTCGTTCGAGGTGGCGGGCAAGTGGATGAGCGCCGACGTGATCAACGTCAGTGCCTCGAGCTCGTCGGCGTCGAAGGGGGAGTCGCTGCGAGACACCGCCCTGACGTTGCGCGCGGCCGGCGCGGACGCCTTGATCGTGCGGCATCCCGCGTCGGGCGCCGCCCACCGCATCGCTCAATGGACGGCCCTGCCGGACGGTTCCGGGCCCGCGGTGATCAATGCCGGGGACGGAACCCACGAACACCCCACCCAAGCCTTGCTCGATGCGCTGACCCTGCGCCAACGCCTCGGCGGTATCGAGGGGCGCCGCATCGCCATCGTCGGCGACGTGTTGCACAGCCGGGTCGCGCGATCCAACGCGTTCCTCCTTGCAACTCTGGGCGCCGAGGTGGTGATCGTCGCGCCGCGCACACTGTTGCCGGTGGGCATCGAGACGTGGCCGGTGACGGTGGCACCGTCGCTGGACTCCGAGCTGCCCGCGCTGGATGCGGTCATGATGCTTCGCGTCCAGGCGGAGCGGATGAACGGTGGCTTCTTCCCCTCGGCCCGCGAGTACTCCATCGGCTACGGGCTCTCTCAGAAGCGGTTCGACATGTTGCCCGACCATGCAGTGGTCTTGCATCCCGGTCCGATGCTGCGCGGGATGGAGATCGGGTTCTCGGTGGCCGACGCCCCCCGAACGGCAGTGTTGCAACAAGTTCAGAATGGAGTCCACGTGCGCATGGCCGTGCTGTTCCGCCTACTCATCGGCTCCGATGTCACCACGGGGGATCGACGGTGAGCGCGTCGGTACTGATCAAAGGTGTTCGCCCCTACGGCGAGGGCGAGCCGGTGGACGTCCTGATCGAGGGAACGACGATCTCGGAGATCGGTGAGCACATCGACGCGCCCGACGACGCCGAGGTGATCGACGGTGCGGGAGGGGTGCTTCTGCCCGGTTTCGTGGACATGCACACCCACGTTCGCGAACCCGGCCGCGAAGACACCGAGACGATCGAAACCGGTTCTGCCGCAGCAGCTCTGGGTGGGTACACCGCGATCTTCGCGATGGCGAACACCGATCCGGTGGCCGACTCGGTAGTGGTCACCGACCACGTGTGGCGCCGCGGTCAGGAGGTAGGACTGGTCGACGTGCATCCCGTCGGTGCGGTCACGGTGGGGCTGAAGGGCACGGCTCTGGCCGAGATGGCGACGATGAACGCCGGTATCGGCGCGGTGCGGATGTTCTCCGACGACGGTCATTGCGTCGCGGATCCGCTGTTGATGCGACGCGCCTTGGAGTATTCGGCAGGTCTGGGGGTGCTCGTCGCGCAGCACGCCGAGGAACCGCGACTCACCGCAGGTGCCGTCGCCCACGAGGGACCGACGGCGGCGCGACTCGGGCTTGCCGGGTGGCCGCGTTCGGCCGAGGAGTCCATCGTTGCCCGCGACGCGATCCTCGCCCGCGATGCGAAAGCTCGCGTTCACATCTGCCACGCCTCCACTGCCGGAACCGTCGAGTTGATCGACTGGGCCAAGAAGCAGGGCATCTCGATCACGGCCGAGGTCACCCCGCATCATCTGTTCCTCGACGATTCTCGCCTCGAGACGTACGACGCGGTGAACAAGGTGAACCCGCCGCTGCGCGAAGCATCCGACACCCGAGCGTTGCGCGCCGCACTGGCGTCGGGCGTCGTGGACTGCGTCGCCACCGATCACGCCCCGCACGCGGAGCAGGACAAGTGCTGCGAGTTCTCGCAGGCGCGTCCCGGCATGCTGGGCCTCGAGACGGCGCTGTCGGTGATCGCGTCGACGATGGTGGAGACCGGGTTGCTCGACTGGCGCGGTGTGGCTCGGGTAATGAGCGAGCGACCCGCCGAGATCGTCGGATTGACCGATCAGGGCAGACCGATTGCGGTCGGCGAGCCGGCCAACCTGACGGTGGTCGATCCGGACGCACGGTGGACCGTCGACGGGGCGGAGTTGGTATCGCTGTCGTCCAACACCCCCTACGAGGCGCTGGAACTTCCCGCCAAGGTCACCGCGACGCTGCTGCGGGGTCGCATCACCAGCCGCGCCGGTGCCGTAGTAGGAGCGATCTGATGGACAGAGTGCTGCTGGTTGTCGGGTTCCTGGTGTTCTGGGTGGCCATGATCGGGCTCATCGTGTGGGGATGGAAGAACCGCCAGAAGAGGCAGAGCGAGGCCATCGGGACGTTGCCCACCGCGCCCGATGACAAGGGTGCCGTGACCGTGACCGCCTGTACCGGTCTCTACGTCGGGTCGACCCTCGCGCCGAGTTGGCAGAACCGCATCGCCGTCGGCGACATCGGGTATCGCGCCACCGGAACGCTCACCAGGTTCGAGCGGGGGATCCTGCTCGAGCGCAACGGCGAGTCGGACATCTGGATGCCGGCCGAGTCGCTTCGCGCGGTTCGTACGGAGCGCGGACTGGCGGGCAAGGTCATGACCAAGGACGGCCTGTTGGTGGTCCGTTGGGAGCTGCCCACCGGCACCGAGATCGACACCGGCTTCAGGGCCGACGACAAAACCGTCTACCCACTCTGGGTCGACACCACCACCACGATCAGCGACGAGAAGGAGACCGCGTGAGCAGCCAGGACGCCGCGGCACTGGTCCTCGAAGACGGACGGGTCTTCCGAGGCACCGCGTTCGGATCCCGGGGTTCCACCCTGGGCGAGGCAGTGTTCTGCACCGGAATGACCGGTTACCAGGAGACCCTCACCGATCCCAGCTACCACCGACAGATCGTCGTCGCCACGGCGCCGCAGATCGGTAACACCGGCTGGAACGGCGAGGACAACGAGTCCGTCGGCCCCGACGGAAGTGCCGACGATTCCACGATCTGGGTGGCGGGGTTCGCCGTGCGTGATCTGAGCCGCCGAAGCTCGAACTGGCGAGCAACGGGCACCCTCGAGGATGAGATGGACCGCCAGAAGGTGGTCGGTATCGCCGAGATCGACACGCGAGCCCTGGTGCGGCACCTGCGTACGCGCGGATCCATGAAAGCCGGGATCTTCTCGGGAGACACCCTTGCCGACGTGGACACGATGGTCGCGGCCGTCGCCGATCAGCCCGGCATGGCGGGTGCGAATCTCGCAGGTGAGGTGAGCACCGATACCGGATACACCGTCGAACCGGTCGGTGAGGCTCGGTACTCGGTGGTGGCGGTCGATCTGGGAATCAAGTCCAACACTCCGAGGATGTTCGCCCAGCGCGGCATTCGCGTGCACGTGGTTCCGGCGAACGCCGACATCGACCGCGTCCGCGACCTCGGCGCCGACGGTGTCTTCCTGTCCAACGGGCCGGGCGATCCGGCCACGGCGGACTCCGTGGTGCGCCTCACCGAGCAGGTCCTCGGCGACGGCACACCGCTGTTCGGTATCTGCTTCGGCAATCAGATCCTCGGCCGTGCATTGGGCCGCAGCACGTACAAGATGACCTTCGGCCACCGCGGCATGAACATCCCGGTCATCGAGCACCACACCGGTCGTATCTCCATCACCGCTCAGAACCACGGGTTCGCACTCGAAGGCGAGGCGGGGGAGGAATTCGACACCCCGTTCGGTCGTGCGGTGGTCAGCCATACGTGTGCCAACGACGGTGTCGTGGAAGGAGTTCGGCTTCTGGACGATTCGGCCTTCTCGGTGCAGTACCACCCCGAAGCGGCCGCCGGCCCACACGACGCCGAGTACCTCTTCGACCGTTTCCTGCAGCTCCTCGACAAGAAAGCCGGCCAGTAATGCCACGGCGCACAGACCTCAAGCACATCCTGGTCATCGGGTCCGGACCCATCGTCATCGGTCAGGCCTGCGAGTTCGACTACTCCGGAACCCAGGCGTGCCGAGTCCTGCGCGAGGAGGGCCTGCGGGTCAGCCTCGTGAACTCGAACCCGGCGACCATCATGACCGATCCCGAGTTCGCCGACGCCACGTATGTCGAGCCGATCACCGCGGAGTTCGTCGAGAAGGTCATCGCCAAGGAGAAAGCGGCCGGCCACCCGATCGACGCCGTGTTGGCCACCCTCGGCGGGCAGACGGCGTTGAACTGCGCCGTAGCGCTACACGAGCAAGGCATTCTCGAGAAGTACGACATCGAGCTGATCGGCGCAGACTTCGAGGCCATCCAGCGAGGTGAGGATCGGCAGAAGTTCAAGGACATCGTCGCCAAGGTCGGGGGCGAGAGCGCTCGTTCACGCGTCTGCTACACCATGGACGAAGTCCACGACACGGTGGCCGAACTCGGTCTGCCCGTCGTCATCCGCCCCAGCTTCACCATGGGCGGGCTCGGATCCGGCATGGCGTACACCACCGAGGATCTCGAGCGGCTCGCCGGCGGCGGACTGGCTGCCTCGCCGTCCGCGAACGTACTGATCGAGGAGTCCATCTACGGATGGAAGGAATACGAGCTCGAGCTCATGCGTGACAATCGCGACAACGTCGTGATCGTCTGCTCGATCGAGAACGTCGACCCGATGGGCGTCCACACCGGCGACTCGATGACCGTGGCTCCGGCGATGACGCTGACCGACCGTGAGTACCAGAAGATGCGAGACCTCGGCATCGCGATCCTGCGCGAGGTGGGTGTCGACACCGGCGGTTGCAACATCCAGTTCGCGATCGATCCGAAGGACGGTCGCCTGATCGTCATCGAGATGAACCCTAGGGTGTCGCGATCGAGCGCACTGGCGTCGAAGGCCACCGGCTTCCCGATCGCGAAGATCGCCGCCAAGCTCGCCGTCGGCTACAGCCTCGACGAAATTGTCAACGACATCACCAAGGAAACGCCGGCGTGCTTCGAGCCGACGCTGGACTACGTGGTGGTCAAGGCGCCACGATTCGCATTCGAGAAGTTCCCCGGCGCCGACCCCACGCTGACCACGACGATGAAGTCGGTCGGCGAGGCAATGAGCCTGGGCCGTAACTTCTCCGAGGCGCTGGGGAAGGTGTTGCGGTCGCTCGAAACCAAGGCTGCGGGCTTCTGGACCGTGACTGACGAGGTGCTGGCGGGGGAGCGCGCCCGGGATCTCGACGCGGTGCTCGCGGACTTGAAGGTCCCCACCGAGGGACGCATCTACGACGCGGAGTTGGCGTTGCGTCTGGGCGGTACCGTCGAGCAGGTCGCCGCGGCGTCGGGCATCGATCCTTGGTTCGTCGACGAGATCGCCGGTTTGGTGGAGCTTCGCGCCACGCTTCTGGATGCACCCGTTTTGGACGAGAACCTGCTGCGTCGCGCGAAGCATGCAGGCCTGTCGGACCGACAGATCGCGGCGCTACGACCCGAACTTGCCGGCGAGGACGGCGTGCGGTCGCTGCGGCACCGCCTCGGGGTGCGGCCGGTGTTCAAGACGGTCGACACCTGCGCGGCAGAGTTCGAGGCCAAGACGCCCTACCACTACTCGACCTACGAGCTGGACCCCCACGCCGAGTCGGAAGTGGCGCCGCAGACCGAGCGCGGCAAGGTCCTGATCCTTGGGTCGGGTCCCAACCGCATCGGACAGGGCATCGAGTTCGACTACTCGTGCGTTCACGCCGCGACGACACTCTCTGCGGCGGGCTACGAGACCGTGATGGTCAACTGCAACCCCGAGACCGTCTCCACCGACTACGACACGGCGGATCGGCTGTACTTCGAGCCTTTGACGTTCGAGGACGTGCTCGAGGTGTACCTCGCTGAGAAGGAGTCCGGCGAAGGTGGCCCTGGCGTTGTCGGCGTGCTGTGCCAGCTCGGCGGCCAGACCCCGCTGGGGTTGGCGCAGCGTCTGCAGGACGCCGGAGTTCCCATCGTCGGGACCTCGCCGGAGGCGATCGATCTCGCCGAGGATCGCAAGGAATTCGGTGAGGTGCTTCTGGCGGCCGGCCTGCCCGCGCCCAAGTTCGGCACCGCCACCACCTTCGACGGCGCCAAGCGCATCGCCGGTGAGATCGGCTACCCGGTGCTGGTGCGGCCCTCGTACGTGCTGGGCGGACGCGGGATGGAAATCGTCTACGACGAGAAATCTCTCGACGATTACATCTCCCGCGCCACCGAGCTGACTCCCGAGCATCCCGTGCTGGTGGACCGGTTCCTCGAAGACGCCATCGAGATCGACGTGGACGCCTTGTGCGACGGCACCGAGGTGTACCTCGGCGGCGTCATGGAGCACATCGAGGAGGCCGGTATCCACTCCGGCGACTCGGCGTGTGCGCTGCCGCCGATCACTCTCGGACGCACCGACATCGACGCGGTGCGGCGTTCCACCGAGGCGCTCGCCTTCGGCATCGGCGTCCGTGGTCTGTTGAACGTGCAGTACGCGCTCAAGGACGACGTTCTGTACGTGCTCGAGGCAAATCCGCGCGCCAGCCGTACCGTGCCGTTCGTCTCCAAGGCGACTGCGGTGCCGCTGGCCAAGGCGGCCGCGCGCATCGCACTCGGCGCCACGATCGCGCAATTGCGTGTCGACGGCGTGCTGCCGGCGACAGGGGACGGCGGGCACTCCTCGTTCGACGCACCCGTGGCGGTCAAGGAAGCGGTCCTGCCGTTCAATCGATTCCGCAAGGCGGACGGCAGCGGCGTGGACACTCTGCTCAGTCCCGAGATGAAGTCGACCGGCGAGGTCATGGGGATCGACGCCGATTTCGGCACCGCGTTCGCCAAGAGCCAGACCGCGGCGTACGGGTCGCTGCCGGTGACCGGCTCGATCTTCGTCTCCATCGCCAACCGAGACAAGCGGTCCATGGTGTTCCCGATCAAGCGGCTCGCCGATCTGGGGTTCCGGATTCTGGCAACCGAGGGAACCGCGGAAATGCTGCGGCGCAACGGAATTGCCAGTGACGTCGTGCGGAAGCATTCCGACGTGCTCGAAGAGGGGGAGCGCACCGTGGTCGATCTCATCCGAGACGGCGAGGTGGACATGGTGTTCAACACCCCGTTCGGCAACTCCGGTCCGCGCGTGGACGGTTACGAGATTCGTAGCGCGGCCGTCGCCCGCAACATCCCGTGCATCACGACGGTGCAAGGCGCCGCCGCGGCCGTGCAGGGCATCGAGGCGAGCATCCGTGGCGATATCGGTGTGCAGTCCCTGCAGGATCTGCACAGCACGTTGTCGACGTTCCACCGCGGCGGGAGTGGTCCGTCGGCAGGCGTGTCGGCTGCTCCGCAGGAAACCACGCGGCGGTGACCGACAGCGGGCCCGGCGGGCGCTGGCGTGCGCGCCTGAGCGCGACCGTGCGGGCGCGGGGTCGGCTGTGTGTGGGTATCGATCCACACGCGGGAATGCTGGAATCCTGGGACCTCGGCGATTCGGTGGATGGACTCGAGCGCTTCGCGAGTGTCTGCGTCGAGGCGTTCGCGCCGACCATGGGGTTGGTCAAGCCTCAGGTCGCGTTCTTCGAGCGATTCGGCTCTCGCGGCATCGCGGTGCTCGAACGTACGATTGCCGATCTGCGCTCGGCGGGGGTGCTGGTGATCGCCGACGCCAAGCGCGGCGATATCGGCAGTACGTCGCAGGCGTACGCCCGCGCGTGGCTCGAACCGTCGTCACCGCTTGCCTCCGACGCGGTGACGGTCTCGCCCTACCTCGGAGTGGGCGCCCTCGAGCCGTTCGTGGAGCAGGCGACTCAGCACGGTTGCGGGCTGTTCGTACTGGCGCGGACGTCGAACCCCGAAGGTGCCGTGCTGCAGCAGGCGACGATCGGGTGCGGAACCACCGTCGCGCAACACGTGGTCGACGCAGCGGTAGCCGTGAACGCCGGATCGAACGACGCCGTCATGGGCCTGGTGGTGGGCGCGACACGCGGACACGGTCTGAATCTCGAAGAATTTTCCGGGCCGATCCTGGCGCCGGGTGTGGGCGCGCAGGGCGCCACCGCTCGCGACCTCCCGGACTTGTTTCGGGGGTCGTCGGAGTTGTTGCTGCCCAACTCATCCCGCGACATTTTGCGCCGCGGTCCGTCGGTCGCGAATCTTCGGGACGCGGCTTTGCGTGCGCGAGACGACGTGGAGAGCGCTCTCTCATAGACCACCGTTCCCTCGCTCGGGTGGCGGGGGGGCAAGTTCGCATTCACCGCTGAGCGTGAGTACGGTCGCTATCGCCGCTGGTCAATCCGGTGGCGGTAACCGGTTTTGCCAGAGTGCTGGCACATGCAGGACCCGAACGACCAGAGATACACCGATGAGACGGAGGAACCGTGGCCCTTCCCCAGTTGACCGACGAGCAGCGTGCTGCTGCCTTGGAGAAGGCGGCAGCTGCACGTCGCGTGCGGGCTGAGCTCAAGGAGCGCCTCAAGCGCGGCGGGACGGACCTGAAGCAGGTCCTCAAGGATGCCGAGGAGGACGAGATCCTGGGCAAGATGAAGGTCTCGGCACTGCTCGAGGCGTTGCCGAAGGTGGGCAAGGTCAAGGCGCAGGAGATCATGACCGAGCTCGAGATCGCCCCCACCCGCCGTCTGCGCGGACTGGGCGATCGTCAGCGCAAGGCGCTTCTCGCCAGGTTCGATTTCGAAGCCTGACATCTGCCGTGTCGACTGACAACGAGTCGACGGCAGTGCCGAACGACACAGCATCGTTCACGAAGGGTCGGCTGGTGGTACTGGCCGGCCCTTCTGCCGTCGGAAAATCCAGTGTGGTCGCGAAGGTGCGCGAGCAGCTTCCCGATCTGTATTTCAGCGTGTCGGCCACGACGCGTGACCCTCGTCCGGGCGAGGTCCACGGCCGCGACTACCGATTCGTCGAGGCCTCCGAGTTCGACCGCATGATCGCGAATGGTGAACTGCTCGAATGGGCGGAAATCCACCGGGGCTTGCACCGCAGCGGTACTCCGGCAGGTCCGGTGCGCGACGCGATCTCGACGGGGGAACCGGTACTTCTCGAGGTGGATCTGCAGGGTGCGCGGGCCATTCGGACGGCGGCCCCCGAGGCGTTGTTGGTGTTCCTGGCTCCGCCGTCCTGGGAGGTGCTGGTAGACCGACTGACCGGACGCGGCACCGAACCGGCGGCCGTGATCGAGCGTCGGCTCGAGACGGCGCACGAGGAGTTGGCGGCGCAGAGCGAGTTCGACACGGTCATCGTCAACGACGATGTCGACCGAGCGAGCTCGGAGTTGGTATCCTTGTTGGTCGGCGGCGACTCGACGGGCTGATCTCGAGCTCATGGCCGCCCATTTAGACCGGTTTCGTCTTCCGGGGCATCCGCCCCGGTGAACTTTTGTAGGAGCATTTGTGAGTAGTCCCTTGGCGAGCGCGTCCGATTCTTTCTCCCGCATCGACGTGGCGACGTACGACACCCCGCTGGGCATCACCAACCCGCCCATCGACGAGTTGCTCGACCGCACGTCTTCCAAGTACGCGTTGGTGATCTACGCGGCCAAGCGTGCCCGCCAGATCAACGACTACTACAACCAGCTCGGTGACGGCATCCTCGAGTACGTCGGTCCGCTGGTCGAGCCGGGTCTGCAGGAAAAGCCGCTGTCCATCGCCCTGCGCGAGATCCACGCCGACCTTCTCGAGCACGTCGAAGGCGAGTGAGCGCCCAGTCGCCGCGGCGACGCCACGTCATCGTCGGCGTCGGCGGCGGGATCGCCGCCTACAAGGCGTGTGGGCTGATCCGCCACTTCACCGAGGCCGGGGACGACGTTCGCGTGGTTCCCACGGAATCGGCCTTGCAGTTCGTGGGTAGAGCCACGTTCGAAGCGCTGTCCGGCAACCCGGTGCACACCGGGGTCTTCCAGGACGTCCCCGAGGTGCCGCACGTTCGGCTCGGCCAGACCGCCGATCTTGTTGTCGTCGCACCGGCCACCGCCGATTTGTTGTCCAGAGCGGCCACGGGTCGCGCGGACGACTTGCTCACCGCCACGCTTCTGACGGCGCGGTGTCCGGTGGTCTTCGCTCCCGCCATGCACACCGAGATGTGGGATCACCCGGCAGTCGTGGAGAACGTCGCGACTCTGCGTCGTCGCGGCATCACCGTCATCGAACCCGCTTCGGGTCGGCTGACCGGCAAGGACACCGGAGCCGGGCGACTTCCGGAGCCCGATGAAATCGCCGGTATCGCCGAACTGCTCATGGAACTGCCGACGGCATTGCCTCGTGACCTCGAAGGCCGACGTGTGGTGGTGTCCGCCGGCGGAACCCGCGAGCCACTAGATCCCGTCCGCTTTCTCGGCAACAGAAGCTCGGGGAAACAGGGATACGCGCTGGCGCGCGTCGCCGCGCAGCGCGGCGCGGACGTCCTGTTGATCTCCGGATACACCAGTGAACTCAGCGCACCCGCCGGCGTCACCGTGGAGAACGTGCGGACGGCCGAGGACATGCGGGTCGCGGTGGGCGAGGCCGCGGCGGACGCCGACGCGGTGATCATGGCGGCAGCGGTCGCGGACTTCCGTCCGACGACGCTGGCCACCAGCAAGATCAAGAAGGGCGCGGACGAGCCCGACTCGATCGCATTGACGCGCAACACTGACATCCTCGCCGGGCTGGTGGCGTCGCGAACGGACGGGGATCTGCCTGCCGGATTGGCCATCGTCGGCTTCGCGGCGGAGACGGGCGACGAGCACGGTGACGTCTTGACCCATGCCCGGCAGAAACTGGCTCGCAAGAAATGCGATCTGCTGGTTGTGAATGCCGTCGGAGAGGGTAAAGCCTTCGAGATGGACGACAACGACGGCTGGATCCTGTCCAGCGACGGCGCCGAGGTGAAACTCGAACACGGATCCAAGGCGCTCATGTCCGCGCGGGTGCTCGACGCGCTCGCGCCGCTGCTGAGTACCCGACCCATCACCAGGGGAGAGGACTGTACGAGCGCCGACAATTCCCGGTGATCGCACCGCCGGAAGCGCCGGCGCCAGTCGTCTAATGTCATATCTCACGGGCGGTTCACGAGTCGAGGAGCCGTGCGATGTGAGTCGACACAACCAGTCACGCGTGTACGAGAGGAAATATCTGTGAGCACGTCCGCAAGTCGGCTTTTCACCAGCGAATCGGTCACCGAGGGGCATCCGGACAAGATCTGTGACGCCATCAGTGACTCGATTCTCGACGCGCTCCTCACCGAGGACCCCCGCGCACGCGTTGCCGTCGAGACGTTGGTCACCACCGGTCAGGTCCATGTCGCCGGTGAGGTCAACACCACCGCGTACGCCGACATCCCGCACATCGTGCGCGAGAAGGTGCTCGAGATCGGGTACGACTCGTCGGCCAAGGGATTCGACGGCAACTCCTGTGGCGTCAACGTCGCCATCGGTGCCCAGTCGCCCGAGATCGCCCAGGGCGTCGACAACTCGCACGAGTCGCGCGTCGAGGGCTTGAGCGACGACGAGATCGACCGCCAGGGTGCGGGTGACCAGGGACTGATGTTCGGGTACGCCATCAAGGACACGCCCGAGTTGATGCCGCTGCCGATCGCGCTGGCGCACCGACTGGCACGTCGGCTGACCGAGGTACGCAAGAGCGAAGTTCTGCCCTACTTGCGTCCGGATGGCAAGACCCAGGTCACCATCGAATACGAGGGCAACAAGGCGGTCCGACTGGACACCGTCGTGGTCTCCACCCAGCATGCGGCCGACATCGACCTGGACAACATGCTCACCCCGGACATCAAGCAGCACGTCCTCGACGCGGTGTTGGCAGACCTCGCACACGATTCTCTGGACACGTCGTCGGTGCGGCTGTTGGTCAACCCGACGGGCAAGTTCGTTCTCGGTGGTCCCATGGGTGACGCCGGACTGACCGGTCGCAAGATCATCGTCGACACATACGGCGGCTGGGCTCGTCACGGCGGCGGCGCATTCTCGGGCAAGGACCCCTCGAAGGTGGATCGCAGTGCCGCGTACGCGATGCGCTGGGTGGCCAAGAACGTCGTCGCCGCAGATCTGGCCGAGCGTGTCGAGGTCCAGGTGGCGTACGCGATCGGCAAAGCCGCTCCCGTGGGCCTGTTCGTGGAGACTTTCGGCTCCGAGAACGTCGACCCCGTCAAGATTCAGTCGGCGATCAACGAGGTCTTCGACCTGCGTCCCGGCGCAATCATTCGTGACCTCGATCTGCTGCGTCCCATCTACGCGCAGACGGCGGCCTACGGACACTTCGGCCGCACCGACATCGACCTGCCGTGGGAGAACACCGACCGCGCAGACAAGCTCCGTTCCGCGGCCGGCCTGTAAGCAGCGTTCGGAGGGGGTCGGTCGGTGAGTGCTGCCACTGGACGTGGCGCGCCCTCACCGGCCGCCACCGCACCTGTTGCACGGGTGCTTCCGATGCTGGCGCTGTCCCACCTCGATCGCGACTTCGACTATCTCGTTCCGGACACGTTGGACCAGCAAGCTCGGCCCGGCACGCGGGTGCGCGTGCGGTTCGCCGGTCGACTGGTGGATGGCTACCTGTTGGAGCGAATGGACGCCAGCGAACACCCGGGAAAACTTGGCTTCCTGGACAAGGTGGTGTCCGACGAACCAGTGCTGGGCGACGAGATCGCCGGGCTCGTCGAGGCCGTTGCTGCGCGATACGCAGGCACCCGATCGGACGTCGTCCGGCTTGCGATACCGCCGCGACACGCCCGAGTGGAGAATGAATCCGCGACGCCAACGGTTCCCACCGCACCGGTCGACAGGCGTGCGATGTGGTCGACCTACCACCACGGGCTCGAGTTCTTCGGCGCCCTGGCCGACGGAAGAGCGCCGCGCGCGGTGTGGCAGGCCGTGCCGGGTGAGGACTGGCCCGCACGACTCGCCGACCTCGCGGCCGTGACCGTGGCGTCCGGTGCGAGCGCCATCCTGGTGGTCCCTGATCAGCGCGATCTGGATCGAGTCGACGCGGCGTGCCGTGAGGTGCTGGACCCGTCGTCCGTCGTCGCGCTCGCCGCGGGTCTGGGGCCCGCCGAGCGATATCGGCGGTGGTTGGCCGCCGCACGTGGCCGGGCGCGCGTGGTGGTCGGCACGCGC
>JBASAM010000024.1:0-18373 GCA_049650605.1 Rhodococcus sp. (in: high G+C Gram-positive bacteria) | reverse complement strand
TTCCGGCCTCCGCGACGGCGGCAGCCACCGCGGCCGAACGAGCGCGGTGGGCACGAGCGCGCTCGGCACGGACTCGGGCTTCACGCTCCATTCGCGCGGAGCGCCGTAGTTGGTCCGCCTTTCCGCGAACCGATTCCGCGCGCTCTTCCGCCGTGCGCAACGACAGTCGGGCTTCGACCTCGACGGACCTGACCTCCGTGACGGCCGCTGCGGCGTCTTCGCGGGCGCGGGCCCATTCCTCGGCCTCCCCGTCGCCGTCGGCGCTCCCGTCGTGATCGTCCTCGGCTCGACGGACTCGTTCTTCGAGCTCCGCCAGAGCCGTGACGGCCTCGTCGCGCTGTCGTTCCACACGTTCGCGTTGGTGCTGCAATCGGGTCGACTCGGTGTGGGCGACGCGAGCAGCCTGGCCGAGCCGGCCCAGCTGCTCGTACACGGCGGCGATCGCTGCATCGGACTCGGTCAATGCAGCGAGAGCCTGATCGGCGGCTTCGCGTCGATCGGTCTGCTCGGCCAGCGCACCCGACAGCGCGGCGGCAAATTCTTCGGTCTTTCGCTCGCTGATCGCCAGTTCGGTCACCGACTCGTCGATGGACGCCTGCACCTCCAGCGTGCTCGGCCGGCGGTCCGAACCGCCCGCGATCCACCCGAGGCCGACGAGGTCACCATCGACCGTGACCACCCTGACATCCGGATGAGCGCCGATCAGTGCTGTCGCATCGTCGACCGTATCGACGACGTATGTTCTCGCCAGCAACGACGTCAGCGCACCGCGAATGGACTCGTGCGGATCGATTTTCGTCAGGATCGACGTACCCGGATCGGTGTCGATGTCGGTACCGGCGGTGAGAGCAGGGTGCACGATGGCCGCGCGACCGGCATCCTCACGCTTGAGCGAGAGGACGGCGCCGCGCGCATCGTCGGACGAGGCGACGACGACCGCGTCGGCGGCCGCCCCCAGCGCCACGGCGACCGCCGCCTCGTATCCCGCCTCGACACCGAGACGGTCCGCGAGACGACCGACCACGCCGTGGCTACCGCTCTCCCCCAACCACGCTGCGCCGTCACCGCGTTCGAGATTCATTGTCAGAGCGTCGATTCGAGCGCGCAGCGACACCACCCGTTGACTGGACTCCCGCTCCGCCGCCTGCAGTTCCGCGACCCGCGATTCGGCGATGGTCAGTGCCTCGACGGCATTCTCGTGCTGGGAGTCGAGTCCGGCCTCCCCGGCGTCGAGCTCTCCCACCTTGTCTTGCACGACGTCGAACTCGGCCTGCGCCTCGTCCCCACGCCGGCGAGCGTCGTCGACAGCACCCGCCAGCCGTTCGACTTCCGCGTCGTACGACTCCGAGCGGGCGCGCAGCCCGTCCACCTGACCCGAGAGGCGAGCCAGACCTTCTCGCCGGTCCGCCACCGCACGCACTGCGGCTGCATGCGCTCGCTCGGCGTCGGTAGCGACGGCCTCGCGCTCGGCGAGTTGTTCGCGCGCGGCATCGAGTGTGGCGCGGGCGAACTCGACGGCTTCGGCCAGCTGCATCTCTTCTTCGGCGACCCGCTCGGCACGATGGTCGAGTTCGTCCGGATCCGGGCCGCGGCGATCCTCCGGCTCGTCACCGAGATGCCGTGCCCGCTCGGACGCGATGCGCACCGTCGCGCCCACCCGTTCGGCCAGAGCCGAGAGCTGGAACCAGGTCTGGGCAGCCGCCTCTGCGCTCGGAGTCAACCTGGCGAGGTCTTGCTCACCCTCGGCGAGCACCGCTTCACCCTCGGCGAGGGCTTCCTGCACGGCCGCGTACTCCTCACGTGCCTTGCTCTCGTCGTCCGACTGTTCGGCGAGCTGACCGCGACGGGTGACCAGATCGTCGGCAGCAATGCGCAACCGTGCGTCCCGAAGGTCCGCCTGCACGGTCTGCGCTCGACGCGCCACCTCCGCCTGCCGTCCGAGTGGTTTGAGCTGGCGGCGCAATTCTGTCGTCAGATCGGTGAGCCGCGCCAGATTCGCCTGCATCGAGTCGAGCTTGCGGACGGCCTTTTCCTTGCGCTTGCGGTGCTTGAGCACACCGGCGGCTTCCTCGATGAACGCGCGCCGATCCTCCGGACGTGATTCCAGGATGGCTGCCAGGCGGCCCTGCCCGACGATGACGTGCATTTCGCGGCCGATGCCGGAGTCGGACAGCAATTCCTGTACGTCCATCAATCGACAGGAGCTGCCGTTGATCTCGTATTCACCGGCGCCGTCACGGAACATCCGGCGGGTGATCGACACTTCGGAGTAGTCGATCGGCAGCGCGCCGTCGGAATTGTCGATGGTCAGCGTCACCTCGGCCCGCCCCAGCGGCGCACGCCCGGACGTCCCCGCGAAGATGACGTCCTCCATCTTGCCGCCGCGCAGGGCCTTGGCGCCCTGCTCCCCCATCACCCAGGTCAGGGCGTCGACGACGTTGGACTTACCCGAACCGTTGGGACCCACGACGCACGTGATGCCGGGCTCGAAGCGCAGAGTCGTCGCCGAGGCAAAGGACTTGAAGCCCTTCAGCGTCAGACTCTTCAAGTGCATGGCGGTCGAGCCTACTCACTGCGTTCGATCGATGACGCTCAGCGTTCGACGAAACCGGTGAGTCCACCGCGTACCGGCGAGAAATCTTCCACGACCGTCGTCACGGTTCCGGGAGTGTCGCCGGAGCGCAGCGCTGTCAGCAATGCGTCCAGCTTCTCTTTCGGCCCCTCGGCGACGATGTGCACACGCCCGTCCGCCGCGTTGGTGGCCGACCCCACCAGCCCGAGCTCGAGGGCACGTGAGCGCGTCCACCATCGGAATCCGACACCCTGCACCGTTCCGTGAACCCAGGCGCTGAGACGTTGGTCGCTCACGACTCGACGTCGATGGTCAGGTCGACCGTCGTCCCAGCCTTCAGGGTGCGCCCGACAGTGCACACCTTGTCGATAGCCTTGGTCACCACGGTGACAAGTCGCTCGCGTGCCTCGGGATCGAGTTCGCTGAGGTCGACGGTCAGCACTTCGTCGAGTCGGGGGTAGACCTCGTTGTCCCGATCGGCGGTACCGGACACGCGGATCGTGGCGTCGTAGTCGTCGCCCAAACGCCGTGCAAGAGGCCGATCCGAGCTCATCCCGGAACACGCGGCCAACGCGATCTTCAACAGCTCGCCGGGTGTGAACACGCCGTCGACGTCTTCGGACCCCACCAGAACCTCGGCACCACGTGAACTCTTGCCGGTGTACCTACGCGTTCCGGTGCGTTCGACCCACAGTTCAGCCATGGAACGAGTGTAGAGCCGCCTCGAGACAGTTCCCGCGGACCCATTTGATCGGCCGAGTTTTGGCGCACCGTCCAGCGTCCGGAGCACGCTGCAGCGTGCGCCCAGTGCTGGACGGTCTGCCAAATTCGCATTTTGGTGATTCTGAGCTGGGTGGCCCCGTTCGATCGGCACCCGGTGATGACGTGTGCGCAGTGCGCCGTCTCCCGTGAGGTGCATTGGGCTGCACTGTTATCCGGGTTCGTGCCCGCTACACCGCTAGATCATGTTCTTGCGGGACATCCAGCGCATGATCGGCCAGCCCAGGAACACCGGAATCCAGCACGTCAGAACGCGGTAGAGCAGAACCGAGGGCACCGCGATGGTGGCGGGCAGACCGAATGCGGCCAGTCCACCGATCAACGCCGCTTCCACCGCGCCGATGCCGCCGGGTGTCGGGGCAGCAGCTGCCAGAGTGCCACCGATCATCGTCACGATGGTGACGGTGATGAACGTGGTTCCGCCGCCGAACGCTTCCACGCTGACCCATAGAGCGAAAGCAGCTCCGAGTGTCGTAGCGGCGCAACCGGCCACGATGATCGTGAACCGCGTGGGGTGCCGCACCAACTCGGACAGATCCGCATAGACCTCGGCCAGTTGTGGACGTACCGCGGTGCGCAGGAAGCGTCGCAACGTCGGAACGAAGAGGAACGCTCCGAGCGCACCGAAAGCGACGCCGGCGATGAGATAGAGGATGGTCGCACTCGGGACGAAGCGAGAGAGATCCGCCGACTGACCTGCCGCCACGGAGAACACGATCAGGAGCGTCACGTGGGAGATGACCTGAACCAGCTGCTGTAGCGCGACGGCCGCAGTGGATCGGGTGAGGGTCAATCCGCCTCGTTGCAGGAACCGCACACTCAGCGCCAGTCCACCGACACCGGCCGGGGTCGTCGTCGCCGCGAATGTGTTGGCCACCTGCATAATTGCGGTGTTCACGAAGCTCACCGCACCCGACGCACACGCCCACAGGGCCGCCGCGGCGCCGAAGTACGTGGCGGCGGAAATCAGCAATCCGATGAGCGCCCATCGCCAGTCGATGGACGCCAGCTCGGTGGCGAAGGTGGGCAGCTGACTGATGAACGGGTACGCGACGTACACCAGTGCGATCAGCAGAACCAGCTGCACGATCTGGTTTCGCGAGAAGCGAGTGACCTGCTCGGTGGCGATCGCCGACGTTCCGGTGCGCAGGACGACCTCGTCGCGAGCGGCAGTGATGACGGCCTTGGCATCGGACACCGATGCTCGAACCCGATGCGGGATCGCGGACGGGGTGAGCCGCCGCGATGCCATCAACACGTCCTCGGGACCGAGTCGTTCGATCGCCGCGTCCACCGCGACGCCGGCGCCGAAGATCGCCGATGTGGTCACCAGAAGTTGTGCCGCGTCCGAATGCAGCTGCGCCTGCGATGCCCCGAGTTCCGCTGCGTCGAAGCCACCGAGAAGCGCGGTCCCGTCGTCGGCGATCCGAGCATCGGCCGTACGGAGGTCGCCGTGTGAGATCTGTCGCGAGCGCAACACACCCAAGGTCTTCCACAGGGCGACGGCGTCCGAAGGTATCGACGGGTCGACGGGCCGTCCGCGAGGCAGGCTGTGCGCGTACAGCACCCACCCGCGGTCGAGCGCGGCCACTGCCGTCGGCACGCAGGCTGCCAGTCCCAGATCGTTCAGCGCGATCCCCATCAGGGCACGATGTTCGACGGCGCGACGCTGCGAAGCATGGAGCGGAGGACTTTCCGACGATCTGAGGGTGACCAGCCGTCGGAGCAATCGCAACGCGCCGCGGCTGCGCTGGTTCGGACCGAACAACTCGACGATCACGTCATGGCCCGCCGGTCCGGTGCGCCCGGACAACACCAGCGGACCGGACCCGGCCGGTTGCAGTACCGCGAAGGCCTCAATGGGAACGCCACGCTGCGCCATGACTCGAACCGCCTCCGCCAGCGGCACCTTGAGCGCCGGCGTGCCCACGACCCAGACGACCAGCGCGCCGGCCAGCCACCCCACCGCCAGACCGAGGAGCGAGCGAGCGGGCACGATGGTGCTGATCACCAGGTGGATGGGAACGAACGCGAGCAACAGCAGCCACCACAGTCGCTTCCATCGAAGCGGCAGACCCGGTCCGGACACGGTGAGGACCGCCGCGACCATCGCGATCCATCGCGGATCGTCGAGGACCTGCGACAGGAATGTGTCCAGCCTGGTGGACTCGTCGATGTGCCAACGAGGCGCCGAGAGCCCGCTCCCGCTGACAGACAACGCCAGCGCCGCAAGCACCGCGGCTGCGGCGTAGCCGGCGAGCAGCCGCCACCACCGCGCCGCCACCAGTTCCGCCAGGACCGTGAACGGTAGGGCGAGAATAGCAACGCCATAGACGACGTACACGGTGTTGGACTGACTCGGCGTCAGCACGCCGACGATGTCGGAGATCGAGCGTTCCAGCGCGGTCCACTCGGTGCGGGTCACCACCGACCCGATGACAATTGCGCCGAGCACCACGGCCGCGGTGACCACTCGCAGGATGTCGCTGGTACGTCTGGTCAACGGTTGCAGGACGCTCCCGGTGACCGGGATCCGTTTTCCGTCGACGAGCACATCGGTCAACCTAGCGGAGCCCCGAGCAGGACTACGACAGACACATCAGGACTGGAAGCGATAGCCCATCCCCGCCTCCGTCAACAGGTGCCGGGGATGCGCCGGGTCTACTTCGAGCTTGCGGCGCAGCTGGCCGAGGTAGACCCGGAGATAATGCGTCTCGGTCTCGTAGGCCGGCCCCCACACCTCACGGAGAAGTTCTCTACGACCCACCAATTTGCCGCGATGCCGAACCAGCACTTCCAGCATCGCCCACTCCGTCGGCGTCAGCCGTACCGGTCGTCCTTCTCGAGTCACCGACTTTGCCACCAGATCCACCACGAACGACTCGGTCACGACCACGGGATCGTCGTCACCGATCGAAGCCCTTGCCGCGCGCCGAACGGCGACTCGCAACCGTGCCAGGAATTCGTCCATGCCGAAAGGCTTGGTGACGTAGTCGTCTGCGCCGGCATCGAGCGCATCCACCTTGTCGGCCGAATCCGTTCGCGCCGACAACACGATCACCGGCACGCTCGTCCACCCGCGCAGACCCGCCAGTACCTCGAGTCCGTCCAGATCCGGGAGCCCGAGATCGAGGACGACAACGTCGGGATGTCGATCCGCCGCCGCACGCAACGCACCCGCCCCCGTCGATGCCGTCAGGACCTCGTATCCACGCACACTCAGGTTGATGCGCAAGGCGCGCAACAACTGCGGCTCGTCGTCGACCACCAGCACCCGGATCGGCGCCGTCTCGCTCACACCGACCCCGACAACACCGACGACTCGGACCCCGACTGTGCCGGCAGATCGATCACCACCGTCAACCCACCACCGGGCGTTTCCGACGCGGTCACGATCCCGCCCATTGCCTCGACGAAACCGCGAACCACCGACAGTCCGAGCCCGATTCCTGTGGTGTTGTCTCGATCTCCCAGCCGTTGGAATGCCTCGAACATGCTGTCCTCGCTGCCGACTGCTATTCCCGGTCCGTGGTCGACGACCGACAACAAGACCCGGTCTTCGGACCGCGCGGCGCCGACGTGGACACCGCCGTCACCCCCGTGCCGCATCGCATTGTCGACGAGATTTGCAATTACCCGATCCAGCAGGCCACTGTCTGCGACGACCGCCAGATCTCCGACCTCGACCTCGAGTGGGCGTCCGCGAACATGCGGTCGCACCGCCTCGTCGAGGAATACGGTTTCCGACAACGGCTTCACCACTCCGGCGGCGAGTCGAGACGAATCCAGAAGGTTGCCGACGAGAGCAGTCAATTGATCCGTCGACTCCTCGACCGTCGCGAGGAGTTCCGCGGTGTCCTCCGCGGAGAACTGCACGTCGTCGCTGCGCAACGACGACACCGACGCCTTGACCGCGGCCAACGGAGTTCTCAGGTCGTGACCGACGGCCGACAGCAGGGCACGTCGAAGCCGGTCGGATTCGGCGAGGGCTGTCGCCGCCCCTGCCTCCTCCGCGAGCTGTTGTTGCCGCACGAGCCCGACGGCCTGGTTGGCCACAGCGACGAGCACTCGCCGATCGGCCGCACGCGTGCGTCCTCCCGCGAGGAGCAACGCGTAGTCACCGCCCGCGACCTCGATCGCCGTATCGGCGGCACCCACCGATTCCGGTGGCTGCTCGCCGACCGACTCGACGACGCCGCTTCCGGCTCGGAGGACGGCTACCGCTCGCTGGGAGTACGTCTCCCGCACCCGTTCGAGCAGGGCAGGAAGGTCGGCGCCTCGGAGCACCGATCCGGCGAACAGGGCGAGGAGCTCGGCTTCCTGCGACGCGCGTCGGGCGTCGCGAGCGCGATTGGCCGCCGAATCGACCAACCCGGCCACCGCCACGGCAACCACCAACAACACCACCGTGGTCACGAAGTTGTCTGGCTCGGCGATGGTGAAGCTGTACCGCGGATCGGTGAAGAAGTAGTTGAGCAACATCGCCGAGAAGAGTGCCGACAGGGCGGCAGGCGCCGCCCCACCCAGAAGCGCCACCGTCAGCACGACGACGAAGAAGAGCGCGCTCTCACCGCCGAGATCGAGAAGGTCGTCGAACAACGAGATGATCGCTGCGGCGGCCGCGGGGACCACGATCGCAGCGCCCCATGCGACCATGCGGCGCACCGCCGGCACGACGGGCCGTCGAAGCCCACGCCGCGCTTCCTCGTGGGTGACCATGTGCACGTCGATAGACCCCGAGTGCTGGACCACTGCCGAGCCGATGCCCTCATCGAAGGTTCTCGCCCAACGCGATCGCCGGGACGTACCCAACACCAGCTGCGTTGCATTGACGCCGCGCGCGAACTCGAGCAGAGTCGCCGGCACGTCGTCTCCGACGACACTGTGCACGGAGGCGCCCAGGCCGGCCGCCAACTCACGCACCTTCCCCATGTGAGACGCCGAGACTCCCGCCAGCCCGTCGCCGCGCACGACGTGCAGCACCATGAGTTCGGCGCTGGACTTCGCCGCGATCCGGCTCGCACGGCGTAGCAGCGTCTCCGACTCCGGCCCGCCGGTCACGGCGACGACGACTCGCTCACGCGCCTCCCACGTGTCGGCGATCCGGTTGTCGGCACGGTAGCGCGTGAGTGCCGCGTCCACCTGATCGGCCAACCACAGCAGAGCCAATTCCCTGAGCGCCGTGAGGTTTCCGCGACGGAAGAAATTGCTCAGGGCGGGATCGATCCTGTCCGGAGCGTAGATGTTGCCGTGGGACAATCTGCGCCGCAACGCTTCCGGGGTGATGTCGATCAGTTCGACTTGAGCCGCGCCGCGTACTACCGAGTCCGGAACGCTCTCACGCTGACGCACTCCGGTGATCCGGTACACCACGTCGTTGAGCGATTCGAGATGTTGGACATTGAGTGTGGAGATCACGTCGATACCCGCATCGAGCAGGTCCTCGACGTCCTGCCACCGCTTCTCGTGACGGCCACCAGGAATATTCGTATGGGCCAACTCGTCGACTAGAACCAGGTCGGGGTTCCGCTCGATCACCCCGTCGACATCCAGCTCGTAGTGCTCGGTCTCGCGGTAGGTCACGGTGCGCGGCGGCACCACCTCGACACCTGTCACCATGTCGGCCGTCGCCTGTCGGCCGTGAGTCTCGACCACACCTGCCACCACGTCGCAGCCTCGCGACATGCGCCGCCGCGCCTCCCCCAGCATCGCGTACGTCTTGCCGACGCCGGGCGCGGCGCCGAGGTAGATGCGAAGCTCACCGCGTGTTCCCGGCGTCGTCCGCTCGTCAGCGGCGCTCGTGTGGGTGCTCACCCCGTCATCATCCACCTGTCACCCGCAGCCGGGTGCCACAAGGTCCAGGGCGACGTTGAGTGTGGTCACGTTCACGCCGGCCCGGCCGAGAACGCCGAACTGCCGGCCGTCGGTGTTGTTCTCGACGAGCGCCTGGACGTCCTCGATCGAGCGACCGGTGGCGGCCGCAACGCGCGGCACCTGGATCCGCGCGTAGTCGGGACTGATGTGACGATCGACGCCGGACCCGGAACCGGTCACGGCGTCCGCCGGGACCTGCGAGGGGGCTACGTTCTCGCGCTCGGCAATCAGAGTTCGACGAGCATCGACGAAGGCTGCGAGGGTCTCACTGCTCGGGCCCTGATGGGTCGGCGACGCGGCCGCCGGATCGCCGGGGGCGAACGGATCGTCGTCGGCGACCGATCCCGTGACACGTGCGTGGAAGAACGGGTCTGTGCCCTCTGCGGGCGCTGCGGGATCGACACCGATCAGTGCGCTCCCGACAACGCATCCGCCGGACGCGCGGAGCGGCGACCCTTCCGCGGAATCGATACCCAGTCGGCTGATCCCCCACACCGCGGCGGGGTATGCGACGCCGAAAACGACGGTGAGAGCGAGGAGAACTCCCATGCCGGCGAGAACTTGCTTGAAGAACATCGAACCGGAACGCATGTGAATCAGCCCATTCCAGGAATCAGTCGGACGAGGAGGTCGATCAGCCAGATGCCCACGAACGGCGTGACCACGCCGCCCACACCGTAGATGGCGAGGTTTCGCCGTAGCAGCGTCGATGCCGCTGCGGGGGTGTACCGAACACCTTTGAGCGCCAACGGGATCAGAGCGACGATGACGAGTGCGTTGAACACCACGGCCGAGACGATCGCGGATTGGGGCGACGCCAGACGCATGATGTTCAGCGAATCCAGCTGGGGGTAGAGCGTGGAGAACATTGCGGGCAGGATCGCGAAATACTTGGCGAGGTCGTTCGCCAGCGAGAACGTGGTCAACGCACCTCGGGTGATGAGCAGTTGCTTTCCCACCTCGACGATCTCGATCAGCTTGGTCGGATCCGAGTCGAGGTCGACCATGTTGCCTGCCTCCTTGGCTGCGGAGGTACCGGTATTCATCGCCACGCCGACGTCGGCCTGCGCGAGAGCAGGCGCGTCGTTCGTGCCGTCACCGGTCATCGCGACGAGACGTCCTCCTTCCTGCTCGCGTCGGATGAGGTCGAGCTTGTCCTCCGGTGTCGCCTCGGCCAGGAAGTCGTCGACGCCGGCCTCCGCGGCGATGGCCCGCGCGGTTGCCGGGTTGTCGCCGGTGACCATCACGGTCCGGATGCCCATGGCACGTAGGCGCTCGAATCGCTCGGCAATGTGAGGCTTGACCACATCGGACAACTCGATGGCTCCGAGTACCTCTGCTCCGGAGTCCGATTCGACGGCCACGACGAGCGGGGTCCCGCCACCGTCGGCAACGCGCTCGATCGTCGCTCGTACCGCAGGGTCCATGCCGCCCCCGCCACACTCTCGCACCCACGCGGCGACGCTGTCGGAGGCACCTTTGCGGATCCGTGAGTCCGGTAGGTCGAGGCCGCTCATGCGGGTCTGGGCACTGAAGGGCACGAACTCGCCGATCAGTCCGACCCCTGCGTGGGACGATTCGCCGTACGCCTCGACGAGTTCGACGATGCTGCGACCTTCCGGAGTCCCGTCGGCCAGCGAGGAGAGTCGCGCTGCACCAGCGAGTTCGTCCCCCGAGATGCCCGGCGCCGGGTGCAGCGCAGTCGCGCGGCGGTTGCCGAATGTAATTGTTCCGGTCTTGTCCATCAGGAGTGTGTCGATGTCCCCGGCCGCTTCCACGGCCCGCCCGGACATGGCAAGGACGTTGCGTTGCACCAGACGGTCCATGCCCGCGATGCCGATCGCGGACAGCAGCGCACCGATGGTGGTCGGGATGAGACAAACGAGCAACGCGATCAGGGTGATCGGATCCTGAGCGGCCCCAGCGTAGAGGCCCATCGGACCGATCGCGACGACCGCGAACAGGAACACGATCGTGAGCGAGGCGAGCAGGATGTTCAGGGCGATCTCGTTCGGTGTCTTCTGTCGGGATGCCCCCTCTACGAGCGCGATCATCCTGTCGACGAACGTCTCCCCCTGCGCCGCAGTAATTCTCACGATGATCTCATCGGACAGCACGGTGGTGCCGCCGGTGACCGCACTCCGGTCACCACCGGACTCACGCACCACCGGTGCCGATTCTCCCGTGATCGCGGACTCGTCGACGGACGCGATCCCCTCGACGACGTCGCCGTCACCGGGGATCACCTCGCCGGCAGACACGACGACGAGATCACCCACGCGCAGCTCGGTTCCCGGCACTGTCTCGATCACGCCGCTGGCCGTGCGGCGGCGAGCCGGAGTGTCCCGCTTGACGTTTCGCAGGCTGGCCGCCTGCGCCTTGCCGCGCCCCTCGGCGACCGACTCCGCGAGGTTTGCGAATACCAGCGTGAACCACAGCCAGCCCGTAACAAGCCACGCGAACACCGAGGGATCGACGATCGCGAGAACCGTGGTGGCGACGGACCCCACCAGCACCACGAACATCACAGGGTTCCGGGCGAGATGGCGAGGGTCGAGTTTGCGTAGAGCGGACGGCAGCGACGTCCACAACTGCGCCGGACTGAAATAGCCGGACCGAACTGCGGCAGGGTCGTCGACGGTATCCGGGCGCTCTGCGTCCGGGTGATCGGTTGTGAGTGTCATTGCAGCGCCTCCGCGATGGGGCCCAGCGCGAGGGCCGGGAAGAAAGTCAGGGCCGACACCAGCACGATCGTGCCGGTGAGCAGACCCGCGAACAGAGGTCCTGTGGTCGGGAGGGTGCCGGGGCTCGACGCGGGCCGGCGTGTGGTGACGAGCGATCCGGCCAGAGCGAGGACGAAGACGATCGGCAGGAACCGCCCGAAGAGCATTGCTGTCCCGAGCGAGGTCTGGAACCAGTCGCTGGTCACGGTAAGTCCGCCGAAGGCGCTGCCGTTGTTGTTCGACGCGGACGCGTAGGCGTAGAGAACCTCGGTGAACCCGTGGATCGCACCGGGTGCACCGGGATCGCCGCTGTTGCCGAGGTAGCCGGACGTCGATCCGAGAACGACGGTGATCGACGCGCCCACCAGCACCAGCACGGGCATCACCAGAACCGACAGCGCCGCCATCGTGATCTCACGTCGGCCGAGCTTCTTCCCCAGGTACTCCGGGGTGCGCCCCACGAGCAGACCACCGACGAAGACCGCGATGATCGCGAGAACCAGAATTCCGTACATCCCAGTTCCCACGCCACCGGGCGCGACCTCACCGAACAGCATGTTCAGCAGGACCGCACCTCCACCGAGGGGCGACATACTGTCGTGTGCGGAATTGACTGCACCCGTCGACGTTCCGGTGGTACTCACAGCGAACAAGGCCGACCCGGGAATCCCGAAGCGCTGCTCTTTACCTTCCATCATGGCGCCTGCGGCCCGAGCAGCAACACCGCGTGTGCCGGATTCGGCCGCGAGGGTCACCGCCAGAATCGTTCCCCACAGCACCGTCATGACGGACAGGATGGTCAAGCCCTGCTTGCGATCTCCGACGAGCGTGCCAAAGGCGCGGGTGAGCGCGACGGGGATGAGGAGCAGCGAGATGATCTGCACGATGTTCGACAGCGGTGTCGGATTCTCGAAGGGGTGCGCCGAGTTGGCCGCAAGAATACCTCCGCCGTTGGTGCCGATCACTTTGATCGCCTCCTGGGATGCCACCGGCGCGAGCGCGATGGTGACGGTGGCACCATCGGGACCGACGGAGTCGAATCCCGAGTGGAACGACATGATCACCCCCTGGGTCAGCAAAATGATCGCGACGAAGAACGACAGCGGCAGCAGTACACGCAGGCATCCGCGAACGAGATCGACCCAGAAGTTGCCGAGTTCGCCGTTGGTGCGGACACGAGCGAACCCGCGGATCACGGCAATCGCCACGGCGAGGCCGACCGCAGCGGACGCGAAGTTCTGCACGGCGAGCCCGAGAGGTTGCGTGAGGTTGCTCATCGTCGTCTCGGGCACGTACGACTGCCAGTTGGTGTTGGTGACGAACGAGACGGCGGTGTTGAACGCGACTGCCGGGCTGACCCCGGGGAGCGAGTTGTTCAGTGGCAATGCGCCTTGAATACGTTGTAGAACATAGAGAAGCAGCACGCCGGCAGCGGAAAATCCGAGCAGGGACAGGGCGTAACCCTTCCAGGTCTGCTCGGACCGAGGGTCGATGCGGCAGAGCCGGTACAGCGCTGTTTCGACACGCAGATCCGACTCGCTCGAGAAGGTGCGTGCCACGTAGTCACCGAGGGGGACGTAGGCGGCGGCCAGGACAGCCACGACCGTCGCGATCTGGAGACCGGCCGCGAGAGCGGGATTCATGATCGCTCAGAACCTCTCGGGGTCGAGAAGCGCGACGAGCAGGTACACCGCGAGCCCTGCTGCGACGACGATCAACACCACGGTCACAGTTCCGGCGGCGGTCACGATCGGGCTGTTCGTTCGAGTACGAACACGGTGAGCACGCACGCGCCGAAACCGGCGGCGGCGGTCAGGAGGTAGGCCACATCAGACATGGGTAACGATCCTCGGGGGACATCGACAAGCTGGCCGGCGAGTGCGCGGCAGCCCTGTCAGCGTCGCCCGTCCCATCACCGGATCCGCCGACCCTGACGATCTGTTGACGATGCAACCCGGAGCCTTGACACGATCTTTACGCCCCGTGGCTACGCGCGTCGCACCCGTGGTCGCGGTTGACACCCGGGGCAGCTGAACGAGGAGCGGTTCATGAATTTCTCCCGGCGAATCGGGGCACCGCAACGTGGGCAGGGAAGCCCCTCCTGCCCGTAGGCGGCCAACGAGCGGTCGAAGTAGCCCGATTGCCCGTTGACGTTGACGTACAGCGCATCGAACGATGTTCCGCCTTGCGCCAGCGCTTCGCCCATGACGGCGTGGGCATTGTTCAGCAATCTTCGCAGCGCCGGCCGTGTCAACGAGTCGGTCAACCTGTTGCCGTGAATCCTGCTGCGCCACAACGATTCGTCGGCGTAGATGTTGCCGACGCCGGACACGACGGTTTGGTCGAGGAGTGCGCGCTTGATCTCGGTGTGCTTGCCGCGCATCGCGGTCACCACCGACTCTGCGTCGAACAACGGATCGAGGGGATCGCGTGCGATGTGTGCAACGGGGACGGGAACGCGACTTCCGTTCACCTCCACGAGCTCCGCGACTGCCCAGCCGCCGAACGTGCGCTGATCGACGAACCTCAGTTCGACGTCGTCGCCGCTCTCCGACGGCGCAGCGAGGCGCGCCCGAATCCTGAGATGCTTCTCGTCCGGGGCGTCGGCGGGCTGCACCAGCATCTGCCCGCTCATCCCGAGGTGAACGACGATGGCCTCGGCGTCCGCCTCCTCTTCACTGCCGACACCGTCGGTTGGGACCACGACCAACCACAGGAACTTTCCCCGACGCTCCGCGGAGACGACCCGTACTCCCGACAGCCTGGCCTCGAGATCGGCACTTCCCTCGAGGTGGCGACGTGCCGACCTGGGGTGCAGGACTTCGACATCCCGGAGGGTGTCACCTACGACGTGCGAGACGAGCCCACGGCGCACAACCTCGACTTCGGGGAGCTCAGGCATTCCGGTCTGCGGCCAGCTCCGGCGCCGGCGGCGCGGCGACCGCAGTGGACGACATCTCGGTCAGAGCGTTCCATGCCGAACTTGCCGCACGCTGTTCCGCTTCCTTCTTGGAACGACCGACGCCGCGACCATGTGCTGCGCCACCGACCAGAACGGTCGCGGTGAACTCCTTGTCGTGATCGGGGCCCGTCGCGGTGATCTCGTACGCCGGGACGCCCAGTCCCTTCTCGGCGGTGAGTTCCTGCAGGCTGGTCTTCCAATCCAGGCCCGCACCGAGCCGAGGCCCGCGCTCGAGCAGCACCTCGAACAAGCGGAGAATCACCTCGCGGGCGACGTCTATCCCGTGCTGCACGTGTATGGCGCCGAGGATGGACTCCATACCGTCGGCGAGAATCGACGGCTTGTCACGGCCGCCCGTCATCTCTTCACCCTTGCCCAGGAGGAGATGCGCACCGAGACCACCGTCGCCGAGCTCGCGTGCGACTTCGGCCAGTGCGTGCATGTTGACCACGCTCGCGCGAATCTTGGCCAGTTCACCCTCGGACTTGTCGGGGTGTTCGGTGTAGAGACGCTCGGTGATACTCAGCCCCAACACCGAATCGCCCAGGAATTCCAACCGTTCGTTGGTGGGCAGTCCGCCGTTCTCGTACGCGAACGAGCGATGGGTGAGCGCATGAATCAGAAGGTCATGGTCCAGAGACACGCCAAGAGCGGCGAGAAGCGATGCATGATCGTCCTCGCCGCTCCGGTCTGTCGCTGGCGACTGTGATGTCACTGTTGTCGCCCTGTCTGCATCAGACAGCCGCGGTGACCTGACGACCCTTGTACGTGCCGCAGTTGGGGCACACGGTGTGCGGCAACGTCTTCTCACCGCAACCGCGGTTGGGGCACGTGATGAGGGTGGGTGCAGTGGTCTTCCACTGGCTGCGTCGCGATCGGGTGTTGGACCGCGACATCTTGCGCTTCGGAACAGCCACTTCTACTTCTCCTCGTACTCGTTCGGTGCAATGTTCGTGCTCTGGTAGTGAAAACTTCTGGTGGTCGAAACTTGGTGCAAAACTTCGGGGCGGATCCGAGTGATGTACGCCGTCAGGGTTGGCGAATATCGGGATCGGTCTGCAGTTTGGCGGCAAGACCTGCCCAGCGAGGGTCAAGTATCTCATGACTATGGTCCGGTTCCGCAATCGACAGACGGATACCGCACTCCGAGCACAATCCTTCGCAGTCTTCGCTGCACAAGGGGCGAAGCGGCAGCGTGAGCCCTGCCACATCCACGATCAACGGCTCCAGATCGATCGCGTCGTCCTCGACTCGGTAGATGTCGTCCGCGTCCGTTGTGTCGTCGGTGACGCTGTCGGGGTATGCGAACAACTCGGTGAGATGGAGTTGCACGTGCGAGTGGAATGGTTCGAGACAGCGCGAGCACTCCCCCGCGGTGTCCGCGTCCACCGTGCCGCTCACCAGCACTCCCTCGGAGACCGACTCCATCCGCAGATCGAGGTCGATGTCTTCACCCACGTCGATGGCGATCAGATCGAGGCCGATACGCGAAGGAGCGGACACCGTGCGTTCGATCTGCATCATCGACCCCGCGCGGCGACCCAAACGACGGGTGTCGATCACCAGACCCGAGGCGGGTTTCGTGGAGTGACGACGAGCAGCGGGAGACAACGCACGATCCTTTCACAGCTGGGCGGGCAACCACTCCACGATACGGGAGCACCGGACCAACGCAAAATCATCTCCGGTCGTGTGGCTGGGACCACTGGAGAAGGCTCAGAAGCGAGAGCGGCCGTCGCCGCGCGAGTCGGCGAAATCGGTGTCGTAGCTGGGAACACCGCTACCGGTGCGCAGCTGCTGACGTCCACGCCCGACCGAACGCAAGGTGTTGGACAAGATGTCTTCGAATTCCGAGAACTTGGTGTCGACGTACAGATCGCACTCGGTGCGCAGCCGGTCCGATTCGGCGTGGGCCGCATCGATCACCCGCGCGGACTCGGCGTGTGCGGACTGAACCACCTCGGTCTGTGACACCAGTCGCTCCTGCTCGGCGACACCGTCCGCGACCGACCGGTCGTAAGCAGCCCGTCCGTTCTCCACCGCGCGCGCCGACTCGGCCCGCGCCCGTTCCGTCAACGACTCGTATTCGGCTTCGGCGTCGGCGACGGTGGCGTCTGCCTGTGCAGTGGCATCCGCGACCAAGCTTTCGGCGTGTGCAGTGGCCTCGGCAACCATCCGATCGGCATGGGCCTTGGCATCGGCGAGGACACGGTCGGCCTCGTCCCGCGCGTTCTCAACGGTGTTGGCCGCCTCGGAGTTCGCGGACGAGATGGTCTTTTCCGCACCGGTGCGCGCGTCGGACACCAACTTGTCGCGGTGGTCGAGCACGTCCTGCGCATCGTCGAGTTCGCCCGGAATGGCGTCTCGGACGTCGTCGAGAAGCTCCAACACATCACCGCGCGGAACAACGCATCCAGCGGTCATCGGGACGCCACGCGCCTCTTCGACGATGGCTACCAGCTCGTCGAGCGCCTCGAATACCCGGTACACCGTGCTCGGACCTCACTTCGAATCGACTTCACGTACGCATTCGACCCGGGAGTACACCCGGACGAGCGCGCTCTCCAGCCTTCAGTGTGCCCGGTGCCGGGGCCCGTCGGCACGATTGAGGCTCGGTGTGTCGCCCGTGCGTGTCTGTCGAGCCGCGTCTGCCCCGGCGGACGTGTCAAGCCTCGGCGAGCCTGGTCATCAGTCGATCGTGCACTGCGGTGGGGACCATCGACGTGACGTCGCCGCCCAGGCGAGCGATCTCCTTGATCAGTGAACTCGACAGCGCACTGTGCATCGGATCCGTCGCGAGGAACACCGTATCCACCCCGGTAAGACGCCGATTCATCTGCGCCATCTGTACCTCGTAGTCGAAGTCGGCGGCGTTGCGCAGACCTTTGACCATGGCCGTCGCACCGCACTCGCGCGCGAAATCGACCAGGAGCCCCTGCCACGTCGCCACCCGTACGCCATCGAGTCCCGCCGTGGCGTCGGTGAGCATCTCCACACGTTCGGCGATGCTGAACAGGCCGGTTTTGTTGGGATTGACCACCACGGTGACGATCACCTGATCGAACTGCGTTGCGACGCGCGCTATCACGTCCAGATGGCCGTTGTGGATCGGATCGAAGGACCCGGGAACCAGTGCGCCGCTCATGACCGGTGAAGTTATCAGCCGGCGCCGTCGACCGCCTCGAACTGCGCCATGTCCACGCGAGCTTCGCCGTATCGCTTGGCCCGGAGCTCGGCCAGACCGTCCGGCCACGCGGTCGCCGCCGATCGGAACGAGCGCTCCACCACCACCAACGCGTCGTCGGCGAGCCATTCCCCTTCGACCAGCCGCGCCAGCACCGAGGCCACCGCGGAATCGGAGACGGAGTACGGCGGGTCGGCGAGCACCAGATCGAACCGGCGCTCTGGCTCACCCGCCACCACCGCCGCCACGGGCGCAGCGCGAACCACGGCGCCCGGCAG
>JBASAM010000023.1:0-41663 GCA_049650605.1 Rhodococcus sp. (in: high G+C Gram-positive bacteria) | reverse complement strand
CCACAACCCGCGGCCGGCTACACGGTTCCGTTCCCGGTGACAGATCCGGTGGCCGCCGCCCGCCTCGCGGCCCGGGTGGAAGAGGACTGTGCAACAGCGTGGAGATCGGTGATCGAACGCGCAGAGTCCGGATTCACCCGCGACACCGCCATCGTGGCGCTGACGGAATCGGCTCGGCGCGATGCGTCGTGGAGAGCGATTCTGGGGATTTTTCCCTCGACGGTGCCGTTTCCCGGCGCACCGACCCTTTAGAGAGTGGAGATTGCTCGACATCCGATGACAGTCGGTCGCCGATGAAAGTCAGTCGCCGATGACAGCGACGGCCACCAGGGCATCGCCGTTGCTCCACGACGTGGCCTCGATGCGTGGGTGCATTCGAAGTAGCTCGTCGGCGGCGGACCACGCCTCGGCAACACCGGTGCTTGTCACCACCAGCGCGGTGCCGCACCGGCCGAGGACCAGAGCCCACTCGAGGTACTGAACGGCATCGGCGGGGCTCGCGTGCGTCACCCCCACGACCACTACTTCGAACGTCGTGTCGTCGTCGGTTCGCAAATGCGGCAGAGACCCCACCGGTTCGCCCTCGATGATCTGAACTCGATCACCCACGCCCGCGGTCTCGACGCCGTCTTGCAGCGCGGGTGCGGTGCCGGCTCCCGCGAGCACCACCACCGATCCATGTGGTCCGATCGCGCCGGCGGCATGCACGACCGAGCTGACGGCGTCGGGTTCGACCATCAGGACCCGTTGCGCGCCGACGAGTCTCGCCAACACCGCCGACAGCCGGTCGCCGGTCACTCGGGGCGTCCCACTGTCGGACGTCCGGTTGCCTGCAGCACCTCCTGCGCCGCCGAGTCGGACGGCACGTTGCGAGCCTCACCTGTGAAGCGGTCCTTCAGTTCGACGGTGCCCTCTGCCCATCCACGTCCCAGAACCACCACCAGCGGGACGCCGATCAGCTCCGAGTCCTTGAACTTGACGCCCGGCGACACCTTGGGCCGATCGTCGAGAATCACTTCGAGACCGTGAGCGTCGAGTTCGGTGGCCAGCGCTTCGGCTCCCTCACGTGCACCAGCGTCCTTGTTGGCGATGACGATGTGCACGTCGGCGGGCGTCACCGACGCGGGCCACCGGAGTCCCTTGTCGTCGTGCATCTGCTCGGCGATGACGGCCACCAGACGTGACACGCCGACACCGTAGGAACCCTGAAGCAACCGCACGGGCTTTCCGTTCTCGCCGAGAACGTCGACGGAGAACGCGTCGGTGTATTTGGTACCCAACTGGAAGATGTGGCCGATCTCGATGCCACGCGCCGACACGAGCGGTCCGCGTCCGTCGGGTGACAAATCGCCGTCGCGAACCTCGGCCGCTTCGATGGTGCCGTCGGGAACGAAGTCGCGGCCCGCCACCAAGTCGACAACATGGCTGCCCTTCACGTCAGCACCGGTGATCCAGGCCGTTCCGGTGACCACACGGGGATCCACCAGGTAACGTACTCCGTTGTCCTGCAGGCCTTTCGGTCCGATGTACCCCTTGACGAGGAAAGGATTGGCCGCGAAGTCCGCGTCGCCGATCATGACGAACTCGGCCGGAGCCAACGATGCCTCGAGCCGCTTCTCGTCCACCTCGCGATCGCCGGGCACACCGACAGCCAGCAGCGTCCACTCCCCGCCGGGGATCCGGGTCTTCAGCAGCACGTTCTTCAGCGTGTCGGCCGCGGTGACGGTGCGCCCCAGCTCGGCTCGATTCGCCCACTCCACCAGGGAGGCGATGGTGGGGGTGTCACCGGTCTCGTGCACGACGGCGTCGGGCAGCCCGTCGATCGCCCGCGCTTCCGGAGCCGGCGTGACCACCGCCTCGACGTTGGCCGCGTAACCGGATTCGAGGCACCGCACGTAGGTGTCCTCGCCGACGGCGGACTCGGCAAGGAACTCCTCGGACGCGCTGCCGCCCATCGCCCCGGACGTGGCGGCCACGACGACGTAGGACACGCCGAGACGCTCGAAAATGCGCTGGTACGCGCGGCGATGATTGTCGTAGGACGCCGTCAGACCGGCCTCGTCGAGATCGAAGGAGTACGAGTCCTTCATGACGAATTCGCGGCCGCGCAGAATGCCGGCGCGGGGACGTTCCTCGTCGCGGTACTTGGTCTGAATCTGGTACAGCGTGACCGGCAGATCCTTGTAGGAGCTGTATTCACCCTTCACCGTCAGGGCGAACAGCTCTTCGTGTGTCGGCCCGAGCAGCATGTCGGCGCCCTTGCGGTCCTTGAGCCGAAACAGGCCGTCGCCGTATTCGGTCCACCGATTGGTCACTTCGTACGGCTCACGGGGCAGCAGGGCAGGCAGCGAGATCTCCTGCGCACCGATCGCGTTCATCTCCTCGCGAACCACCTGCTCGACACGGCGAAGAACGCGCAGACCGAGCGGGAGCCAGGAATACACACCGGGAGCGATGCGTCGGACGTATCCAGCGCGCACGAGCAGCTTGTGGCTGGGTACCTCGGCATCGGCAGGGTCGTCGCGCAGAGTGCGCAGGAACAGGTGGGACAGACGCGTGATCACAGGCGCACAGCCTAGTCCGTAGGTGGGTCGGTAGCGTTCGGGCGTGCTCGTTCTCCTCCCACCGTCCGAAACCAAGTCCGCAGGTGGCCACGACGGCCCGCTCGATCTCGAGGGATTGTGGCTTCCCGAGCTGACGGAGGTCCGTTCGACGCTCGTCGATTCGCTTGTCGCGCTGTCCGACGATATGGGGGCCTCGCGCACTGCACTGGGCCTGTCCCCCAAGCAGGACGACGAGATTGCTCGCAATGCCGAGCTGACCGTCTCCGCAACGCGTCCCGCACTCGAGCGGTACACCGGGGTGCTGTTCGACGCCCTCGGTGCCAGGACGTTCACGCGCGCCCAGCAGGCGCGGGCACGATCACGCATCGCCATCGGATCAGCCCTGTTCGGCGCCGTACGGGCGCACGATCTGATCCCGGCGTATCGCCTCTCCGGCGGTTCCTCGCTGCCGGGTTTGCCCACGCTGCGAGGACTGTGGAAGCCGCACCTGGCCGACTCGATCAGCGCTGCCGCAGACGGTGTGGTGGTCGACCTGCGTTCCGGTGCCTACCGCGATCTCGGTCCGATCCCCGGAGCGATCACCGCCACGGTGCTCACCGAGCAACCGGACGGCTCCCGCACCGTCGTCAGTCACTTCAACAAGCACCACAAGGGACTGCTGGCACGAGCATTGACGGTCACCCGCGCGGAGCCGTCGGATGCCCGTGCGGTGGCAACGGTGGCCCGCAAGGCCGGTTTGACGGTCGAGGTCGCCTCGCCCACCGAGGTGGTCGTGGTGACCTCGTGAACCCGGTACCGGACCTGCTGCGGCGCGGCGCCGACTTCTCGTTCGGCCGGGGCCGGGACCTGCGTGTGGTCGACGAGGTCGCCGACCAGCTCATCGCGTCGAATCAGTTCGATCCACGCGAACTGGGCGCGCGCGCACTCACGAACATGATCGGAGCGCTCTACGAGAACGGGTGGCAGCCGCTGGATCTGCACCACGTCGTTCGTCGTCAGCAGAACACCGCCGTCGCACACCTTGCCGCCGCCGCGATCGCCGCCGAAGCCGACATCACCGCTGCCGCGACTCGTGCACCCGAGGACTGGCTGAACCAACTGTCCGAGCTCCGCACCGCGTATCCCGACGCCCGCGGCACGGTCGACGAGTCCACCGACTTCGACACGGGTAGCGATTTCCTCACGGCTGCGCTGCGCGCGACCGGAAAGACCGATTACATCGCCGCCAACGACCAATGGATCGAGGTGCTGAGCCTGCTCGGCCAGTGGCAGCTGTTGTCCGCCACACACACGCTCACTCCGCCGCCGTCGCAGTGGCCCGCCCGCCGCGTCGCGACCGCGTCCGGCCCCTCGTCCGGAGTCGCCGCAGACCCCAAGATGCTCGTGCGGATTCGAGGTTTGTTGGCCAAGGCCGACGCGACCGAATTCGACGAGGAAGCAGACTCCTTCACCGCAAAAGCCCAGGAGTTGATGACGAAGTACTCCATCGATTCCCTGTCCGCCGTCGGCGGTCACCCCGACGTGGTGAGCAAGCGGATTCACATCGACAACCCGCACGCACCGGCGAAGGCACAATTGCTGCACGGCGTTGCCGAGGTCAACCGAGTCAAGACCGTCTGGGACCCGGGGTACGCGATCGCCACCGTCGTCGGCTCGATCGTCGACACCCGGCAGACCGAGATCTTGTTCACCTCGTTGCTCGTCCAAGCAACCCGCGCCCTGGCCCACTCGTCGAAGACGAAGCGTCGCAAGGGCGCGGCCGCAGCCGCCTTCGGGAAGGCATTCCTGTTCTCGTATGCGGTTCGTATCGCCGAGCGGCTGAGAGACGCCGACACCCACGTGGTCGAAGAGTTGGCGGGCGTGTCGGGCGATCTGCTTCCCATGCTGGCCGCACAGAGCGAGGCGGTGGGCGCCGAATTCGATCGACTGTTCCCGCGTGTTCGCACCGGAGGTAGCCCGAACTTCGACGCGGAGGGCTGGGACTCGGGGCAGGCGGCGGCGAACGACGCCGATCTTCGACGTGGCAGCTAGTGGTGAACTGCGTGCTGCGCTTGCTTCGCCTGCGCCACGTCCGCCGCGCTGTAGCGGATGAACAACGCGGCGATGGCCGCGATCGCCGCGAGGACGGCACATGCGAGTAGACCGAAGGTATAGCCCTCGCCGAGAGTGACCACCTGCTCGGGCGTCATGTACACCGCGGATCCGGTGATGCCGCCCAGCGACACGGTCTTCGCGGCGGCGATCGCGCTGACGATGGCCAGACCCAGTGGCCCACCCAGATTCTGTGCCACCAACGAGATCGCCGTCAGCGGACCGATGTGGTCGGAATCGACATTGGCGATCGCACACAGCGGCAACGCGATGACGGCCAGTCCCACACCGAATCCGATTCCGCCGATAGGCAGGAACAAGTCTTTCCAGTAGGAAGCGTCAGCGGGGATTCTCGACGCCAAGATCAGATAACCGACGGTGAGCAGCGCGCCCGTCGCGATGATCCAGCGAGGTGCCAACCGGGGTGCAAGCCACGACGACGAGATCGCCGCGAGGGCCATACCGCCTCCGAACGGGATGAAGGAAACACCTGCTCGCAGTGGGCTGTAGTCGAGCACGTCCTGGACGAAGACGGCGACGATGACGGTCATCGCGAACAGAGCACCGCCGGAGAAGAAAATGGCCACGAAGGTCGCCACACGATCGCGATCGCGGAACAGAGCGAACGGAAGCAGTGGATTGCGTGCGCGCCGTTCCACCAGCAGGAACGCAGCGAGCAGAGCGAGTCCCAGCGCGATGGACCCCAGCGTGATCGGATCGGTCCACCCACGCTCGGGGCCCTCCACGATGCCGAACACGACGCCCGTCGAACCCAGCGTCGCGAGGATCGCGCCCGGAACGTCCAGCGCGGTGCGTTCGGACGAGGTCTCGGTGAGAGCCATGGTCCCGAGGACGATGATGACGATTCCGATGGGAACGTTGATGAGGAAGATCCACCGCCAGGACACCTCGGTGAGCGCGCCACCGATGATCAGTCCGGAGAACGACCCCACTCCGGTCATTGCCGCGTAGATGGCAATGGCTTGGTTACGTACCGGTCCGGGCGCAAATGTGGTCGCGACGAGGGCAAACGCAGTCGGTGAAGCCACTGCCGCGCCGGCACCCTGGACGATGCGGGCTCCCACCAGCATCGCTTCGTTCTGGGCCAGACCACACAGGGCGGACGCCACTGTGAACAGCGCGACGCCGAACAGGAACATGCGGCGGCGACCGAACGAATCACCGAGGCGGCCACCCAGAAGCATCAGGCCGCCGAAGGCCAGCACGTAGGACGACACGACCCAGTTGCGGCCGGCATCGCTCAACTGGAGTTCGGCTTGGAGAGGTGCCAGCGCGAGGTTGACCACCGTCCCGTCCAGCACCGCCATCAACTGCATTCCGCTGAGCGCGATGATGGCCAGGCCGAACGCTCGACGAGTCACCGGGAACGACGCCGACTCCGCGCTACCGGCAGACGCCGCGCTGGTCGTTGAGTCGGACATGAAGCGCCACCTTACTGGGGCGCCAGAGCAAAACCTGCAACGGGACCGATAATGACGATGGCGGGTGGACGCACGTTCTCCTCGCGGACTCGTGTGGCCACCGTCTCGAGATCTGCCCGGACCACCCGCTGCGAGCGAGTCGTCCCTTCCTGCACCACGACGACGGGCGTGTCCGCGGATCGTCCGTGTTCGACCAGAACGTCCGCGAACGCACCGATCCGCTCGACGGCCATCAACAGGACGAGCGTTCCGCGCAGTCGACCCAACGACGGCCAGTCGACCAGCGAGTCCGGATGATCCGGCCGAAGGTGCCCGCTGACGACGACGAACTCGTGGGTGACACCGCGATGGGTGACGGGGATTCCGGCAGCGGACGGAACCGAAATGGCACTGGTGATTCCCGGTACGACCGTGACCGGCAGCCCGGCTTCGGTGCACGCTTCGAGTTCTTCGTAACCGCGTCCGAAGACGTACGGGTCTCCGCCTTTGAGGCGGACCACGAACTTTCCGGCCTTGGCATTCGAGATCAGTGCGTCGTTGATGGCTTCCTGCGCCATGAACCGGCCGTAGGGAATCTTGGAGGCGTCGATCACCTCGACGTGCGGACCGAGCTCGGCCAACAACTCGGGGGGAGCGAGGCGGTCGGCCACGACGACGTCCGCGCGCGCGAGCAGGCGTCGGCCGCGAACAGTGATGAGATCGGGGTCTCCAGGACCACCGCCGACAAGGGCGACACCGGCGACGGACGGTTCCGTCGAGTCCTCGATCGCACCCGATTGCAAGCCGTCGAGCACCGCGTTGCGGACCGCCGCCGACCGCCGGTGCTCCCCGCTGGCCAGAACGCCCACGGTCAGGCCGTCGTACTCGGCACTGGCCGGGGTCACGGCCGTTCCGTCTCGGGCCACGTCGGCCCGGACACAGAACATGCGCGAGCGCTCTGCCTCTGCCACGACGGCGGCATTGGTGTTCGCGTCGTCCGTGCATGCGATGGCGTACCACGCCTGGTCCAGATCACCGTCCTGGTAATCGCGCAGCACCAGTTCGATCTGCCCGAAGCTCGCCATGGCATCGACTGCTGGTGTGGCCTCACGCGTGACGACAACGACCCTCGCCCCGCACGACACCAACAACGGAAGCCGCCGCTGCGCGACGCTCCCGCCCCCGACGACGACCACACGGCGACCTGCCAGATCGAGTCCAGCAAGATAGGGGGATTCCGTCGCGTCCACGTCTGACGACCCTACCGGCCGACGGCCCGAGGTCGGGTTCAGCGCTTTCTGAGTCCGGACGGGGTGAGGTCGAACCGGGCCGTCGTCGACAAGGTCTGTTGTCCATCGACCACGCAAGCGTGATCGACGACCAATCGTGGAGCCTGCGAGTCGGTGGTGAGTGACATCACTCCGTTGTCGAACCACGGCCCGGCCTCGCAACTCCACCGAGCCTGCGACGGTTCGACTTTCGCCCGGCGTGCCAGACGAGCGAGAACTCTCTCGACGGGGCGGCGAATGGCCAGCCGATTGACCGCGCGGATCGGCAGGTCGAGCGGATTGCGGAACGGTGACATCGTCAGCTGGTAGAGCGAGGTGGACGTCGAGACTCGGGTCTGCGCCTTCGCCACATACGAACAGTGCACGTCGCCGGACAGCCACACCACACTTTTCGGTGCGGAAGGGCCGGCCACCAGGTCGTCGACCAGATCGATCATGTCGTCGAACGACTTGCCGAACGCGGCCCAATGCTCGAGATCGAGTTCGATGCGGAGCTTTTCGCCCAGCCGGGCGAACCTCTTCCCCCAAGCGCCTTGCGCGACCGCCTCGTTCCACTGTTCGATGTTGTGCAAACCGGGGAGCATCAGAACCGGCAACGACGATCCGAGAAGAACATGTTCCTTGCCGGAGTTCAGCGCGTGCTCGCGCACCCACGCCCACTCCGCGTCGTCGACCATGGCCCGGCGATCCGGCGAGAGATCGCGAGAACACCGCGAGTCGATCATCACCAACCGCATGTTGCCGATGTCCCGGTGGTAACTCCATCGCGCCGACGCCGGTTCGGAATCGGCCTTCAGCGCAAAGTCTTGGAGCAGCGCTTCCCGCTCACGGTCGCTACCGGCCGACCGTATCGCCGCGTACATGGTGTCCTTCGCCAACTCACGAGGTGAGAGGTTGCCGAGGTGCTGGTACACCCAGTAGGACGAGAACGCGCCGATCACCCGGTCTTCCCACCACGGCTTGCGGGTGATCTCGGCGCGCCAGTCGGCGGAGGAGTTCCAGTCGTCACGTAGGTCGTGATCGTCGAGAATCATGCACGTGGGAACAGTGGCCATCAAACGACGCACGCGTTCGTCTCCCCACGACTCCTGATACAGCCAGGTGTACTCCTCGAAATCGCAGATCTCCTCCGCAACCTCGTCCGATCGTGTGCCGTGCGTCCGCTCTCCCGCCGCACGGCGAGCGTGCAGCCGCTCGACGATCTCCTCCGACGGATCATCCGCGTAGACCTGGTCGCCGAGAAAAACCAGCAGGTCCGGCCATGTGTCCGCCGTGTCGTCCACGATGCGCTGGGCCATTCCGACCAGCGCATCCGCACCCAACCGGGCCAGCGCATCGTCGTTGTACGTCTCGCCGCGCCGACAGGACCCGAACGCGACCGTCACCGAACCGTTCTCGCGCATCGTGTGGACCGCGGACCGGTGACCGTCGATCGGCCACACCTGCTCACCGTCCAGGGAGACCGTGTAGTCCACGATCGAATCGGCCGGTAGGTTCTCGAGCGCAATCAGTGCGTAGTGATGCCCGTGCACACCCCACGTCCGCTCGTCGGCGGACTGCCCGTACGAGGTGGTCACCGTCACCAGGCTGGACCGCGACGTCTCCACCCAGAACGTGGCTTGATCGGTGCTGACGTATCGAACGAACGGACCCAGAATCACACTCGGATCATCGTCGACGCCGTCGATGCGGCGGTCACTGTCGGTCATGAGGCCCACAGTGCCATCCACAACCGAACTGCGGGGCCATTCACAACCGAACTGCGGGGCCATCTCCAACCGCTTCATGGGCCACCGTCGACATTGTCGCGTTGGGAGCGAGCGACGGTACTGCAGCATTGTGCGGAGATGTCCCAATTGACGTGTCCGGCGGGGCCTGGTTGCGTTGTTTGGATGACAGTAAGGATGTATTCGGTGGACGATGTGGCCGATATGCTCGGCCTTCACGTTCGCACGGTTCGCGGATACGTTCGTTCCGGACGACTGCCAGCAGTCCGAATCGGTAAGCAATACCGCATTTCCGGGGACGACTTGGAGACATTCACAGGCCAGTCCGCCGCAACCCTGCGCACCGAACACCGAGTCGAGGTCACATCGATAGTCGATATCGACACCGTCGATCACGAGACCGCGGAACGACTGTCGTCACTGTTGGCACGGGCCTCGACCGACTTGCGCGCCGATGCGGAGCCGCTGCGCGTCAACACCGCGTACGACGCGCAGCGCGATCGCATGAAGATCGTCGTCCTCGGGGCGCCGCGAGAAGTCTCCCGTCTGCTCGATTACCTCGAGGGCCTATTGGCCGCCTGACCCGGCGACCCGAGAACCGACGACCCGAGAACCGGACGGTCAGCTCCCGAAGAAACCTCCGGGAACCTGGACCGGTGCGGGTGCCGACTCGCGCGGGTCGGTCGACACGGTGCACGAGGTGTCCAGGTCGCTGGCGCCGGCGGGGTCGGTGCCGAAAATGTTCGCGCCGCACACCTGCGCACCGAAGAACTTGGTACTGCCGAAGCGCGCGAAGCTCATATCCGACCTTCGAAGATACGACACGCTGAAGTCGGTGTTGCTCAGGTTCGTTCGAGACAGGTTCGCCTCGTCGAGGACGGTGTTGGACAACGCCGCGTCGGCGAGATCGGCGTCGGTCATCCTTGCCCCGAAGAAGTCCGCTCGGCTGAACGACGAGCCGCTCATGTTTGCACCCGAGAGATCCGCGCCGGTGAATCGTGCGGAAAAGCCGTTCGCACCGGAAAGATCGGCGCCGTTCAGATTCGATCCGGAGAAGTCCGCGCCGAACAGATCCATTCCCGATAGGTCCGCGCCGCTGAGATTCATGTCGGTACACACGGTGTCACTGGCCGGTTCCGTGATCACACACCCCTTGATCTCGGTAGCGCCCGCAGTGGCGGGCGCCGCGAGTGCGAGCGCAGCGGTAGCGACGGTCACCGCACCTGCGCCGACGAGTGAGGTGACCCGACGACCGAGTGTGGCAGTCCGGAACTGGCGTGAGTGGAACGTACTGGTACGCATCGAACGAACCCTTTCGATTAGGGCAGTCCCCGATTACTGCTCCATAACAAACCTGAAGTAGGTATTGATGCGTTATTGAACACCATAAGTATGTGACATGCAACTAGGCGCCAGGAACGGTATGGAAAAGGCGCAGTCAGACCGTTCTGGCAGCGGCGACGAAACGCCCGAGTCCATCCGCGGTGGCAACAGGATGGGTATGCAGGTACGACGCGTGTACACGACCCCGCAACGCAACAGCGCCCTCGCGTACCGTCTCGGTCTCACGACGCCAACCCCATGCCGGGCTCACTGCTCCCACGCGGACGACATGCGTTCGGTGGAATTCGTGGCCGCGGATACGGTGTCCGGCGTCGAACATGACCGAATCGGTCAGCGCCACTGCGTCGCGGTAACCCAGAGTCAGACGGTCACCGAATTCGACGTCCAGGTCCAACACACCTGCCATTCGGTGACCGTCGAGCGAAGCCGCCAGGTACAACAGCCCCGCGCACTCCCCGTGCACCGGCCGGCCATTGTCCGCCAACGCGCGAATATCCTGCAGGAGAGGAATATTGGCGGCCAGCTCGGCCGCGTGCAGTTCCGGGAATCCGCCGGGAACGACTAATCCGGCCGACCCCTCCGGCAAGCGATCGTGGCGAGGATCGAACACCGCGACGTCGGCGCCGGCCGCGCGCAGAACTTCGGCTTGTTCGACGTAGCCGAACGTGAAAGCAGGTCCACCTGCCACCGCGACGACTGGCCGGCCGCCCGGTGCCCGGTCGGGGTGGACGGACTCTACCGCTGCTGTATGTGGATCCCACGCAGGTGCTTCCGGCACCCGCGCCAGGCCGGCGATCCGGACCACTTCCTCCACGTCGATATGTCGGGAGGCGAGATCGGTCATCGCGTCCACTGCGTCGACGGCTGCTGTGCCGTGCTCCGCGGCGGTCACCAGCCCGAGGTGGCGCGAGGGGACCTCGAGAGCGGCGGCCCGAGGAACCGAGCCGATCACCGGAATGCCGATCCGGTCGCATGCCTGACGCATCACCTGTTCGTGGCGAGTGCTGCCGACACGGTTCAGGATCACGCCGGCAATCCGGACGGACGGGTCGTACGTCGCGAAACCGTGCACGAGCGCGCCGATACTCTGACTGTGTCCACGGGCATCCACGACGAGGACCACGGGTGCACCGATAGTCGACGCCACCGCAGCCGTCGATCCCTCCGCTGCCGGTTCGAGCGCCGCACCCTCGGTCAGGTCGATACGACCGTCGAACAGGCCCATCACCCCTTCGACGACGGCGATGTCGCAGCCGGCCGAGCCCCAGCGCAGGGAGGGCACCATCGCGTCCCGGCCCATCATGACAGCGTCGAGGTTGCGCCCCGGCCGTCCTGCCGCGACGGAGTGGTAGCCCGGATCGATGTAGTCGGGTCCCACTTTGAACGGCGCCACGCGGTGTCCGGCGCGACGTAGAGCGCCCATGATGCCGGTGGAGATGGTGGTCTTGCCGCTGCCCGAGGAGGGCGCCGCAATCACGACGGCGGGAAGGCCGGAGGCCGGTCGAGAGAGGGCGGGAAGGCCGGTCACCATTCGATGCCGCGCTGACCTTTTCGGCCCGCGTCCATCGGATGCTTGATCTTGGACATTTCCGTGACCAGATCGGCCGCATCGATCAATGGCTGCGGCGCGTTGCGGCCCGTGATGACCACGTGCTGGTTGCCGGGACGATCGGACAACGTGGAGACGACCTCGTCCACGTCGATCCATCCCCAGTGGAGTGGGTAGGTGAACTCGTCGAGGACGTAGAACCGGTGACGCTCGGCGCGAATTCGCGACGCGATCTCGTTCCAGCCTTCGCGTGCGTCTTCGGCGTGGTCGACCTCGTCTCCGCGTTTACGGGACCAGGACCACCCCGACCCCATCTTGTGCCATTCGACTGCGCCGCCGACGCCGGTGCTCTCGTGCAGGTCGCCGAGCGTCTTGAACACCGACTCCTCCCCTACTTTCCATTTGGCGCTTTTGACGAACTGGAAGACGGCGACGTCGAACCCCTGGTTCCAGGCGCGCATGGCCATACCGAACGCCGCTGTCGACTTCCCTTTGCCGGTACCCGTGTGGACGGCGAGCACAGGCAGGTTGCGACGCTGACGCGTTGTCAGGCCGTCGTCCGGAACGCTGCCGGGCAGCGGAACTCCCTGAGGCATCTGTCTTCCCCTCAGGCCGCTGCGCGGACTACGCCGGCGACACTGGCCGAGGACAGTTCCGGAAGCGAGATGTAGGTGCCGCGCAGTGCCGCGGCGAATTCACGGGCGAGTCCGAGTCGGACCATGCCCGACTCGCAGTCGACGACGATAGAAGCCACCCGGTTCTTGGCAAGCAGGGCTGCGGCGTACCGCGCGCGACCTACCGGGTCGGGTCCGCCGGTGGCTCGGCCGTCGGTCAGGGTGACCACCAGTGCTCGGCGGCCTGGCTCACGCACGCGCTCCCGAGCAACGACGTCTCGTGCGGTGAGGAAACCCGAAGCGAGCGGCGTGCGCCCACCGGTTCGGGAGTCGCTCAGCCGCGCGACCGCTACGTCCACCGATCTGGTCGGCGGCAGAATCACCTCGGCCTCGGCGCCGCGCACCGATATGACGGCAACGCGGTCGCGACGTCGATAGGCGTCGCGCAGCAACGACACTACGGCCCCGGTGACCGCGGAAAGTCGGTCGCGCGCCGCCATCGACCCGGAGGCGTCGACGACGAAGACGATCAGATTGCCCTCCCGCCCTTCGCGATCGACGCCGCGGAGGTCGCCGCCGACGATGGTCAGGGATCCGGTATTTCCGGGCTCGCGACGTTCGGCGGAGCGTAGAAGCGTGCCGACGAGGTGTAGCGACCCACCGGTGAATTCGGTTGCGCGCACGACCCGGCCGGAAGACACGCGCGCACGTGATCGCCTGCCGGGTGCGCCCTCTCCCACCCCGTCGATCTGGAGGAGCCGGGCGTCGAATCCTTTGCCGGTGTCCGCGGTGCCGGAACCCCGCGAACCTGCGGGTGCAGGCTGCTCGTCGTTCTGCGCCGAGTCGTGTTGAACCGATTCCTGCTGTTGCGGCTCGGAACTCCGGCTCGAATCCTCGGACGCGGAGGTATCCGACGCCGAGCCCTCGGGCGGTTCCGGAAGACCGCCGGGGTCAGGTTCCGGGTCGTGATCGGGATCGGGATCCGGTTCGGACTCCTGCACGTCGCTCGCGGCCTGTTTCATGGCGTCGTCGAGCTCATTGTCGGACATGCCGGGCGCATCGAAAGGATCTCGGCGACGGCGATGCGGGATGGCCAATTCGACAGCGACGCGGACGTCGTTCTCGTCGACCACGGAGGCTCCCCGCCACGCGGCGTGAGCAGTGGCTGTGCGCGCCACCACCAGATCACCGCGCATCCCGTCGACGTCGAATGCCGCGCAGATTGCCGCTATGCGACGCAACTCGGTATCGGGAAGTTCGACCTGACCAACGCGATCGCGTGCATCGTGGATGCGGCGAGCGATGTCGCCGTCGGCTCCCGAGTAAGCGGCGGCGAAGGCGTCGGGGTCGCGCTCGTAGTCGAGACGGCGCCGCACGACGGTCATGCGCGTGTCCACCTCTCGCGAGGCGGCGACGTCGACGGCCAGACCGAAACGATCGAGAAGCTGTGGGCGCAGCTCGCCTTCTTCCGGGTTCATGGTTCCGACCAGCACGAAGCGTGACGGGTAGGAATGCGAGATGCCGTCTCGCTCGACGTGGACACGTCCCATGGCGGCGGCGTCGAGCAGCAGATCGACCAGATGGTCGTGCAGCAAGTTGACCTCGTCGACGTACAACACGCCGCGGTCGGCAGCCGCGAGGATGCCCGGAGTGAACGCGCGCTGCCCATCCTTGACGATTCGTTCGAAATCGATCGAACCGACGACGCGATCCTCGGTGGCGCCTACCGGCAACTCGACCAGGCGAGCCGGGCGAGAATGCCCCTCGTCCTCGTCCTCGACCGGCGGGAGGAGGGACGTCAGCGCTCTCACCGCGGTGGACTTCGCAGTGCCCTTCTCCCCTCGCACCAGCACACCCCCGATTCCGGGGTGTACAGCACTGAGCGCGAGTGCCAGAAGTAGACGGTCCTGACCGACTATGGCGGAAAACGGAAATCCGGGTGTCAACGTGGGTCCTGTTCGACCTCGGTGACCGCGCCGAGGAATCGAGTCGATGGTGCGCGTGGTCTTCTCGCGCACCGTGTCAGGCGAATACTCGGCGATCTGGCTTCGACATCCGACAAGGGAAGATGTCGTCACAGTGGCGGGACCGCGCCCGAATTTCACGGGCTTCTCCGGCGTACTCGTCGTGGGCCGAATTCACACTCGGCCCTGGTGTCAGCTGGATCGTGGCGTCAGCGCGATCGTGGTGTCAGGACCGATCTCCCTCGCTCCACGGGCTGCCGCCGCCGCGGCGCATCGGGGTATGCGGGATACCGTCCTCGAGCACTTCTTCACCGTCCGGTGCGAAACCGTGCTTGGCGTACATCTCCACCAGGTAGCTCTGAGCGTTGATGCGGCACGGGGACGAGCCGACCTCTGCCAGTGCCGCGCGCAGCAGCCTGGTTGTGTGGCCCTGTCCTCGTGACGAGCGGTGAGTGCACAAACGTCCGATGCGGAACGACTTTTCACCGTCGTCGTGCTCTTCGAGCAACCGCAACGTGCACACCACCTCCCCGTCGGATTCAAGCCAGAAGTGACGTGTGTCCGAGAGCAGATCCTTACCGTCGAGCTCGGGGTAGGCGCATGCCTGTTCCACCACGAACACCTCGACCCGCAGTTTCAGTAGCTCGTACATCGTCTCGTTCGACAGGTCGAGTGCCCAGGAACGCTTGAGTGTTGCAACCGCCGTCGTCATGTGGTTTTGGTATCACACAGTGCCGGAGTGCGCGACCTGCAGCTGGCCGGACGATGTCCGGTCGAGCTCGAGAACGCGGGTCGTGTGGGACCAGATCTCGTCGAACAAGCGCGGGTTTTCGGCCAGTTTGGTCCCCAACGAGGGCACCATGTCCTTGAGCGTGGGCTCCCACGCTGCGTACCGGTCGGAGAAACACCGCTGCAGAACGTCCAGCATGGCCGGAACGGCAGTGGACGCCCCCGGGGAGGCACCGAGCAAACCGGCGATGCTGCCGTCGTCGGCGTTGATCACGGCGGTGCCGAATTCGAGCACACCGCCGCGGCCCTTGCGACGGATCACCTGGACCCGCTGCCCGGCGGTGACGATCTCGAAGTCCTTGCCCTTGGCCGACGGCATGAATTCGCGCAGCGTCTCCACCCGGTCGGTCTCGGACTGCAGGAGCTCGGTGACCAAGTACTTTGTCAAGGCCATCTCGGACACACCGACGCCCAGCATCGACATCAGGTTGTTCGGCTTGACCGAGCTGATCAGGTCGGTCATCTTGCCCTGCTTGAGAAACTTGGGAGACCACCCGGCGTAGGGCCCGAACAGCAGACCGGGCTTCCCGCCGATGACCCTGGTGTCGAGGTGCGGTACCGACATCGGCGGTGCGCCGACGGACGCTTTGCCGTACACCTTGGCCGAATGTTGCTCCACCAGCTCGGTGTTGGTGCACCGGAGCCACTCACCACTGACCGGGAAACCGCCGAATCCCTTCGCTTCGGAGATTCCGGACTTCTGCAGCAGGTGCAGCGCTCCGCCGCCGGCGCCGACGAAAACGAACTTGGCGACGATTTTGCGCGACGCTCCGGTCCGGCTGTTGTAGACCTTGACCGTCCAGGTGCCGTCGGAATTCTTGGACAGGTCACGAACCTCGTGACCGAAGTTGACGGATGCACCCTCCGCGCCGAGGTGATTGAGCAGCTGCTTCGTCAGTGCGCCGAAGTCGACATCTGTGCCGCCGTCGGACCAGTTGAGCGCGATGGGATCGGTGAAATCGCGGCCCTTGGCCATCAGCGGGAGTCGACGCGAGAACTCGGCCTCGTCGTCGATGTACTCCATACCGGGAAAGAGAGGGTTGTCGGACAGCGCCTCGTACCGCTTCCGCAGGTACTTCACGTTGTCCTCGCCGTGCACGAAACTCACGTGCGGAATGGGATTGACGAAGTTCTTCGGATCCGCGAGCACTCCGGCCTCTACGGCGTGCGCCCACCACTGTCGGGAGACTTGGAACTGTTCGTTGACCGTCAGCGCCTTGGAGATGTCGACGTTGCCGTCCTTGTCCTGCGGCGTGTAGTTCAACTCGCACAGAGCGGAGTGGCCGGTCCCGGCGTTGTTCCAGGGATCGCTGCTCTCGGCGGCGGCAGCGTCGAGACGCTCGAACACCGAGATGGACCACGTCGGCTCGACCTGGCGCAGCAGCGTGCCCAGCGTCGCGCTCATGATGCCCGCGCCGATCAGGACGACGTCGATCCTCTCGGTTCGCGAGGATCCGGACTGTTGCTTCTGATCGTGTTCGCCCACTGCTAGATCGACTTCCTTCGTCCATCGACACCCGGGTGCGGGCGCCGTCGCGAATACTTCGGTCACCGTAGTTCCGACGCGTACACCGTCGGTCCATTACGTTCGTGTACCCGATTGTGCCCCTCGCCACCGCTGTCGGACGACCATTACTGTGTGAGTGTGACTACATGGGCACCCGATGTACTCGGTGACGATTACGAGCAACTGACCATACCGCTCGGCTCCGACCCGGACGGAGAGGGCGATATCCGGGCGACCCTGGTGCGTTCGACGAGGTCGGTCATGGGTTCGGCTCCCCCCAAGCGGGCGGTTCTCTACGTCCACGGCTACACCGACTACTTCTTCCAGCGCCACGTCGCTCAGCATTTCGCCGACCTGGGATACGCGTTCTACGCGCTCGACCTGCGCAAGTGCGGGCGATCGATCGAGCGGGGCCAGACTCCGCACTTCGTCTCCGATCTCGAGTTGTACGACGCCGAACTCGATCGCGCGCTGCGCATCGTCCGCGAGGAGACCGGGGTCGACGTCCTCATGGCGGCACATTCGACGGGCGGTCTGATCGTTCCGCTGTGGCTCGATCGGCTCGAGCACACCGGCGGCGCGGTGGCGGCCGGCATCACCGGCGTCGTGCTCAACAGCCCATGGTTCGACCTTCAGGGTCCGCCCTTGATTCGTAGCGTCGGTACGGTCGCGATCGGCGTGCTGGGCCGGTTCGCACCCACACGGTCGGTCCCGGGCGACGGTCTCGACACCTACGGCCTGTCCATCTCCTCCGGCGGCAACGGCGACTGGGACTACGACCTGGACTGGAAGCCGCTGGCCGGCTTTCCCATCAAGCTCGGGTGGATTCGTGCCGTGCGGCGCGGCCATGCCAAGCTCCACCGTGGACTCGACATCGGTGTGCCGTCACTGATCCTGCGGAGCAAGGCGACTCGATTCTCCAAGACGTACATCCCCGATGTCGACACCGCCGACGCCGTTCTCGACGTTCGTCAAATTGCGCGCTGGGCCGGATGCCTGGGGAACCGCACCACCATCGTTCCGATCGAGGGTGCGCGGCACGACGTCTTCCTGTCCACCGACGCCCCGCTCGAGCGCGCGTTCGCGGAGATGGACGTCTGGCTCGCCGAGCGCGACGAGGGTGTTCTCGATGCGGCCCCGTCCGGCGGCGATCACGCAGAGATGGCGACGGGCTCTTGATGGCGGGCGGCACGCAAAACCCCGATGCACGACATTTCGACCTCGCCATCATCGGCAGCGGATCCGCCAACTCCATCGTCGATCACCGATTCGACGGTCGGTCGGTCGCAATGTTCGAGGAATCGGTGTTCGGCGGCACGTGCCTGAACGTCGGGTGCATCCCGACCAAGATGTTCGTCTACGCCTCTGAGGTGGCCCGGACCATCACCGGCTCATCGAAATACGGCATCGACGCTCACATCGACAAGGTGCGCTGGTCCGACATCGTCGACCGAGTCTTCGGGCGCATCGATCCGATCTCCGAGGGCGGCGAGCGATATCGCCGCGTCGGCTCGCCCAATGTCACGCTGTTCGAGACCCATGCTCGGTTCGTCGGTCCTCGTCGCATCGAAACCGACGACGGTCAGCAGATCACGGCCGATCGGGTAATCGTGGCATCGGGTTCACGGGCAACCGTGCCGAAGTTCGTCACCGACAGCGGCGTAACGTTCCACACGAACAACGACATCATGCGTCTGCCTTCTCTACCCGAGCACCTAGTGATTCTCGGCTCCGGTTACATCGCCTCCGAATTCGCGCACGTGTTCTCGTCATTGGGATCTCGCGTCACCGTGCTGGCACGCAGCGGGGCGTTGCTGCGAAACTCGGACAAGGACATCTCCAGGCATTTCACGGCGCTGGCGAGGTCGAAGTGGGACGTGCGACTTTTCGTGGACGCCACCGCTGTACGTCAGGACGGCGACAACGTGACCGTGACGCTGTCCGACGGCTCCGAGGTCACCGGCGACGCATTCCTGGTAGCCATCGGCCGCGCACCCAACAGTGATCTCATCGGTGCTGCCGAGGCCGGCATCGACCTTCACGACGACGGTCGAATCGCCGTCGACGAGTACGGACGTACATCCGCCGAAGGCGTCTTCGCTCTGGGTGACGTGTCCTCTCCGTACCAGCTCAAACACGTCGCCAATGCCGAGTCTCGCGTCGTCCAGCACAACGTTCTGGAGCCCTCGTGGACGGACACGGACGGGTGGCGCCGGTTCGATCATCGCTTCGTGCCGGCCGCGGTGTTCACCGATCCGATGATCGCGGAGGTGGGCTTGACCGAGCAGGAAGCGCTCGATCAGGGCTACGACATTGCCGTGAAGGTGCAGAAGTATGCCGATGTGGCGTACGGCTGGGCTATGGAGGATCACGAGGGTCTGTGCAAGGTGATCGCCGACCGGAAAACCGGACTGCTGCTCGGCGCCCACCTGATCGGCGAGCAGGCGCCGTCGGTGATTCAGCCGCTGATCCAGGGCATGTCGTTCGGCCAGACGGTGCAGGAGATGGCCCGAGGGCAGTACTGGATTCACCCTGCACTGTCGGAGGTCGTCGAGAACGCGCTGCTGGGGCTGGATCTGGACTGACGGTAGGCGAGGTGGCCGAACTTACATCTTCGCCCACTTGGCCATCGCGAACGCGTAGAGGCCGTACAGACCGATTCCCACACCGGCGATCACCAGCAGAGTCGGTCCGTAGGGTTGCGCTCCCAAGCTCTTGATGGCTGCGTCCATACCCGAAGCCTTGTTCGGATCGGCCGTGAAGACTGCCGCGATGACCAGCACGCCGGCTCCGGCCAACGCGGCGCCCTTGGCCGCGTAACCACCGATTCCGATGTACTCCACCGCTTTCGGCTGACCGGAGAGGTCGTCCAGGAAGTTCCGCGAGACGCCCTTGTAGATGTGATACCCCCCCACCGCGAGCACGACGATGCCGACGACGACGAGAGCGAACTTCCCCAACCCGGACTGCATCATCCGGGCCGACATCGACGCGTTCTGTTGGCTGTCGGAGCTTCCCGAACCGATGGCGAACTGGAACGCCGACCACGCGAAAGCAAAGTAGATCACCGCGAGCGAGCCCGCTTTCGCTCGATCCAGCAGGCTGCCGCCGTCTGCGTCTCGCTTCTTACCCACAGCCGCCTCGAGCACCCTCCAGACCGCCAGCCCCAGGAAACCCACCACGGCTGCCCACAGCGCGACGGTTCCACCGGGACGGGCAGCGACTTCGGCCAGAGCGCCGGACTGGCTTGCACTTCCGCTGTCCCCGGTGGCGAGTCCGACGATGATCGCGGCTATCACCAGATGCAGGACACCACTGACGACGTGGCCCGCACGTGCGACACGCTCGAACAACTCGCTGTGCTGCACCGAATCCGCAGCTCGAGAACCTTGATCGACCATCGACTCACTCACCTCTTCCCGACCGAAAGACTCAGTATGCCCGTCGAGGGCGCGTCCCAGTGACCGATCACCACGCGCTGGTGCGCATGACGATCTCGGTGGCCAAGGCGGCCGCGGCTGCCTCGGGGTCTGCCGAATCCAGCGTGACGACGCGATAGTCGCCGTACACGAAACGGCTACTGGCAGAGGCGAGGTCTTGAGCGGCCGCGTCCTCGACGACCATGGTTGTCCGCAGTTCCACTGCGGGACAAGCGGAGTCGCCGGTCACGGCCGGGTGGCCACGGCCGATGACGACGAGACTGGACACGCGCCCGAATGTCCGTGCAGCCAAAGACCATGCGCGGTCCGCGCCGGACCCGCGGCCCACCAGATTCACCCAGGGCAGGCCCAGTGCGTCGAGCAACGACAGAACATCGCCATCGTCGGGATTCGAACCCGGTTCGAGAACGACGGTCCGTAGATCGCTGGTCGCCAGGCGGGCGGCGGTGGCATCGAAGGATTCGGCAGCACCGTCACCATCGGGTAGAAGCAGCACGGCGTGGCCGCTGTCGGGACCGTCGAGCCGCACGACCAGCTCACCCGACGGCACCGTGACGGTCTGTCTTTCCATGGTCGTGGACGCTACCCGACTCGGTTGTCCGATCGCCCTTGCGCGTGACGTCGGGTGGTTCTATGGTTAGTTACATGAGTAATGAACCATTCAAGCGGTCGAGCGTGGTGTCGCGTCGGTGATCGACGACGGACGGCCGATATTCCTTCAGATCGCCGAGATGATCGAGAACTCGATCATCGACGGATCGCTGACCGAAGAGGGTCAGGTGCCCTCGACCAACGAATTGGCCGGCTATCACCGCATCAATCCGGCCACGGCCGGTAAGGGCCTGAACCATCTGGTGCAGGCCGGAATTCTTTACAAGAAGCGAGGTATCGGAATGTTCGTGACCAGCGGCGCACGCGACGCGTTGCGCTTTCGCCGTCGGGAGAGTTTCGCCGAACAGTACGTGCGACCTTTGGTGACCGAAGCGAGAAAACTGGGGCTCGGTCCCGCGGAACTCCAGGACATGATCGACGCACAGTCGGCACCGGCATCGGAGGCCCGAGGATGACCCCGCCCGTGGCGTCGGTCCGTGGTATCGCGAAGAGGTTCGACAAAGTGGAGGCGTTCGACGACGTTAGCTTCGGCCTGCACGAGAACCGTATTCACGGACTGCTGGGGCGAAACGGCGCCGGTAAAACGACACTGATGCAGATCCTCACCGGCTTGGTGTGGCAGGACCGCGGAGAGGTCGAGGTCTTCGGCGCCGGCCCGTTCGAGAACGCGACCGTCCTTCGCGACATCTGCTTCGTCAAGGAAAGCCAGAAATATCCCGACGAGTTCACCGTCGATCAGGTTCTCACCGCCGCTGCGCACTTGCAGCGCCGATGGGATCAGAGCTACGCGAACGCGCTCGTGACCGACTTCGATCTTCCGCGTGGGCGGAAGGTCAAGAAGCTCTCGCGCGGCATGACCTCGGCGCTCGGAATAGTCGTCGGGCTCGCGTCCCGCGCCCCTCTCACACTGTTCGACGAGCCCTACCTGGGGCTCGATGCGGTATCTCGGCAGATGTTCTACGACCGACTCCTCGAGGATTTCGCCGAGAATCCTCGCACCGTCGTGCTTTCCACCCATCTCATCGACGAAGTCGCGGATCTCATCGATCGCGTCATCGTGATCGACGACGGCACGGTTGTCGTCGACGACGACGCCGAGGACCTTCGGGGTAGGGCTGTCACCGTGAGCGGCGCCGCACAGTCGGTCGAACGGGTGGTGGCCAATTACGCAGTGCTACACACCGAATCGTTCGGCGCTATGACGCGGAGCACCATCGTGGGCACCCTGAGTGACACCGACGTGATCGACGCCCGGACCGCCGGGCTGACCCTCGAGCCGGTCTCTCTTCAGCAGTTCGTCGTGTACTGCACGTCCAAGCACAAGACCGACCAACGAAAGGAAGTCGCGTCATGAGTACAGCCCTCGACAGCCGAACGGCATCCATAGCTCGCGTGCACGCACAGAATTGGCGCATCGCCTTCGTGTGGCCTGTAGGAATCTTGGCCGTCATCACCGTAGTTACGTGGGGTGTACTGGCATCGGCGAGCGACGGAGTCGACATCAATTCCGGTGGAGCAACATTCGTGTTCTTCTTCGGGATGGTGTTCTTCGCACAGGGAATAGCTCAGTTCCTCCCCTTCACGATCGGGCTCGGGGTAACACGTCGCGAATTCTTCACCGCCACCATGTGGGTCGCCGCCGGTCACGCACTGATCTACGCCGTCGGACTCGGCCTGCTCTCCTTCGTCGAACGAGCCACGAACGGCTTCGGCGTCGGGATGCATATGTTCGCCATCGCCGCCCGGGTCGCCGGTGATCCCCTGACCGAGTTCGGCTTCTTCTTCGGCTTCACGGCACTGTGCAATGTTGTGGGAATACTGTTCGGAGCAATCTACCTGCGGTGGCGGGTGGTCGGAATGTGGTCCACGGGGACCGTCATCACACTGATCATCGGCGCTTCGATCCTGCTGATCACGTGGCAGGGCTGGTGGACCGCGCTGGGCACCGCCGTTGCCGATACCCCGAGAGTTGTCACCATGGTAATTCTCCCGGTGGTTGCAGCGGCCGTCGCCGCGTCGGCGACGTGGTCGGTGATGCGCAGAACCGAACTTTGATTCACCGCACCTCGAGAGTGCGCAGAGTGGGAGGAGCGCCCTCGGCGATCAGCGTGAGGAGCGCGTCGACGTCGAGGGCCTTCTCGACCAGATCTGCCAGGAGATCGACCTGGGCGGCGCGAAGCGCGTCGACATCGGTGTCCGGGGCGACGACGAAGCCGGTGCGCTCCGCCTGCGCGGCGACGTCGGCGATGTAGTCACGACGAAAGTCGTCGTTCTCCAGCAAGCCGTGCCAGTGCGTTCCTCGCACCGATCCGCGCACGCTACCTTCCGGTGCGCCTTCTGCCCCGGTGAACCACGACGGGTCGCCGGTGCGCGCAACACGGCCATGATGAATCTCGTACCCGCGCAGCCCCGTCGGTGTCTCTACCCGCGTCAAGACCTTCTCGTGGTCGAACTCGATGTCCAGATCCAGCAGACCGAGGCCCGGCACCGTCCCTCGCCCGGACTCGACGTCGTCAGCAATGGTGCGCCCCAGCATCTGGTAGCCACCGCAGATACCGAGAATCGCGCCGCCCCTGTCCGCGCGTCGCACCAGTTCGTCGGCAATCCCATTGCGTCGCATCCACTCGAGGTCGGACACGGTCGCTTTCGATCCGGGAACGACCACCAGGTCCGCGTCGGCCAGACGCGACGGCTCGGTCGCCCAGTGCACGCTCACGCCGGGTTCGCACGCCAGCGCTTCCACGTCGGTCGAATTCGAGATCCGAGGCAGCCGAACGGCGGCCACTCTCAACCATTGTGATCCGAGTGGAGGCGCGGGGCGGCCCAGCGGGGCATCCGCCACCGTTCCCAGCGAATCCTCGGCGTCGAGCCACAACTCGTCGCTGAATGGAATCACGCCGAACGTCGGGCGTCCCGTTCGTCGCTCCAGCGTGTCGAGTCCGGGCTGCAGTAGCGCCGGATCGCCGCGAAACTTGTTCACCACGAATCCGGCGATCAGCGCTTGGTCCTCCGGTTCCAGGACCGCGAGCGTGCCGAAAAAATGCGCCAGCACTCCGCCGCGGTCGATGTCGCCCACCACGATCATCGGGATGTTCGCCGCGCGAGCCAGGCCCATGTTCGCGAGGTCGGTCGCACGCAGATTGATCTCGGCAGGTGAGCCGGCGCCCTCACAGATCACCACGTCGTACTCGGCGCGCAGGGACGCGAGTTCCTCGGCGACGACCGCTCGCAGGCGCGTGCGGTGCGTCATGTAGTCGGCGGCGCCGACCGTCCCCGTCGCTCTGCCTCGGACCACAAGTTGCGAGGTGCGGTCTCCACCTGGCTTGAGCAGAATCGGGTTGAACCGCACACTCGGTTCCAACCCACACGCCCGCGCCTGCAACGCCTGGGCACGGCCAATCTCGCCGCCGTCCAGTGTCACCACCGAGTTGTTGGACATGTTCTGCGCCTTGAACGGCGCCACCGATATGCCGCGCCGGGTGAGCAGCCGACAGAGACCGGCGGCGACGACGCTCTTGCCCGCATCGGAGGTGGTGCCGCCGACGATCAGCGCACCGCGAACTGTCAAGGGAGGGTGAGGATCTCGGCGCCCGTATCGGTGACGACGAGAGTGTGCTCGAACTGCGCGGTCCACGACCGGTCTCGCGTGACGATGGTCCAGCCGTCGTTCCACTGATCCCACTCGATGCCGCCGAGGTTGATCATCGGCTCGATCGTGAACGTCATTCCCGGCTCGAGCACCGTCGACACGGATGGTTCGTCGTAATGCAGGACGACGAGCCCGCTGTGGAAGGTGGTGCCGATGCCGTGCCCGGTGAAGTCACGCACCACGCCGTAACCGAACCGGTCGGCGTAGGCCTCGATGACGCGGCCGACCACATTGAGCGCTCGACCGGGTTTGACCGCCTTGATGGCCCGCATCGTCGCCTCGTGCGTACGCTCGACCAACAGCCGAGCCTCCTCCGACACGTCACCGGCCAGAAACGTTGCGTTGGTGTCCCCGTGCACGCCGTCGATGTAGGCGGTGACGTCGATGTTGACGATGTCGCCGTCCTGCACCACCGTCGAGTCGGGGATGCCGTGGCAGATCACCTCGTTCAGCGACGTGCAGCACGACTTGGGGAATCCTTTGTAACCCAACGTCGACGGGTACGCACCATGGTCGATCATGTAATCGTGGGCGATGCGATCGAGCTCGTCCGTCGTGACCCCGGGGGCTACTGCCTTACCGGCTTCCTGGAGTGCCCGTGCGGCGATCCGACTCGCCAGGCGCATCTTCTCGATGGTCTCGGGCGTTTGCACCCAGGGCTCGTTGCCCTCGCGAGCAGTCTTCTTCCACGCGTACTCGGGCCGCTCGATGCTCTTGGGAACGTCGAGAACGGGTGAGACGGTGCCGGGTTCGAGAACGGTGCGGACGGACATAGCTCCAGCGTAGCTGCTGCTAGTACCCCTCCGGCAACGCCGTGATCATGTCCCGCGTGACGGCCACCGCATTGTCGGAACTGCCGCCGCGCACCACCAGGGTCGCGAACGCGAGGTCGCCGCGGTAGCCGACGAACCAGGCGTGCGATCCGCCTTCCACCTCCGCTTCGCCCGTCTTGCCGTAGACCTCGCCCTGATCGGCGATGCGGTCGGCTGTCCCGCTGGTGACCACCGACCGCATCATGCCCCGTAGTCCGTCGACCATCGCGGGATCGATCGGCGGATGGTCGCCGTCGATGGTGGTCTCTTCACCCTGAATCAGCGTGGGAACCGGGGTCGACCCATGTGCCACGGTCGCCGCCGCCAGCGCCATGCCGAACGTGGAGACCAACACCTTCCCCTGCCCGAAGCCGTCCTCGGTGCGCTGTACCAGTTCTTCGGCAGGCGGAACCGATCCGGACTCCGTGGGCAACCCCACGACGTCGTAGTCGGGACCGATCCCGAACATCGACGCGGCGTCCGTGAGCGCACTGGCCGACATCTCGCTGGCGAGTTTGGCGAACGAGGTGTTGCACGAGCGGGTGAACGCAGTGCTCATGGACACGTCGCCCAGGGAGAACTCGTTGTAATTAGGGACACTGCGCTCGCCGATCACGATGCGCCCGGGGCACGGAACGGTGGTCTCGGGAGTCGCGATGCCTTCCTCGATGGCTGCGCCCGCAGTGATGATCTTGAACGTCGACCCCGGCGGATACAGGCCCATCGACGCCACCGGGCCGTCCCGGTCGGCGGCGGGATTCTGCGCGACGGCGAGGATGTCGCCCGTAGACGGTTGAATCACCACCATCATCGCTTGATCACGCGAGACGTTTACGGCGTTCTGCGCCGCGACCTGGATGGGGCGATCAAGCGAGATACTGATCGACGGCACCGGCTGCGACGCAGTTTCGGTGAGCACGCCGGTGTCCACCCCGTTGGTGTTGACGGCCACCACGCTCCAACCGGCAGCGCCGTCCACCCGGTCCATGACCGCTTTTTTCACCTGGCCGACCAGATCCGGCGCGAATGTTCTATCCGTCGATACCAGATCCGCCTGTTCCGACACCGTTACCCCCGACAAGGCCAGCAAGCCGGGCGCCACCGCGTCGTAATCCTCTTCGCGCAGGGTGATCACCCGGTACGGGGACCGGACGGCGGTGGCCGACTCGACGATGGACTGCGCGGTGATGGAGGAGTCGAAGGGCGCGAGCGTTCTCGCCAGTGTCCGTGCCGTTCCCACCACGTCCGTCGCCTCCGACGCCTCGAACGCGACGCCGTAGACCACGCCGGGGACCAGCACGTCGGATCCTGCGTGTTCGTTCACACGAGCGCGCGGCGCGGCATTGGATCGCAGGATCATCGACTGGGTGTCCCCCAACTTCGGATGAAGATCGGTGGAGTTCCACCGCACCACCCAGGAGCCGTCGCGGCGACCCATCCGGAGTTCGCCGTCATAGGTCCACGTCCGGTTCTTCGGCAGATGCCACGTGTACCTGTAGCCGACCGTTGCGATGTCTCCGTTCACGGTCACCGCACCGGTCTCGGCATCGAGCGACTCGGCCTGTAGTCCGTCCCAGGCTTGCTCCACGGCGGAGGCCGCGAGATCGGTGCGGTCGGTGAACGACGCAGCAGACTCGATGTCCCGCTCGGCGAGAGCCGAAACGAACGCATCCGCGGCAGATTCCGGTCCCTGCGGTTTGGGAGTGCAGGCCGTCATGGTCACCGTGGTGATCGCCGCGACGAACATGGCGGTCACAGGTCGGCCGAGCATTCGAAACATCATCGAATCTCATGCTAGAGAGCGTCGGTACCGTTCTCGTGGACCGAAACGCATCATCGATCAACCAATAGTCGGCGGCCGGTCGTCAGTCGAGCAGCACCGTGCAGAATGTGGCCACCTGCTCGAATCCGACGCGTTCGTATGCGCGGCGAGCAGGGAGGTTGAAGCTGTTGACGTACAGACTGGCAATGCGGCCGCTTTCCACGACCGCGGCAGCCACCGCCGCCGTCCCCACGGTTCCCAGGCCACGGCCTCGGAACAACGGATGGACCCACACCCCCTGGATCTGACCGACCGCCGAGGACAGCGATCCCACTTCCGCCTTGAAGATCACCTGACCGTCCTCGAACCGCGCCCACGCACGTCCAGCGGCGATGAGACCGGCGATCCGTCGGCGATACCCGCGCCCGCCGTCGCCGGCTCGCGGATCGACACCCACCTCTTCGATGAACATCGCGATCGCTGCCGTGAGGTATACGTCCAGTTCGTCGATGTGCACGCGCCGTACGTTTTGGTCGAGCGACGCCGGAAGGTGGGTGAGCGCCAGCAGGGGCTGCTCGGGCCGCACCTCGCGCGCGCTCCCCCAGTCCGCGACGAGCATGTCCCACAACGGCAGGGTGAGTTCGGCCCGGCCCACCAGTGACGAGCAGACTCGCGGACTGCGAAGAGCGCGATCGGCGAAGCTGCGAAGGTCGTCGTGGGTGCCCGACAACGGCACCAGGTTGGCCCCCGAGAAACACAACGACGATGCGGCGCCGCCCCTCGACCACAATTCGCCGTGATTGATTCTCGGTTCGATACCGGACTCTTCGACCCGAGCCAACACCATGCAGGACGCAACTGGATCCAGCCGGAGAACGCGAACGACCTCGTTGGTGTCACGGCCGGACAGCGGCTTGGCGCCGAGCATCTTGAGCATCCAGCTACCTCCGTGACCAGCAGTTCCACTCTGATGACGAACCTTGCCACATCAGAGGGCCGCCGCGCCGCGACATCGCCAACGCCCCGCGGACCGGTTCAGCTGACCGAAACCACCGGGGAACCCGGTTCGGCTTCCTGGTCCGCCTCGAACGCCTCGGCGATGCGCATCGCTTCCTCGATGAGTGTCTCGACGATCATCGCCTCCGGCACGGTCTTGATGACCTCGCCCTTGACGAAAATCTGCCCCTTACCGTTACCCGACGCCACTCCGAGATCGGCGTCGCGCGCCTCGCCCGGTCCGTTGACGACGCACCCCATGACGGCGACTCGAAGAGGAATATCCATCCCTTCGAGGCCGGCCGTGACCTGATCGGCCAAGGTGTAGACGTCGACCTGAGCGCGACCGCACGACGGGCACGAGACGATCTCGAGCTTGCGGGGACGAAGGTTGAGCGATTGCAGGATCTGCGTGCCCACCTTGATTTCCTCGTTGGGCGGAGCCGACAGCGAGACACGGATGGTGTCGCCGATACCGTCGGCCAACAGGGAACCGAAGGCGACGGCGGACTTGATGGTGCCCTGGAAGGCGGGACCGGCCTCGGTCACGCCCAGGTGCAGTGGGTAGTCGCACTTGGCGGCGAGCTGGCGATAGGCCTCGACCATGATGACCGGATCGTTGTGCTTGACCGAGATCTTGATGTCGCCGAAGCCGTGCTCCTCGAACAAGCCGGCCTCCCAGAGCGCGCTCTCGACCAGCGCCTCCGGAGTTGCCTTGCCGTACTTCTGCATCAGTCGCGGATCGAGCGAACCGGCATTGACGCCGATTCGAATCGGAATCCCGGCGTCGCCGGCGGCTTTCGCCACTTCCTTCACGCGACCGTCGAACTCCTTGATGTTGCCCGGGTTGACGCGCACCGCTGCGCACCCGGCGTCGATCGCCGCGAAAATGTATCGGGGCTGGAAGTGAATGTCCGCGATCACCGGGATCTGCGACTTGCGCGCGATCGTGGCCAACGCGTCCGCATCTTCCTGACGGGGGCAGGCGACACGAACGATGTCGCAACCCGACGCCGTCAGCTCGGCGATCTGCTGCAGAGTCGCGTCTATGTCGTGCGTCTTGGTGGTGCACATCGATTGCACGGAGATCGGAAAATCGCTACCGACACCCACGCTCCCCACCTGAAGCTGACGAGTCGTCCGTCGCGGAGTCAGCACCGGTACGGGTCCGGCCGGCATACCCAGTCCAACGGTCACTTCGATCCTTTCGTCGTCTGTCGGCAACCTGCCGGCTGACGGTCTCCACTGTAGTCGCGTGGACTCGCGGCCGAGCCGAGCGAGCTACTGGAAGATTTGGATGGGGTTGACGATGTCTGCCGTGAGGGTCAAGAGCATGAATGCTCCACCGATCGCGATGACGACGTAGGTGACCGGCATCAGCTTCAGGTAGTCCACCGGCGCACCCTTCCCCAATCCCTTGAGCGCGCGAATCTTGTTCCGGATCCCCTCGTAGATGGTCACCGCGATGTGGCCGCCGTCGAGTGGGAGCAACGGAAGCAGGTTGAACGCCCCGAGGAAGAAGTTCAACGTCGCGAGCAGGCTGACGAACACCTCCCACAACCCGCGCTCGGCTGCCTGTCCGCCGATGACGCTGGCCCCCACGACGCTGATCGGGGTCTCCGGGTCACGCTCGCCGCCCGTCACCGACGTCCACAGCGCGCCGACCTTGCCGGGGAGATCGACGATCGCGGCAGCGGTCTGCTGGGCGATGTAACCCGAGTAGGAGATCGATCCCGCCACCGCGGAGACCGGGGTGTAATCGATGGTCAACGGTGTCCGCGCCACTCCGATCGCGCTGGTCTCGCGGAGTTCGAGGGGACCGTCCGCGGTGTCGTCCAGCGCGAACAATCGCTGTGTCTGCTGCACCGTGACCGGAAATGTCATCGACTGCCCGCCGCGATCGACGGTGACGTCGACCGTGCCCGTTGCGACCTGAATCTTGTCCACCACGTCGGCGAAGGTGGCCGTGGCCTCACCGTCGATGGCCGTGATGACATCGCCCTCGCGAATACCTGCAGTTCCGGCCGGACCGAGGCCCGAGCACGTATCCATGGTGCGGTCTTCGTTCTGGTCGGCGACACACTGCACCCCGGCGACTGTCGCGCTGGTGTCGCGGTTCGGCAGGCCCCACCCCAGGGCGAGGGTGTAGACCAGCACGAACGCGAGCACGAAGTTCATGGCGATGCCGCCGAACATGACGGCAAGCCGTTTCCACGTCGCCTGCTTGTACATCGCACGGTCGACCTCGTCGGGGGCGAGCTCGTCCACCGCGGTCATTCCGGCGATGTCGCAGAACCCGCCCGCAGGGATGGCTTTGAGTCCGTATTCGGTTTCGCCTCGGCGCCACGAAAAAATCTTCGGACCGAAGCCGATGTAGTAGCGGCGGACCTTCATGCCCGTCGCCTTGGCCACCCACATGTGGCCGCATTCGTGCAATGCAATGGAGATGCCGATACAGATCGCGAAGGCGACCACGCCGAAAACGAACACCATTTTCTCGGGTCAGCCTTTCGATCGTGCGAGTTCGTGAGCGCTCCGGCGGGCCCAGGAATCGGCCGCCAGCACCTCGTCCACGGTAGACGGTTCCGTCGACCACTCGGCCGATCCCGTATCGACGACCTCGGACACGACGTCGACGATCTGGGGGAACGTCAATCCCCCGGACAGGAATGCCCCGGCCGCGACCTCGTTGGCCGCGTTGTAGACGGCGGTCATGCACCCACCCGCCTCGCCCGCACGGCGAGCGAGGGCGACCGCGGGGAAGACCTCGTCGTCGAGTGGTTCGAACTCCCAGCAATGGGAGCGCGTGAAATCGATGGACGATGCCGCCCCGGCAATGCGATCCGGCCAGCCGAGAGCCAACGCGATGGGGAGCTTCATGTCGGGCGGGCTCGCCTGAGCCAGCGTCGACCCGTCGGTGAAGGTGACCATCGAATGCACGACGGACTGCGGATGCACCGTGACGGCAATGCGGTCGTACGCAATGTCGAACAGCAGGTGCGCCTCGATGACCTCGAGACCTTTGTTCACCAGTGTCGCGGAGTTCAGGGTGTTCATCGGGCCCATCGACCACGTCGGATGTTTGCCGGCCTGCTCGGGGGTCACCGTTTCCAGACGTGCGCGATCCCACCCTCGGAAGGGTCCGCCCGACGCCGTCACGACCAGTTCGAGCACTTCGCTTGCTCGGCCGCCGCGAAGGCACTGCGCCAGAGCCGAGTGCTCGGAGTCGACCGGAACGATCTGTCCGGGGGCGGCCGCGGTGGTCACCAGCGATCCGCCTGCCACGAGGGACTCCTTGTTCGCCAGCGCGAGTCGAGCACCGGACTCGAGCGCAGCGAGGGTGGGCGGCAATCCGAGGGACCCGACGAGCGCGTTGAGCACCACGTCGGCGTGGACGTCGCGCACCAAGTCGGTGGCGGCCTTCTCGCCGGAGCGGACTCCGCGATGGTCGAGTCGCTGCGCCGAGCCCGGATCGGCCACGGCGACCTCGGTGACGCCCGTCTCGGCGATCTGTTGCCGGAGCAGGTCGAGGTTTCCGCCACCCGCGGCCAGACCGACGACCTCGAATCGGTCGGGCCGGGCTGCCATCACCTCCAGCGCTTGCGTTCCGATAGAACCCGTACTGCCCAGAACGAGCACGCGCACCGGAGCGTCGCCGCCGGGTGTTTTCGCTTCCGTCACGATCCCAGTGTGGCCGACCCCGCTGAGAGCATCGTGTGCGACCTGCCGTGCAACGATGATTCGATGCCTCGTCGTGGATCGATCCTGCGCCCATCTGCCGACCCAGCAACGTACGCCCGGACAGACCTGACCTACCCGGAGGTAGGGGGCACGTCCGCGGAGACCATGCCGGACGGCTATCACCATGTCGACGTCGACAGGCGAATCGGATTCGGCAACGACGTGTTCGACAGCGCGGCGAGGCGAATCCTTCATTGGGACATGCACCGGGGTGCCGGTCTGCGCATCGAGGCGTCGGCTCCTCATGCCACCGTCGACGCCGTCGTGGTCCTGCTGCTCGGGCCCCTGCGAATCCCCTGCCGGGTGGTCGCCCTCATCGACGAACCCCACCGGCGCGGATTCGCGTACGGCACCCTTCCCGGACACCCGGAGTGCGGGGAAGAAAGCTTCACGGTGCGCCGGTACCCCGGCACCGGTGCCGTCCACGCCCAGATCCGAGCGTTCTCCCGCCCCGGCAATCGCATCGTCGCCCTCGGCGGCCCGCTCAATCGTGCTGTCCAGAAGATCGCGACCGGGCGTTACATCGCGGCCCTGACACCCTGACACCATCCGCTACGACGGTCGGTCGTACAGCGCGCTACGATTCTGTCACTTCGCTTCACCTGCACTGTCATCACCGCACTGTCAGAAAACACGTTCAACCGAGCACCAGGAGGATCGGCCGTGACCGAGATCAGCCGAAATCAGGCTTCCGACGTCGACCGCGTTCCTGCCACCACCGTCCACCCTGCCGAGGTTCCCTCCGCTGCTTGGGGTTGGAGCGGCGAAGGCCCGCGCACGTCTCGCATCGCAGGCTGGGTGGTCGCCGTGATGTTGCTCGCGATGATCATCGGCAATCACACCGGACGCGTCGAGGACCTGTGGTTGATCGGATTCGCCGCCGCGCTCGTGTTCCTGCTGGTCCGGGACATTCTGCGTCGCCGCAAGCCTCGTCACTCCTGACGACGCCGTCGGCGCGGGGGCGTCAGTTCTCCGCGGCCAACTGGCCACACGCGGCAGCGATTTCCTGGCCGCGCGTGTCTCGAACCGTGCAGCTGACACCCTGTGCGCGGACTCGCCTGACGAACTCCTGCTCAACCGGCTTCGGGCTGGCGTCCCACTCGCTACCCGGCGTGGGATTGAGCGGAATGAGGTTGACGTGCACCAGCGCGCCGAGCGCCTTCTTCAGCTTCTTGGCCAACAGGTCTGCTCGCCACGGCTGGTCGTTGACGTCGCGAATAAGCGCGTACTCGATGGATACCCGCCGCCCCGTCGTGTCGGCGTAATACCGGGCAGCGTCCAAGACTTCCGAGATGGACCAGCGATTGTTCACCGGCACCAACGTGTCGCGCAGTTCGTCGTCCGGGCAGTGCAGCGACACCGCCAGGGTCACGGTCAGACCCTCGTCCGCCAGCTTGCGGATGGCCGGCGCCAATCCCACCGTCGATACCGTCACGGAGCGCTGCGACAGCCCCAGACCTTCGGGAGCGGGAGAAACGATGCGCTTGACCGCGGCCACGACGCGCTTGTAATTGGCCAAGGGCTCGCCCATCCCCATGAACACGACGTTCGACAGCCGTCCCTCGCCGCCTTCCACGGCTCCGTCGCGCAGGTCCGCCGCGGCCGAGCGAACCTGGTCGACGATCTCGGCGGTAGAGAGGTTGCGCTGCAGACCGGCCTGCCCGGTGGCGCAGAACGGGCACGCCATTCCGCAGCCGGCTTGCGAGGAAATGCACAGCGTCGCGCGGTCCGGGTAGCGCATCAACACCGATTCCAGCAGAGTTCCGTCGGCTGCCTTCCACAACGTCTTACGCGTGTCTCCGCCATCGCAGGCAACATGCTTGATCGCGGTCAGAAGCGTCGGGAACAACGCCTGTCCGACCTTCTCGCGCACCGACGCGGGTAGGTCGGTCATTTTCTCCGGATCCGCCTCGAGCCTGGAGTAGTACTGACGGGCCAACTGATCGGCCCGAAAGGCAGGGAGGCCCAGCTCCGCGACCGCGGCGCGACGCTGGTCGGCGTCGAGGTCGGCGAGATGCTTCGCGGGCATGCCGCGACGGGGAGCGTCGAACACGAGGGGAACTGCGATGGGTGCCATAGTGACCCCATTCTCGCACTGATCGGGACGACTCTTTCTCGCGCGTGAACACTATTGACAGAATCTTCACGCGCGGCTCGTCATGCTGCACAGTGAACAGCGACCGGTAAACCGCGAGCGATTCACCGAGCGAGGACGACGTAGTGACAACCTTCATGGAGAAACCCATCACGATTGCTGTGGCTGCCCGCGACGCGCGCTCCTGGCTACTCGTCCCCGCGAGCAAGCCGGAGATGTTCACCGCTGCCGCGGAGTCCGCCGTCGATGCAGTGATTCTCGATGTCGAGGATGCCGTGTCGCCCCATGCGAAGCCCGCCGCACGTGATGCCGTCGTCGCGTGGCTCCGCGCAGGCGGACGCGCATGGGTGCGAATCAACGATGCGACGACGCCCTACTGGGCCGACGATCTCGACGAACTCCGAGGAATCGATACGCTCGAAGGCGTGATGCTCGCCAAGACCGAGAGCGGCAGCCAGGTCGACGCCACCGCCGAGCGATTGGGCGAAGGCACCCCGATCGTCGCGTTGATCGAGTCCGCGGTGGGCCTGGAAGCGGCACCGGAGATCGCGCGCGCGGACGCGACGTTCCGGCTGGCGTTCGGCAGCGGAGACTTCCGCCGCGACACCGGCATGAGCGACGACCCGATGGCGATGTCGTATCCCCGTGCACGCCTCGTCGTCACCAGCCGCGCCGCGCGCCTGCCCGGCCCCATCGACGGCCCCACGCTCGCCGTCAACGATTCGATGCTCGGGAGCGACAGTCGGCTCACCGTGTCGATGGGCATGACGGGCAAGCTCTGCATGCACGCCGATCAGGGCGAGACCGTCAATCGCGAACTCGCGCCGAGCCCCACCGACGTGTCGTGGGCACGTGAGGTGATCGGGCAGCTGGGCGAGGACGGTTCCGGAGTTCGAGACGGAAGCGATCTCCCCCGCTTGGCGAAGGCGAAGAAGATCACCGACCGCGCTGCGGTCTTCGCCATCGACTGATATCTCGCCTCATCGATCGACGTACGCGGCAAGGTGTTCGCCGGTGAGGGTGCTGCGAGCATCCACCAGATTGGCCGGGGTTCCTTCGAAGACCACGGTTCCGCCGGCGTTGCCTGCGCCCGGTCCGAGATCGATGATCCAATCCGCATGGGCCATCACGGCCTGATGATGCTCGACCACGATCACCGACTTCCCCGCGTCCACGAGCCGATCGAGCAGCGCCAACAGTTGCTCGACATCGGCGAGATGCAGCCCGGTGGTCGGTTCGTCGAGGATCAGTACACCGCCCTTGTCGCCCATGTGGGTGGCCAACTTGATCCGCTGCCGCTCTCCTCCGGACAGAGTTGTCAACGGCTGTCCCAGCTTGAGATAGCCCAGGCCGACGTCGTCCATTCGGGCCAGAATCTTCTCGGCCGCCGGTAGCGCGGCGTCGCCGGTGGAGAAGAACTCTCTCGCCTGCGCCACCGACATCTCCAACACCTCGCTGATGTTCTTCCCGCCGAGGTGGAACTCCAGCACAGAGGCCTGGAAGCGCTTGCCTTCGCAGAGTTCGCACACGGTCGCGACGCCGGCCATGATCGCGAGGTCGCTGTAGATGACGCCGTTGCCCTTGCAGGTGGGACACGCGCCTTCGGAGTTGGCACTGAACAGAGCGGGTTTCACACCGTTCGCTTTGGCAAACGCCTTGCGGATGGGCTCGAGGAGGCTCGTGTACGTCGCGGGGTTGCTCCGGCGTGATCCGCGGATCGCGCCCTGATCCACTGCCACCACCCCGTCTCGGCCAGCCAACGAGCCGTGAATCAGCGTGCTCTTTCCGGACCCCGCCACGCCGGTCACCACCACCAGCACACCGAGAGGAACGTCGACGTCCACCGAGCGGAGGTTGTGGGCGTCTGCACCGCGAATCTCCATGACGCCGGAGTGCGCGCGAGGCGAATCCTTGACCGACACACGGTCGTCGAAGTGACGCCCGGTCACGGTGTCACTCGACCGCAGCTCGTCCACCGTCCCCTCGAAACACACCGTGCCGCCGGCACTTCCCGCCCCGGGTCCGAGATCGACGACGTGGTCGGCGATGACGATGGTTTCAGGTTTGTGCTCCACCACCAGAACGGTGTTCCCTTTGTCGCGCAACCGGATCAGCAGATCGTTCATGTTGGCGATGTCGTGTGGATGCAGCCCCGTGGTCGGCTCGTCGAAGACGTACGTCACATCGGTGAGCGACGACCCGAGGTGACGAATCATCTTGGTCCGTTGAGCCTCTCCACCCGACAGTGTTCCGGCCGGGCGGTTCAGGCTGAGGTACCCGAGGCCGATCTCACCGAACGAGTCCAAGGTGGCGCCCAGTGCCGTCAGCAGCGGAGCTACCGAATCGTCGCGCAACTGACGAACCCAAACGGCGAGATCACTGATCTGCATCGCGGATGCATCGGCGATCGACATCGATCCGATCTTCGACGATCGCGCCCCTTCGTTGAGTCGGGTCCCGTCGCACTCGGGGCAGACGGTGAAGGTCACCGCGCGCTCGACGAAGGCTCGAATATGCGGCTGCATCGCGTCCACGTCCTTGGCGAGAAACGATTTGCGAATCTGCGGAATGAGCCCCGAATAGGTGAGATTTATGCCATCGACCTGAATTTTGGTCGGCTCGCGGTAGAGCAGATCCTCTCGCTGACGCTTGGTGAACTTCGCGATCGGCTTGGTCGTGTCGAAATATCCGCAACCACGAAATATGCGGCCGTACCAACCCTCCATGCTGTACCCGGGAATGGTGATTGCTCCGTCGTCGATCGACTTGCTGTCGTCGAACAGAGCCGTGAGATCGATGTCCGACACCGACCCGCGGCCCTCGCACCGCGGACACATTCCGCCGGTGATGCTGAACGTCCGCGCCTCCTTCGTCGTTCTGCCGCCCTTGCTCGTCGTGACCGCGCCGGCACCCGAGATGGACGCGACGTTGAACGAGAATGCCTGAGCCGAGCCCAGATGCGGCGTACCGAGCCTGCTGAAGAGGATGCGCAACATGGCATCGGTGTCGGTGGCGGTGCCCACGGTGGACCGAGGGTCGGCACCGAGCCGTCGCTGATCGACGATGATGGCCGTCGTCAGTCCGTCGAGCAGGTCGACATCGGGACGCGCCAGCGTCGGCATGAACCCTTGCACGAATGCGCTGTAGGTCTCGTTGATCATCCGCTGCGATTCGGCCGCTATGGTGCCGAAGACCAGTGAGCTCTTTCCAGACCCCGATACGCCGGTGAACACGGTGAGCCGACGCTTGGGAAGGTCGATGCTGACATCCCGCAGCGAGTTCACGCGCGCTCCCTGCACGCGAATCTTGTCGTGGGTATCGGCGAGGTGAACATCGGTATCGACCGTGGACATGGCGATCAGGGTAGCGCGATGTGCGGACCCGATCCGCTCGAACTCGACCCGACTCGTTCCACACCGGCGGGCTTGCGCCGCGTGTGCACGCGGTAGCCGACACTGAGGGACAGGCCCGTCGTCTCACCGATCGCCAGCGCGGCCACCCGCGGTGAGAACTCGATGCCCAGGACGGCCGCCAGCGTCGATCGGTCCCGGAACGACCATCGGGTAGGTACCCGACGAAGCTCGAACCCCTGCGCGTCGAAGAATCGCTCGACCGTTGCCGGGTCGTAGTGCGGGAGGTCGCGCCGCATCCACTGTCCGTACGGCGAGACCGTGGCGTCGAGATCGACCACCACCAACGTGCCTCCGGGCCGAAGCACACGCATCGCCTCGATGATCCCCGGTCCACATCCCGGCCCGAAAAAATACGCCGTTCGCGCGTGGACGAGGTCCACCGACGCATCGCTCAGCGGTATCGAGTCGGCCGTTCCGCCGAGGACATCGACGCCGCCCATCCCCTCGATCCGCGCACGCGCCTGCTCCAGCAACGGCGGATGCGGCTCGATTCCGGTCACCGTTCGTGCGTCCACCGCAAACATCGGAAGGTGGAACCCCGAACCGCATCCCACGTCGACGACGTCTCGGCCGGACCAGGGTGCGCACTCGCGCAGGACGCGGAATATCTCACCATCGACGTCGTGAGCGAGGTTTTCGGCCTCGTAGACATCGGGCCACGTCCAGATGTTGGGGCTCGCGATCACGCCCCGCGAATTCGAGCGAGTAGAGCCGTACTTCACGTGAATCAGACGAAGACGGTGAGAACGATCCAACTCACCAGCACGCTCGGGAGCACCGAATCAAGGCGATCCATGAGGCCACCGTGGCCGGGCAGCATCGTGCCCATGTCCTTGATGCCGAGTTCCCGCTTGACCTGCGACTCGATCAAGTCGCCGAGAGTCGCGGAGAACACCACCAGGACACCGAGCAGCACACCCACCAGAACGTTGGAGTGGAGCATCAAGGTCACCGTCAGCGCACACCCGACGATGCTGAAGAGCAACGATCCACCGAGTCCTTCCCAGGACTTCTTCGGACTGATCGCCGGCGCCATGGGGTGCCTGCCGAACAACACGCCGGCCGCGTATCCGCCGATATCGGAGCAGACCACGGCGATCATCAGGACCAGTACCCGAAAACCACCGTTGTCCTCGAGAGTCAACAGGGTCGCGAACGCACCGAACAGCGGCAACCAGGCAAGGACGAAGATCGAGATCGCGCAGTCGCGCAGAAAGTTCTTGGGTGTGGCATGAAGGCCACCGGATAGCAGTCTCCAGACCATCGTCACCAGGACCGTGGCCGCGAACGCACTCAACGCCCCCATAGCACCCAACGGCCACGCACACCAGATCATGGCCTGGCCACCGACGATCACGGGGATCCTCGGGACGGAGATATCGCCTTCCCGAAGTCGTTTGGTCACCTCCCACGAGGCAACAGCGACCGCGGCGGCGGCAATGGGGACGAATACCAGAGGAACGAACACCAGAACGACAATCAGGGTGATGCCCAAGGCCCCGCCCACCGCGACGGCGGCCGGAAGATCCCGGCCCGCACGGGAGGTTTTCGTCGGAGCGGGTTCGGGCGTCGAACCGCTGTCGGCCGATACGGACACTGCTTCTCGTTTCAGTTCGCCTGGTACATCGAAAACATATGTAGGTCACAACCCCCGTGAACACATCGGAGGTCAGACCTCCATCAAATCCGATTCCTTGTTCTTCACGATCTCATCGACCTGCGCGACGTACTTCGCCGTCGTCTTGTCGAGTTCCGCCTCGGCGCGCGTGACCTCGTCCTCGCCTGCCTCGCCGTCCTTCTGAATGCGTTTGAGCTCGTCCATCGCCTTGCGACGAACGTTGCGAATGGACACCTTCGCGTCCTCGCCCTTGCTCTTGGCCTGCTTGACGTACTCGCGACGCCGCTCCTCGGTGAGCTGCGGGATCGAGATCCTGATGATGTGGCCGTCGTTGGACGGATTGAAGCCCAGATCGGAGTTGCGGATCGCGGTCTCGATCGGACCCAGCTGCGCCTGCTCGTACGGCTTGACTATCACCATGCGCGCCTCGGGAACGTTGATGCCCGCGAGCTGCGTGATAGGCGTGAGCGCACCGTAGTACTCGACCACGACTTTGGAGAACATTCCCGGGTTCGCCCGTCCCGTTCGGATGGACGACAGGTCGTTCTGCGCGACCGTGACGGCCTTCTCCATTCTCTCTTCGGCGTCGAATAGCGCTTCGTCGATCACGAACGTTCCTTCCGGAGACTTGCGATGTGAAGTTCAGGCACCGTGTCGAAAATTCGACCGGTCCTCATTTGACCAGTGTGCCGATCTTCTCACCCGACACTGCGCGAGCGATATTGCCTTCGGTGAGCAGGTTGAAGACCATGATCGGCATCCCATTGTCCATGCACAGACTGAAGGCTGTGGCATCGGCCACCTTCAAGCCTTTCTCGATGACCTCGCGGTGCGAGATCTCGCTGTACATCTCGGCGTCCGGATCCTCTCGCGGATCTGCGGAGTAGACGCCGTCGACAGCCTTGGCCATCAGGACCACCTCGGCGCCGATCTCGAGCGCGCGCTGCGCGGCAGTGGTGTCGGTGGAGAAGTACGGCATGCCCATGCCGGCCCCGAAGATCACCACGCGGCCCTTCTCGAGGTGCCGTTCGGCCCGCAGCGGAATGTACGGTTCGGCGACCTGTCCCATGGTGATCGCGGTCTGCACCCGAGTAGCTATCCCCTGCTTCTCCAGAAAGTCCTGCAGAGCAAGACAGTTCATCACCGTTCCCAGCATGCCCATGTAGTCCGACCGGGAGCGGTCCATGCCGCGCACCTGCAACTCGGCGCCGCGGAAGAAGTTTCCGCCGCCGATGACGACGGCCACTTGCACACCCGAGCGAACGACGTCGGCGATCTCCTCCGCCACCTTCTCCACGACGTCCGGGTCCAGTCCGACCTGGCCACCACCGAACATCTCACCGCCGAGTTTGAGAAGCACTCGCTTGAAGCCGGTGCGATCGGTCGACGACTCGGTCATGAAAGCTCCTGTTCTGGGCATGCGGCAATGGGTCGCACGGGCGTTGCTCGGTTCGATCTTGCCCCATAGCCGCACGCAGGGTTACCCCCGCTCCGGACTGAAGGGCACCGTCAGGCGACCGTCGGGGGTCGGAACTACCGATCACACGGCAATGCCGCCCACTCGAGACGAGTGGGCGGCATCCCGGTGTGGATCGAGTTCGATCGCTGGCGTCGGGCTCAGTTCGAGCCGACCTCGAAACGAACGAACCGAGTGATGGTGACTCCGGCGTCGGCCAAAATGGCCTTGACCGTCTTCTTGCTGTCCTGAACCGAAGACTGCTCGGTCAGAACGACGTCCTTGAAGAAACCGTTGACACGGCCTTCGACGATCTTCGTCAGAGCAGCCTCGGGCTTGCCCTCCTCGCGAGCGGTCTGCTCGGCGATTCGACGCTCGCCGTCGATGATGTCGGACGGAACCTCGTCGCGAGTGACGTACTTGGCCTTGAGCGCGGCCACCTGCATGGCAGCACCGCGCGCGGCCTCGGCAGCATCGTCGCCTTCGCCGGTGTACTCGACGAGCACACCCACTGCGGGCGGCAGATCCGAGCTGCGCTTGTGCAGGTAGGTCGCAACCGGTCCGTCGAAGGATGCCACTCGACGAATTTCGAGCTTCTCACCGATCTTGGCCGACAACTCTTGCAAAGCGGTGTCGACGGTCTTGCCGTCGAGTTCGAGTGCCTTGAGCGCGTCGACGTCGGCCGGCTTGCCGGCGGCCGCCACATCGGCGATCGACTGGGCGAACGCCTGAAACTCTTCGTTCTTCGCGACGAAGTCGGTCTCGGAGTTGATCTCGACCAGCACGCCGTCCTTGGCCACGACAAGGCCCTCGGCGGTGGAACGCTCGGCGCGCTTGCCGACGTCCTTCGCGCCCTTGATGCGGAGCTGCTCGACAGCCTTGTCGAAGTCTCCGTCGTTATCGGCGAGAGCGTTCTTGCAATCCATCATTCCGGAGCCGGTGAGCTCACGGAGCCGCTTGACGTCGGCGGCAGTGTAGTTCGCCATCGTGGGCGAGCCTCCTTGCTTACTCGAAAATTCTTGACGGAGAAAACGGATGACTCACGACGAGACCCGGCGCGCCGCGTTGAGGCACACCGGGTCTCGTACGTCGTCAGCTCTGCGGAGCGGCGGCCGGTGCCTCGGTTTCGGCGGGAGCGGCTGCGCCGTCCGCGCCTTCGGCGGCCGGAGCCTCGGTGACGGGTGCATCGGATGCTGCCGGGGTCTCGGCC
>JBASAM010000022.1:0-39969 GCA_049650605.1 Rhodococcus sp. (in: high G+C Gram-positive bacteria) | reverse complement strand
GTCACGGTGAGCGCGCCGCGCGACCTGCGCGGGCGGCCGCGCTCGGACCGCGCCCTGGGACTCATCGGTGCGGTGGTCACGCGCTACCTCGGTGCGATGTCGATGGTTCCCTACGACGAGCGCGTGGCGCTGCGACCGCCGGACACTGCAGCGACGTTGACCGTCGACGCTGCTGCGCCGGTCACTGCGGACGGCGAGGTGATGCAAATCGATCTGGTGGACGCCGGTGGTTCACCGTTGCCGCGGTGGCAGCCCGGGTGCCACATCGACATTCATCTCGGCGGTGGACTCCGTCGCCAGTACTCGCTGTGCGGAGACCCGGCCGATACGAGTCGGTACCGAATCGCGGTGCGGCGCATCGGGATGGCGTCCAACACCATGCACGCACTGCGCGTCGGCGATACCGTGACCGTTCGTGGACCGCGCAACGCATTCCTGTTCGCCGAGGAACGCGCCGTGCACTTCGTCGCCGGTGGCATCGGTATCACCCCGATCCTCCCGATGGTGCGCGCCGCCCGGGCGGCGGGCCTCGACTGGACGTTCGTCTACTGCGGACGTTCGCGGGACAGCATGCCGTTCCTGGACGAGATCGAGGGGTGGGACTCGCCGCGAGTGCGCATCCGCACCGACGTCGAGGACGGAATTCCCTCCGCGGCAGATCTCCTCGGCGCGGCGCCGCGTGGGGGCGCGGTCTACTGTTGTGGTCCGACGCCGATGCTCGACACGGTACGCACCTCGTTCGAGGACTGCGGGGCTCGCGCGTTGCACTTCGAACGATTCGGTGCGCCGCCCGTGGTGGGCGGTCAGCCCTTCACCCTGACCTTGGCAAAAAGCGGCGCGCAACTGCAGGTTCCGGCCGACCGGTCGGCACTGTCGGTCATCGTCGAGGCGCAGCCGTCGGTCGCGTACTCGTGCCGACAGGGCTTCTGCGGTACGTGCAAGGTTCGTGTGCTGGACGGCGAACCCGAGCACCGGGAGACCCGTCTGGGACAGGCGGAACAGCGCGAGTTCATGCTTCCGTGTGTGTCCCGCGCCCGATCCGGCCATCTCACGCTCGATATCTAGAGGAAGTCCACCGATTCGATGACCGCCACCATGCCGTTCTCCGAAACACGCTCCACCGTCTCGAGTGGCGGACAAGATCTCGCCGTGTTCACCTCCGGGCGTTCCGACGGGCCTACCATCGTGCTGGTGCACGGTTGGCCCGATACGCACACGTTGTGGAACCACGTCGTCGGACTCCTGGGCGAGCGGTATCGCGTGGTCACCTACGACTCGCGCGGCGCCGGTGAATCGACGCTGCCCACACGCACTCGCGAGTTCCGGCTCGACCGCCTGGCCGCGGACCTACGCGCCGTCATCGACGCGGTCAGTCCCGATGCGCCGGTGCACGTGCTGGGTCACGACTGGGGCGCTGTCGAGGCCTGGGAACTGGTTGCCGAAGCCGATGCACCCACGCGTATCGCGTCGTACACCTCGGTATCCGGACCGAACCTCGACCACCTCGCGCTGTGGGCTCGATCGAAGCTACGCAGGCCCACCCCACGAGGTGTCGCCCAAGTGTTGGGGCAGGTCCGCGCGTCCTGGTACACGATGACCTTCCACGTTCCGCCGCTGGCGCGACTTCGGATGTACCGGATGAAGCGCAAGGGATGGACCGCGTTCATCGGCGAGTTCTCGGACGTCCCGGCGTCGATGGTCGACGAGTCGCCCACCCTGCTCGACGACGCGTGGAACGGGCTGCGCCTCTACCGGGCAAACCTGTTTCCTCGCTTCGCCAAGCCACGCCGGCGCTACGTCAGCGTCCCGGTTCACCTCATCGTCAACACCCGTGATGCGGCCGTGCGACCGTTCCATTACGCCGACTCCGACCGCTGGGTGGTCGATCTGACGCGCACCGATCTCGATGCGGGACACTGGTCTCCGCTGTCGCATCCGTGGGACATCGCGCGCATCACGGCCGACTTCGTCGACGGCATCGAAGCCCGAAGTCAGGCAAGCCCCGGTCAGGCCACACCCGCGTAGACCCACTTGCCGTCGACCCTGCTGAAGGCGCTGTTCTCGCGCTGTGAACCGTGCCCTCGGGAGCCCGGATCGCGGTAGTGCGCGACGAACTCGACGGTGCCGGTGGTGTGCAGCATGCCGCCGCCGGTGACCCCGACAATCTCGAGACCCGTCCACCGACGACCGTCGTCGAGGTCCAGCGAGCGCGGCCGAGCGTCGGGGTGCCACGTGCGCATCAGGTAGTCGGCGTTGCTCGTGGCGAACGCCGTGTAACGCGAGCGCATCAGCCGCTCGGCCGTCGGTGCGGTGGACGTACCCGCCAGCAGCGGCCCGCAGCACTCGGACATCGGCAGAGCTGAGCCGCACAGGCACGCGCCTGATGAGATCGGGTGCGAAAACGTATCGCTCACCGATCAATTCTGCACCGGATCTGCTCGATCACCGCGGCGGGGCGCTCCACCAGATCGGCCCAGGTGTACCGAAGCACGGTCCACTGCCTGCTGATCTCGTTCTGGCGGGTGCGATCGTGCTGGAATGTGGCGGCGTCGGAGTGAAATGCCCACCCATCGATCTCGATCGCGAGCATCGACTCCGGGAACGCGAAGTCCAGGACGTACCCGCCGTAGCGATAGTTGGCCGTCCACCCGGTGATCTTCGCGGCCTGCAGCAGCCGAGCCAGCAGCCGCTCGGCCTCGGATCGCGCACCGCTCTCGGCGGCGTCCAGCAGCCGATCTGCCGCAACAGAACCCCGCCGACCGGCACCCCGAGCGTGAGCTGCACGCAGTGCCTCGACAGTGGTGTGGCGCCCCAGCGCGCGATCCATCACCCGCGCGCCGCCGGCCGGATCGACCGCAGCCTCGAGAACGGTCAACGGCAGTGCGGTCACGCGCACCCCGCGCCGCACCACGACGTCGGAAAACGTCAGGTCACGTCTTCGCAGGCGGGTGCCGGGGAGCGCTCTACTTCGGCCGCATCGAGGGACGGTCACGTCGAGGACCCGCGGCAAGGACGGTTCGAGATCCAACCAGTAGGCGGCGGTCAGCCCGGCGGCCGAAGCACCTGCTCCCGATCCCCAGACCGCGCACCGAACGCGCGCCCGATCGGAGAACTCGCGATCGCAGGCGAAATACACGTTGGGTGCCCGGCGCTGCCATAGTCCGGATCCGACGCGGCGCCCGATGGACTGACGCGACACACCGCACGCCAGCGCCTGCGGACCGGTGATCACCCCGTCCTGTGTTCCGAGCAGGTCGGCGAGCGTACGAGCAGGGGTTCCCGGCATGGGTGTAGGACGCGTTGGGGCTCCCGAATGGTTCCGGTGCGCGCGAATCGGGTGTAGAAACGCTCGCCTGGCGATCACTTTCGCACCGGATACCGCGCAGGGGCCGATTGGCCTATCTACAGATTTCTAGCATTGAACGAAGAGTGCAGAATATTGACATGTCGACACCCGATTTGCCGGGGGACCGATCCTCGTCCACAGTGTCGCCATGACCCTGTCCGACAGTTGGGCCAGCAAACAAGCCACGGTGACACGAGTGGGCGCGGCCGAGGCGGTACTGCACGAGCTGCGCTCCGCCATCGAAACCGGCGAGCTCGAGGTGGGCACGCGGCTGCCGTCCGAGGCTGCACTGGCCGGCCGATTCGGGGTCAGCAGATCGGTGGTCCGCGAGGCTTTGCGGTCCACGACTGCGCTGGGCTTGACCGAGACCCACACCGGCAAAGGCACGTTCGTGATCGCCTCGACCGTCGAGGCCAACGCCGTGTTCGGCAATCACTCCGTCGCCTCACTCCGCGAAGCGCGCCCGCACATCGAGGTACCTGCAGCAGCGCTTGCCGCACAGCGCCACACACCGGAGCAGATGCAGGCACTTCGCTCCAAGGTGGAGACCATGATTGCGACCCGGGACCCCGCGGAGTGGGTACGTCTGGACGCCGAATTCCATTTGCTCATCGCCACCGCGAGCGGCAACGACGTGTTCGCGGCCGTCCTCGCCGAGATACGCGAGGCGCTGGCGCAGCAGTCGCAGATGGTGAACTTGTTACCCGATCGGCAGCAGCGCTCCAACGTCGAGCATCAGAGCATCGTCGACGCCATCGATTCGGGATCGGCCGAGGACGCGTCGGAGGCCATGAGCCGCCACCTCGGCCGCGTTCAGGATGCGTTGGGTCAACTGCGCGGCAGCTGACTCGAACACACGGGCGTAAAGCTCTAGAGTAAGCAGGTCACGGGGTTCTTCAGGCCCGCACATCGATCAGAAGGTTCGCCATCACACAGCCGCCCTCCCTCCAGAACGTCGAGACACCGGACGTGTACCTGGTGCCTCCCGACTCAGGTCGAATCGAGCGCGCTCGGGTGGCGTCGGCGGCATCGAGGGCACGGCTCGCCGAGCGGCCCGACGTCACCGCGGTCAAGGACAAGTTTGCGTTGTCCATCACCACCACCACACCGCACGAGGCCATGGTGGAGGATCTGCTGTTCGTCCGCGATGCGCTGGACGATGCTGCGATCGAATACCTTCTGGTGCGCGGAAACGACGAGCGCCCGGTGATCGCCATCGACAACCGTGATCGGCAATCCGTACGCGACGCTCTGGTGGCGGCGTGCGCGGACGAGCCGTTCTACTCCAAGCCGATGGACGCCAAGGGCGCCGCATTGTTGATCGCGGACGGCCTGCTGGCCAGCGCGTCTGCGGCCCGCACCTTCCGCGTATTCCGCCCCCGTTCCCACCGCACGAGCGGGCTGTTCTACGGGTCCGCCAAAGGCATCCAGATCGAATTGTGGGAGTTCTCCCCCGACCGCATCGTGCTCCCGGTCGAGAATTCGCTGACTCGGCGGACGATTCTTCCCGACGAGGCGATCCGCGGAACAGTAGAACGGTTCGGTAGGCACTGGCCAACCATCGAGAACATGTTCGCCGATCATGCGTCGGACATCGACTTCGAGATCGACCTGGTCTTCTCCTGGGTCGACGGCACCGACGCGGAGTGGCAAGCCGAGCGCGCGGCAACCCTCGCGACGTTCGTGGTGGGCGACGGTGACGATCACGAAGCTCGGTTCCGGCAGATCGACGAGCTCAAGTACGCGCTGCGCTCGGTCCACCTGTATGCACCGTGGATTCGCCGAATCTTCGTGGTCACGGACTCGCCCAAGCCGCAGTGGTTGGCCGATCATCCAGATGTGACCTTCGTCCGCAGCGAGGAGTTCTTCACCGACACGTCCGTGTTGCCGACGTACAACTCCCAAGCCGTCGAATGCCAGTTGCACCACATCGACGGTCTTGCCGAGCATTTTCTGTACTCGAACGACGACATGTTCTTCGGCCGACCCGTGGGCCCCCAGATGTTCTTCTCGCCCGGCGGGGTGACGATGTTCGTCGAGGCGGGCACCAGAATCGGCCTGGGCGACAACGACGAGCAACGCAGCGGATTCGAGAACGCGGCCAGGGTGAATCGACGACTGCTGCACGAGCGGTTCGGGCGCATCACCACCCGCCACCTCGAGCACGCTCCGGTTCCGCTTCGACGCAGCGTCATGTACGAACTCGAGAAGGAATTCCCGGACGAGTTCGCCGCCACCGCGGCCAGTACCTTCCGCGCCAGCTCCAACATCTCGGTCACCAACTCGCTGTACCACTACTACGCGCTGCTCAGCGGTCGCGCCGTGGTGCAGACGGGTGCGGCGGTCAAATACGTCGACACCACGACTCGCAGCGGAATCCGGGAGATGGAACGTCTGCTGGCGAAGCGGTCGATGGACTTCTTCTGCCTCAACGACGGTAGCTATCCGGAGATCGACGCCGACGAGCGCGCATCGCTGGTCACAACGTTCTTGACCTCGTATTTCCCGGTCCCCGCACCCTGGGAAATTACTCAGACAGTGTGAGCCAGCTTGCCCGGCGCATCGGCTATGACAACGCCGGCGTCGGCCAGTCGCTTGGCGGTCTCCTCTGCCGTGACGTAGCTGCCGACGGTGTCTCCCGACCCGATGGGCACCACAGAGTGCACGACGGTGTTCTCGAACAGATGCACCAGGTTGTAGGCCTGCGCCCCGTCCCGTCCGCGTTGAGCGCCGACAGGCACGGTGAGGTCCTGGGTGTAGCAGGTTGCCGACGCCACCGACACCGGGATTCCGGCGAACGTGGCGCTGGTCGAGTAGTGGAGGTGTCCGGCCAGGATCGCTCGAACGTCGGTTCCTTCCAGTACGTCGGCCAGCGACTCCTGATCTCGAAGCTCGACCAGCACGGCCAGGTCCTGCACGCAGGGGACGGGCGGGTGGTGCATCGCGATGACGGTTCCGTCGGGCGCGGGCGTGGCCAACTCCTGTGCCAGCCAGCGCAATTGCTCGCCGGACAGCTGCCCGTAGTGATGCCCGGGTACGGTCGAGTCCAGCGTGATCACGCGTAGCCCGCCGACGCGGTACACCTTGTCCACGGGGTCTGTGGTGCCGCGTTCGCCCAGCAGCGTCCGGCGGAACGTTGCGCGGTCGTCGTGATTGCCCATCGCCCACACCACGCGGGCACCGAGCGCCGAGGCGACCGGTTCCACCAACGCGCGCAGGGATTCGTAGGCGTCGGGTTCGCCCTTGTCGGCAAGATCGCCGGTGAACACCAGTGCCTCCGGCCGCGCACCGGTCGCTTCGAGTTCGGCGAACATTCGGCGGAGTCGATCCTCGCTGTCCACAGCGCCGTACAACTCTCCGTCGCCGACGAGGTGCGTATCGCTGATGTGCAGCAGAAAGTGCTCGGGCCTGGGGTGCTCGGAGGTCCGCCAGGTGTTCCGGTCCGGATCCATGAGTCTTCTCTCGCTTGCCGGTGGTGCCACTGCGACCAGCGTAGCCACATCGCGTAACGGGTGACCGAACTCCGTGCGACAACGTTGACGACATACCGTAGGGGGGTATGGTAAATCGTATGGCTACCAAGACAGTGACCGTAACCGGAATGACCTGCCAACACTGTGTCGCGGCCGTGACGGAGGAGGTCAGCGCTCTGGCGGGAGTCACGGGCGTGACCGTCGACCTGGAGTCCGGACGTGTCGACGTCGAATCGGACACACCCATCGGCGACGCCGAGCTCGAGGCCGCCGTGGACGAGGCCGGGTACGAGCTGGCCGAATGAGCACCGGTGAGAAGGTGTCGCACATCCAGCTCGACATCGGCGGGATGACCTGCGCGTCGTGCGCCAATCGCATCGAGAAGAAGCTCAATCGACTGGGCGGCGTGACGGCGACGGTCAATTACGCCACCGAGAAAGCCAGCATCGACGCGGGCGGCGGGGTCGACGCCGACCAGTTGATCGCCACCGTGGAGAAGGCCGGATACACCGCCACCGTTCCGCAGCCGGAACGGGGCGAGGACACCGCCGAGGCGAGCGATCCGCTGCGCACACGCGTGATCGTGTCGGCCGTGTTGTCCGTTCCCGTCATCGCGATGGCGATGATTCCGCCGTTGCAGTTCGACAACTGGCAGTGGCTCTCGCTCACCCTGGCTGCCCCCGTCGTGGTGTGGGGCGGGCTGCCGTTTCACCGCGCAGCGTGGACCAACCTGCGCCACGGCGCCGCCACCATGGACACGCTGGTCTCGGTCGGCACGCTCGCCGCGTTCCTGTGGTCGCTCTATGCCCTCTTCTTCGGTAGCGCCGGAGAAACCGGGATGCGGCACGCGTTCGAGCTGACCGTCGCACGCTCCGACGGCAGCGCCAACATCTACCTCGAAGCCGCGGCCGGGGTCACCACGTTCCTGCTCGCGGGCCGCTATCTGGAGGCCCGCTCGAAGCGCAGCGCCGGCGCCGCCCTGCGCGCGCTGCTCGACGTCGGATCGAAGGACGCGACGGTGCTGCGCGACGGCCGTGAGCAGAAGGTATCCGCGGACTCACTGGTGGTCGGCGACCGCCTGCTGGTGCGCCCCGGCGAGAAGATCGCCGCCGACGGCACCGTCGACTCGGGCACATCTGCGGTCGATCGGTCGATGCTCACCGGAGAATCGGTGCCCGTCGAAGTCGGCCCCGGCGACACCGTCACCGGAGGAACCGTCAACGTCGGCGGCGCTATCACGGTGAGCGCCACCCGCGTCGGGTCGGACACGCGCTTGGCCCAGATGGCACGCATCGTCGAGGACGCGCAGAACGGCAAGGCCGAGGCCCAGCGCCTCGCCGATCGCGTCTCCGGCGTCTTCGTTCCGGTGGTGATCGTGATCGCTACCGCGACGTTGCTGGCCTGGGTTCTTCTCACCGGTAGCTGGTCTGCGGCCTTCACGGCCTCGGTGGCCGTGTTGATCATCGCCTGCCCGTGCGCCCTGGGACTGGCCACGCCGACAGCGCTGATGGTGGGGACCGGCCGCGGCGCCCAACTCGGCATCCTCATCAAGGGCCCCGAAGTTCTCGAGCGCACCCGCCGCATCGACACCATCGTGTTGGACAAGACCGGGACCGTGACCACCGGCGTCATGAGTGTGCGATCCGTATCTGCCGGCGGGGCGAAGTCGAGCGACGCTGGGGCCGACGAAGCGTTGCGCATGGCCGCGGCCGCCGAGTCGTCGTCGGAACATCCGGTCGCCCGGGCCATCGTCGAGCGCTACCGCACCGACCACGGCGACCCGCCGCCGGGAAAAGATTTCTCGACCACCGCCGGCCGGGGCGTCGAGGCCGTCGTGGAGGGACGACGTGTGGTGGTCGGCAGGCCGGGCCTGACCGGTGCGGATCTGCCCGACGAGCTGCAGCGAGCGTTCATCGCGGCCGAAGAGGGCGGCGCGACGGCGGTGGTCGTCGGATGGGACGACCGGCCCAGGGCCGTCATCGCGGTGGCAGACACGATCAAAGACACCTCACGGGCGGCAATTACCGAGCTGCGCGAGCTGGGGCTGACCCCCATCATGCTGACCGGTGACAACATCTCCGCTGCGCAGGCCGTCGCCGACGCAGTGGGTATCGACACCGTCATCGCAGGTGTCCTTCCGGAAGGGAAGGTCGGCGCGATCGAGGAACTGCGCGCGTCCGGCAAGGTTGTCGCGATGGTCGGCGATGGTGTCAACGACGCGGCTGCACTGGCGACGTCCGATCTGGGCCTGTCGATGGGCACCGGCACCGACGTCGCCATCGAAGCCGGTGATCTGACGCTGGTGCGAGGCGACCTTCGTGTTGCTGTCGACGCCGTCCGCCTGGCGCGGGCGACGCTGCGCACCATCAAGGTAAACCTGTTCTGGGCCTTCGCGTACAACGTCGCCGCGATCCCGGTGGCTGCGGCGGGACTACTGAATCCGATGTTCGCTGGAGCTGCAATGGCGTTGTCGTCGGTCTTCGTCGTCACCAACAGTCTGAGACTGCGCTCGTTCCGCGGTTCTTCCCTCTGAACGAAAAATAAGTTCGGCGCTCGGCCTGCGGTGGGGCTATTCTGCCCTGCATGACCGCGACGCAGGCTCTGGACGGCGACTTCATGACGCTCGCGGAGCCTCACCGCCGCGAACTCCTCGCGCACTGCTACCGCATGACGGGATCCATTCACGACGCCGAGGATCTGGTGCAGGACACCCTGGTCAGAGGGTGGAGGGGATATGCCGACTTCAAGGGCGACTCGTCGCTGCGGACGTGGCTGTATCGCATCGCGACCAATACCTGTTTGACGTGGCTGGAGGGCCGCAAGCGTCGGCCGCTTCCGACGGGCCTCGGGGCGCCGTCGTCACAGGCGTCCGACGAGTTGGTGGAGCGCCACGAGATCGCCTGGCTCGAACCCTTCCCCCACACCGGATCGATCGACGACGATCCCGCATCGATGGTGGGCTCGCGTGAATCGGTGCGCCTCGCCTTCGTGGCGGCGCTGCAGCATCTGTCGGCACGCCAGCGTGCGGTGTTGGTATTGCGAGAAGTGTTGCAGTGGAGAGCATCCGAGGTAGCAGAACTACTGGGGACGACGCCGGCCGCGATCAACAGTCTGCTGCAGCGTGCCCGCGCCCAGATCGATCTGATCATGCCCGACGAAGATTCCGTCGATGAGCCGGAGTCGCCGGAGACCCGCGAACTACTTCGTCGGTACGTCGAGGGATTCGAAACCTACGATATCGACGGAATCGTCAAACTCTTTGCAGCCGAGGCAATATGGGAGATGCCGCCATTCGTCGGCTGGTACCGCGGCGCCGAGAATATCGGGGCGCTCATCTCCGGCAAGTGTCCCGCCAGCGGTCCCGAGTCCATGCGCATGGTGGCCACAACGGCCAACGGCCAGCCCGCGTTCGGGCTGTACATGCTGGGACTCGACGGCGTGCACAGACCGTTTCAACTACACGTGCTCGAAGTGATCGATTCACGTATCACGCACGTGGCGAGCTTCTTCGACGTCACCTTGTTCGAGAAGTTCGGCCTGCCCGCGGTGTATACCGCGGTCGCGTGACGCATCAGGCAGCTGCGGCGTGCAGGTGCTGCTCGGCCAATAGACGGTAGGACCTCAGCCGCTCCTCGCGGTCGTCGATCGCGCTGGCAACGATCACCTCGTCGGCCTGTGCGTGCGCAGCGAAGCGGTCGATGTAGTCCGACGCCTCCGCAGCGGTACCCACGGCGGAGTACTTGACCATCTGCTGGATCTGCCTGCCGGCCGGCGACTCCATGATCATGTCGATCTCTTCTTCGCTGAAGGATCGTCCACGCCCGACCATCATCACCACGCGCCGACGCAGGCTCCGAGTGAACAACTCCTGCGCACGGTGTGTTGTCGGCGCCACGACGGCATTGACCGCCGCGATGACGTACGGCTCGGACAGTTGAGCCGACGGGCGGAACGTCGTGCGGTAGACCTCGACGGCTTCTTCGAGGGAGTCCGGCGAGAAGTGCGAGGCGTTGGCGTAGGGGAGTCCCAGGTGCGCAGCCAGCTGAGCGCCGAACAACGACGACCCCAGAATGTAGAGGGGCACTTCGGTTCCGGCTCCGGGCACTGCTTGAACACCCGGAACCGTGCTGGTCGACAGAAAGCCCTGCAGCTCGAGTACGTCCTGCGGGAATGACTCGGCAGAGGACGGATCGCGCCGAAGCGCGCGCATGGTCGTCTGGTCCGATCCGGGTGCGCGCCCCAGACCGAGATCGATTCGACCGGGATGCAGGGTTGCGAGAGTCCCGAATTGCTCGGCAATGGTCAGCGGTGAATGGTTCGGGAGCATGACGCCACCGGAACCCAGGCGAATGCTCGACGTGTGCGCGGCGACGTGCGCGATCAACACCGACGTCGCGGACGACGCGATAGAGGGCATGTTGTGATGCTCGGCGTACCAGACTCGGCGATATCCAGACTTTTCCGCCAACTGCGCAAGCGCAACGCTCGCGTCGAAACTGTCACGAGCAGTCGTGCCTTCACCGACCTGTGCAAGATCGAGTACGGACAGAGGTACCACCACAGCATTCACCCTTTCGAAGCGTCGTGCTTCAGGCAGCACCGAGGCGTCGACGATTATTCCCGGTTCGACGACCGGCAAAAAATGCGGACCATTCGGTGTGTAAGGAAGCAAATCTCCCTCAAACGCCGCCCGGACCACTACGGAACTCGCTAGATCGGCGTCGACGTGGATAAACTCGCCGGGTAGGCCTGTTCGGGCAGGCCACATTCATCGAAGGGAATCTCACACGTCATGGCAAGACAAGTATTCGTGGAATTGGTCGACGATATCGACGGCGCACCCATCAAATCGGGTAAGGGCGAAACCATCGGATTTTCCGTGGATGGCGTGGAGTACGAGATCGATCTCGGCGCGAAGAATGCGAAGGAATTCCGTAAGCAGCTCGATTACTGGACGGAGCACGCCACCAAGGTCGCCGCCCGGGGGAAGAAAGCGACGGCGAAGAAGTCCGTCAACGGCTCGTCGCCCAGTACCCCTGCACGTGACCCGTTGCAAACCAAGGCAATTCGAGAGTGGGCCAATCAAAACGGCTACAGCGTCTCGAGCCGTGGCCGAATTCCGGCGGACGTCGAAGAGGCGTACAACTCGGCACAGTGATCATCGATACGTTCGGCATCGTCCCTCTCGTGAGTCCCCATGCGTGACGTGGCCAATATCGCAAATCTCGACCTGAACCTGCTGGTATCGCTCGACGCTCTGTTGGACAACCGCAGCGTGACCCGTTCGGCCGAACAGTTGGGTTTGAGTCAACCGGCGCTCTCGGCGTCGCTGGCCAGACTGCGTCGACATTTCAACGACGATCTGCTGTACCGAGTGGGAAACGATTACCGACTCACCCCGCTGGCCACCGAGCTGCGCGAACGTGCGCGGTTGGCGCTCGACGGGGTCGAGCGCGTTTTTTCCGCCCGGCCCGAGTTCGATCCCAGCGGATCGTCGCGAGAATTCTCCATGCTGGTCAGCGACTACTGCATCAGTGTGCTCGGCGACACCCTCGCTGCGCTGCTGGACCAGGAGGCTCCGGGCGCCACGCTTCGTCTCGGGCCGGCCACACCCGACATGGTCGGGCAACCTGACCGCACTCTGCTGGCGACGGACGTGCTGCTGATTCCGCACGGCTTCGTCGTCGATCTGCCGCACATCGACCTCTACACCGACGAATGGGTCATTGCGGTGTCCGCGGACAACGACCACGTGGGCGACGAACTGACCGACGAGCACCTACGCACGCTGCCGTGGGTGCTGGTCTATCACGGTCGGTCCGCCTCCACCCCGGCCGCGCTCCAGTTGCGGATGCTCGGCATCGAGCCCCGCGTCCAGGTGGTCACCGAGAGTTTCCTGTCGGTACCGGGCCTGATCGCGGGCAGCAGTCGGCTCGCGCTGCTTCAGCGGCGACTGGTGAATTTGCTGCCCCTGAACTCGGGAATCAGGACGATGGAGCTCCCCGTGCCGGTGGCACCGATGGTGGAAGCCATGTGGTGGCATCCGGTGTACGACCGGGACCCCGAACACGTTTACTTTCGTGACCTGATCGTCCGAGCGTCCCGACTCGCGACGGGCCCGGCACACACGGTCGAGTGACGCCGGTCAGCGGACGGCGATCGGGTTGACGGGTGAGCCCACTGCGCCGGTCACGGGGATCGGCGCTGCCGTGAGGAAGAAGTCGTGCACACCGTCGGACGCACACGCGCTCGCCAGGTCGTCGAGGTCCCACATCTCACCGAGGAACAGCCCGATGTTGGGAATCGCGACCTGATGCAGCGGTTGGAAAGCGTCGTCGAACTCGTTGGGTCGAACCTCGAATCCCCACGTGTCCGTGGCGATCGCGGCGATTTCGCTGTCGTGCAACCAGTCTGCTGTGGTGAACGACAGACCGGGTGCCGCTCCACCGGCATAGTCGCCCCACCCGTCGCGCCGTGCTCGAGTGAGCTGCCCGGTACGCACCAGGACGATATCGCCGGTGCCAACTCGCGATGAGGCGCCCCCGGCATCGATCGTGGCCAGTAGGTGCTCGGTGGTGATGGCGAACCCGTCCGGCAGTTCGCCGTCGACCCCGAACTGACGGCCGACGTCGAGAAGCACCCCGCGTCCGGCGATGACGTCGGCGACAGTCTCGATCCCGGTGACGGCGTCGCCCGACGAGGTGACCACGTTTTCCGCACGACGCCCGTTCCACGCCCGGCCGTGATCGAAGATGTGTCCCAACCCGTCCCACTGCGTCGAGCACTGCAGCGGCATGGACACCACGTCGTCCGCACCGCCGATTCCATGCGGAAACCCCTGGTTGCCGGCCGCCGCGTCGGTTCCCGTGTCCAACATCGTGTGGACGGGGTTGGTCCGCCGCCGCCACCCCTTCTGCGGGCCGTCCATGTCGAACCGCTGCGACAGCGAATACGACGTGCCGCGGCGAATCAAGGCCCCCGCTGCGGCGCGGCGCTCGTCCGTCAGAAAGTTCATCGTGCCGCGTACGTCGTCCGGACCCCACCGGCCCCAGTTCCGGTTGCGCTCCGCCGCTGCCGCGATGGCGCTCTCGGGATCCGAACGATCCAGTGCGCGGCTGTCGTTGTACTGCAGTGTCATCGGTGAGTTCTCTGTTCTGTTCGTGCTGACGGAATCGCGGGCGCGGCGGCGCCACGACCGATGGTGTTGCTCACCGAACCGATGCCCTCGACCGTCAGGGTGACCACGTCGCCGGGGGCCAGCGGTGGAGGTGTCTGTTCGCCCCGCCTGCCCCACAACTCGGCCAAACAGCCTCCGTTTCCCACCGTTCCCGAGCCCAGCACATCACCCGGCCGCACGACGGTGTCTCTCGACGCGTAGGCGACGAGGGCCTCGAACGTCCACCCCATGTTGGCGAGAGAGTCCCGACCCACCATCGCACCGTTGATCGAGGCGGTGCACTCGAGGCGCAGGAACCCCGCGGAGTCGCGGTGCGGTTCGAGTTCGTCCGCCGTCACGATCCACGGCCCCAACGTGTTCGCGAAGTCCTTGCCCTTGGCCGGTCCCAGGTTGACCTGCATCTCGCGCTTCTGGAGGTCGCGAGCCGACCAGTCGTCGAGAATGGTGTAGCCGAAGATGTGGCTCCCGGCGTCGCCCACCGCGATGGACGACCCTGCCTTGCCGATGATGGCCGCGACCTCGAGTTCGAAGTCCAGCGCGCGAGTCGACTCCGGCGCGATCACCGTGTCGTCCGGACCGATGACCGCGTACGGGTTGGTGAAGTAGAAGGCAGGCGCCTCGTACCAGGCATCGGGCACCCCTCCGGTGCCGTCGATGCTGCGACGAACCCCCTCGACGTGGGTCTCGAACGTCACGAAGTCGCGAATCGTCGGTGGCTCGAGCGGCGCCCGCAGCCGCACCTCGGACAGCGCGAGGCCGTCGCCCTTCACCGCCCGAGCGCCCTGTGCCAGTGCGTCGTCGAGGCCTCCGCGGACGAGATCGAGCATCGTCGTCACGGACGGCACCGGGTAGACCCGGCCGTCGTCGACCACCCCGACGTGATCTGCACCGGCATGCGCGTACGTCGCGAGTTTCATACCGGCGGCGCCACGAACGAGCCCTTGTCGACGTCGTTGAACGAGCGTTGGGCGACGAATTCGTTCATGGCGTTCGCCGTACCCCACTGGTCCGAGACCTCGGGTGCCGAGAAGTCCAGCAGGTGCGGATGCCAGGTGTCCTCGTCGAGCACCTCGAGTTCGGTGGTGTATTCCATCGTGTTGCCGTTGGGGTCGAGAAAGTACGAGAAGGTGTTGTTGCCGGCCTGATGACGTCCGGGCCCCCAGATCTTCTCCACCCCGGCACGAAGCAGCTTCCCCGTTCCACGCATGTATTCGTCTATCCCCCGAAGTTCGAACGACGCGTGGTGCAGAGCCACGTGCGGACCACGCGCGATGGCCATGCTGTGGTGTTGAGCATTGGTTCGGAGAAACCACATCATGTTGCCCATCCGCGGGTGCATGAGCGTGTCGGACAATCGGAACCCGAAGTGCTTGCCGTAGAACGCCACGGTCTCATCCGGATTCGGGGTGTTCAACACGACGTGCGACAGCTTGACCGGAATCGACTCGCCCTCCTCCACCTTGCGGTGCTTGCGCACTGCGACGTCGGACGAGATCTCGATGGTCCGGCCGTCGTTGTCGAAGAATCGAAAACCGTAACCGCCGCCGGGGGTGTGCAGGGTGTCCGGGTCACCGACGAGCGTGACGCCGTCCCGGCCCAGGCGCTCGGCCACGCTGTCGACCGTCGCGGCATCGGCCGCGCCGTAGGACACCAGGTCGAGGCGTTTGTCGGAGTCCTTGCGGATTCGGACGACGTACTGCTCCGGCGATCCCTCGGCAGCGAGGTAGGTGACGTCTCCATCGGTCGCAGAGACGGTCAGACCCCAGTGCCGGGTGTAGAACTCGAGCTGGCTGTCGTAGTCCGGCACGGCGAGGTCGACGTGTCGAAGGTGACTGAGGCTGTAGGTCATGATGTGACTCCTGTTGTCATGGCGCTCAATCCGAGTGCGGCGGCATTGGTGCGCAGGATCGCGCGCCGGGTGTCGTCGTCGAAGCCGGCCCTCTGCACCTCGGCTACCGGATCGTCGGTGCCCATGTCGAAGGGGTAGTCCGAGCCGAGAACGACCGACCGCGCGCCCACCGAATCGACGAGAGCACGCAGGGCTTCCGGGCCGTGCACGAGCGAGTCGAAGGTGATACGTCCGAGGTAGGAGCTGGGCCGATCGGCGCACCGCCGCGCCTCCGGGCGCACTGTCCATGCGTGGTCCGAGCGACCGATGTACGTCGGCAGGTATCCCCCACCGTGAGCGGCGACGATTTTCAGATCGGGGTGGCGGTCGAGTACACCCGAGAAGATCAGATGGGACAGCGCCGCCGCATTCTCGGTGGGCTGGCCCACGGTGTTGGACAGGTAGAACCGATCGAGCCTCGCGTCCAGCGAACACCCGAAAGGATGGAGAAACACCACAGCATCGAGTTCTTCCGCGCGCGCCCAGAACGGCTCGAGTCCGGGGTTCGACAACTCGACGGTGCCGTCGGCGGTCGGGGCGAAGGACGAGATCTCGACCCCCCGCAGCCCGCACTCGAGTACCGCGTCGTCGAGAGCGTCGACGGCAGTGTCTGGATGCTGCAACGCGATCAGCCCCAGTCCGGTCAGCCGTGTCGGCTCCTCGGCGACGATCGCCGCGATACCTCGGTGGGCCGTTCTGGTGATCGTGCGGGCAAGGTCCCTGTCCGCCCAGTAGTGATACTGCGACGGGGACGGTGACACCACCTGGACGTCGATACCGGCGGCCGTCATGTCCTGCAGACGGCGATCCACACCGGTCAACTGCGGAATACGCTGCGCCACCATCGGTCCCGACACGGCCAGGGATTCGGCTCCGTTGCGCACGGCGTCCAGCGCCCGATGCCGCGCAAGGTCGGGGTGTCCGACCACGACGGCCTCGACCTCCGGGACGATCGCATGCGCGTGGACGTCCACCACCGGACCGTCGACGCGTAGGGCGCTCATGCGGGCACGCTCACCAGGTGCGCGATCCGGCCCATCAGACCCGGCACGTCCGCATCCCGCACACCATCGAGCATCCAGGCTCCCAACTGCACGGAGGCCTCGACGACTTCGCGAGCGCGGGGCGACCGGCGAGCGACGAACCGTTCGAACACGGAGTCGTCGATGGTGTCGGCCGACAACAGCAGTTCCGTCAGTACCTGCGCGTCTTCGAGCGCCTGCGCGGCACCCTGAGCCAGGGTGGGAGGGCAGGAGTGCGCCGCGTCGCCGATGAGCACTACTCGCCCTCGGTGCCAGTTGCCCTCCAACACATGGGATTCGAAGCAGGTGTAGTTGACGGACACCGTGTCGAGGAGATTCTTGCGGATGTCGTCCCACGGACCGTGATAGTGCGAAGAAAGGTCTCGAAGCACCGACAACTTCTCACTGTCGGTAAGCGCGGTCCGATCCTGCGCGTCCTCGACGATGTACGCGTACAACGAGTCGTCGCCGGTGGGGCAGTAACCCGCGATGTAACCGACGCCGCCGTAGACCAGATCTGTTCGCGTGACCGATTCCGGGCGCGGACCGACGAAGCGCCAGATGCCCATCCCGGTCGGCCGAATGTGCGCCTCGATGCCGATCTCCTTCCTCGTCCACGACCTGACTCCGTCCGCCCCGATCACGACGTCGTAGCGGTGTGTGGAACCGTCCGACAAGGTGGCGTCGACTCCGGAACCGTCCTGCGTCAGAGCTGTCACGCGGGTGTCGAACCGGATCTTCGCCCCGGCGCGCTCCGCCGCCTCGTGCAGGATCGTGGCCAACGCCGGACGTTCCATACCCAGCGTCGCGGGCAGGTCCGGCCCTCCGGTTCTGGCGTCGGGCATCTCGACGAGGAGGGTCCCGGACGGATCCGGAGCTCTGATGCCGAGAGTGTCGAAACCGTAGCCCGAAGCACTGACCTCGGCCCAGAGACCGAGCTGCCGAAGAACGCGTAATGCGTTGCCCTGCAGCGTTATTCCTGATCCATGATGATCGTCCCGCGAGGTCGACTCGACGATGTCCACCTCGACACCGCCGCGCGCGAGAGCGATAGCAGCCGCGCTGCCGGCGATACCCGCACCGATCACCAGAACGGCGGTCATGCTTGGCTCCCGACCGATTCGCCATCGGCGACGGCGGTGCGCTGGTGTCCCAGCCCGCTGATGGTGGAGGTCATGATGTCTCCGTCACGCAGCAGCCGCCCCCAGTGCATTCCGTTTCCGGCAGGGCTGCCGGTCAACACCAGATCTCCGGGGAGCAGCGTCACGGTGCGCGAGACGGCGGCGATCAGTTCGGCGACACCGAAGAGCATGTCCTTGGTCGACTCGTCCTGCATCGTCTTACCGTTCAGCTCGAGAGTCAGCCGCATCTCCGAGACGTCGCCCGCGTCCTCCGCTGGGACGATCCACGGTCCGACGGGAAGGAATCCCGGTGCGTTCTTCGCCCGCAACCAGTCGGTACCGATCTCCGGCATGTCGCGACGAAAGACCAGCTCACGTGTCGTGAGGTCGTTGACGATGGTGTAGCCGGCAACGGCGTCCAGCGCATTCGACGGGTCGAGGCGGTGTGCGCGCCGACCGATGACGGCTGCGAGTTCGAGTTCCCAGTCGTTGTTCTTCGTCCCCGGCGGCAGAGTCACGGTGTCGTACGGGCCGGTCACGGCGGACGGAAGTCCGATGAAAAAGTACGGTTCGCCCTCCGCAGCGCGTTTGTCCATCATCGCGGTGGTCTCTTCGCGAACCTGCTGCTCGGTCCGACCGTTGGCGATGTCGGTGTGAGCTACGGCGAGATCGATGACGTGGGCGCGGTAGTTGACACCCGCCTGCAGAATCTGACGCGGGTCCACCGGCGAGGACAACTCGGCCGCGCCCAGGTCGTGCCACGACCCGGCCGCAGAGTCCGACGCCGCCCGAACCAACGGAAGCGTACGGTCCCACTCCTCGAGGATCGCGCGAGTGGTGATCGGTGTCGGCAGCCCCAGCGCGTCGCTCACACTGTCGAGATCGAGAAGGCGGCCGTGTCGAAGAACAACCGCATGTGCGGCGCCGTCGAGTCGTGCCGTTCCTAGTGCGAATGCCGGTAGGGGAATTGCTGTGTGCTCCACGAAAGGCCGTCTTCCTCGATGCGAATGGATCAATGGGTCGTTCTGGACACTCTGACGCGCAGCCGACCCATCACGGAAGCGGATTGTGGTGATGCCAGGTATAAACACGGCTGATTCACGGGGGTATCAGCCGGACTGATAGCGGACCCCCGCTTTCTCTATTTCCGCGACTCCTGCGCGATGGGCCACAGTGATTCGGATCACTCGGACCGGCCATCACTCCAAAGCGAAAGCAGCAGGCGGAAAATATGACTCAGGACATCACTCCGATCAGCGATACGCGAGTAGGACGCATCGCCGGTCCACCCCAAGGCCTTCTGCTGGTCTCGATAAGTTGTCTGTCCGTCCTCGGAGCGGTGCTTTTGGCTCCCGCCCAGCCGAGGATGCTCGAGGAGTTCGCCGACACCGCGTCCGCGACGTGGTTGGTTCCGATGGTGGTCACCACGCCGGCGCTCATGGTCGGCCTGCTCGCAGCCGGCGCGGGACGCATCGTCGACGCGGTCGGGCGTCTGCGGCTTCTGACCGCAGCACTCGTGCTGTACGCCATCTGCGGCACGGCTCCGATCCTGCTGGACTCGCTGGTGTCCATCGTGGTCTCGCGCGTCGGTGTCGGCATCGCCGAGGCAGCCCTGATGACGTGTTGTACGACGCTGATCGCCGACTACTTCGACGGCAAACGGCGGGCTCGATACTTCGGCCTGCAAGTCGTCTTCACGTCCCTGTCAGCGGTGTTGTTCATCGGGCTCGGCGGTGGATTGGCTCAAGTGGGTTGGCGCGCGCCGTTCTTCGCCTACGCCGTCGGAATCGTGTTCGCCATTGCAGTTCCGTTCGTACTGTTTTCGCCCAAAACCGCCCCGGTTCGGTCGATACGAACCGAGCTGTCGCCGATGCGGTGGCGGGCGTTGGCGGGCCCACTTGCGATCACAGTGTTCGGCGGCATCGTCTTCTACACCCCGATCGTCGAGATCCCCTTGGCCTTGTCGGACGTCGGCATCACCGGGTCCGGTGCAATCGGGCTGGTCAGCGCATTGGCCGCGGTCGCGACTGCGATCGGAGCGATCTCGTTCAGCCGCGTCGCCTCGCTGGGTCCGAAACTGCTGCTGCCCACGGCGTTCGGGACTGCGGGCGTCGGGGTCGTGGTGATAGGTACCGCGGCCGGCCCCGTGATCGTCGCGGTCGGCGGCATCATCGCATCCGCCGGGTGCGGAGTGTTGCTGCCGACGCTGTTGACCTGGGTGCTGGGCACGCTCGACGAAGACCAGCGCGGCCGCGGAACCGGCGCGTGGACGGCCTGCCTGTTCATCGGGCAATTTCTCTCGGCGCTAGTGGTCCTCGCACTCGGCGCCGTTCTCGGTGGACTCTCGGCCGCCCTGATCGCCGTCGGGGTCATCAGTATCGTGCTGGCGTTCCTCGCCACTCGAATGTCCGCGGTACGAATGGCCGTTCCCGCATTCGAATCGGATGCGGTGAGCTAGCTTGATCGGGAGAACCGATCCGCTCCTCGCGTCGGCGGAGCCGATACGAGGAGTTTCCATGTCACCGCAGCCGTCCTACTCGTCGGGCACGTCGAACACGCCATTGCTCGAGGAAACCATCGGACAGAACTTCGATCGAACCGTCGACCGGGTGGGCGGGTCGGACGCGCTCGTGGACCTGCCGTCCGGACGCCGGTGGACCTACGACCGGCTGCGAGCCGACGTCGACATCATCGCCCGAGGACTGCTCCGTCGAGGCATCGAGCATGGCGACCGCGTTGGGATCTGGGCACCCAACTGCCCCGAGTGGACCATCGTGCAGTACGCAACCGCCAAGGTGGGCGCAGTTCTGGTGACGGTCAATCCCGCCTATCGCGCACATGAGCTGAAGTACGTCCTCGCGCAGGCCGGGGTCACGATGCTGATCGCGGTTCGGTCCCACGGCAGTTCCGATTACACCGCGATGATCGACACCGTCCGCGGTGAGTGCCCCGCGCTGCGAGACGTGGTCTACATCGGCACCGAAGAGTGGGACGACCTGGCGGCGGGCGGCGAGTCCGTCGGCGTCGAGGCCTTGGTGACGCGCAGCATGGAACTGGATCCCGGTGACGCGATCAATATCCAGTACACCTCGGGTACAACAGGTTTTCCCAAAGGCGCGACACTCAGCCATCGCAACATTCTCAACAACGGCTTCTTCGTCGGCGAGCTGTGCCACTACACCGAGGCAGACCGGGTGTGCATACCGGTACCGTTCTATCACTGCTTCGGGATGGTCATGGGAAACCTGGCTTGCACCTCGCACGGCTCGGCCATGGTCATTCCCGGCGCCTCCTTCGACCCGGTGGCCACGTTGACCGCCGTGGCGTCCGAGAAGTGCACGTCGCTGTACGGCGTGCCCACCATGTTCATCGCCGAACTTGCTGCGCCGGAGGCCATGTCGCTCGACGTGAGTTCATTGCGTACCGGCATCATGGCGGGCTCGCCGTGTCCCACCGAGGTGATGAAACAGGTCATCGACATCCTGGGCATGGCGGAAGTCTCCATTTGTTACGGGATGACCGAAACCTCGCCGGTGTCGCTGCAGACCCGCTCCGACGACACCGTGGAGCAGCGGGTATCCACCGTCGGCCGCGTGGGACCGCACCTCGAGATCAGCATCGTCGACCCGGTGACCGGAGAGCCCGTGCCACGCGGGGATCCGGGGGAGCTGTGCACCCGCGGCTACTCGGTCATGCTGGGTTACTGGGATGATTCCGAGAAGACCGCCGAGGCAATAGATTCCGACAGCTGGATGCACACCGGCGACATCGGCACCATGGACGACGACGGCTACGTCGCCATCACCGGTCGCATCAAGGACATGGTGATCCGGGGCGGGGAGAACATCTATCCCCGAGAGATCGAAGAGTTCTTGTACTCCCACCCGGACATTCTCGACGCGCAGGTCATCGGGGTGCCGGACGAGAAGTACGGTGAAGAGTTGATGGCCTGCGTCCGCCTACGCGACGGAGCCGACACCATGTCCGCGGATGACCTTCGCGCGTTTTGCGACGGCCGTATCGCCCGATACAAGATTCCGCGGTACGTGAGGATCATGGACACCTTCCCGATGACCGTCACCGGCAAGATCCGCAAGATAGAGCTGCGTCAGCAGGCGGGGCAGTTCCTCTGACCGGTGACGTCGGACAGAATGGGCGCATGAGAATCGAGGACCGGTACTGGGTCGAGAATGCGCTCCGCATCGTCGAAGCCGACGCGAACCGCAGCGCGGACACCCACCTGCACCCGTTCCCGTTACCGTCGGAGTGGGGAATCGATCTCTACCTGAAAGACGAGTCGGTGCACCCCACCGGATCGCTGAAGCACCGACTGGCACGGTCGCTGTTCCTGTTCGGCCTCGCCAACGGCGACATCGGCCCACGCACGACGCTGGTGGAGGCGTCGTCGGGATCCACCGCGGTGTCCGAGGCGTACTTCGCTCGACTCGTCGGCCTCGAGTTCGTAGCCGTCATGCCCGCCACCACCAGCCCGATGAAGATCGCGCTGATCGAGCGGTACGGCGGTATCTGTCGCCTGGTCGAGAATTCGGGTGACGTTTATATCGTCGCGGAAGAACTTGGTGCACAAGAGAACTGGTTCTACCTCGATCAGTTCACAAACGCCTCCGTCGTAACCGATTGGCGCGGAAACAACAGTATCGCTGCCTCGATCTTCGACCAGATGGCCCTCGAGCGCTTTCCTGTTCCCAGTTGGGTGGTGGTGGGTGCGGGGACGGGTGGGACGAGTGCCACGATCGGCCGCTACTGCCGCTACCGACGCGTGGCCACCCGAGTCTGCGTCGTCGATCCGGAGGGTTCGGCGTTCTATCAGGCATGGCACGAGGACACTCGCGATGCCGTCGGAACCCCGTCGCGCATCGAGGGGATCGGTAGACCGCGGGTCGAGCCGTCGTTCGTTCCCGCCGTCATCGAACTCATGATGCAGGTTCCCGACGCGGCGTCGATCGCGGCCGTTCGCATGCTGGACGAGGTGACCGGGCTGCACGCGGGCGGGTCGACCGGTACCAACCTGGTGGGTGCTTTTCGACTGGCGGCCGACATGAAGGCGCGCGGCGAGCAGGGAAGCATCGTCACGCTGCTGTGCGATGGCGGCGAGCGTTACGAGGACACCTACTACGACGACGAGTGGGTGGATCGACACGGCATGAACACGGTGCCGCATCGGGCCGGGATCGACCGCTTTCTCGAGACGGGTGTCTGGTCCGAGGACGCATGATTCGCCTGTATTCCGACCTTCCGGCCGGTCGCGCGCGCCAGGTGGTGTCGGACGTCGCGATGGTGGTGTGGACCGTCTTCTGGATCCGCGTGGGCATGAGGCTCTACGACGCGGTGCTGGCACTCGGAGCTCCTGGTCGCGAAATTGCACGCGCCGGAGGCGGTTTGGAACGAAGCCTGCGCGCTGCCGGCGAGAAAGTGTCGGGCGTGCCGCTGGTTGGCGACGACGTCCGAACCCCCTTCGACCGAGCCGGTGCCGCAGGAGCCGCACTGCGCGGCGCCGGCGAGGCGCAGGTGGAAGCCGTCCACGCGCTCGCGTTGTTCCTGGGTGTCGCCATCGCCGCGCTGCCCATAGCGGTGTTCCTTCTGGTGTGGTTGCCCCGCCGCATCCGATTCGTCAGGCGCGCGCACGCCGCCGCTACGCTGGTCGACTCCGGCGCCGATCTCGACCTCTTTGCGCTTCGAGCGTTGACGCGTCGTCCGCTGCCGACCCTGGTGCGGATTCACGACGACCCGGCCGGCGCTTGGCGGGCGGGCGACCAGGAGGTGATCAGGGCGTTGGCCGCACTCGAACTGTCTGCCTCCGGGATTCGACTGCCGGAACGAGCGACGCCGACGATGCCCGTCGAGACGACCGACTAGATTCGAAAGCACAGTATCTCGCGCAGGGGGAAACGTGGTCACAAGTCGAATCGGTATCGCCGCAGTTGTCGCAGTCACCGGGGCGTTGTGCCTCGGCACCGGCGGTGTCGCAGCCGCCGACACTCCACCGGTGTACGTCGCGCTCGGCGACTCGTACTCCGCCGGTAGCGGTATCGCTCCCCAGGTCCCGTCGGGAATCTGCGGACGCTCGGCGGTCAACTACCCCTCGTTGATCGCCGGCGAGCTGGGTATCGACACGGTTCGAGACGTGACCTGCGGATCGGCGCAGAGCGGGGACTTCGCGAATGCCCAACAGGGCCGCGGGGGCGTCGCCGCTCCGCAGTACGACGCCCTGAGCGAGGACACCACGCTGGTGACCGTCGGCATCGGCGGAAACGACATCGGCCTCGTTCAGCTCGCAGTGGGGTGCGTCAGTCTGCTTCCTGCACCGTTGACGCCGTCGTGCTCCGACCGCCCCGATATCGCGGGGGAGCGCATCGACGAGTTCGCCTCGACGTACGACGTCGTACTCGACGAGATCGCACGGCGGTCGCCGGCCGCCCGCGTGGTCATGGTCGGCTACCCGACGGGAATCCGGCCCGGTGGGTGCCCGTCGCAACCCATTCGCCCGGAGGACGCGACCTACTTGCAGTCCAAGATCGACCAGCTCAATTCCGTGATGGCAGCGCGTGCGCAGGCCCACGGCGCCACGTACGTCGATCTCGCCCAGTCCAGTCGCGACCACGACGTGTGCGCGGCGGACAGCTGGATGGTCGGCATCGTGCCCACCTCGCCCGACGCCTACGTTCCGCTGCACCCCAACGCGGCCGGCCACGCCAACGCGGCGCGGCAGATTCTCGCTGCGGTGTCATGACGCAGACTGCATGAGACAGCGCGGTCGACAGTGCTGAACCTGCGCACTCTGCTCGAGTGAAGCACTGTCTCTTGCGCACTGTGACCTGGAGTGCTTGTGTGACCTGACACACAGCGTTCACATATGCACTCACAAGGAGCATTTGCCATGTCGACGGTCAAGACTTTCCTGCTCCCGGATCTCGGTGAAGGACTCGCCGACGCCGAACTGCTCACCTGGACCGTCGACGTCGGCGACACCGTCACGTTGAATCAGATCATCGCCGAGGTCGAGACCGCCAAGGCCTCGGTCGAGCTGCCGTCCCCGTACGCCGGTGTGGTGGTCGCTCGGCACGCCGAGTCCGGCACCACCGTCGACGTCGGGTCGCCGTTTCTGGACATCGAAGTCGAGGGTGACAGCGAAGTACCGGACGACAGCGAAGTACCGGGCGACAGCGAAGTACCGGGCGACAGCGAAGTACCGGGCGAACCGACACCGGAGGCCCGGGTGCGCACGCCCGTCCTCGTCGGATACGGAGTGGCCGAGGAGTCGTCGTCCCGCCGGACGCTGGCCGCACCGCCGGTACGCAAGGAGGCGCGCGATCGCGGGATCGACCTGGCGACCGTCGTCCCCACCGGCTCGCACGGCAACGTCACTCGCAGCGACCTCGGTACCGCACGTAAGGACGAGGTTCGCACCCCGATCAAGGGCGTCCGCAAGCACACCGCCGACGCGATGGTCAGCAGCGCGTTCACGGCCCCGCACGTCACCGAGTTCGTCACCGTCGACGTCACCCCGATGATGGAACTGCTCGGGCAACTGTCGTCGAGTCCGCTACTGACCGATGTGCGGGTGACGCCGCTCGCGCTCGTGGCGAAAGCACTGCTGATCGCGGTGCGCGAGCACCCCAGCCTCAACTCGTACTGGGACGAGGCGGCCGGGGAAATCGTCACCAAGAAGTACGTCAACCTGGGAATTGCCGCTGCCACGCCGCGGGGACTGATGGTGCCCAACATCAAGGACGCCCACCTCCTCGGCTTCCGGGATCTGTGCACCGCGCTGTCGTCGCTGACGTCCGTCGCCAAGCAGGGGAAGACCGGCCCGGCAGACCTGGCGGACGGCACCATCACCATCACCAACATCGGGGTGTTCGGAATCGACTCGGGCACACCCATTCTCACGCCCGGCGAAGCCGCCATCCTGTGTTTCGGAGCGATCCGTCGTCAACCGTGGGAGCACCAGGGAGAGATCGCCCTGCGCCACGTCACCACGCTGAGCCTGTCCTTCGACCACCGACTGGTCGACGGCGAACAGGGCTCGAAGTTCCTGTCCATGGTGGCAACACTGCTGTCGGATCCGAACGGCTTCCTCGCCCTGGGATAGTGGCAGTGTGACCAGCATTCACTTCTCGACCGTGGCGGCGATCGATCCCGTTGCGCTGTACCGGATCCTGCACCTGCGCACCGAGGTGTTCATCCACGAGCAGGGCATCGTCGGTGAGCAGGAAATAGACGGCCGGGACCTCGAACCCACCACCACCCTGTTCTGGGCGGAGGACGGTGGCGAGGTACTGGCTACCCTGCGCTTGCTACAGGACGAGATACCGGCGCACATCGGGCGCGTGGCCACCGCGAAAGCCGCCCGCAGGCGCGGAGTGGCAGCCGATCTGGTGCGCGCCGCCATCGTCCACGCGGGGACCGACGTCGCCATCTCCGCGCAGGCATACCTCGAGGACTGGTACGCCAGGCTGGGGTTCGCGCGCACCGGTGCGAACTACCTCGAGGCCGGCATCGACCACGTCCCTATGCTGCGGCGTGCCTGAGTACCCGTAACTCGGCCGAATCGGCGGGATCCCGCCGATCTGGCCGAGTTGTGGACGATGAGGACCGGGTCGGCCCCCCGAAGTGGCTTAGGCTCACCCACGTGACCGAGAACCGCTCGACGTGGACCGAGGTGGCCGACTCCGATCAGCTGACGGCGATGTTCGGCTCGCCGTCCTTCCGTGCGTCGCACAAGGACCGCCCTCGGTTGCACCCGATCGACCGTGAGTTCCTCGCCGCGTCGCCGTTCTGCCTGGTGGCGACGTCCGACGACACCGGGCGCTGCGACGTTTCTCCGAAGGGCGACCCGGCAGGATCGCTGGTGCACGTGCTGGACGACGCGACCATCGTGCTGGCCGAGCGACCGGGCAACAAACGTATGGACGGCTTTCGCAACGTGCTGCGCAATCCGTTCGTCGGTCTGGACTTCCTGGTGCCCGGTCGCGGAGACACGCTGCGCATCAACGGGCGTGCTCGACTGATCTCGGACGCACCGTTCTTCGACGATCTCGTCGTGAAAGGCCACCGGCCAATCCTGTGTCTCGTCGTCGACATCGAGCAGGTGTTCCATCATTGCGCCAAGGCCTTCATGCGCTCCCGGTTGTGGGAGCCCGACACGTGGAATCCGTCCGTACTTCCGACGGTCGCGGAGATCACCAAGACGTTGATGCCGGACGAGTCGCTCGACGAGCTGCGCGACTTCTACGGTCCGACGTACCAGGACTCGCTGTACCGCACCTGATGCGCAAACACCCCATCGAGCGCACCTCGACGCGGTAGCGTCACCGGCGTGGCAGGCAAAGCGGTGTCGGTGCTGGTCTACAGCAGTCACGCCCACACGCGGGAGCTGGTGCACAGCGCCCTCGGACGCCGCCCGCATCCCGATCTTCCAGATTTCGACTACCTCGACGTCGCCACGGCGCCCGTCGTGATCGAGCGCCTGGACCGGGGCGGAGTGGACCTGGTCATTCTCGACGGAGAGTCCTCACCCGTCGGCGGTATGGGGTTGGCGAAGCAGCTGCGCGACGAGATCGACCCCTGTCCACCACTTCTCGTGCTCACCGGCCGCCCGGACGATGCGTGGCTGGCGTCGTGGTCGCGTGCCGACGCGGTGGTCTCGCACCCGCTGGATCCGATCGAACTCTCACGCGCGGTCGTCTCGCTACTCGCCTGACCTGCCTCAGGTCACGAATGTGAGCACAAACCGCCAAACCCGACCCGTCTCGCGCCAAAAGGTCCTACTGTGTGGCACAGATCACCTCTAACTCTGGTTTGACTTGTCACACGAGTCGACGCGACGGGCAGGAGTTCGAATGGCATGAACGCATATGTGCCGATTCTCGTTCTCGGTGCGATCGCCGTCGCCTTCGCAGTGTTCTCGGTGTTCGTCGCATCCGCGGTGGGCCCGAGGCGATACAACCGCGCCAAACTCGACGCCTACGAATGCGGTGTCGAACCGACTCCTCAACATCTCGGCGGTGGGCGTTTCCCCGTCAAGTTCTATCTCACCGCAATGCTTTTCATCATTTTCGACATCGAGATCGTCTTTCTGTACCCGTGGGCCGTCCACTTCGAGGCCCTGGGTGTATTCGGTCTCACCGCGATGGCGCTGTTCATCGTCAACGTTTCCGTCGCCTATGCATACGAGTGGCGTCGTGGGGGTCTCAGCTGGGACTGATCCACACGCCGTGGAAGAAGTGATCGAATGGGATTGGAAGAGAAGCTGCCGAGCGGCTTCCTGCTGACCACTGTCGAGGGACTGGCCGGCTTCGCGCGCAAGGGGTCCCTGTGGCCCGCCACGTTCGGGCTCGCCTGTTGTGCGATCGAGATGATGTCCACGACATCGGGGCGTTTCGACCTGGCCCGATTCGGGATGGAAGCGTTCCGAGCCTCACCTCGGCAGGCAGACCTGATGATCGTGGCCGGGCGCGTGAGCCAAAAGATGGCACCCGTACTGCGTCAGGTGTACGACCAGATGGCAGAGCCGAAATGGGTTCTGGCCATGGGGGTCTGCGCGTCTTCCGGTGGAATGTTCAACAATTACGCCATCGTTCAGGGCGTCGACCACGTGGTTCCCGTGGACATCTATCTCCCCGGCTGCCCGCCGCGCCCGGAGATGCTGATCAACGCGATCCTGCAGCTGCACGCGTCGATTCAAGCCATGCCGCTCGGGGTCGACCGAGTCCGCGCCATCGCGGAGACCGAGAAGGCCGCGCTGGCCTCCCCGTCCGTCATCGACGCGAAAACCCTGCTGCGATGACCGACCGACCGGCCTCCGGCCTTCCCGCTGCGATGAAAAACCGACAGGCCAGGGGGATGTTCGGCGTACGTGGCTCGGGCGACACCTCCGGCTACGGCCGCCTGGCTCCGCCGAAACCAGGCCGCGACAACGCAACCCGGCCGTATCCCGACCCTTTCGACGACGTTGCCACGAATCTCGAGCGTGCTCTCTCGCAGAGTGGCCGCACCTTCGACGATGCCGTGGAACGCGCGGTGATCCACCGCGGCGAATTCACGCTGCACATTGCGCGGACACATTTGCCTGCGGTGGCATCCGCTCTCCGTGACGACGAGAAACTGCGCTACGAGATGTGTCTCGGAGTCAGCGGCGTGCACTACCCGTCCGAGACCGGCCGCGAACTACACGCCGTCTACCATCTGCAGTCGATCACCCACGGCCGGCGGATCCGGCTCGAGGTGTCCGTTCCCGATGCCGACCCCCACATTCCCTCGCTCTGCGGTATCTACCCCACCACCGACTGGCACGAGCGAGAAACGTTCGACTTCTTCGGAATCGAGTTCGACGGCCACCCCTCGCTGACCCGCATTCAGATGCCCGACGACTGGTCGGGGCACCCGCAACGCAAGGACTACCCCCTGGGCGGTATTCCTGTCGAGTTCAAGGGCGCGCAGATACCGCCCCCCGATCAGCGCAGGTCGTACAACTGATGACAGTGGAAAAAGAACCGCCCACGATCTACACCGCGTCGGGACAGGACTGGGACGAGATCGTCGATCTGGCGTCGACTGCCGGCGAAGAACGCATCGTGGTCAACATGGGTCCGCAGCACCCGTCGACGCATGGCGTGCTGCGGCTCATCCTCGAGATCGAAGGCGAGACCGTCACCGAGGCACGCTGTGGAATCGGCTACCTGCACACGGGAATCGAAAAGAATCTGGAGTTCCGCAACTGGACCCAGGGCGTCACCTATGTCACGCGCATGGACTACCTGTCGCCGTTCTTCAACGAAACCGCGTATTGCTTGGGTGTCGAGAAATTGCTGGACATCACCGACGACATTCCCGAGCGCGCCACCGTGGTCCGAGTCCTGCTGATGGAGCTCAACCGGATCTCCTCGCATCTGGTCGCCTTGGCCACCGGCGGCATGGAACTGGGCGCGGTCACCGCCATGCTGTTCGGATTCCGCGAGCGCGAACTGATTCTCGACATCTTCGAAACCATCACCGGTCTGCGAATGAACCACGCTTTCATTCGGCCCGGCGGGCTTGCGATGGACCTACCCGACGACGCCGTACCGAAGATCCGAGATCTGCTCGAGCTGCTGCCGATCCGGCTGCGCGACATGAGCGCCATGCTCGACGACAACCCGATCTGGAAGGGGCGTACGCGCGGGGTCGGTTATCTCGATCTGACCGGATGCATGGCTCTGGGTATCACCGGCCCGGTCCTGCGTGCCACCGGACTGCCGCACGATCTGCGCCGCGCGGAGCCCTACTGCGGATACGACAGCTATGAGTTCGATGTGATCACCGAGGCGGAAAGCGACTGCTACGCGCGCTATCTGATCCGCGTCGACGAGATGAAGGAATCACTGAAGATCGTCGAGCAGTGTCTCGACCGGTTGACGCCGGGTCCGGTCATGATCTCCGACAAGAAGATTGCGTGGCCGGCCGACCTGGTCTCCGAGGCGGATGGACTGGGAAATTCCCGCACACACGTACAGAAGATCATGGACGGCTCGATGGAATCGCTGATCCACCACTTCAAACTGGTCACCGAGGGTATTCGTGTTCCCGAGGGACAGGTGTACGTCGCGGTCGAGTCGCCGCGCGGCGAGTTGGGAGTACACATGGTCTCAGACGGCGGTTCACGGCCCTACCGCGTGCACTATCGGGATCCGTCGTTCACCAATCTGCAAGCGGTGGCGGCGATGTGCGAAGGCGGGATGGTCTCGGACGTGATCGCTTCGGTCGCAAGTATCGACCCCGTCATGGGCGGAGTGGATCGATGAGCACGGACCCGGTCTTGATCACCTTCGGCCCGCGGCCCGACGAGCGCGTTCAGCTGGTGCAACCGGGGGCACGTCGCAGCTATTCGGACGATGTTCTCGCTCGGATGACCCGCGACGCGGCCGACATCATCGCTCGCTACCCACACCCGCGGTCGGCCATCCTCCCCATCCTGCATCTCCTGCAGGCCGAAGACGGTTACCTCACCCCCGCCGCTATCGACTTCTGTTCCGACACACTCTCGCTCACCGGCGCGGAGGTTGCTGCCGTCGCCACGTTCTACTCGATGTACCGACGGGAGCCCACCGGCGACTATCTGGTCGGCGTCTGCACCAACACGCTGTGTGCGGTGATGGGTGGCGACGCCATCTTCGAGGCGCTCACCGACCATCTCGACGGTGACTCGTCCGGGAAGGTCACGCTCGAACACATCGAGTGCAACGCAGCATGCGATTACGCGCCGGTGATCATGGTGAACTGGGAATTCTTCGACAACCAGACGCCCGAATCTGCACGCACCCTGGTCGACGAGCTCCGATCCGGGGCCCCGGTCACACCAACTCGCGGCGCGACCCTGTGCACCTTCCGGGAAACCTCACGCATCCTGGCCGGCTTCCCCGATGCCCGACCCGGTGCGCTCGACGCACCGACGGCGGGGCCGGCGACACTGGCGGGGCTGACCATCGCCCGCTCGCACCGGATGGAGGCGCCCTCCGGCGAGGAGCCCGCGACACCCGCACCGGATCCGCACGACCTGCCGACGGATTCGACCGTGGACAAGCCGGCGCCCGCTCCTTCTGCTGACGTACCGAAAGGTTCACAGCCATGACACGCGAACGCACGACGCTGACTCCTGTGTTGAGTAGTTACTGGGACGAGCCGAACTCGTGGACCCTCGAGACGTATCGGCGCCACGGCGGGTACGACGGTCTTGCCGCCGCCCTGGCGTCGACTCCCGACGAGGTGATTACGACGGTCAAGGATTCCGGCCTGCGTGGACGCGGCGGTGCCGGATTCCCGACGGGGATGAAGTGGAGCTTCATTCCGCAGGACGGCCCGACGCCCGCCGATCAGAAGGTCCCGCATTACCTCGTGGTGAACGCGGACGAGTCCGAGCCGGGCACGTGCAAGGACATGCCACTGCTGATGGCGACACCGCACGTCCTGGTCGAGGGAATCATCATCGCCGCCTATGCCATTCGCTCGTCGCATGCCTTCGTCTATCTGCGAGGGGAAGCGGTTCCGGTACTTCGGCGCCTGCATGCTGCAGTAGCCGAGGCCTATGCGGCGGGATATCTGGGCAAAGATATTCAGGGTTCCGGCTTCGATCTCGATCTGGTGGTCCACGCGGGCGCCGGGGCCTATATCTGCGGCGAGGAGACGGCGCTTCTCGATTCACTGGAAGGTCGTCGTGGGCAGCCCCGATTGCGGCCGCCGTTCCCTGCCGTCGCCGGTCTCTACGCCAGCCCCACCGTGGTCAACAACGTCGAGTCCATCGCGAGCGTGCCGTCCATCCTGGCGCGCGGCACCGAGTGGTTTCGGTCGATGGGGAGCGAGAAGTCGCCGGGCTTCACGCTGTACTCGTTGTCCGGGCACGTCACCACACCGGGACAGTACGAGGCTCCTCTGGGAATCACGTTGCGCGAGTTGCTGGGTCTGGCCGGTGGGGTGAGGGACGGTCACACACTGAAGTTCTGGACCCCGGGCGGATCATCCACGCCGATCTTCACCGACGAGCACCTCGACGTACCGCTCGACTACGAGGGCGTCAGCGCCGCCGGGTCGATGCTGGGGACGAAGGCGCTGCAGATCTTCGACGAGACCACCTGCGTGGTTCGCGCGGTGCGGCGGTGGAGCGAGTTCTACGCGCACGAGTCCTGCGGAAAGTGCACACCCTGCCGGGAAGGCACCTACTGGCTGGTGCAGGTTCTGGCACGTCTCGAGGACGGCACGGCCGCCATGGACGATCTGCAGAAACTACTCGACATCGCCGACAGCATCCTCGGAAAATCGTTCTGCGCCTTGGGCGACGGTGCGGCCAGTCCGATCATCTCCTCCATCGCCCACTTCCGCGACGAGTACGTCGCGCATGTGGAGCAGGGCGGATGTCCGTTCGATCCACACCTTTCCACCCTGATGGCAGGACAGCTCGCATGACCGCGGCCCCGAAACCCACTGGCGATTCCACCACCACCGTCGACATCACCGTCGATGGCGTGGCCCTGACGGTTCCGAAGGGCACCCTGGTCATTCGGGCCGCGGAGATGCTCGGTATTCAGATCCCCCGGTTCTGCGATCACCCCCTCTTGGACCCGGTGGGCGCGTGCCGGCAATGCCTCGTCGACGTCGAAGGGCAACGGAAACCGTTGGCGTCGTGCACCACCACCGTCACGGACGGCATGGTGATCCGCACCCAGCACAGCTCGGACATCGCCGAGAAGGCGCAGCGCGGCGTCATGGAGTTGCTGCTGATCAATCACCCGCTGGACTGCCCGGTGTGCGACAAGGGCGGCGAATGCCCACTGCAGAACCAGGCCATGTCCACCGGCCGCACCGAATCGCGCTTCACCGGGACCAAGCGCACGTACCCCAAGCCCATTCCCCTGTCGACGGAAGTCCTGCTCGACCGGGAGCGCTGTGTGCTGTGCGCGCGCTGCACACGGTTCTCCGAGCAGATCGCCGGCGACCCGTTCATCGATCTCCTCGAGCGCGGCGCATTGCAGCAGGTCGGCATCTACGGCGCCGAGCCGTTCGAGTCGTACTTCTCCGGCAACACCGTGCAGATCTGCCCGGTGGGTGCATTGACCAACACCGCGTACCGGTTTCGCGCTCGCCCGTTCGACTTGGTGTCCACCCCGAGTGTCTGCGAACACTGTGCCAGCGGATGTGCCCAGCGCACCGACCACCGTCGCGGCAAGGTGGTGCGCCGACTCGCGGGTGACGATCCCGAGGTCAACGAGGAGTGGAACTGCGACAAGGGCCGCTGGGGATTCCCGTACGCGACGCTTCCCGATCGGTTGACCACTCCGCTGATTCGCCGCGACGACGGCACCGTGGAACCGGCGTCCTGGTCGGAAGCTCTGGCCGTCGCCGCACGCGGTCTGGCCGCGGCACGCGGAAACGCCGGGGTACTGACCGGCGGGCGCCTCACCGTCGAGGACGCGTACGCCTACGCCAAGTTCGCCCGCATTGCGCTCGACACCAACGACATCGACTTTCGAGCACGTCCACTCTCGGACGAGGAGTCCGACTTTCTCGCCGCCCACGTCGCCGGATGCGAGACAGATGTGGACTACGCCTCGCTGGAAGCGGCGCCGCTGGTGGTCCTGGTCGACTTCGAACCCGAGGAAGAAAGCCCGATCGTCTTCCTCCGCCTACGCAAAGCGGTCCGGACCCGCGGAACTCGCGTCGTGACGCTGGCGCCGTTCGCATCTCCCGGATCGGCGAAGCTCTCCGCCGACGTGTTGCCCACGGTGCCGGGTACGGAGGCCGAGGTGCTGGCCGAGCTGGACTCCGGCGAGTACGCAGAGCTCATCGCCGCTCCCGGCACGGTGATTCTGGTGGGAGAGCGCGCCGCGACGAGCCCCGGCGCTCTCGCTGCCGTCGCCGCACTGCGAGAGCGGACCGGCGCCCGCCTCGCCTGGATTCCACGACGCGCAGGCGACCGTGGTGCCCTGGACGCCGGCGCCTTCCCGACGCTTCTGCACGGCGGGCGGCGAATCGACGATGCCGCCGCGCGAGGCGGTGTCGCCGCGTCGTGGAACGTGCCCGATCTACCCTCGGCTTCGGGGCGAAGCACCGACGACATGCTCGCGGCCGATCTCGGTGCCCTGATCGTCGCGGGTGTCGAGCTGGGAGATCTCGCCGATCCCGAAGCCGCCCGCGCGGGCGTGGCTCGGGCATCGTTCGTCGTCGCTCTCGACCTTCGTGCGACGGAGGTGACCGCGATGGCGGACGTGGTCTTCCCGGTGGCCGCGGTGACTCAGAAGGCCGGGTCCTATCTCAACTGGGAAGGTCGACGGCGGACCTTCGCCGCGGCACTGCCCACCTCCTCGATCATGCCCGACCTGCGCGTGCTCGATGCCCTCGCCGCCGAGATGGGGCATCACCTCGGCCTGCCCGACGCGGCGAGCGCCCGGGCGGAGCTCGACGCCGCGGGATCTGCCCGAACAGCGACGGCCATCTCGGCTACCCCGGCGCCGGCAGTGACACCCGCCGCCGGTGAAGCCGTGCTGGCCGGGTGGCGAATGCTGCTCGATGCGGGCCGGCTGCAGGACGGCGAAACGGACCTCGCCGGAACCGCCCGCACACCCGTCGTGCGGATGTCGGCCGGCACCGCCGCCGAAATCGTCGCGGCGGACGGCGATCCGGTGACGGTGCGCAGCGACGCCGGTGCAGTGACGCTTCCGTTGCTCACGACGGTCATGCCCGACCGGGTGGTGTGGCTGCCCGTCAACTCGGCACCCACCTCGCTGCACGCCACTCCCGGCACCGTGGTTCGACTGTCCGTGGGTGAGCACGCGTGAACGCGGGGACCGACCTGTCCGTCTTCGGGCTGGATCCGTTGTGGCTCATCGTGGTCAAGGCGCTCGCGGTTTTCGTCTTCCTGGTGCTGACGCCGTTGGTCGCCATCTACGCCGAACGCAAGATCATGGCATGGATGCAGATGCGCATCGGGCCCAATCGCGTCGGTCCGTGGGGACTGCTCCAAAGCCTGATGGACGGCGTCAAGCTCGCGCTGAAGGAAGGCATCGTCCCCAAGGGCGTCGACCGACCCATCTACTTTCTCGCACCGATCATTTCGGTGGTACCCGCCTTCATGGCCTTTGCGGTCATTCCCTTCGGACCGACCGTGTCCGTGTTCGGCCACATCACGCCGCTGCAGCTGACGGACATGCCCGTCGCGGTGCTCTACATCCTGGCCGTGACGTCCATCGGCGTGTACGGGATCGTCCTCGCCGGCTGGTCGTCGGGATCGACCTATCCACTCCTCGGTGCACTGCGGTCCACCGCGCAGGTCATCTCCTACGAAGTCGCCATGGGCTTGAGCTTCGCCGCGGTGTTCCTGTACGCGAGCACCATGTCGACCTCCGGCATCGTGGAATCGCAGGAACGCCTCTGGTTCGTCGTCATGCTGCTGCCGTCGTTCCTCGTGTACGTCACGTCCATGGTCGGCGAAACCAACCGGGCGCCGTTCGACCTGCCCGAAGCCGAAGGCGAGCTGGTGGGCGGCTTCCACACCGAGTACTCCTCGCTTCGCTTCGCGATGTTCATGCTGGCCGAGTACGTGAACATGGTGACCGTCTCCGCGCTGGCAACAACCCTGTTCCTCGGCGGGTGGCGGGCTCCGTTCCCGATCAGCTTGTGGGAGGGCGCAAATCAGGGTTGGTGGCCCGTGCTGTGGTTCACGATCAAGGTGTGGCTGTTCCTGTTCGGGTTCATCTGGCTGCGCAGCACCCTGCCTCGCTTGCGCTACGACCAGTTCATGAGCTTCGGCTGGAAGGTGCTGATCCCGGCCGCGCTGGTGTGGATCCTGGTGATCGCCGCGGTTCGGATTCTGCTTCTCGACTCCCCGAACCTGCGACTGGTCACTGTGGTGGCGTCCCTCGTCTACACCGCAGTGTTGATGGCCGTTCTTTGGCAGACGCTCCGACGAGGCCGGCTGATTCGGACCCATTCCGACATCGGCGTCGACTCCCACCCCGTCGAGACCGACACCGCCGCGTTCGACCCCATGGCCGGCGGCTTCCCCGTGCCGCCCCTTCCATCTCGCAGTACAGGGCCATCTCGAAGTACAGGGCCGTCTCGAGCACCCACGAAGGAGACCACCGATGCCTGACTCACGGTCGTCCGGATCACGGACGCCTCAGTTTCTGGGCCCCATAGCGGGTTTCGGGGTCACCTTCGCCACCATGTTCAAGAAGCCCGAGACCGAGTCGTACCCCGAGGAGAAGGTACCGACGGCCACGCGTTATCACGGCCGCCACCAGCTCAACCGGTACGAGGACGGGCTCGAGAAGTGCATCGGGTGCGAGCTGTGCTCCTGGGCTTGCCCCGCCGACGCCATCTACGTCGAAGGTGCCGACAACACCGAGACGGAACGATTCTCGCCCGGTGAGCGATACGGCCGCGTTTACCAGATCAACTATCTCCGGTGTATCGGCTGTGGGCTGTGTATCGAGGCGTGTCCCACGCGCGCGCTGACGATGACCAACGAGTACGAGATGGCCGACGACAATCGCGCGAACCTCATCTACGAGAAGACCGATCTGCTGGCGGCGCTGTCCGACGGGATGGACGCCCCGCCGCACGCGATGGCGGAAGGCGCAACCGACGAGGACTACTACCGCGGAAACGTCACTGCACACACCGCGGGAAAGGGCGAGCGGTGATCGTATCCACCTCCGAGGCCGTCCTCTTCTGGATACTCGCGCCGCTGGCCGTGATCGGTGCGCTGGGGGTGGTCGCGTCGGCCAAAGCCGTGTACTCCGCGCTGTTTCTCGCGTCGACGATGGTGCTGCTCGCACTCTTCTACATCGTTCAGGGCGCGGTCTTCCTGGGTGTCGTGCAAATCGTCGTCTACACCGGCGCCGTGATGATGCTGTTTCTGTTCGTCCTCATGCTGGTCGGCGTCGACTCCTCGGACTCGCTCGTCGAAACCTTGAGCGGCCACCGCATCGCCGCCATCGCAGTGGGTCTCGGCTTCGGCATCCTGCTGATCGGCGGCCTGGGGAACGCCTCGCTGGCCGACTTCCAGGGGTTCACCGCAGAGTCGCCCGCAGGCGTGGAAGGGCTGGCCGAACTGGTATTCGTCCGCTACGTGTGGGCCTTCGAGCTGACCGGCGCGTTACTGATCACGGCCACCATCGGCGCCATGGTGCTCACCCACCGAGACGCCGTCGGCCGGACCAAGACCCAGAAAGAATTGTCGCAGGAGCGTTTTCGTGTGGGGGACCGCGTGACGCCGCTACCCAGCCCGGGTGTGTACGCCAGGCACAACGGCGTCGACATCCCGGCCCGGTTGCCCGGCGGCGCGCCGGCCGCGGACTCGGTGAGCCGGCAGTTCCGTGACGTACAGGACGAAGACCGATGAACCCGGAGTACTACCTGTATCTGTCGGCAGCGCTGTTCACCATCGGCGCAGCGGGTGTTCTGCTGCGGCGCAACGCCATCGTCGTCTTCATGTGTATCGAGCTGATGTTGAACGCGGCGAACCTGGCGTTCGTGACGTTCTCACGGATGTACGGCGAGCTCGACGGCCAGGTGTTCGCCTTCTTCACGATGGTCGTCGCGGCCGCCGAAGTAGTGGTGGGGCTAGCGATCATCATGGCCATCTTCCGCTCTCGTCGATCGGTCTCGGTCGACGACGGCAGTCTGTTGAAGTACTGACATGGCGACGACTCTGGTTCTGCTGCCACTGATCCCGTTGCTCTGCGCAGCTCTGCTTCTTCTCGGCGGTCGGCGCACCGACGCGTGGGGGCACCTGCTTGCCTGCGCCGCGATCACCGCGTCGTTCGTCCTCGCGGTCGTCGGGTTCCTCGACCTGATCGGCCGCGAGGAAGCCGACCGCAGCGCAGGCACGACCGTGTTCTCGTGGATTCCCGTCGACTCGCTGCAGATCGACTTCGGGCTGAGGCTGGATCAACTGTCGGTGTGCTTCGTCCTGCTCATCACCGGAGTCGGCACGTTGATCCACGTCTACTCGATCGGATACATGAAGGGCGATCCGTCCCGCCGCCGATTCTTCGCATACCTGAACCTCTTCGTCGCGGCCATGTTGCTGCTGGTGATGGCCGACAATTTCCTGGGGCTCTATGTCGGGTGGGAAGGCGTCGGGCTGGCGTCGTACCTCCTCATCGGGTTCTGGTCGAGCCGTCCGTCCGCGGCGTCGGCAGCGCGGAAAGCGTTCGTGGTCAACCGCGTCGGCGACATCGGTCTGGCCGTCGCGCTGATGATCATGTTCGCGACGTTCGGCTCGGTCTCGTACGACGACGTGTTTGCCGGGATCGCCGGCGCGGGCGACGGCACCGCCACCGCACTGGGTCTTATGCTGCTGCTGGCGGCCTGCGGGAAGTCCGCCCAAGTCCCCTTGCAGTCGTGGCTCGGCGACGCCATGGAGGGCCCGACGCCGGTGTCGGCGCTGATCCATGCCGCGACGATGGTCACCGCCGGTGTGTATCTGATCGTCCGCTCCGGACCGGTGTTCGAGGCATCCGCGGTGGCGCAGAATCTCGTCGTCGCGGTCGGCGCGGTAACCCTGTTGTTCGGGGCGGTGATCGGCTGCGCGAAGGACGACATCAAGAAGGCGCTGGCGGCGTCGACGATGAGCCAGATCGGGTACATGGTGATGGCGGCGGGTCTGGGGCCCGCAGGATACGCAGTCGCGATCATGCATCTCCTCACGCACGGATTCTTCAAGGCCGGGCTGTTTCTGGGCGCCGGGTCGGTGATGCACGCCATGGACGACGAGACCGACATGCGGCGCTACGGCGGTCTGCGCACAGCCCTCCCCGTCACCTTCGTGACATTCGGGCTGGCCTACCTCGCCATCATCGGGGTGCCGCCGTTCTCCGGATTCTGGTCCAAGGACGGGATCATCGAAGCCGCGCTCGATGCCGGTGGCGCAAAGGGTGTGCTGCTGGGCGCGGTGACTGTCGTCGGTGCGGGGCTGACCGCGTTCTACATGACCCGAGTCATGATCCTCACGTTCTTCGGAGAGAAGCGCTGGGCCGACGCCGCGCACCCGCACGAGTCACCGGCTTCGATGGCGGGGCCGATGGTGGTGCTCGCGTTCGGATCCGTTGGTGCCGGAGCTCTTCTCGCCGTCGGTGCTCGCCTCGAGGGCTGGCTCGCACCTGTCGTCGGTGAACACGACGCCGCGCACGTGGTGCCCGCGTGGGCCGTCACCGTGGTGGTACTGGTCGTCGTCGCCGCCGGAGTGGCTGCGGCGGTGAGGATGTACGCACGCTCACCGGTACCTCGAACGGCGCCGGAGGGTTCCTCCCTCACCAGAGCTGCCCGCCAGGATCTCTACGGCGACGCCGTCAACGAAGCCGTGTTCATGCGTCCCGGCCAGCGCGCCACCGCGGCCGTCGTCACGGCGGACCGCGCCGGTGTCGACGGCGTCGTCGAGGCCGTCGG
>JBASAM010000021.1:0-24600 GCA_049650605.1 Rhodococcus sp. (in: high G+C Gram-positive bacteria) | reverse complement strand
GAACGGCTTCGTCCGGTCGTACGCGCTGTCGATGTTCGTCGGCGCAATCCTGGTGACGCTCACCTTGGCAATCACGTTGGGGGTGACGCGATGACCGACCTACCCGTCCTGAGTGCGCTGTGGATCCTGCCGCTTCTCGGGGCGCTCGGTGTGATGGTGGTGCCGCGATCGGCGAGTGCCGCCGCTCGCGTCGCCGGACTTGCCGTGTCGGTGGTGGTCCTCGCCCTCGCCGCCGCCTGCGCCGTGAGTTTCACCGCCGGCGCGCCGGGCTACCAGTTCGTCGAATCGCACGAGTGGATACCGAGTTTCGGTGCAAGCTACACACTCGGAATCGACGGGATCGCCCTCACTTTGGTGCTGTTGACGGCGGTTCTGGTGCCGGTGCTGCTGCTCGCGGGGTGGAACGACGCCATCCGGGCATCATCGCGATCGCGACGCCCACACACCTACGTCGCCCTGATTCTCGTCGTCGAGTCGATGGTGATGGTGTCCTTCGTCTCGCTCGACATCCTGCTGTTCTACATCTTCTTCGAGGCCATGTTGGTGCCGATGTATTTCCTCATCGGCGGGTTCGGGCGCGACGCTGTGCGCTCGCGCGCGGCCGCGGTGAAGTTTCTGCTCTACAACCTCGCCGGTGGACTGGTGATGCTGGCCGCGGTGATCGGTCTCTACGTCGTCACGGCGTCGGACGGAAGTCCCTTCGCTTCGGGCACGTTCGACATTCGGGCAATCGCGGACGCGGCGGCGGCCGGTGAACTGGGCGCATCTCCCGGCGTTCTCAACGCGATCTTCCTGGGTTTCCTGGTGGCCTTCGCCGTCAAGGCGCCGCTGTGGCCGCTGCACACCTGGCTCCCCGGTGCCGCGGTGGAGGGTACACCGGCAACGGCGGTGCTGATGATGGCCGTGGTGGACAAGGTGGGAACCTTCGGCATGCTGCGGTACTGCCTGCAGCTGTTCCCCGAATCGTCCGCAACGTTTGCGCCACTGGTGATCACGCTCGCGGTGGTAGGCATCGTCTACGGCGCTGTTCTCGCCATCGGCGCGACCGACATGATGCGGCTGATCGCCTACACCTCCATCTCGCACTTCGGCTTCATCATCCTCGGCATCTTCGCGATGACCAGTCAGTCTCAAGCCGGCTCGGCGCTCTATATGGTGAACCACGGAATCGCCACGGCAGCACTGTTTCTGGTGGCGGGCTTCCTGGTCACGCGCCGTGGAACCGCGCTCATCGCCGACTACGGGGGAGTGCAGAAAGTCGCCCCCGTGCTGGCGGGCACCTTTCTGGTCGCCGGATTGGCGACGCTCTCGCTTCCCGGACTCGCGCCGTTCGTCAGCGAGTTCCTGGTGCTCATCGGCACGTTCTCCCGATACGGCGTCGCCGCAGTGATCGCCGCGACTGCCCTGGTGCTGTCGGCGATCTACGTTCTGTGGCTGTACCAGCGCGTCATGACGGGCCCCGTCGACTCGGAAAGCGAACGCATCAGGGATCTCGTGCCACGCGAAATGGCCGTCATGGCACCGCTTCTGGTATTGATCGTGGCACTCGGGGTCTACCCCAAGCCGATGCTGGACCTCATCACGCCGGCCGTCGAACGTACGTCCGTGGAACAGGTGGACACAGGAGTGGCTGCACCATGACGATCGAATCGCCGTCCATCGAATACGGACTGCTCTCGCCCATGATCGTCGTGCTTGCGGCAGCGGTGATCGGGGTGCTGGTGGAGGCGTTCGTCCCCGGTGAACGACGCCGGGTGACGCAGGTGATCCTGAGTCTCGGCAGCCTGGCCGTGGCGTTCGTCGCCGTGATCGCGGTGTCCGGAACTCGGGCCGTGGCGGCAGCTGGATCGATCGTCGTCGACGGCCCCACCTTGTTCCTGCAGGGAGTGATCCTGGCGGTGTCGGCAGCGTCGATAGTTCTGATGGCGCACCGAACACCGACGGGGGTGGAGCACGCCGAACCCGCCGATGCGTTCACGCCCCAGGCCTCGACGGTCCCGGGCAGTGTCGCCGAAGCTCGTGCCACCGCCGCGAAAATCACTCGCACCGAGGTCTATCCGCTGACTTTGTTTGCCGTCGGCGGCATGATGATCCTGCCGGCCTCGAACGATTTGCTGACGATGTTCGTGGCACTGGAAGTGCTGTCGCTGCCGCTCTACCTGCTGTGTGGATTGGCTCGCAGTCGCCGGTTGCTGTCCCAGGAAGCGTCGCTCAAGTACTTCCTGCTGGGCGCGTTCTCGTCGGCATTCTTCCTTTTCGGTACCGCACTCTTGTACGGCTACGCGGGCAGTGTGCGGTTGGACGACATCGCGGCCGCCGACGGTGACCGCATGCTGGGTGTGCTGGGCGTGGGCCTGCTCGCCGTGGGCCTGCTGTTCAAGGTGGGCGCGGTGCCGTTCCACTCGTGGGTGCCCGACGTGTACCAGGGTGCGCCAACACCGGTGACCGCATTCATGGCGTCGGCCACGAAGGTGGCGGCGTTCGGTGCACTGCTGCGCATCCTCGTCGTCGGAGTCCCTGACCTGCAGGATGCGTGGCGGCCGATGCTGTGGGCGGTGGCCATCGTGACCATGCTCGTCGGTGCGGTCATCGCCGTCACGCAGACGGATGTCACGCGCATGCTTGCCTACTCGTCGATCGCCCACGCGGGCTTCATACTCACCGGCGTCTCTGCGGGAGGCATCGGAGTGTCCGCGACCTTGTTCTACCTCGCCGCCTACGCTTTCAGTACTCTCGGCGCGTTCGCGGTGGTGACGCTGGTACGAGACGATGACGGGGAAGTCTCCGAGCTGAATCGCTGGGCCGGTCTTGGGCGATCGTCCCCGCTGACTGCGGCCGCATTCGCGCTGTTCCTGCTCGCCTTCGCAGGAATTCCCCTGACCAGTGGATTCACCAGCAAGTTCGCCGTTTTCCAGGCTGCCCTGAACGACGGCGGAGCGCTACTGGTGATCGTCGGTGTCATCAGCAGCGCCATTGCCGCGTCGTTCTACGTGCGGGTTGTGGTGATCCTGTTCTTCACCGAACCGGACGGCGCTCCGGTGACCGTCGACCCCGGACTCGGTGCTGCAGTCGCCATCGGAGTGTCTGCAGCGGTCACCGTCGTGCTCGGTGTATTTCCGCAACCCTTGCTCGACGTGGCCGAGAGTGCCGCTGCAGCACTCGTCTGACAGGAACTAGCTGAGCGCAGCTACCAGGCGATCGGCGAGCGCCTTGGTGGACGCCGGGTTCTGCCCGGTGTACACCGAGCGATCGACGACGACGTTGGGGGACCAGGTGTCCGCTGCCGAGAACTCGGCGCCGCCGTCGCGCAAGCGGGTTTCGAGCAGCCAAGGCGCCTTCGCTGCCAGCCCCGCCTGCTCTTCTTCCTCGTTGGTGAATCCGGTGACCTTGTACCCGGCGAAGGGCCAGCTGCCGTCGTCCCGCTTCGCCGACAGCAATGCTGCTGGGGCGTGGCAGACCGCGGAGACGATCTTCCCGGAGTCGAGGAACTCGGTGACCAGCGCGCCGAAGTCCGTGGAGACGGCCAGATCCTCCATCGGACCGTGGCCGCCGGGCACGAAGATCACGTCGAACGAGGATGCGGTCTGGTCTTCGAGGCGCGCAGCCGACGACAACACGTCCTGCACGGAGTCGATGTAGGACTTCAGATCGGCGACCTTGTCCTCGTCGCCGCCGTTGGCGTCGACAGCGAGTGAACCCTCGTCGACGCTCGGGGTCACGCCGCCGGGAGTCGCCACCACGACATCCCATCCCGCCTCGGTGAAGGTTCGGTGCGACTCCACCAGCTCCTCCGCCCAGTAACCGGTGGGATGCTTGGTTCCGTCGTTCAGGGTCCAGTGATCGGAACCGGTGACCACGTACAGCAGCTTCGTCATTGCAAATATCCGTTCATCGAGGGTGGGACTACATGCGGGTACCCCGAGGCGGGGTTGCCGACGCGGGAACGCCCGGGACATTTCGGTCGTTGTACAGCAAAGGATGTCCACATCACACATTGCGAGGTAGTCATGAGCGGCAACGGACAGTTCGGCTTCGATCCCGAAGACTTCGAGCGAATGGCACGCGAGGCCGGGGACGGCTTGCGCGACATGCTGGGCCAGGCGATGAAGATGGCGGGCTCGACCGGCGCGGACGTTCCCTGGGCCGGGATGTTCGGCACCACCTCGGCCAAGTCCGCCCCCGAGCCGGAAACCACCGGCCAGAAGGGTGACGGCGTATGGGTCATCTACTCGGTCGACGCCGATGGTTCTGCGGGTGTGGATCAGGTCTTCGCAACCGAGCTCGATGCGCTGCGTGCGCACCGCGACAACACCGACCCCCAGCGCAAGGTTCGCTTCCTGCCCTACGGCGTGTCGGTCGGCATCCTGTCCGCCGGCTCGGAGTTGTCCCCAGGGGAGAAATCACCAGAGGAGTGATCGTTACCCGCGCGGTCCGCCAGGAACCGCGCGGGCACGATGTGCAGGAAGAACTGCACCAGTGGCCCGATGGCCAGCGCATAGAACACTGTGCCGACACCCGCCGTACCGCCCAGGATCCATCCGGCCGCCAGCACGGTGGCCTCGATACCGGTTCGCACGAGTCGAACCGACAAGCCTGTCCGGGCCACGATGCCCGTCATCAGACCGTCGCGCGGCCCTGCGCCGAGCCCCGCGGAGATATACGACGCGGTCGCCAGGCCGTTCAGCACGACTCCGCCGATCAGTAACGTCGCCCGTCCGACATGCCCGTCTGCCGGCGGCATCAGTTTCAGAGCACCATCAACCGTGATCGCGATGACGACCACGTTGGCCACTGTTCCGATGCCGGGTCGCTCGCGCAGCGGAATCCAGGCAAGCAGAACAACGACGCCGGTCACCGCCGTCACTGCCCCGAAACTCAGCGGAAGTCGGTGTCCGAGCCCTTCGTGGAATACGTCCCACGGGTCGAGTCCGAGACCGCTGGTAATCATCATGGCCATCGACACCCCGTACAGCACCAGCCCACCGATCAGAAGTGAGGATCGAAGCATGGGGTCGGCGATCCGGGTCACGCGCATACCCTCCAGTCTGTCCACCGGAGAGCCGAACAAGACCAGGCCAATTCACGACGTTGGACTGTTTTGTCGGTGACGTACCTGCTCGTCACCGAGGTAATCAGCGCAGCGCCTGCAGCACCCGAACATTGGTTTCGATTGGCGCACGCGGATCCATTCAGTGGGTGATACTTCGTTCCGTAACAAATAGTCGGCCGGGAACGACTGAAAAGTCACAGGGGGTTCCTTTTCCATTTCGAAGGACAACCTTGCCTGTGACCACAACGACGGACGCGCCTGTCTCGACGTCGCGCCTCATCGTGGGCGTCGCCGCACTCGCAGGAGTCGTGTTCGTCGCAGCGATAGTCGGCATCCAGTCGAGGCCGCCGGGCCTGTTGGCCTCGTTGTGGCTGGCCAACTCCGTCGTACTCGCGACCTTTGCTCGTCGGCCTTCCATGTTCACCGTCTCCGCTGTCGGCGCGACGTTCGCCTCGCTCGTCGCAGCGGACCTGCTGTCGGGTACCGACACCTATGCGGCGATCACCTTCAACCTGGCCAACGTCGTCGGGATCGTCGGCGGGACCCTGGTGATTCGCTTTCGGCATCCCGAACCGCTGACGATGTCCGGGTCGCAGAACTTTGCGCGCATGTGCGTCGCCATCGTGGTCGCGTCGTTGCTGTCCACCGCGATTGCCGCCTTGTCCGCGCTGCGGTCGGACCCCAACGGTCCCACGGTCGTGGCGGCCGCCTGGCTCACGTCCGAGGTAACCAGCTATTTGATTCTGGTCTCGGTGATCCTGTCGTTCCGCGTCGCCAATCCACGTCACCGGACGACGCCGATTACCGCCAAGACGGTGCTCACCACGGAATCCTTGCCGTTCGTGCTCACCATCGTGTTGATGCTCGTCGGTCTCACCGTGCAGGGTCCGCTGCTGCTCGCGCTTCCGCTTCCCGCCCTCCTGTGGTGCGCGACCCGAGTGCATGTTTTCGGAACGTCGCTGCTCACCGCGCTATGGGCGGGGTGGACCCTGGTGTTGCTGGGGCGGGGGGTACTGCGGACGGGGGGTGTCCTCATGTCCGAAGGGCCGTCCGCCACGCTGTCCGTCGCGCTGATCGCGCTCGGACCGCTCCTGGTGGCCACGATCTCTCTCGACCGGACTCGGGTCCAGGCCAAACTCCGTGCGGCGCTGGAGTACGACAATCTCACCGGCGTGCTGTCTCGCGGCGCATTTCTCCGACGTAGCCAGCAACGTCTGGACGAATTGATCTCCGACTCACGTCCGGTTGCCCTGCTGATGCTCGACCTCGACCATTTCAAGGCCATCAACGACACCATGGGCCACGCAGTCGGTGACATCGCCCTGGTGCGTAGTGCAGCGTGCATCCTGGGAGCGTTGCCGAACAACGCCATCGCCGGCCGAATCGGCGGCGAGGAGTTCGCCGTCCTGCTTCCGCAGGCCGACAAGGATTACGCCGCATCCATCGCACATTCCATCCGCCGTGATCACGAGCGGTTGCACGTACTGTCGGCCAGAACGGCCACCGTCAGCATCGGCCTCGTGTGGACCGATGCGGCGCCGCGGTCGGTCTCGCCGCTACTGGTCTCGGCAGATCACGCGCTGTACGACGCCAAGAGGTCCGGTCGCAACACCGTCGTGGCGGTCGATTTGGCCTGACGGACCTTGTCCACAACGGCGTGAATCACGGCCAATCCTTCGCTGCGACGCCAATGCCGGTGCATCGGGTGGTCCAGGGAATCCATTGTTCGGATCTCCAGAGTCGCGGCCGGGTCCGTCGTCGCCCGCTCGATTCGACTCGCGAAGCGGTCCTGCAAGTATTCGATACCGTCGTCGCCCGGCGAAAAGGCGAGGACCACGGGTACGGCCGCCGCCGCCAGGTCCTCGATCCACTGTCCACGACCGCATCGTGGTGCACCGTCCTCGAGACGCGCCCACTCTCCGGTGATCGCACCGGTCTTGATCTCGGCGATCTCGTCGATGCGTCGCTTGCGCGTGTCCGACATCAGAGCTTCCACCGGATCGCCCTGCTGCCAGTACAGCTGGGGATTGAACGCGACGAAGCCGTCCAGTGGTAGGTCGGCGATGTTCCGCAGCCCCACCCAGGCACCCGCGCACAGTCCGACCACCACGACGTGCTGATAGCGCGACCGCAACCCGAGCACCGCGTCCCGCACGTCGTCGACGGTATGCGCGTCGTACGGCCTCCCCGGAGCGAGGCCGTCGTCCGGGCTCTCACCCCACCCGCGGAAGTCCAGGCGGATCGCCGCGGTCCCGCTTGCGGCAAGAGCCCGCGAGAACTCCACCCACACACGTCCCGAACCGACGTGGGGCTCGGAGCCCGTGTTGAGGAACAGCACTGCGGTGTCCGTGTCCGGACCTGCGGGGCTCGCCTCGATGCCCACGAGGCAGTTGGGTCCGAGGGTGATCATCCGCTCCCGCACCCCTGATTCCAGCATTACTTCGGTGTTCGGGAACGTGAGCTCGGCCCGTGGGAGCACCTCGGCCGTGGCGGCCAGTGGAGCCAAGTACTGCACGATCGTGTCGATGTGGGCATCCGGCACGGTGGCTTCTTCGGTCGGAACGTCCAGCATCGCCGAGGCACCGGGCTGATCGACGTGCTCCACCTCGACGGCATTGACTCGAAGTTTGTCGACGAGTGTGGCGGATCCGGGCCGGTCGTCTCTGTCGACCACGAGAACGTCGCGGGCCGGCTTTCCCGGAGTCTTCAGCGAGGTGGCGGCGATGTCGGACAGGAGGGCGTCCGTCAGCACCGTCCCCGCGAGAACTCGGGCCGCGGTGCCGTACACCGAGGCTTCGTCCGGCACCGGCGTCGACAGCATCGACAGTTCGCGGGCGTATCGCTTCCCGTCGACCACCGGCAACCATCCGACGACGCGGTCTATCGACAGTGTGGATTCGGGCTGCATCGCCAGGGTGGCGCCGAACCGCAGGCCCACCAGCGATACGGAATAGGCGCCCAGCCGGCGTAGCTCTTCCACGGCATTCGCGACGTCACCGCGCCATGACGCAACCGACTGCGCACCGTCCCACATGTTGCCGCGCGCGTCGCCGGTACCCCGGAGATCGAGACGCAGGACGAGAAATCCCTCGGCCGCCAATCGTTCGGCGAGCACCCGCAGCGATCGGTGGGTGGTCCAGTACTCGTACCCGATGGGCGGAACGATCACCACGCCGCATCGTCTCGGTGCAGATGAGCCCGCCTGCGGTCTCGGTGCCGACGAGGCCGCCTGCGGTCTCGGTGCCGACGCCGTCGAGTGCGTCAGCCACCCGAACGACGTGTCGTCCACTCCGCCGAACCAGGTGCCCGTCGTCTCGTGGGCGCCCGAGTCCCCGAACTGGACAAACATCGCATACCTCCCATAACCGGTGTGGAGACCGATTATGCACATGCGGATGCGGCTTCTTACTGGTTTCTCAGTAATTTGGTGCAATCGATGTACGTCCCGGTATCGAAGACCTGACCGACATACCGGTGTCGGTCACCCCGCGGGAGAAATCGGTGTCACGCGGGCAGGCATACAGTCGGGGGATGAGCACGACGAGCTGGACCGTGACCGCATCCGACGGCGGCACCTTGCAGATGCGGACCGGGGTCACCGGTCGGGCGTCCAAAATGGGACACCGCCTGACTCTGGCCATGACGAACTGGACCGTGAGCGTCGAGCAATCGGGCGATGTCCCGGCGTCGGTGTCGATGCGGGCGAGCGTCGACTCGCTCGAGGTCACCGGTGGCGAAGGTGGTGTGACGCCCATGTTCGGACCTGAGAAGCTGTTGGCACGATCCAACGCACTGGGCTGTTTCGACGCCAAGAAATATCCAGACATTGCCTACGACGCAACCGACGTCGAGAAGACCGGCGGCGGTTATCGACTCAGCGGCGCCCTGCAGATTCATGGCGTGACGCGCGACCACGTCGTCGACGTCGCCGTGTCGGCCGATACCGCGTCCTGCCATACCGTCGTGACCCAGACGGACTTCGGCATCAAGCCCTACTCGCAGCTACTGGGCGCAATGAAGGTGGTCGACGACGTCGAGATCTCCTTCGAATCTCCGCTCCCGCGCTGACGGTTCGGCCGAACTTCTAGCCTCGCGCCATATCCACGAACCGAGAGAGGTGCAGCTGGTGCGCGACGGTGATGGTCGCCGTCGGACCGTTGCGGTGTTTGCCCAAGATCAGGTCGGCTTCACCGCCGCGGGGATCGTCTCGCTCGGTGGCGTCCGGGCGGTACAGCAGGATGACCATGTCGGCGTCCTGCTCGAGCGAACCGGACTCTCGAAGGTCGGAGACCATGGGCTTCTTGTCGGTGCGCTGCTCCGGCCCACGGTTGAGCTGACAGATTGCCACGACGGGCACCATCAGTTCCTTGGCCAGCAGCTTGAGCTGACGCGAGAAGTCGGACACTTCTTGTTGACGTGACTCGACCTTCTTGCCCGACGACATCAGCTGCAGGTAGTCGATCACGATCAGCTTGAGATCGTGCCGCTGCTTGAGTCGGCGCGCTTTGGCGCGAATCTCCATCATGGTCAGGTTGGGTGAGTCGTCCACGAACAGGGGTGCTTCGCTGATCTCACTCATCCGCCGAGCGAGGCGCGTCCAGTCGTCGTCGGTCATCTTTCCCGAGCGCATGTCCCCGAGCTTGATCTTGGCCTCGGCAGAAAGCAGACGCATAACGATCTCGGTGCGGCTCATCTCGAGGGAGAACATGACGCTCGCCATTCCATGCTTGATGGAGCACGAGCGCATGAAATCCATTCCGAGGGTGGAGTTGTGTGTCGGTACCATCGAGCGACCGGCCAGGTAAAGATGATCAGGGTTGTCCACCTCGACGCATCGCACCGGTACGGACTCTATTTCCCGGACGTCGACGATTAAGCGCACGATATCCGATCGGACACGACGCTCCTTGTGTACCAACGCTTTCCGTGGTGTCGAGAACACGTCGTCCTCGGTGTGGAAAGCCACTTCTGCAGATGCCTGCAGCGTGTACCCCAGACCGATCACGAGCTCTCGCACCAGATCGTCGGCACGATCGACAGTGACGGCACCGTCGCCGCGCACGGATCCGACGGTGTCCAGAATGCCGGCGAGCAGCGCTCGACGCTGCTTCTCCGAACCACGAAGCGCCTGTTCGGCGCACCGCGCAGCATTGGGCGCACCGTGCAGCGTGCGCCCAACGCTGGACGGTGCGCCAAATGACTCGTAGCCCGCCGCCGCTTCACCGTCGACACGCATCCACACCTCCGGATCCGTACAAGCCGGATTTCCAAGACGCACCCCGGTCGCGTACGGACCGAACTGGAGCCGCGACTCCGGAAGCACCATCGGCGCGGCATTGCACACCACGCCACGTCTCTGCTTCGAGAGCTGATCGGTGGTGGTGACAGAACCGTCCACGAGCCATTGATGTTCGGCGTCGGCAACGATGACCGTCCCGTCGGAAAACTCGACTCGGAAGCACGGCCTTCCGACCATCACGCCTGTCGCCGCGACAACGCGGGTCACCGATCCGGACGCGTCCATCAGCTGATCGCCAACTTGTACGTCACCCATTGTGGTCCACCCGGTCGGTGTAGCGAGCGGTGTGTCCAGCGCAAGAGCTTTGCCCACGCCAGGCCTCGCCGCGACGATGATCATCTGTCCGGGGTGCAGACCGTTGGTCACTTCGTCGAGTTCGGTGAATCCGGTGGGGACACCATTGGACATCCCGCCGCGGCTGGCGATGGAGTCGATTTCGTCCATCGTGGGCTGCAGCAGCTCTTCGAGCTGGATGAAGTCCTCTGCAGTACGACGCTCGGTGACCTCGTACACCTCGGCCTGCGCGCGATCGACCACCTCGGAGACGTCCTGGCCGTCCGCTCCGGCGTAACCGAACTGCACGATGCGAGTGCCGGCTTCCACGAGACGACGAAGAATGGCCTTCTCGACGACGATCTCGGCGTAGAACGACGCGTTGGCCGCGGTAGGCACCGTCTGGGTCAGCGTCACCAGGTAGGGCGGGCCGCCGATGCGCTTGAGCTCACCTCGGCGCTCGAGCTCGGCGGAAACGGTCACGGGATCCGCGGGATCACCACGCCCATAAAGGTCGAGAATCGCGTCGTAGACCATCTGGTGGGCCGGGCGGTAGAAGTCGCCCGGCCGGAGCACCTCGAGCACGTCGGCGATTGCGTCTTTGCTCAGCAGCATGCCACCGAGGACGGACTGCTCGGCCGCCATGTCTTGCGGAGGCTGGCGTCCGAAGTCTTCACCGGGAGGCTCGGAGGGGCCTTGGTAGTTGTCAGCCCCTCGATCGTCCACAACCGCCACAGGAAACCGCCGCCCTCTCGCTCGCTCGTCACCGACTCGCTCGGCATTTCTCGTGGTTCATCACGTCCGCACACTGTGTACTCCGAACGTCCGACACGTCGTCCGAATCATCTGTGGACGACGTGCCACGACGACGTCGAACGCGGCCGTGATCGGTGTGCCGGAGGGACGTTATGTGCTGCGACTCGCAGCGCCAAACCGTCATGTTGACCAACCTGTGGACGGCCTGTGGAAACTGCTGGAGCGCAATGTTGACCACCTGTGTACAACCTTGGGATGAACAAGATCACAGCACCCATCACTGCAGTACAGAGCGCTTTTGCTGACGAATCGTCTGTGGATGAAGGTGGCGTCGGCGTGTCCTGTCGAGTTGACATGTCGGGCGTGTCAGCTCGTTGGGCGTGCAAGTTATCAACATGACCCAGGTCACAACTCGTTATTTCGCAGAGAAACGGGCGATGGACTCCGTTCGCGTCGACAGAACAGGCCCGCGGCCGCCCGCGGCGCTTGATTGCGGACGAATGTTCCGAGCGAAGCTCACACTGGAACCGTAGTGAAGAACCCCTGATTCCGGGGGCAGCTATCGACTGCACACCTCCCAGCACTCCTCACACGGCCGGAGCTGTGCATCCTGCGGGCAGGTGAGCGGATACAGCGCCACACGAAGCCCCCCAACGCACGAAGCCCCGGCCTGTGAAGGCCGGGGCTTCGTGAACGAGCTTCTACGGACGAACTACTCCGAGGCGGTGACCTCGAGGTCGAAGGTCGCAGTCACGTCGGGATGCAGCGCGACGGAGATGCGATGCGTACCGGTGGTCTTGACGTGCGACTTCGGCAGCTCGATGCTGCGCTTGTCGACGACGGGGCCGCCGGCCTTCTTGAGGGCAGCAGCAACGTCGGCCGCAGTGACCGAGCCGAACAGCTTGCCCGAGCCGCCTGCAGTACGGACCGAGAGCGGAACGGACGTCAGGGCGTCGATGGACTGCTTGAGTTCGTTCGCGTGATCGAGCCCGCGCACGGCGCGAGCTTCCTGCGCGCGGCGGATGCCTTCGACCTGCTTCTGTGCTCCGCGGGTGGCAGCAATGGCCAGCCCACGGGGAAGCAGGAAGTTACGGCCGTAACCGTCCTTGACCTCCACGGTGTCTCCGGGAACGCCGAGGTTGTCGACATCAGCGGTGAGGATGAGCTTCATGGTTACCTTTCCCCTTTATCGCGCAGTCGCGGCGTACGGAAGCAAAGCAACCTCACGCGAGTTCTTGACTGCGATGGCGATGTCCCGCTGATGCTGGACGCAATTACCGGTGACACGACGAGCGCGGATCTTACCGCGATCGCTGACGTACTTACGCAGCAACGTCGTGTCCTTGTAGTCGATGGACGTGGTCTTTTCCTTGCAGAAGGCGCAAACCTTCTTCTTGATCACCTTGTCGCGCAACGGCGGTTTAGGCATGGACTAACTCCGAATCTTTCAAATCACTGCATGTGTGTGCGGAAGGACCTAGAACGGCGGTTCGTCGTCGCCGCCACGGGAGCCGCCGAACGATCCCGATGCCTGCGGAGCGCTGCCCCACGGATCGTCACCGCCCGAGCTGCCACCGGACTGCCGGCTCGACGAGCCACCACCCGATCCACCGGAGGAACCGAACCCGCCGCCGCTGTTGCCGCCACCACTGCCACGACTGACCTTGTTGACCTTGGCCGTCGCGTACCGCAGGGAGGGGCCGACCTCGTCGACTTCGAGTTCCACGACAGTGCGCTTTTCGCCTTCACGCGTCTCGTACGAACGCTGCCGCAACCGACCCGTCACGACGACTCGTGCGCCGCGAGTCAACGACTCCGCGACGTTCTCCGCAGCCTCCCGCCAGATGTTGCAACGCATGAAGAGCGCGTCGCCGTCTTTCCATTCATTGGTCTGACGATCGAACGTTCGGGGCGTGGACGCGACGGTGAAATTCGCGACCGCAGCACCTGCGGGAGTGAATCGAAGCTCGGGATCGGCCGTCAGATTTCCGACGACGGTGATGACGGTTTCGCCTGCCATGGTTCCTCTTTCTCGTGCCTTGTCAGCGCATGATCTTCACGTGTTGCCGTCAGCCTAGGGCGAGACGGTGACACGTGATGCGATCACTTGCCGCGGCGCAGAACCTTGGTGCGAAGCACCGACTCGTTCAGGCCGAGCTGGCGATCGAGCTCGGACACCGTGGCGGGCTCTGCGTTGATGTCGATCACCGCGTAGATGCCTTCGGCGTGCTTCTCGATCTCGTAGGCGAGACGGCGCTTTCCCCACACGTCGACCTTGTCGACCTTGCCGCCGTCTTTGCGGATGACGTTCAGGAACGTATCCAGCGACGGGGCGACCGTGCGCTCGTCGAGATTGGGGTCGAGGATGACCATCAGTTCGTAATGACGCATAAGACCTCATCACCTCCTATGGACTGTGAAACGGTCACGGACTGTCCGTGACAGGAGGGTCGTTGCGTCAGCAACCGGTCCAGGGTACCTGCCGGGGTTTCGAGAAGTGAAATCGTCGGCCCCGATACCGTCGGTGCAGAGCAGGCACGCCCGGCGGCCACTTAGTCTTGACCGCATGACCACCGGCCGTGCTGCACTCCTCGACCGGTTCCCGGCCCCACCGTCGCCTTGGACCGCGGCTCTCGTCACCGTCGTGTCCGTGCTGACCATGGTCCTGGGCTACCTGAACAAAGCTCGGTGCGCGGGTTCACCGTTCGACGAGACCGGTCGCAGCCTGGCGTTCGACCGCCTCAAGGACTCCGCCGTCTGCTACTCCGACATCCAGTTGCTGTGGCTCGACCGGGGAATCGATCAGCACCTGTTCCCGTACCTCTCCGGGGGCATCTCTGCGGACGGAACGCTGACGGGCGGCAGCGTCGAATACCCCGTGCTCAGCGGCGTTCTCATGTGGATCGGCGGCCTCGCAAGCCAGAACGACGCGCAGTTCCTCTTCTTCTCCGCGCTCCTGCTGGGCCCGTTCGGAGCTCTGACCGCATGGATGTTGGGAAGATTGTGCGGCCGCGCCGCGATGCTGTGGGCCGCGGGTCCCGCGCTGGTGCTGTACGCATTTCACAACTGGGAGCTACCCGTGGTCGCCACCTCGGTGGGCGCGGTCTACGTGATGTCGACGCGGTTGCCGCTTCGAGTGCGCGCCTACCTGGCGGCGGCGGCGCTGGCGGTGGGGTTCTGCCTCAAGCTCTACCCCGGGGCCTTCGTCCTTCCGCTCGCCCTGTTCGTCCTCACCGCAGGGAGAGGCGACGACGCCGCGGGCAAACTCGACGTCCGTGGGGCCGCCGGTGTGATCGGGGTGGCCAGCGCTGTCGTCGCGGCCATCAATCTGCCGTTCGCGATCTTCGGATACGACGGCTGGAGAGCGTCTTTCGCGTTCCAGGCGATGCGTGAATCCGACATCACCACCAACTCGATCTGGTACTGGGGACTGCGCGTCCTGTACGGCGGACCGTCGCCCGCGGATCGAAACGGTACCGACATCACGCCCGGCGACGACGCCGCGTTCCAATCCGCCGTATCGCTGCTGTCACCGTCGCTGATTCTCATGGCGTTCGCGGGCGCCCTCTGGTTCGGCCTGCGGAGGTACCGGGCCGAGGGCACGTACCCCTGGATTCAGATCAGCGCCGTCATGCTCGCGTCGTTCCTGTTGCTGCACAAGGTGCATTCACCGCAATACACATTGTGGCTGGTGCCGTTCTTCGTACTGCTGTGCGTGCCCTGGCCCGTCGTCGCGGCGTATCTGTTCGTCGACGTCACGATGGGGATCGGAGTTTTCCGGTACTTCTCGGCTCTGTCCTCCGGTGCCGACGCCACCGGCGAAGAGACCGTCGTCGTCCTCGGCGTGTGGATGCGCGCCGCGTTGCTGGTGATATTGATCGTGGTGTTCGCCCGCTCCGGCGAGCGTGCACGCCCTGCGCCGCCCACGCGCACCCCACACCGCGCATCCGAAGAGTTCACGGAGGTTCCCGTATGAACGACGTCTTCGACACCGCACCGGGGCGTGGCACCTTCGTCCACCTCGAGCCGTTGACCGTCGACCACGCGGAGGAGTTGCTCGCTGCGGCAGACGATCCCGTGATCTTCCGGTGGACAGGTGCGGTGATCTCCGACATGGACGGAGCCCGCGCCTACATCGACACCGCGTTGGCCGACCCGACGCGGCGGCCCTTTCTGCAGCGCGATGCACGTACCGGGCTCGCGGTGGGTACCACGTCGTACTACCAGGTCGATGCGAACAATCGCAGTGTCGCCATCGGCTACACCTGGTTGTCGAGATCCGCCCAGGGAACGAAGATCAACCCGGAAGCGAAATTTCTGCTGCTCGAGCACGCATTCGACGTCGGAACGGTGCGCGTCGAGTGGCATACCGACGCGCTCAACGAACAATCACGTGCCGCCATCGGAAAGCTCGGTGCGCAGTTCGAAGGACTCCTACGCAAGCACCGACGCAGGATAGACGGGTCGTGGCGCACCACGGCGTTGTTCGCCATGACCGACGACGACTGGCCGACTGTCCGAGCCGCACTGTTGTCGCGCATCGGGACCGACCCGGACACGCCGTAGCAGTTCCGGTGATTGGTCCGATATGGGTCTGAAAACCAACCGGTTTGTGCTCTAATCTTTGGCAACATGTGCGAACACCCGCATGTGTCGAAAGAACAGAGCACACCTGTGACTGGCACGAACGAGGACCGCCGCGCATCTTTCGTGTCGGACCGTGCCGTCAAGCTCCCCAAACCGAACCTGACCGAACGTGAGATCGAAGTTCTCCTCCGCTGGTTTCGATGCGACTCCAAACCTGCTGTTGCCGCCGACCTTTTTCTGTCACTGGGCACGGTGAACACACATCTCACACGCGTACGGCAGAAGTACGCCGCGGTCGGTCGGCCCGCTCCGACGAAGGCGTCGTTGGTCGCACGGGCGGTTCAGGACGGACTGGTCGACATCGACGAGCTGTGAGAGATCAGACTTCGATCTCGACCTCGTCGGTTTTGCCCTCGGCCTCGAGCTTGTTGTTGCGGCGGATGCTGGAGACGAAGGACAGGCCGATCAGCACGACGCCGACCAGGCCGGTGATGATCTCGTTGATCTCGAAGCCGATGGACACCAGCAGGATGATCGACAGGGCACCGATGGCCCAGTGCGCGCCGTGCTCGAGGTACACGTAGTCGTCGAGCGTTCCCTTGCGCACGAGGTACACCGTCAGCGACCGCACGAACATCGCGCCGATGAAGCCCAGACCCAGCGCGATGATGATGGGGTCGGCGGTGATGGCGAACGCGCCGATGACTCCGTCGAAGCTGAACGACGCGTCGAGCACCTCGAGGTAGAGGAACAGGAAGAAACCGGCCTTACCGGTAGCTTTCGCGAGCTCGGACGGACCCGAGGACGGCGCGGCATCCTCGACGTCGTCCTCGATGTGAAAGAGGTTGCCGAGGCCGTCGACGGCGATGTACGTGACCATGCCCAGAACGCCGGCGACCATGACGGTGGAGATCTTGTCGTCCTCGGCGAACATCTCGGCGGAGATCACCAGCAGCAGTCCGGCGACGACGACCGACATCATGTCGAGTCGACCGGCCTTGGCCAACGGCTTCTCGAGCCAGGTCAGCCAGGTGTGTTCACGCTCTTCGAAGATGAATCCGAGGAACAGCATCAGCAGGAACATGCCACCGAACGCGGCAATCTGCGGATGCGCGTCGGTGATCAGCGTTTCGTACGACGGGTCACCGTTGGGGAAGTACGCGGCGTCGTCGGCCGGCGGGTTGAGGGCAAGATCGAGCGCCGCGACGGGCCCCAACCCCGACGCCAGCCAGACGATGACCAGCGGGAACACCAGACGCATGCCGAAGACTGCGATGACGATGCCGATTGTCAGGAAGATCTTCTGCCAGAACTCGCTCATCCGCCGCAGCACGGTGGCGTTGATGACGGCGTTGTCGAAGGACAGCGACACCTCGAGAATGCCGAGAATCACCACCAGCGCGACGGCTTGCCAACTGCCGTAGATGAATGCCACGACGACGGAGGCGATCGTCACACCGATCGACAGACCGAATATGCGCAGAACCACGAAGTGGCCTTTCTCGAGCTCTGGAAACACACGAAAGGGGAGAGCCCCTGACGGAACTCTCCCCAACCGTAGTTGGACAGTTCGGAACGCTACCCGTATCTCTCGGCATTGCACCCCGGCTGTCGGCCGAACGAACTAGACGTTGACACCGAAATCGCGCGCGATGCCGGCGAGGCCCGATGCGTATCCCTGGCCCACGGCGCGGAACTTCCACTCGTTGCCGTTGCGGTACAGCTCGCCGAACACCATCGCGGTCTCGGTCGAGGCGTCCTCGCTCAGGTCGTAACGCGCCAGCTCCGTGCCGTTGGACCGGTCGACGACGCGGATGAACGCGTTGCGCACCTGTCCGAAGGACTGCGAGCGGGCGTCGCCTTCGTAGATGGAGACGGGGAAGTTGATGGTGTCGATGTTCGGCGGAACGGCCGACAGGTCGACGTTGATGGTCTCGTCGTCGCCCTCGCCCTCGCCCGTCGTGTTGTCGCCGGTGTGCTCGATCGAGCCGTCGGGAGACTTCAGGTTGTTGAAGAAGATGAAGTGCTGGTCGCTGACGACCTTCTTGTCCGCACCCAACGCGATGGCGCTGGCGTCGAGGTCGAAATCGGTACCGGTGGTCGTACGGATGTCCCACCCGAGCCCGACCGCGACTGCCGTCAGGTTCGGAGCGGCCTTCGTGAGGGAGACGTTGCCACCCTTGGTCAAGCTGACGCCCATGAGATGTGTCCTTTCGGTTGCTCCGTATGGTGCATGCTCTTTCCGCGCACAGATTTCGCCGTGCACTGGCGTTCATACCCCAAACGAGCGAGGACCCCGCAGCGTTCCCGAAAGTCCGGCGCGCCGAGAAATCCGACGTCACGTCGGTAACATCGACACGGTGACACACCGTTGGCCGGGACGCCTCAGCCGCGGCAAGGCCCGATCCGATGCCGTTGCCGGCATCCGAGCAGACACGGTGAAGTCTTTTCTCGACATGGACAAGCGTCAGTCGATCGCCTCGTCCGGAGTCGACGCATTGGAGCGACTCGGGCGCGCCGACGACCGTCTCCGGGCCGAGTGGCGTCCCGTCGAAGAGCAGTGCTTCGCAGCAGGTGCGGCCTATCTCGCCGCTACCGAGCGTGCCGAATCCGACGCCACCGAGGAGGCGTACGACGCGTTCGCCTCGGCCATCTCGCACCTCGCTGCCGCCAGCGGATCGGTGGACCAGTTCTACGGTGCTCACCGAGCGCGTCTCGAGCACGCGATGAGCGAATACGCCGCCGTACCTCGGCTCGCGAACGACGCCCGTTCCGCCGCGAACTCGATACTCCAGACGGTCACCGGATCCGAGCCGCACCACCAGTACCGATCGGTGTCCGAAGCAACCGACGCGCTTCGCGCAACGCTGTCCGCCCTCGACCGGGCGGAACACGAAGGCCACGGCACGACGATCATGGAAGCCGCTGCCGACACTCGCGCCGCAACCGACGTGCTGCGCGGAGCGCTGGCCGAGGCCCCGGGAAAGGCGGACGCGGCCACCCGTGCACTCGCCTCGGTTCGCACCAGACTGCAGGCGGTGGGAACCAAAGCCGAGAACATCGCCCCCGCCTACTCGGCTCTGCTGCGCGAGTTCGTCGCCGCGAGTTCCGAAGATCTCGCCCATGCGCGAGAGAACTGCTCCACGCACATGACGGCCGCGGCCACCGACATCGATGCCGCGAAATCGGCAGTCGATCGCGCGCGACCCGAAGTGGCCTTGGACAAGATCGCCGAGGCTCGCGCTCATCTCGCGGACGCGGAGTCGGACATCGAGAGCGTCACCGGCCGACTGGACCGTCTTCGGGAAGTTCGGGACGACCGCGGCAGCGTCGAGGGGCGGGTGCGTTTTCAACTCCGAGACGCACAGTTGTTGGTGGTGGATCGGGGCCTGGTTGCCGAATGGGGTTCGGTATTGGATGCTCAGCTTGCTCGAATCGAGAGGGCCGCCGCGGCACTCGAGACAGGTCGACCCAACTACTGGGCCTACCTTAGCGAGCTCGATTCCATCGGCGAATTCGTCTCCGGTGTGGTCGACCGTGTTCGCGGTCGTCACAGCTCGAACTGACAGCGTGAGGGGCCTTGGTACGTGCAGCACTTCTCCCATCTGGAGCCCGCCACCGCGGAATACCTCTTCCACGAGCCGCCGTCGCGGGTGGATTCCACCAGCGACCTCACCACCCGCGCACTGGCACTGGGCGCCACGCTCTACATCCCGGCAACACGGGGCGACCTGGCCGAGACGGTCGTCAAACGTGCGTCGGAGGGTTGCAGATCGGTGGTGCTCGACCTCGAAGACGCCGTTGCCGACACCGATCTCGCTGCCGCCCGCACGGCCGTCGTCCACACACTCGACAACCTTGCCGATCGGCCCCCCGAGGCAGCTGTATTCGTACGGGTACGCACCGCGGACGACATGCACTTCGTGTGCGACCGTATCGCCGGCGGTATCGAGGTACTCACCGGCTTCGTCCTCCCCAAGTTCAGGCCGGAAAGCGGAGACGCTTTTCTGCGCAGCGTGTCCGAACGTTCGGCCGCGTGCGGGAAGCATCTTCTGGTGATGCCGGTGCTCGAATCCCGCGAGATGGTCTACCGCGAATCCCGTGACGACGAGCTGGTCGGCGCTCGTGAAGTGCTGGGACGGCACCGCGCATCGGTGCTGGCCGTACGCATCGGCGCCACGGACATGAGTAGTGCCTTCGGCATACGCCGAGATCGCGATCTGACCATTTACGACGTCCGAGTCGTCGCCGACACCATCGGGTCCATTGTCAATCACTTGGGCCGCAGCGACGGCACCGGCTTCGTGGTCACCGGTCCGGTATGGGAATACTTCGCCGACCACGAGCGGCTGTTCCGGCCGATGCTGCGCTCGACACCCTTCGCCGAACATGACGCTGTCCGGTTCCGTCAGCAACTGGTCAGCCGTGACATCGACGGCCTGCTTCGGGAAGTGGCGCTCGATCGCGCGAACGGTTTGCACGGCAAGACCGTGATTCACCCCTCCCACATCGCTGCGGTCCATTCCCTCTCCGTCGTGACACACGAGGAGTATCAAGACGCCCAGTCCATCGCGTCGGCGTCCGAAGACAGTGGAGTTCAGGCGTCGGGGTACCGGAACAAGATGAACGAGCTCGGACCACACCGCCCGTGGGCAGAGCAGACTCTGCGGCGCGCAACGGTATTCGGTGTCACGGCGGAGAACGTCTCGTTCGTCGATGTCATGCAAGCTCTCGCGCAGCGACCGGACAGCGCGGCAGGAGCACTTCGATGAGTGATCAGGTGGATCGTCGACTGCCCTGGGCTACAGCGGAACTGGGACTGGTGCTCGAACACGGGCACTCGTCCGTCGGCCGGCGCGTGGGTGATCTGGTCCAGCCCGGGCTGCGCCGGAACCCCAAGCGCGCACACCTGCTGGTCTCGACGGTCCTTGGCAAGCACATTCCCCGGGACCCGTCGTCGGTCATCGCTGCCGGAGAGCTCCTGGGGTCGTTGTGTGCGGACGTGCTCGCCGGCAGCGGTGACGACGTCGTGGTACTGGGTTTCGCCGAGACCGCTACCGGTCTGGGTCACTGCGTTGCCACCAGGCTCGGGGCCACCAGCTATCTGCATTCGACGCGGCGACCTGTCGAGGAATTCGCCGTGCACGGCGAGTTCCACGAGGGCCATTCGCACGCGACAGACCACATGCTGTTGCCGCTGGACCCTCGGCTCGATCTGCCGAGCAGTATCCCGATGGTCCTGGTGGACGACGAGATATCCACCGGCACAACAGCGCTCGATGCTATCCGAACGGTGCACTCGATGTCCCCCCGCGCGCGATACGTCATCGCCTCGCTGGTGGACATGCGAACCGGCGCGCACCGCCAGATCGCTGCCGAGACCGCGGCCGAACTGGGCGTCGTCATCGACTCGGTCGCACTCGCCACCGGACGCGTGCATCTGCCGGACGACATCATCGACGCCGTCGCTGCGCTCCCCGACTCACCTGCGTTGCCGGATTCCCCCGTGCTCGGCGCGGTCGATCGTATCGATATCGACTGGCCTGCAGGTGTTCCCGATGGGGGTCGACACGGGTTCCGTCGAGCCGACGCACCGGCGTTCGACGATGCCGTGGACGCCGCAGCCCAGACTCTCGTCGAACGGCTCGGCACCGGTCCTCTGGTGGTGATCGGACACGAAGAACTGATGTACCTTCCGCTCCGGATCGCCCGGGCCCTGGACGAGCGCGGAACACCGACGCGGTTCCAGACCACCACCCGATCACCCGCGTACGTCCTCGACGAGCCTGGTTATCCGTTACGGCGCGGCTTCTCCTTCGTCGCACCGGAATCGGGGACCGAGGGCAGCCGGTACCTCTACAACGCCGCGATGCCGGACGAGGTGTCGCCCACACCCGTGCTGCTGATCGTCGACCCGCCCGCCGACACCGACGCGCTGGTGGGTCGGGGCGGTCCGGTGCAGGCCCTGACTCGCGTCGGTATCGACGTCACCGTCGCCGTGGTCCACTCGGACCCCAGAACTTTGCGCCAGGTGTCTCGATGACCTCGCCCCTCTACGGTCCGTCCTTCGGATCCTATGCGGCAGACGAGGTGGCATGGCTGCTGCAGGATCTGTCCCACGTTTCCCTGGAGGCGGATACAGCGCTGCGCGAGAAGCGAATACAGTCCGGACAGGCGCACTACGCCGAGTCCCTTCCGGTGGAGTACCAGCCCGACGCCGCCTACCGAGAGCTGTTCGACACCGTGCTCGACGACAGCGCCCCTCGTCTCGCCGCCGCGGTAGGTGTGGTCACCGACCTGCTGATCGCGGAGCGGGGCGAGCACCTGGTGCTGGCATCGTTGGCGCGGGCGGGAACACCGATCGGCATCCTGATGCGACGCTGGGCCCGCGACATGCACGGTCTCGAATTGCCGCACTACGCCGTATCCATCGTTCGTGATCGGGGAATCGACGCTGCGGCACTCGGATTCCTGGCGTCGCGGCACAGTCCGGAGTCGGTGGTGTTCGTCGACGGATGGACCGGCAAAGGCGCAATCGCTCGCGAACTCACCGCGGCTTTGGACGAGTACCATCGCGCCGGTGGCGCTCGGTTCGACGATCGATTGGCCGTGTTGGCAGATCCCGGACACTGCGTGACCACGTTCGGTACGCGTGACGATTTCCTGATCGCGTCTGCCTGCCTCAATTCGACGGTGTCGGGTCTGGTGTCGCGTACGGTACTGAACTCCGAGCTGATCCGGCCGGGCGAGTTCCATGGCGCGAAGTTCTATGCCGAGCTGGCGCCCGACGATGTGTCGAACGTGCTGCTGGACAAGGTCTCTTCGAGTTTCGCGGGTGTCTCGGAAGCAGTCGCGGACGACCTGGAGCGGGTGCGGTCCTCGGACCGATCACCCACCTGGAGCGGATGGGCGTCGGTCGAACAGATACAGCAGGAATACGGCATCACCACCGTGAACTTCGTCAAACCCGGAGTGGGAGAGACGACTCGGGTGCTTCTTCGTCGCGTGCCGTGGCGGGTTCTCGTCCGTGAGGCCGACGCCCCGGAGCACCGCCACATCCGGATGCTCGCGGACGCGCGCGGTGTTCCGGTGGATGTGGTTCCGGACCTCGCCTACTCGTGCATGGGCTTGATTCGAGAGGTCGGCGCGTCGTGACAGCGCTGATCGCGACCGACCTGGACCGCACCATGATCTACAGCGCGGCCGCACTGTCCGAGGGATCGGGTTCGCAGGGTCCGGGCGACATCACGTGCGTCGAGATGTACGACGGGGCACCCTTGTCGTACATGACGGTGCGCGCTGTGGCGATGCTGACCGAACTCGCTGCCACGGCCGTCGTGGTACCCACCACCACGCGCACCACCGAGCAGTTTCAGCGCATCGCGCTGCCGGGAGCGCCGTGGCGTTACGCGATCACCGCCAACGGCGGCACCATCCTCGTGGACGGCGAACCGGATCGCGCATGGCGGGATGCGGTGGACGCGGCCGTACGGGCGAGCGCGGCACCGTTGAGCGACGTCGTGGCGGAGATGACACGGCGCTCGGGGTCTACTTCGGGCACCGACCCGTCGTGGGTACTGAAGCAGCGCGTCGCCGACGATCTCTTCTGCTACCTCGTCGTCGACGTTTCCGCGATGCCGACCGACTTCACCCGCGACTTCGGGCAGTGGTGCACCGACCACGGCTGGGGTCTGTCCCAGCAGGGTCGCAAGATCTACGCGATGCCCGATGCCGTGTGCAAGTCTCGCGCCATTGCCGAGGTGAAGCGCCGACTCGTGGCGGACCGAACGCTGGACCCGTCCGCGCAGGTGCTGGCCGCGGGCGACGGCGCGCTGGACGCCGAGATGCTGCGTGCCGCCGACGCCGCCATCCGTCCGCGGCACGGCGAGCTCGAACTTCTGCAGTGGCAGACTCCCGGGTTGGTAGTGACCGAGCTGACCGGCGGCGCCGCGAGCGAAGAAATCCTGTCCTGGTTTCTGGCAACCCGGAATCGGACATCGGTCCACGTACGCTGACATCAACGCATGAGACCGCCGCACCTCACACCCCCTTCAGACGAAAGAGGACGATTCGTGCCCGCACAGCCGTTGACCAAGGGACAAAACGCACCCCTGTCCACCGCCTCCGTCCGCATCGGCCTCGAGCTGACCGCTCCGGCCGACATCTCGGCACTGTTGGTCACCGACAGCGGCAAGGTGCGTTCCGACGCCGATTTCGTGTTCTTCAACCAGCCCACCGGACCCGGAGTCCAGCTGGTTCCGAGCCAGAGCGGACCGTCGGAGGTGTCGGTGACTCTCGCGTCCGTTCCGGCCGACATCACCCAGATCCGTGTCGTGGTGACGCTCGATGATGCGTCCAGCAACTTCGGCCGAGTTACGGCGCCCACCGCGCACGTCATCGACGGTGCATCTGGGTCGACGCTGTACTCGTACACCGTGGACGGGCTGAGCAGCGAGTCCATCGTCATCGCACTCGAGCTGTACCGCCGCGGTGATGGGTGGAAAGTCCGTGCCGTCGGGCAGGGTTACGCCGGGGGCTTCGCCGCGCTGGTATCCGATCATGGAGTCTCCGTCGACGACGCTCCGGCTGCGGCGCCGACTCCACCCGCTGCCACCCCGGCCGCAGCCACCCCGCC
>JBASAM010000020.1:0-48135 GCA_049650605.1 Rhodococcus sp. (in: high G+C Gram-positive bacteria) | reverse complement strand
CAGCCTTGGTGCGCTCGGCCGCGGGTGGGGTCGCGCCGCGACCCTCGAGACCCTTGCTGCGCTTGCCGCCGGAACCGACGACCTGCCCTTTCTTGGTGCCGCTCTTGCGGACTGCGCCGCGGCGACTCGAATTGCCTGCCATCTACTTCTCCACCACTTGCTCGGTGCTCGCGATTTCGGTGCTCACGGGCTGTGCGATCGACCATTCCGGACCGCTCGGGGTATCGGTGACCTCCACGCCCGCGCGGGCGAGGCGATCACGTATGCGATCGGCGGTAGGCCAATCCTTGTCTGCCTTGGCGGTGCGCCGCAGTTCCAGATCGTCCGCGATCAGCAGGTCCAGCGCCGCCCTCTCGGCGGACGCATCCGACGACGTCGTCCAGTGCGCGTCGAGCGGATCCACACCGAGCACCGACGTCATCGCGCGAATCGACGATGCCGCCGCGACCGCCTTGTCCAGATCGCCGGCTGCCAGCGCACTGTTGCCTTCCCGTCGCTTGCCGTGAATCTCCGCCAAGGCCTTGGGAACCGAGAGATCGTCGTCGAGGGCATCGGCGAACGCGTCGGTCCAGGTGCCGACGGGAACCCCGCCGACGCGCTCGGCGGTCTTGGTCACGAACGCCTCGATGCTGCGGTACGCCGACGCTGCTTCCGCGAGCGCCTCGGCTGAGTACTCCAGCATCGAACGGTAGTGCGCGCTGCCGAGGTAGTAGCGCAGTTCCTGCGGCCGGACGGTTTCCAGCATCGCCGGAATGGAGACGACGTTGCCCAGCGACTTCGACATCTTCTCGCCGCTCATGGTCACCCAGCCGTTGTGCAGCCAGTACTGCGCGAAACCTCCTCCGGCAGCGCGTGATTGAGCAAGTTCGTTCTCGTGATGTGGGAACACCAGATCGAGCCCGCCGCAATGGATGTCGAAGGCCGACCCGAGGTAAGTCTCCGCCATGGCCGAGCACTCGATGTGCCAGCCGGGCCGTCCACGACCCCACGGCGTCGGCCACGACGGCTCCCCCGGCTTCGCGGTCTTCCACAGCGTGAAGTCGCGCGGATCCCGCTTGCCCGCTCCCACGCTCTCGCCCTGATGGACGTCGTCGAGCTTGTGGCCCGACAGCGCGCCGTACTCGGCGAAGCTGCGTACGTCGAAGTACACGTCGCCCGCTGCGGCGTACGCGTGACCGGCATCGATCAGTCGGGTGATGAGCTCGACCATCTGGGTGATGTGCCCGGTGGCGCGGGGCTCGGCGGACGGCGGCAGCACGCCCAACGCGTCGTACGCCGAAGAGAACGAACGCTCGAACGTCGCGGCCCACTCCCACCACGGACGTCCTGCGTCGGCGGCTTTGCCCAGAATCTTGTCGTCGATGTCGGTGACGTTGCGAATGAACGCGACGTCGAAGCCCGATGCGGTCAACCATCGCCGCAGCACGTCGAATGCGACGGCGCTGCGCACGTGACCGATGTGCGGGTGCCCTTGAACGGTCGCGCCGCACAGATACACCGATGCGTGTCCGGGGACCAGCGGAGTGAACTCACGCACGGTCCTGGTTTCGGTGTCGTGGAAGCGCAGGGTCACGACGGCCGATCCTACCGGGGATTCGCCTCGCCTTGTACCAGCGTGGAGGTCTCGAGCACCAGTGCGGTCGCGATGGCCGCGACCCCCTCGCCCCGCCCGGTCAACCCCAACCCGTCGGTTGTGGTGGCCGAGACGGAGACCGGAGCTCCCAGGATGTTGGACAGCAAGGTCTGGGCCTCGACACGGCGCGGGCCGATGCGTGGACGGTTGCCGATGACCTGAACTGCGGCGTTGCCGATGCGCATCGAGTTCTCCGCAAGAAGCTGACGCACGTGCATCAGCATCGTGGCACCACTGACGCCGTCCCATTCCGGCCGGCCGGTTCCGAATATCGACCCTAGGTCGCCCAGTCCCGCTGCGGACAGCAGAGCGTCGCAGAGCGCGTGCGCGGCGACGTCTCCGTCGGAGTGTCCCGCGCATCCGTCGGCGTCCTCGAACAGCAGTCCGGCGATCCAGCAGTCGCGACCCATCTCGACGGGATGGACGTCGGAACCGATACCTACTCGCACGTCCACTTCCTCACTTCGGCCGGCGGGCAAGCAGTGCCTGCGCCAGAATCAGATCCATCGGAGTCGTGATCTTGAAAGCCTCGGCATCGCCGAGAACGGTGTGAACCTCCACGCCCAGGCGTTCGACGAGGCCGGCGTCGTCCGTGGCCGCTTCGGGGAACATCCGGTACGCCTCGCGCAGGGTGGCGCCGTCGAACCCTTGCGGCGTCTGGACCGACCGAAGGGTTTCGCGATCGACCGTTCCGGTGACCACACCGTGTCCGTCGACCGCCTTCATCGTGTCCACCACCGGCAGCGCGGGAACCACTGCGAGCGACCCACCGGAGACGGCCTCGACCACTCGCGTCGTCAACGACGGCGGCGTCAGGCATCGAGCCGCGTCGTGCACCAGCACGATGTCTGCGTCGTCGGCAACCGTCAGCCCGGCGCGTACCGAGTCCGTGCGTTCGGCCCCGCCGACGACGATGTCCACCGGCAGGGCGCACGACCGAACCACCTCGGATGCGCGGTCACGCAACACATCCGGGACCACGACCACGACACGAGAAAGGGCGCCGGAGGCCGTGAGGCCGTCCAGCGCCCACTCGAGCAAGGTGCGTCCCGCGAGTTCCACGAACGCCTTCGGCATGTTCTCGCCGAGGCGTACACCCATTCCGGCAGCCGGAACGAGTGCGACGACATGTGTCATATGCGCTCAGAGTTCTCGAGCGACGAGCGTCAGGACGCCGCGGCCAGGACCTCGTCCAGAATCGTGTCGGCCTTGGCTTCGTCGGTGCCCTCGGCGAGCGCGAGCTCACCGACGAGAATCTGACGAGCCTTGGCCAACATGCGCTTCTCACCAGCGGACAGGCCGCGATCCTGCTCACGTCGCCACAGGTCGCGAACGACCTCGGCGACCTTGTTGACGTCACCGGACGCGAGCTTTTCCAAGTTGGCCTTGTAGCGACGCGACCAGTTGGTGGGCTCTTCGGTGTGGGGCGCGCGCAGAACCTGGAAAACCTTGTCCAGACCCTCTTGACCGACGACGTCCCGCACGCCGACGTACTCGGCGTTATCGGCGGGAACTCGAACGGTCAGATCGCCCTGGGCGACCTTGAGAACCAGGTACTCCTTGGCCTCGCCCTTGATGGTGCGTGTCTCGATAGCTTCGATCAACGCCGCTCCGTGGTGCGGGTAAACGACGGTGTCTCCGACCTTGAAAATCATGTGTTCGGTGCCCCTTTCGATATGGCCAGTTTAACACGGCCCGCCACCGGGGTCCCCTCAACACTGCAGGTCAGGGGCACAGGGCTGCATCCGGCGGACTTGACACAAGAAGGGATACATGTATCGAGCAGATCCCGCGGGCTGTTCGGACACCCCATCCCGTCACCCGACCTGCAGGCCCCGGGACCGAACTACTACGCTCCTGTAGTGGTAGCCGCCCACCGGCACAAGTCTGAGGAAATCATCGAGGGAGACGACCAGTGACCGCATCCACAGCCCCGATCCGGCCCGTGAAAGTGGCGACCGCGGTCGCGCTCGCCTTCGGTGCGGCAATCAGCGTCTCCGCGTGCAGCGCAGGACAGGTGAGCCAGACCGCCACCCAGGTGGCCGCGGTCAACGGCAACAATGCCGAGCAGGGCGACATCGTGATGCGCAACGTGCACGTCGCCTACCCGACGTCGGAGGACTACAACCTCGAACCGGGCGGCCGCGCCGAGTTGATCTTCACCGCCATCAACACGAGCGAGACCACCCCCGACCGACTCACGGCCATCGAGACCGAGGGCGCAGCCGAGGTGGTTCTCACTGGTCCGTTCGGTGGAACGTCCATCGAGATTCCCGCACAGGCCGCCGTGGCGTCCAACGTCCCCGCGAACCAGGACCCGGGCAACCCCAAGGGGTCGGAGTCCGTCAAGGCCGAACTCGAGGGCCTCAGCGAGTCCGTGACCCCCGGTCTGACCGTGCCGGTCACCTTCACTTTCGAGCAGGCGGGCGACGTGGTCGTCAGCGTGCCCGTCGATCCGGGCCCCGTCGAGCCGCGCGCCGAGTTCCCGCAGTCCGAGGAATGATCGCCCCGACGACTGCACCACCGGCGCTGACCGCACCACGCTGTCGGTAGCTCGCTCTAGTCTGCGAACCGTGGCAAAACCTCGTACCAGTTATCGCTGTTCGGCCTGTAAGCACACCGTCGCCAAATGGGTGGGTCGCTGTCCCGAGTGCGACACGTGGGGGTCGATGGACGAGGTCACCCTGCTCGCCCCGGTCAGCTCGCGTCCCGGCTCCAGCGCCGTCAAGTCCGGCGGCACCTCGATGGTTCCTACCTCGCCCGCTCTTCCGTTGACGCAGGTTTCCAGCACATCGTCCGTTGCCCGTCCCACCGGCGTGGAGGAACTCGACCGTGTGCTGGGCGGCGGCATCGTCCCTGGCTCGGTGGTGCTGTTGGCCGGTGAGCCCGGCGTCGGCAAGTCGACGCTGCTGCTCGAGGTGGTCAAGCAGTGGGCACAGCGGAGCCCGCAGGACATCGCGCTTTATGTCACCGGCGAAGAGTCGGCCGGTCAGGTTCGACTGCGAGCGGACCGCACCGGCGCCGTCCACGAACGCGTCTACTTGGCCGCGGAGAACGACCTCGCGACGATCTTCGGACACGTCGACCAGGTAGCTCCCACGCTCGTCGTCGTCGACTCGGTCCAGACGATGCAGGCCGCCGACGTGGACGGTGTCATCGGCGGTGTCACCCAGGTTCGCGCCATCACCTCGGCCCTCACCTCGCTCGCGAAGGGCAGCGGAACCGCCGTCATCCTGGTCGGCCACGTCACCAAGGACGGTGCCGTTGCCGGCCCCCGCTCGCTCGAACACCTCGTCGATGTGGTGCTGCACTTCGAGGGCGACAAACACTCGACGCTGCGCATGGTCCGCGGGGTCAAGAACCGGTTCGGCGCGGCCGACGAGGTGGGGTGCTTCGAGCTCCGGGAGGGCGGAATCCACGGCGTCAGCGATCCATCGGGCCTGTTCCTGCATCACCGCGCGGACTCGGTTCCGGGCACCGCCGTGACGGTCACGATGGACGGCAAGCGCGCCCTGCTCGCCGAGGTGCAGGCGCTGGTTGCGCCCACTCAGATGCCCACCCCCAGGCGCGCCGTCAGCGGACTCGACGCCGCCCGCGTGTCGATGATTCTCGCGGTGCTCGAGCGCCGATGTTCCATTCCGCTCAGCAGCAAAGAGGTATACGCCGCGACCATCGGCGGAATGCGCACCACCGAGCCGACGGTCGACCTGGCACTCGCGCTCGCCGTCGCATCGGCCGCCAAGGATGTCGCCCTGCCCGGCGGCATGGTCGTGCTCGGAGAGGTCGGGCTCGCAGGTGAGGTTCGGCGTGTGGTCGGCGTCGATCGTCGCCTTGCGGAGGCCGCCCGGCTGGGCTTCACTTCGGCGATCGTTCCCGCTGACTTTCCTCCCGGCACCCAGAAATCAAGTGATTACAAGTCCGGTCCACGGAAATTGACTGCGCAGGAGGCCGGCCGCGCAGATGCCGTGGCCGGCGATCCTCCGGGAATGCGGGTGATCCGCGTGTCCGATGTCTACGGTGCGATGCAAGGCGCGTTCGACCGCGCACGAAAGTAAGCAGACATCCCGGTATCGTTGTTCTGCCACCACACCCGTTCGCGGCGACTCGCCGCGTTCGATGCTCGAGCCTGACAGGGAGGGTCTCGGTGACCGAAACCGTGTCCGCTCCCCCTGCTGTGCCCACGCGCGCATCCATCGTGCAGTCCTCGCTGCGTGAGGCAATCGCCGATCTTGCGCCCGGCACCACGTTGCGCGACGGGCTCGAGCGGATCCTCCGTGGCCGCACGGGCGGGTTGATCGTTCTGGGCTACGACGAGCAGGTCGAGAGCATCTGCGACGGCGGTTTCGTGCTCGACGTCGAGTTCGCCCCCACCCGTCTGCGTGAGCTGTCCAAGATGGACGGCGCGGTGGTGTTATCCACCGACCGTTCCCGCATCGTCCGCGCCAACGTGCAGCTGGTGCCCGACCACACGATCGCGACGGTCGAATCCGGCACCCGCCACCGCGCGGCAGAGCGCACCGCTATCCACACCGGCTATCCGGTGGTCTCGGTCAGCCAGTCGATGAGCATTCTCAGTGTTTACGTGGGCGGCACCCGCCACGTCATCGAGGGTTCTGCGACCATCCTGTCGCGTGCCAACCAGGCCGTGGCCACGCTCGAGCGGTACAGCACGCGCCTCGACGAGGTCAGCCGTCAGCTTTCGGTGGTGGAAATCGAGGATTCGGTCACCCTGCGCGACGCACTCACCGTGGCTCAGCGGCTCGAGATGGTGCGCCGGATTTCGGTGGAGATCGAGCAGAACGTTCTCGAACTCGGCGTCGACGGACGGCAATTGGCGCTGCAGCTCGAGGAATTGGTGGGAGACAACGACTCGGCCCGCCAACTGGTGGTGCGCGACTACCTCGCCGGTACCGAGCCTCCCAGCACTGCGGCCGTCGAACGTTCGCTGGCCGCGTTGGACCGGCTCACCGACGTCGATCTGCTCGATCTGACCGTGCTGGCACGCGCTTTCGGCTACCCGTCCACCATTGAGGCGCTCGAGGCCCCGATGAGCCCGCGCGGCTACCGCCTGCTGATGCGGGTGCCGCGCCTGCAGTTCCACCAGATCCACAAACTGGTCGGACATTTCGGAACGCTACAGACGCTGCTCGCCACCACGGCGGCAGATCTGCAGTCCGTGGAAGGAATCGGCGGCCTGTGGGCGCGGCATATCCGAGAAGGCCTGTCCCGCATGGCCGAAGCCAGCATCTCCGGGCCCTACGACTAGATCAGTCGATGTTGAATGTCTCCGGCGAGCTTCGCAGCTGACCCAACTGGCCGACGACGCTGTAGCCGCCCGGTCCGACGGGCTCGCGGGGCGCGGCGCAGCCGGGTTCCGAGGTGGTGGCCGACCATTTCACCGAGAACGGTGCCTGCTCTCCCGGCTGCAAAGTACGCACGTCCGGGGCCGACGACGGGAAGCAGTCGACGTTCGACCACAGTCGCTGCCCTTCCAGTGTGTAGACCAGAACCTGCTGCAGGCCGGAACCCAAGTCGCGCTCGCACGACGCGGTTCCGATGTTGGTGACGACGACGGTGAACGTCGGTTCCTGGCCCAGGGGGTACGACGGCTGATCCGGCGACGCCTTGACGGCCAGCGACTGATCCGCGCACTGGCCCGGCGGAACCGGTGCGGCAGACGTTGCCGACGCCGACGGGGTGGCCGAACCGGCAGCACCGCCACCCGAACCAGCAGAACCACCCGAACCGGCAGAACCACCGCCGGCGGGCGCGGACCCGCCCGTCGCAGAAGCGTCGGGGCGGTAGGTGGTGGCCGCTGACGGTGTGAGCGAACCGGATGCGGCCGTCGTCTCGGAATCCTGTGAACCACCGCCGGCGAGAGAGACGATCAACCACACGACGAGACCGATGGCCACCACTGCCCCGCCGATGGCGAGCGCGCGGCGTCGCCAGTAGATCTCGGGAGGCAAGGGTCCATTGGGCTCGAGCACACCACAACCGTAGGTGTCGACGCGGTGCGCGAGCCGCACCTACTACGGCGTGTCGCTCGCGGTCGCCGAGGAGGTGAGGAGATCACCCGCGTCGGTCCGGTCGGACGACCCCATCTCGATCGGTCCGATGTCGCCCAACGCGCCTTGGAACTCGACCTTGCCGTCGGCCAACTTGTACGTCAGACCGACGATGGCGAGCTTTCCCGCAGCGACGCGCTTCTCGAGGATCGACGATCGATCGATCAGCAGCTTTCCTGTCTCGAGGACGTGGCGTGCCTCGACGTCGTCGGCACGGGTGTACCCGAGTCGGTGCGCATTGAGGACGGACGGGGTGACTCGTTCGACGATGTCGCGGATGAAGCCGCCGGGGACAGTGCCGTCCTCGAGCGCGTTGATGGTCGCTTTGACGGCGCCGCAGCTGTCGTGGCCGAGGATGACGATCAGGGGCGCTTCCAGCACCTCGGCACCGAACTCGAGTGACCCGAGGACGGCGGAGTCGACGACCTGGCCCGCCGTGCGGACGACGAACATGTCGCCGAGACCCTGGTCGAAGATGATCTCGGCCGCGACCCGAGAGTCGGAGCACCCGAAGAGGATCGCGGTGGGGTGTTGGCCGCCGATAAGGGACGCGCGGTGATCCACCCCCTGACTGGGATGCTCCGGGCGGCCGTCGACGAATCGACGATTACCCTCGACTAGCGCGTTCCAGGCTGAGCGTGGGCTCGTGTTCGGCATGCGGCCATTGTGGCCGATGAAACCGCTACGCGCCGGTAGCGATACGCGGACTTGGGGAGGAATCACATTCGTGGACAGCTCGGTACTGGTGGACTGGTTCGTCCGTGATGCTCGTGATTTGCCTTGGCGTCGCCCCGGTGTGAGCGGCTGGCAGATCCTGATGAGCGAGGTGATGTTGCAGCAGACTCCCGTCGCGCGTGTCGCCCCGATATGGCTGGAGTGGGTGCAGCGGTGGCCCGTGCCGTCCGCGATGGCCGCGTCGTCCCGCGCAGACGTGATTCGCGCGTGGGGAAAGCTGGGCTATCCGCGGCGCGCGGCCCGGCTGCACGAGTGCGCCGCCGTCCTGGCGGAGCACCACGACGATCGAACGCCGTCCGGCGTCGAGACCCTGCTGACTCTCCCCGGCGTCGGTGCGTACACCGCCCGTGCGGTCGCGTGCTTCGCCTTCGGGCAGCGAGTCCCTGTCGTGGACACCAATGTTCGACGCGTGGTCGCCCGCGCGGTGCACGGAAAGGCGGAGCCCGGCAATCCCAGCACCACGCGTGACCTCGCCGACGTCGAAGCGCTGCTGCCTGCCGACGTCGATACGGCCGCCACCCTCTCGGCAGCACTGATGGAGCTGGGCGCGGTGGTGTGCACGGCGCGAAACCCGGCGTGCGCCGACTGCCCGCTGCCGTCCTGCGCGTGGGTCGACGCCGGAAGACCCGCCTACGACGGGCCGGCGAAGAAAAAGCAGAAGTTCGCCGGCACGGACAGACAAGTACGCGGCAAATTGATGGACGTGTTGCGGGGGTCGACGGTCCCGGTGGAAAAGTCGACGCTGGACCTGGTCTGGATCACCGATCCCGGGCAGCGCGAACGTGCCCTCGACTCACTGCTCGCGGACGGTTTGGTCGAACAGAACGCCGCCGGCGCCTTCACCCTTGCCGGCGAGGGTGCGTAGGAACTCGTCGACCTCGCGGCGGTACTCGGCCGGTCGGTCGTCGTGCACCAGGTGTCCGGCACCGGGAACCACGGTGTACCTCGATTCGGGATGCAGCTGGGCCATCTTCGACATCTGGCCGGCCGGGGTCACGGTGTGCTCGGCCTCGAGCAACAGGGCGGGTGCGCGCACGGACTTCCACTGGTCCCAGAAGTGGCGTCCACCCCACTCGTCCGAGATCGCTTGGAAGGTGTCGACGCTTCCGTGCAGGCGCAGCCCGTCGTCACCACGAACGAAAGAGTCCAGGAAGTACTGCCCGGCAACGTCGCCGAAAAAGTCGAGCACGGCGCCGTCGTCGGGGAACGGCTGCGGCCACGAGCGAATCAATTCCGCCCACCCGTCCGAGGTGCGACCTCGAAAGTCGGGGGCCATGTCCTCCACGACGAGGCCGCGCACTCGATCGGGTTCGCGAGCCGCGTAACACCACGCGTGCAGCGCGCCCATCGAATGCCCGATCAACACCATCTCGTCGAACTGGTCGAGCGCTGCGGCAAGGTCGTCGACGAATGTCTCGGTGGACAGATCCGTGGGCGCCGCTCGGCCATGACCGGCAGCACGGACGGTGTAGACGTGGCCGTGCGCGCGCAGCCACGGGACCTGGCGTCGCCACGTGCGCGGCCCTCCCATGAGCCCGTGCAGGAGCACCACCGGGGTCCCGGAACCGCCTTCGTCGTGCAGCACACCAGACACGGTAGCCGCGCCCCGCGCAGGTAGCCTCGGGCCTATGCCAGTGGTCAAGATCAATGCCATCGAGGTGCCCGAGGGCGCCGGAGCCGAACTCGAGAAGCGTTTCGCCGCGCGAGCGGGGTCCGTCGACGGCTCGCCGGGGTTCCTGGGGTTCCAGCTCCTCCGGCCGGTCAAAGGCGAGAGCCGCTACTTCGTCGTCACGCAGTGGGAGGACGAGGAGTCGTTCCAGGCGTGGTCGGGCGGACCTTCTCGTGCCGCACACTCCGGCGAGCGCGCACAGCCCGTCTCCTCCGGAGCGTCTTTGCTCGAGTTCGACGTGGTCCTCGACGTACCCGCAAAACCGGCCGACGGCAGCCGGTAGGGTCATTTTTCGAGCGTAAAACCCGAAGCTACGTGTCGAACCCGGAACGAGGAGCACCAGTGCACCCCAAGCCCCGCATATTCGGGCCACGCAGGTCCGCGGTGGCGGCCGCTGCCGTCGCCGCGACACTGCTGCTCGCCGGGTGCTCCGCAGGAGTGGATCCACTCCTCGAATCGGGCGCAGCGCGCGGCGGTGCCTCTGGCACCGATTCGACCGAGTCCGCACCGGAAGAGCAGGCGCCTACCTCGCCGATCACCTCGGTCACCGACACCATGCTCGGGTGGATCACCACCGACGATCCCACCAGCCTCGATCCCGCGGCCATCAACGCGTTGGCAACCCCCGAACTCGACCAGCAACTGGCTCAGCTCGGCGGTCTACTCGGTCCTGTTGCGCAGATTCTCGCCAGCGGACCCGTCGAGATCGGCGAACGGTCCGAGACGGGCCTGGAGTCCACCACCATGCTCTCCACGGGCCGCGGCGCGCCCATCACGTTGCGCCTGCGCGCAACACCGATAGGTCAGCTGTCCGGGATTCAGGCACTTCCGTCCGACACGGGCGTGGACTCCTTCGACGCGGCTGACTCCGCACTGGAATCGCTGGGCGCGACCACGTCCTACGTGGCCTCCCGCGTGACCGCGGGGCAGTGCGCACAGGTGCACGAGCTGAACGCGGACCAGAGCCTGCCGCTGGCGTCCGTCGCCAACTTGTACGTCCTGGGCGCTGTGGCCCGCGCAGTCGGCAACGGCACGGCGAGCTGGGACGAGCAGTTGACGGTGACGGACGCGCTGAAGTCCGCGCCGTCCGGTCAGCTGCAATTCGCTCCCGAGGGCACTCCGGTGACCATTCGTGAGGCGGCGGAGGCCATGGTCGCGATCAGCGACAACACCGCCACCGACCTTCTGATCGACCGCATCGGGCGAGACGCTGTCGAAAACGAGGTGGTCAACATGGGCAACGCCGATCCGGCACGCCTCATCCCGTTCATCACCACCCGCGAGTTCTTCATTCTCGGGTGGGGCCGCCCGGACCTGCGTGACCAGTGGCGAGATGCCGACACGCAAACCCGTCGCACCATCCTCGCGAACATCGCCGACCGAACCATCGACAGCAACCCGACCGACCCGGCGGCGACGAACCTGGACTACGACGGCCTCGTGACGCGTCCCGGCGGCCCCGACGACGTGGAGTGGTTCGGCAGCGCGAACGACATCTGCCGTGCCTACGCCGCTCTCACCGTTGGACCGCAGAGCGACACGGTGCGGCAAATACTGGCGCTGAACCCCGGCGCCGATGTGGATCCGGCCAGCTGGCCGTACGTCGGATTCAAGAGCGGAAACGCCGCAGGTGATGTCGTGGGCTCGTGGCTGCTCACCGACCCGTCGGGCCAGGACTGGGTGGTGGCGACGCAGCTGCAGTCGGGCGATCCCATCGGACCGCTGGACAACGCGTACGCCTTCGGTGTCGCGACGGACACCTTCGACCTGCTGGGCCAGTAAGAACCAGCTCAGCAGGTCGGGGCTTGTCTCAGCTGTCCAGCGATGCGTCCAACGTGATCTCCACGCCGGTCAATGCCTTGCTTACCGGGCAGGTTTCCTTCGCGTCCTGCGCTGCCTTGGCGAAACCGTCGGCGTCGAGCCCGTCGACCTCACCGCGGACGGTGAGCTTGATACCGGTGAGCTTGAAGCCGGGGTCGTCCGGTCCGAGCGAGACCTCGGCAGTGACCTCCAGGCTCTGCGGGGTGCCGCCGGCCTCGGCGATCAGGGCAGAGAGCTGCATGGCGTAGCAGGACGAATGCGCAGCCGCGATCAATTCCTCGGGGCTGGTGGTGCCACCGGCGTCCTCGGCTGCGCGCTTGGGGAAGGACACGTCGAACGTGCCCGCCTTCGAGCTGGACAGCTCGACCTGGCCCGAGCCCTCCTCGAGTGAGCCGTTCCATGCTGTCCGTGAAGTACGAGTAGGCATTGCCATCCTTGTCCTGAAGTGGAAGTCGCTGTCTCGGCCAGAGTATCCAGCGAGGCCCGTCTTCGAACGAATACCAGCTCAGGGCAGTACGGCGAGCACCGAGATCATGTTGCCGGAGGGATCGGTGAACCAGGCGATGTCGGGACCGTAGCCGCGCATCACGCCCTTGTCGTCCTGCGGCATCCCCTCGATGTGCAGGAAGCTGACGCCTTTGCCGACGAGGTCGTCGACCGCGGCGTCGATGTCGCGCACCGGAATGTTGAGCACGGTGAAGCTCCCCGGCTGGTGGTCCGACCTCGGATACGCCAACACCGTGGTGCGGCGATCGATGCGGATGCCGATGTTGCCCATCTCCATCGGCAGCACCCGCATCCCCAACACGTCTCGATAGAACGCCGACGCTTCCTCGGTGTCACGCACCGCGAATCCGGAGAACGGGGTGGTGGGCTGGGCCATCCGGGCTTCGGTCTCGTCATCCAGGCGTATCAGCTGGATCCAGTTGCCGTCCGGGTCCTTCGCCGTCGCGAACCGATGGCCGTCGCGGTTCTCGAGCGCGCTCACCCACTCGCCGCCCATCTCGTCGATGCGGGCGGCGGTCGCGGCCGGATCGTCGATCTCGAGGTTCAGGATCAGCCGCGCACCGTTCGGATTGGCGCCGGTGACGTCGTCGCGCTTGTCGAACATGACGTAGAAGCCGTCGAGATCGATTACCCCGTACGGCCCCATCTCGCGGTGGACTTCGGCCTCGAAGACTTCCCCGTACCACCGAGAAAGCGCGTCGGGATCAGGGCTGGAAAGAAGGATGCTGTTGACGGTTGCTGTTGCCATACCAGTACCGACTCGGTGGGCGCCGGAAACTCATCACCCACCCAGAGCAGCACGTACTGCTACCGCGGCGCGCCGGCCCGACACCATCGCGCCCTGAATCGACGGGGTGTCCCGATGGTCGCCGCAGACGAACCGGCCGTCCCCGAGGTCGACCGGCTGCCGGACGTGCAGCGGCGGCGGCGATGTCGGCAGTGCTCGTGTCACGTCGTGACGTACCAGCAGGTTCCAGTCGGAAGTGTCCGTGCTGGTGGTGTCCGTGCTCCACAGCCGGCGGGCTTCCTGCAGCGCCGCCGCATCGCTGAGACCGGCCTCGGCCAGCGTCGTCACCTGCACCAGATCGCGCCCGGCCGGGGCGTAGCTGGGAGCAGCAGCAGACATCACCGCGGTGTTGACGACGGGTCCGCGATCACCGTCGACGGTCAGCAGTCGATCCTGCGGCATTCCGGCGGGCGTACTGAACCACCATGTGATCAGCCCACCCATCCGGGCTCCGGCGGGAACGGCCCCCAGATCGGACGCGTCGCGGATGTCCGTCGCGATCACCACAGCGCGCGCGTCGACGGACCCGGCGTCGGTGCGCACCGTCACTCCCGATACCCCGGCGTCCACGCCGTGTACCCGGACGGACGTCTCGACAGGTGTGATGAGACGAGAGGCCAGCTGAGCGGGCAACGCCCGCATGCCGTCCTTCGGCACCGCCGGGGTGCCCAGCAGGAACGAGCGGATCAGCAGCTTGACGTACTGCGCCGACGTCGTGCCCGAGCCGTCGGCGAGCACTCCGGCGAGGAACGGTTCGAGGACCTGCTCGCGCAGCGGACCGCGCACTCCGGCCGCGTCGAGCGAATCGTTCAGGGTGGCGTCGTCACCGCGCAAGGATCTCTGCGCGCCGACCACCACCGGCGCCGCCCAACGCACCAGGCCGGCGATCTCCCGCGGTTTCAGCAACCCACTGCGCAACGTGGACAGGAGCAAGCCAGGTTCGCGTCGCGGATCGCCCAGAGTCACCGAACCGCTACCGCGCCGCACCCGCACGCCTGCGGCGAACGGTCGCAGTTGCAGGGCGTCGACGTCGACAAGTCGTCGGACGGCCGGATACGCCGGATTGAGCAGTTGGAAGCCCACATCGCAGAGGTGCCCATCGACAATATCGGTACGCACCCTGCCACCGACCTCGTCGGCAGCTTCGAACAGCCGCGTACCGATGCCGCGGCTCTGCAGTTCCGCTGCACACACCAGCCCCGCCAGGCCGGCACCCACCACAACTACATCTGTTCGCTCAGCCATGAACTCAGGTTCTCACCTTTTTGCGGCCACGCGCTTCACGCTGACCGATTCGCTTACCGCGGATGCCAGCAATATCCGCGGTAAGCAGGAAGTGCCGCGGGAGTTGGGCGAGAATCTTCCTCACCAACCGACCCCGAACGCACGTGAGCCCTTTGCGCATCCAGGGATGCGCAAAGGGCTCACGAGGCCGAAGGACGTTACTCCGAGCTTTCGCCCGACTTCGCCAGGTCGACGGTCAGCTCGTCCGGCAAGCTGACCGGCTTCTTCTCACCGCGGAACGTGAACTTCGCGTCCTCGCCCTGTCCTTCGCCGTCCCAGTTCTCGACGTCGACCAGAACGATCTGACCCGGCTCGATCTCGCCGAACAGGATCTTCTCGGACAGCTGGTCCTCGATCTCGCGCTGGATCGTGCGACGCAGCGGACGTGCACCGAGTACCGGGTCGAATCCGCGCTTGGCCAGGAGCGACTTGCCCTTGTCGGTGACCTCGATGGCCATGTCCTTGTTCTTGAGCGCAACCTCCACGCGGGCCAGCATGAGATCGACCATCTGGATGATCTCGTCTTTGGTCAGCTGGTGGAAGACGACGATGTCGTCGATACGGTTCAGGAACTCCGGACGGAAATGCTTCTTCAGCTCGTCGTTGACCTTGAGCTTCATGCGCTCGTAGTTCGAGCCCGTGCCCTCCCCCGAGCTGAAGCCCAGGCCGACGGCCTTGGAGATGTCCGACGTACCGAGGTTGGAGGTGAAGATCAGCACGGTGTTCTTGAAGTCGACCGTACGTCCCTGACCGTCGGTGAGACGGCCATCCTCGAGCACCTGCAGGAGGGTGTTGTAGATCTCCTGGTGTGCCTTCTCGATCTCGTCGAACAGCACCACGGAGAACGGCTTGCGGCGCACCTTCTCGGTGAGCTGTCCGCCTTCTTCGTAGCCCACGTATCCGGGAGGAGCACCGAACAGACGCGACGCGGTGAACCGGTCGTGGAACTCGCCCATGTCGATCTGGATGAGCGCGTCGTCCTCGCCGAACAGGAAGTTGGCCAGCGCCTTGGACAGCTCGGTCTTACCGACACCGGACGGGCCGGCGAAGATGAACGAGCCGGACGGGCGCTTGGGGTCCTTCAGACCTGCGCGGGTACGGCGGATGGCCTTGGAGACCGCACGCACGGCTTCGACCTGACCGATGATGCGCTTGTGGAGTTCGTCCTCCATGCGCAGCAGACGGGTGGTCTCTTCCTCGGTCAGCTTGAACACCGGGATGCCGGTCCAGTTGCCCAGAACCTCGGCGATCTCGTTGTCGTCGACCTCGGCCACGACGTCGAGGTCACCGCTGCGCCACTGCTTCTCGCGCTCGGCACGCTGGGCGACGAGCTGCTTCTCCTTGTCCCGCAGGTTCGCGGCCTTCTCGAAGTCCTGCGCGTCGATCGCGGATTCCTTCTCGCGACGGGCATCGGCGATCTTGTCGTCGAAATCGCGCAGGTCCGGCGGCGCCGTCATCCGGCGAATGCGCATCCGCGCGCCCGCCTCGTCGATGAGGTCGATGGCCTTGTCCGGCAGGAACCGGTCGTTGATGTATCGGTCGGCCAGTGTCGCGGCGGCGACCAGTGCACTGTCGGTGATCGAGACGCGGTGATGCGCCTCGTAGCGGTCACGCAGTCCCTTGAGGATCTCGATCGTGTGATCGACGGACGGCTCACCGACCTGCACGGGCTGGAAACGACGCTCGAGCGCGGCATCCTTCTCGATGTACTTGCGGTACTCGTCGAGAGTGGTCGCACCGATGGTCTGCAGCTCACCACGAGCCAGCTTGGGCTTGAGGATCGACGCGGCGTCGATGGCACCTTCGGCAGCTCCCGCGCCGACGAGCGTGTGCAGCTCGTCGATGAACAGGATGATGTCGCCGCGGGTGTTGATCTCCTTGAGCACCTTCTTGAGGCGCTCCTCGAAATCACCGCGGTAGCGGCTGCCGGCGACCAGCGAACCGAGATCGAGGGTGTAGAGCTGCTTGTCCTTGAGCGTCTCGGGGACCTCGCCGTTGACGATGGCTTGCGCGAGGCCCTCGACGACGGCGGTCTTGCCCACGCCGGGCTCACCGATGAGCACCGGGTTGTTCTTGGTGCGGCGGCTGAGCACCTGCATCACGCGCTCGATTTCCTTCGCGCGACCGATGACCGGATCGAGCTTGCCCTCGAGGGCAGCCTGGGTCAGGTTGCGGCCGAACTGGTCCAGCACGAGCGACGTGGACGGAGTGCCCGCCTCGCCGCGTCCGCTACCGGACTCGCTGGGCTCCTTGCCCTGGTACCCCGACAGCAGCTGGATGACCTGCTGACGGACCCGGTTCAGATCTGCACCCAGCTTCACCAGCACCTGCGCCGCCACACCCTCGCCCTCACGGATGAGGCCGAGGAGAATGTGCTCGGTACCGATGTAGTTGTGTCCGAGCTGCAGCGCTTCACGCAGGCTGAGCTCGAGGACCTTCTTGGCACGGGGGGTGAACGGGATGTGCCCGGACGGTGCTTGCTGGCCCTGGCCGATGATTTCCTCGACCTGGCTGCGAACACCCTCGAGGGAGATCCCGAGCGACTCCAGCGACTTCGCTGCTACGCCCTCACCCTCGTGGATGAGACCCAGCAGGATGTGCTCCGTGCCGATGTAGTTGTGGTTGAGCATCCGGGCCTCTTCTTGGGCCAGGACGACGACGCGCCGTGCGCGGTCGGTGAACCTCTCGAACATCGCTCTCCCTCACACTCATGACGGGGCAGGCGTCGGACCCTCTAGTCCGGACCTCGAGCCCTTGAAGCCCACTGTAGTAGCCGTGCTTGTCGGGTGCCGCTCCGCCGGGGAAGTTCATCCGACGGCGAACGGAACCGACGACTGCCGGCCGGGCTCGTGCTCCCCGTTGCCCGGGATCTACACCCGGTTACAGATCACAACGTCGCGACGAGGGAATTCGTTACCCGGTACGCAGCCGACTGCCCGACGCCGTCGGCAGCGGCCCCGAATCATGAGTTCTTACTGACATTCATCCACGCTGTTGTTATCGCAGTCATTCATCCGAACGACTGCGATTCCACAATTCGGATCCTGTAATTCAGGACGCAAGCTCCCAGGCCCGCACGATCTCGGAAGAGATGCGGCCGCGAGCACTGATCTCGAAACCTTGACTGCGCGCCCAATCCCGTATTGCTGCACTCCGTGCGCGGTCCGCTGCACCGCGAGTGCGGGCGCCGCCGACGGACGAGACCGATGCTCCCCCGGACGTCGTTCGGGAGGTCACTTTCCGCGCGTGCTGAATCCACTGATCCATGACTTTCCGCAGTTCCGTGGCGTTGGAACTAGACAAATCCAGCTCGAACCACGTGCCGTCCAGGCCGATCGACACCGTTTCGTCGGCGGGCACGTTGTCGACGTCGTCGACGAGAGTGACCGTTACCTTCTTGACCATTCGACGCATTCTCCCCTCAGAACCCGGCGACACGGATTGTCGCGGACTCAACAATAGCCCGCATTTCTGCGATACCACCAGATACCGTCCGAAATGCTGATTTCCGGACTTAACTCCGGTCCGGACGCACCAATGGAAAGAGGATCGTCTCGCGAATGCCGAGGCCCGTGAGCGCCATGAGAAGCCGGTCGATTCCCATTCCCGTCCCCGTTGTCGGGGGCATCGCATGTTCCATCGCCGTGAGGAAGTCCTCGTCCAGAACCATCGCCTCGTCGTCTCCCGCCGACGCCAACCTGGCCTGATCGACGAAGCGTTCGCGCTGCACGACCGGGTCGATCAGCTCCGAATAGCCGGTTGCCAGCTCGAATCCCCGCACGTAGAGGTCCCACTTCTCGACGACGCCCGCAACGGTGCGGTGCGCGCGTACCAATGGCGAGGTCTCCACCGGGAAGTTCCGAACGAACGTCGGGGTGTATAGCTGATCACCGCAGCTGTGCTCCCACAGCTCCTCGACCAACTTGCCGTGTCCCCATCCCTTTCCTGCGGGAACGACCAGACCCACCCGATCGGCCAACTCGACGAGGGCCTCGACCGTCGTCTCGGGAGTGACCTCCGTGCCGATCGCCGCGGACAACGACGGATACATCTCGATGGTGGTCCACTCACCGGAGAAGTCGTAGTCGCTTCCGTCGGCCAAGGTCACCGACAGCGATCCGTACACCGATTGGACGACTTCCTGCACCAACTCGCGCGTCATCACGGCCGAGTCGTCGTAGGTGCCGTACGCCTCGTACGTCTCGAGCATCGCGAACTCTGGCGAATGTGTGGAGTCGACGCCTTCGTTGCGGAAGTTGCGGTTGATCTCGAACACCCTGTCGATCCCGCCCACGACGGCCCGCTTGAGAAAGAGCTCCGGCGCGATCCGCAGAAAGAGGTCGATGTCGAGGGCGTTCGAGTGTGTGGTGAACGGCCGCGCGGCGGCACCGCCGTGCAAAGTCTGCAGCATCGGCGTCTCGATCTCGAGGAACCCCCGCTCCTCCAAAGCATCGCGGAGCGCTCGCAGAGCCCGGACGCGACGCCGCGCGTTCTCGCGGGCCTCGGGCCGAACGATCAGGTCGACATAACGCTGACGAACCCGCGACTCCTCGTTCATCTCCTTGTGGGCGACGGGCAGCGGACGCAGCGACTTCGCCGCCATCGCCCAGCCCTCGGCCATGACGCTCAGCTCGCCCCGGCGGGAGCTGATGACCTCGCCGCGCACGAAGATCATGTCGCCCAGATCGACATCCGACTTCCACAGGCCAAGCGCTTCGTCACCGACGCCGGCGAGGGAGATCATCGCCTGCAGCTGGGTGCCGTCCCCTTCCTGCAGGGTCGCGAAGCACAACTTTCCGGTGTTTCGCAGGAAGATCACTCGACCAGCGACGCCCACCGTGTCACCGGTATGGGTGTCCGGCTCGAGGTCGGGATGCGCATCCCGCACCTCGGCCAGAGTGTGCGTTCGCGCCACCGTCACCGGATACGCTTCTCGGCCCGACTCGATCATCCGCGCACGCTTGTCTCGGCGAATGCGGACCTGCTCGGGAGTGTCGTCGTACTGGCCGTCGACGGGCTCTTGACTGGGCTTCTGGGCGTCGGTCACGACTGTTCAGCCTATAGAAGACGCCAGAGAAGGAGAAAACTCAGCGGATCGGTCGGTGCGAGACGAGAGTGCGGCCTTCACGCAGGCAGTGCCGTGCGCCGGACACCACGTGGGTGAGCCCAGCCGCGACGATTGCCCGATAACCCCCGACCACGTCGGAGGAGTTGTGCAGGCCCAGTTCGTGCAACGCCGCGGCCGCCAACGACGACGTGTAGCCCTCGGAGCACAGCACCATCCACTCGACGTCGTGGTCGACGGCGATGGCCAGGCGTGCGGAACTCGAGGGGTCGCAGCGCCACTCGAGTACGTTGCGTTCGATGGCCAACGCGCCGGGCATGGTGCCCTCGGCAGCGCGCTGGGCCTGAGGCCTGATATCCACCAGTACCGCCCCACGGGCGATGGCCGCGGAGAGCTCGGAGACCTCGGTCCGGTGGTAGGTGGTGCGAGCGCGGTCGAGCATCTCGTCGATCGTCATCACGCCTGTACCTCGGGCATATCGGTGAGAACGGAGCGGATTCGGCGCAGGCCGCCGTTGTCACCGACTCCGTAGTAGGACATTGCGGTCAGCGGAGGTGAATACGCGTGCACGCTGAGTGTGGGGCCGCCGCCGGCCGGAGCGTGGGTGACATCGTGCACCCACCCCAGCGGGAACGACGCCTGGTCCCCTGCATCCAGACGCCGGTGACGCAGACCCGTTCCGCTCCAGCGGTATTCACTGAGCGATCCGCTGAGGACGGTGAGCGCTCCGAGCGATCCGGCGTGATCGTGGAGTTCGGTCGACTTGTCGGGAACCCAGCTGATCAACCAGACGTCGATCTGATCGTCGGAATGCAGTCGGACGCACCAACGTTCGGAGGTGGGAAAGACGCCACCGGGTGGAAGCACCGCGTCGTGACGGCCGTCGAGCACGTCGGCCGCGCTGCGATCGGTGATGCGGAGAAGGTCGGCCGGGCGCACGGATGTAGGCGCCACCGAAGAAAGAGAGAGCACGAGAGGACTCCAGGGAGAGGTGAGGACAGTCAGGACAGGCGTCAGCCCCGACAACACTCCTGGGTTCCCGTGCGATGAGTCACGCGACGATTCTGACACACGGCCTGACCCGGCGCCACCTCGAACTCCTTGATTCAGCGACGACGTGCCTGGTTGCGCTCGTAGACCAAGCGCAATCCCTCGAGGGTGAGATCCGGTTCGAGCCGATCGATGGACGTCGATTCGTCCATGATCAACGACGCGCTGTCTCCGGTTGCGACCACCACCACGTCGTCACCGGAGAACCCCGGCACCTCCCGGCACACCCGGTCGACGATGCCGTCCACCATTCCGGCGAAACCGAAGACCGCACCCGACTGCATCGCTTCGACCGTGTTCTTGCCCAGCACCCCACGGGGCCGGACCAACTCGACCTTCCGCAGTGCGGCCGAACGCGAGGCCAGCGCATCCATCGAGATTTCCAGACCGGGGGCGATCGAACCACCCAGGAACTCCCCCTTGGCCGACACGACATCCACACACGTCGACGTACCGAAATCGACGACGACGCAGGGAGACTCGTACAGATGGTGGGCAGCCAAGCTGTTGACTATCCGGTCTGCACCCACATCTTTCGGATTGTCCACCAGCAGAGGCACTCCCGTGCGTACACCAGGTTCCACCACCACATGCGGGACATGCGACCAGTACCGGCCGAGCATCGTACGGATCTCACGGAGCACCGACGGCACGGTGGACAACGCCGCGACGCCGGTGATGGTCTCCACGTCCGGTCCCAGCAGTCCGCGGAAAATCAGCGCAAGTTCGTCCGCCGTCATCGACGCATCGGTTCGCATGCGCCGCTGGCGCGTAAGCCGAGAATGTTCGCCGCTGCCCGTGAACACCCCCAACACGATGTTGGTGTTGCGGACATCGACGGTGAGCAGCATCAGAGAGAGACCGCGTGGCGTTCCGGTGCTGCACGGCCGAGAGTGCGCGGGGAAATCAGGCCGGAACCCTCCGGACTGTCCGCCGGGTCCGTGCCCAGGTGCACCGGACGGTTGTCGGCGTCGACGAACACTACGCTCGGCGCGTACGCGGCAACTTCCGCCGGGTCCAGGATGCCGTAGGCGATGATGATGACCAGATGCCCTGGCTTGACCAGATGCGCTGCGGCACCGTTGATCCCGATAACCCCCGACCCTCGCTCACCGGCGATGGCGTAGGTCTCGAGACGAGCGCCGTTGTCGATGTCGACGATGGTCACCTGCTCACCCTCGAGCAGCGACGCTGCATCGAGCAGATCCTGATCGATGGTCACCGATCCGACGTAGTGCAGATCGGCATGAGTCACTGTGGCGCGGTGGATCTTCGACGTCATCATGGTGCGGAGCATGCGGTGTCCTGTTCGGTGTCGGTGCGGTATCGAAAGCTGAGCGTGTATCAGGAGTGGCCGAGGTGACGTTCGGGATCGCGGCCTTGGAACCCGGTTCCCAGAGCGACCCCGACGTTGTCGATCAGACGAGTCGACCCCACCCGAGCGGCAACCAGCAGGCGCCCGTCGCCTTCGTCGGGAGCGTCCCGCAGATCGGCGCCGCGTATCTCGAGGTAGTCCACCTCGACATCGGGGACCGTATCCAGAACTGACTGCGCCGCAGCAAGAACGGCATCGGATCCACCCTCGGCGGCATGGGTTCCGGCAACCAGGGCAGCGGACAACGCGACGGCCAGACCGCGCTGATGATCGTCTAGATAACGGTTACGGGAGGACAGCGCCAGGCCGTCGGACTCACGAACGATCGGCACACCGAGTACATCCACGTCCATGTTCAAATCGCGCACCATCTGATGAATCAAGACCAGCTGCTGGTAGTCCTTCTCACCGAAATATGCTGCAGTGGGACGAACGATGTTCAACAGCTTCGCCACCACCGTCAGCATCCCCGCGAAATGATCTGGGCGGGAGGCACCTTCGAGCTCGGCACCCAGCGGGCCGGGATGGACGGTGCTGCGCGGACCTGTGGGGTACATATCGGGCACGGTGGGAAGGAAAGCCAGTTCCACACCGGCGTCGCGCAGGACGTCCAGGTCGGCGTCGACGGTGCGCGGATAGGCCTCGAGGTCTTCGCCAGCGCCGAACTGAAGCGGGTTGACGAAGATGGAGACCACCACCACGGCGCCACTGCGCTTGGCCATCTCCATGAGCTGAACGTGACCGGCGTGCAGCGCACCCATAGTCGGCACCAAGGCGACACGTCGACCCGCGGCACGCAGAGCACGCGTGACGGACGCGATAACCGCAGGCGAGTGGTGAACGCTCAGTTCACCCGGTGCGTAAGCGCCTTCGAGTGTGCTCACGACGTCCTCCTCAACATGGTGACAATGTCCTCCCCCGCACCGGCGCGCTGGGCGGTGCGCAACGACAGCGCTCGGTAGCCCTCGGCAATTCGGGGGTCGAGTTCGGCCAGAGCCGTCAGGTGCCGAGTCACCGTGGCGGCGTCGCCGCGCGCCACCGGGCCGGTCAGTGCGCTCTGCCCGCTCCGCAACACGTTGTCCAACGCCGCCGACAACAGCGGCGCAAGCACCCGCTCGGCAACGCCACCGGGGCGATCCTCCACCGGCTGTTGTCCGGTGAGTTCGGTGGCAGCCAATGCTGTTCGAAGTGCTTCGAGCGCATCCACCACGAGCGTCACCAGATGGTTCGACCCGTGTGCCAGCGCTGCGTGGTAGAGCGTGCGTTCGTCCTCGCGGACCCCGACAGGTTCACCGCCGATCTCCAGGACCAAGGCTTGAGCGATGGCAAGACCTACCTCGTCGGCGGCGGTGATCCCGAAACAGGCGGAGGAGAGCCGATCGGTGTCTTCGGGCTTTCCGCTGAACGTCATCGCGGGATGTACCGCCATGGTGACCACCCCGCGACCTGCGAGGGGAGCGAGAATATCGACACCATTGGCCCCGGAAGTGTGCATCACCAGCGTGCCGGGAGAGACGGCGTCCGTCCGCGCCAAACCCTGAACCAGGGCGGCAAGCTCTTGGTCGGGAACTGCCAGAAGCAGCAGTTCGCTGCGGCGGGCCACGTCGACGGCCGGCATGACGACGGCGTCGGGCAACCGGGAAGCGGCTCGGCCACGGGATGCGTCGGATACGGCGGCGCAGCCGAAAACGACATGGCCGACGCGTTCGAGCGCTTCGCCCATCGCAGTGCCGACGCGGCCGGCGGACACGACGCCCACGGACAAGCGCGCGGGAGCAGGATCGGAGGTCAACAGTGTCCTCTCGGGGTTGGTTCCAGTCCCGCTCGGCGGGTACCGGACTCCTCGTTGGACCAACACTAGTGGGCCCGGACACTGCCCCGCCACGCGATGAACGTCACAGTCACGCGATGAACGTCACAGTCACGCGATGAACGTCACAGCCGTGCGGGGCCGTCGTAACCGAGCGCTCACTCGGCCCGTCTGCGACGACGCCCCGGCGCGGGGGACGCATCTGCGCTTTCCATGCCGGCAAGGATGTCGGCAACCGACCGTCCGCTCGAATGCGCGCCGGATCCGTTGGTGATCGAGCCTGCGTCCGCGTCGGACAAGTCCTCCGAATACCGTCGCCGCCGACCTTCCCAAGCCGGGATCGGGGGGTCCTCGACCGGGGCTTGCTCGACCGGGGCTTGCTCCACCGGGGGCTGATCCATCGGAACCTCGTCAACGGGAGGTTCTTCCACCGGCACTTCGTCCACCGGCACTTCGTCCACCGGCACTTCGGCGACCCGAGCTTCCTCCACCTCGGGCGCAGGTCGGGGACGACCAAAATTTCCGCGTGGGACGAATTCCGGCACGAACTCGGGTTCCGACTCCGGCTGTTCTTGCCGCATCCCGCCGTCCGCTTCGGACGGGGCGTCGGAGTCGTCCGAGCGATGAGTCGACGGTGTCCACTCGGGCGTTGGGTGAGAGTCGGGCGTCGGGTGAGAGTCGGGCGTCGGGTAGAAGTTGCCGTCGTGATCGAACTCGCCCCCGATGACCGACGTCTCCGCGGTGACGGGCTCGTCGAATGGGGTCGCGAACCCGGGCCTCCCGAATGCCGGGTCCGGCGCGTAGGTGGGCCGCCCACGGGCCCCCGGTACATAGAGGCCGGACGCGGCCGGCTCGTATCCGCTGTACGAGCGTTCTGCCAACTCGCGCATGCGCTGCGCCTCACCGGCGATGGCGGCGCGATCATCTGGCAAATCTCCGTCGAAGAGCATTTCCAGACTGCGACGAAGTGACGCCAGCTCGCTGCGGAGCGCCCTCATCTCGTCCGCGTCGGCCCCGATCTCCGAGCGAACGCGGGACTCCACGCCCAACTCGTACTCACGGCGGGCAGCGATCTCGCGTTCGAGCTGCAACTCGTACACGGTCTGCAGATCCCGTGCTTTGACCTGATCTGCGACAGCGTCGCGCCGGTACTTCGTCATCGCGAACGCGCCGAGAATCGCGGCCCACAACGCCGCGACAATGCCGACGCGAAGAAGCGGAACACTGTCGCTGAGAATCAACAGAATGCTGGAAATCACACCCAGGAGCACCAGTCCAGCGAGCAGCGTGTGGTTTGCCCCACGTTTCGTGCGACGGTTCGCCTTGCTTCGCCCGGTGTCCGTCATGAATCCCAGAGTAACGGCTATGGGTGCTGTCTTTCTTCACCAACTGTCGACGGGGTGTCTCACCTTGCTGTTTCCTCGCCGGAATCGTCCGGTGTTCGGCAGCAATGTTCGAGCCACAGCGCCGCTGCGACGGCGACGATGCCGGCCACCAGACCGACCACCGCACCCGGTGTGTCGCCGCTCGCGGCTCGAAGCGTCGACCGCAGCGGAATCAGATGCACCAGAAAACCCGCCCACACCCCCGCCGCCGCGGCACCGACCAGCGCTACCGCCTTGGCCAGCGCCGCGGCACGGGCGATCGTGATGGGATGCAACTGCCCGGGCCCGGGGCCCACCCGGCGGGCCTGCAGCCGCCGACGAACCAGGGTCCCGACACCGACCAACACAGCGGCCACCGGATACAACGAGGCTCCCGCGAGAGCGGACACCGGTGGAACCGAACCGTAGAACGTCGACATCAAGATCCACGTGGCGACCGCGGCGATCACCGCGATACCCACAAGATCGCGGATTCGAGTCGCAGTCACGCGGGTGCCCTCACGTGAGGAGCCCGGGTGTCCGGCGAACCCCGTCACGCTCGGACTCGGGAAGTGCGTCGAGCAGGTCACGGATCGGGACGTCGCCCAGCGTCGCGTCTGGCTGGACATCCAACCAGGGAGCGAGCACGAAGGCGCGCATCCCAGCGCGAGGATGCGGCAACGTCAGGTCCGGATCGTCGCTGCGGATACCGTCACACACGATCACGTCCACGTCGACGGTCCGCGGACCCCACCGCACCAGCCGTGTCCGATGGGCAGCGCGCTCGATCTCCTGGATCGCGAAGAGCCATCCCCAGCAGTCCACGTCGGGGTCGTCGACGACGACGACTGCATTGAGGAAGTCCTGCTGATCCACCCCACCCCACGGCGCGGTCGCGTACAGCGAGGAGACACCGACGACGGCATCGCCCAGTGCGTCGACGACGGTACGAAGCTGCTGCTCGCTGTCGCCGATGTTGCTGCCGATCGACAGCACCGCGCGACTCACGCGGGCCTCGATCGATCGATGCTCACCGCAACGTCCGAGAACGTCAGCGGTATCGGCGCAGACGGCTTGTGCAGCGTCACTTCGACGCGTTCCACCCGCGGATCGGTGAGGACACCATCGGCGATCTCACCGGCAACGGTCTCGATCAGATCCCGCGTCGGGCCGGCGATCACCGCCGCCGCGGCTTCGGCCAACTCGCCGTAGTGCAGCGTGTCCGCCAGGTCGTCGGACGCGGCAGCCTTCGACAGATCCAGGTGCACCACCACGTCGACGACGAAGTCCTGACCATCGCGCTTCTCGTGGTCGAACACCCCGTGGTTACCGCGCACGGTCAAGCCGCGCAACTCGATTCGATCGCTCATGTCTCCCCTCCCGAAGTCCATCGTCGATGCACTGCGAGCGCATCCAGGGTGCCGCGAGCGTCGTGCACGCGCACACCCCACGCACCTGCCACCGCGGACAGCACGGAAATGGCGGCCGTCGCGGCGTCCCTCTCCTGCGCAGGCCGCGGCTGCCCATCTCGTTCGAGCAGCGATCCGAGGAAGCGTTTTCGAGACGCACCGACCAGAACCGGCAATCCGGTGTCTATCAGCCGGTCCAAGCGGTTCAGCAACGCCCAGTTGTGCTCGGAATTCTTGGCAAACCCCAGGCCGGGGTCCAGGACGATGCGACCCCGATCGACGCCGGCATCGACGGCCTCCTCCACCTGGCGAAGCAGACCGCTGCGCACGTCCTCGACGATGTTCCCGTATTCCTGGCCCTGAGCTGCGCCGGGGCGGTGCGTCCAGTCGACCGTCGACCGCCAGTGCATCAGCACCCATATGGCGTCGCTGTCTGCCACGGTGTGAGCCATGAGGGGATCGGCGCGCCCGCCGGAGACGTCGTTGACCACCGATACCCCGGCCCGGACCGCCGCGCCTGCGACAGACGCACGCATCGTGTCGACACTGACCGTCACACCCTCCGCGACCAACTGCTCGATCACAGGAATCACTCGCGCTAGTTCGACGTCCGGATCGACACGGTCTGCCCCCGGACGAGTCGACTCCCCGCCCACGTCGACAACGTCAACACCAGCGGAATGCAGCGCGAGACCATGCCGAACAGCTGCGTCGACGTCGAGAAACAGTCCACCGTCGGAAAACGAGTCGGACGTGACATTGACGACGCCCATGACGACGGGCCGGCCGGATCGAGACATGCTGGATCGAGACGTGTTGGATCGAGGCGTGCTGGATCGAGGCGTGCTGGATCGAGGCAAGGAGAGCACGCAGACCTACTTGCGCAGCATGAGATCCAGGGCCTCGGACCGGGACACCGCGCTGGACTGGAACACGCCACGAACAGCCGAGGTGGTGGTGGAAGCCCCCGGTTTCCGGATTCCGCGCATCGCCATACACAGATGCTCGGCCTCCATGACCACGATGACCCCGCGCGGCTCGAGCTTGCGCATCATCGCATCGGCAACCTGCGTGGTCAGCCGCTCCTGCACCTGTGGACGCTTGGCGTAGAGATCGACCACACGCGCGAGCTTCGACAGCCCGGTCACCCGACCCGAGGGCCCCGGGATGTAACCGACGTGCGCGACTCCGTGGAACGCCACCAGATGGTGCTCGCACGTGGAGTACATCGGGATGTCTCGCACCAGTACGAGCTCACTGTGCGACTCGTCGAACGTGGTTCCCAACACCTCGTCGGGATCGACGAACAGCCCGCCGAACATCTCCCGGTAGGCGCGCGCCACCCGCGCCGGGGTGTCGCGCAGGCCCTCGCGCTCCGGATCCTCACCGACGGCGAGCAACAACTCGCGCACGGCGGCTTCTGCTCGCGACTGATCGAACCGACGGCCCGAGATGACGGACACCTCGTCGACCGGTCCGGTACCGGACGTCTCTGCGACATGGGGGACGGACACGGGCTCTCCCTTCGGTGCGGATGCGGGGAACGTGAATGCGGGAAAACACGAATGCTGAATACATCCGGGCGCGGGCCGAAATCAACGCTCTAGATATCGGGCGCGGCCCACACTCTATCGGGAGTCCGGGCCCTCCCAACGCTCGGTACGAGGCGGCTGCGGACCATCGTTCTCCTCCCGAGGAGGCTGATATTGACCCTCGGGATTCTGCGGATTGTCGTACCGGGGCTCCGGTTGCGGCGGACCGGCGTAGCCCTGGTCGGGGAACGCGCCGTACGGATCTTGATAGCCGTCGGGTTCCCGGTAAGGCTGCGGTTCCTGATAACCCTGCGGTTCCTGATAACCCTGTGGTTCCTGGTAACCCCGCGGTTCCTGATAGCCCTGCGTCTCACGGTAGGGCTGCGGCTCCGGGAATCCCTGCTGCTCGCGGTACGGCTGCGACTCCGGGTAGGGCTCTTGGTACCCGCGTGGTTCCTGATACGGCTCGCCGTAACCCTGGGGCTGGCCGTAACCCTGGGGGCGGCCGTAGCCCTGGGGCTCGGGGTAGTGCGGGACATCGGTCTCCCGCGGGGGCCACCCCGGAGCAGACCAGCCGGCCGGCGCGCCGTAATCGGGCAAGGACGGTGCCTGACGACCGCCGCGATGCGCGCCGCCCTGGCCGCCCGGGGCCGAGCCGTGTGCCCCATGTCCGTTGTTGCCGGCACCGTTGTTGCCGGCACCGTTGTTACCGGCGCCGTTGTTGCCCGCACCGTTATGACCGCGACCGTTTTGACCGCGACCGTTGGCGGCCGACCCGTTCTGGCCGTGCCCGGCGAAGCTGGGCTCCTTGACCACGGACACCGGAGGCCACGGCTCGCCGCGCTCGCTGGCGAGCTCTCGGGGTGTCTTCACAGGCGGCTTGGTGGACGGGATGCGATCACCGAAATCGTTGAACGCGGTGATCCGGGCCCGCTTCTCCACGCCCGTGAAGATCGTCTCGAGGTCCTTGCGCGTGAGCGTCTCGCGCTCGAGCAGCTCCGTCGCCAAGATGTCCAGAACGTCGCGGTAATCGTTGAGAATCGCCCACGCCTCCGTATGCGCAGCTTCGATGAGGTTTCGCACCTCGCCGTCGATCTCGCGCGCAACTTCGTGCGAGTAGTCGGACTGCACGCCCATCGAGCGGCCCAGGAACGGGTCGCCCTGCTCCTGGCCGTACCGCACGGCGCCGAGCTTGCTGCTCATGCCGTACTCGGTGACCATGGCGCGCGCGATCTTGGTCGCCTGGTCGATGTCCGACGAGGCGCCGGTGGTGGGCTCGTGGAACACCAACTCCTCGGCGGCGCGTCCACCCATCGCCATGACCAGACGCGCGATCATCTCCGACCGCGTCATCAAACCCTTGTCGTCCTCGGGCACCGTCATCGCGTGACCGCCCGTGCGGCCTCGGGCCAGGATGGTGACCTTGTAGATGGGCTCGATGTCCGGCATCGCCCATGCGGCGAGCGTGTGCCCGCCCTCGTGGTACGCGGTGATCTTTCGCTCGTGTTCGCTGATGATTCGACTCTTGCGTCGCGGTCCGCCGATGACGCGGTCGACGGACTCCTCGAGCGCGGCCTCGGTGACGACGGTGCCGTTCTCACGTGCGGTGAGCAGCGCGGCCTCGTTGATCACGTTGGCCAGATCTGCGCCCGACATACCGACGGTGCGCTTGGCCAGGCCTTCGAGGTCAGCGTCCTGCGCGATGGGCTTGCCCTTGGAGTGCACGGCCAGGATGGCGCGACGACCGGCGAGGTCGGGCGCACCCACCGGAATCTGGCGGTCGAAGCGGCCGGGGCGCAGCAGCGCGGGGTCGAGGATGTCGGGACGGTTGGTGGCCGCGATCAGGATGACGCCGGTACGTTCACCGAAGCCGTCCATCTCGACGAGCAGCTGGTTGAGCGTCTGCTCACGCTCGTCGTGTCCGCCGCCCAGACCGGCACCGCGCTGACGACCGACAGCGTCGATCTCGTCGACGAAGATGATGCAGGGGCTGTTCTGCTTGGCCTGTTCGAACAGGTCGCGCACACGGGATGCACCGACACCGACGAACATCTCGACGAAGTCGGAACCGGAGATGGTGAAGAACGGAACTCCCGCCTCACCGGCGACGGCGCGCGCGAGAAGCGTCTTGCCCGTTCCGGGAGGGCCGTACAGCAGCACGCCGCGCGGAATCTTGGCGCCGAGGGCTTGGTAGCGGGCGGGGTTCTGCAGGAAGTCCTTGATTTCGTACAGCTCTTCGACGGCTTCGTTCGCGCCTGCCACGTCCGCGAACGTCGTCTTGGGCATGTCCTTGGTGAGCTGCTTGGCCTTCGATTTGCCGAAGCCCATGACGCCACCGCGGCCGCCGCCCTGCATCCGCGACATCACGAAGATGAAGATGCCCAGCAAGATGATCATGGGGAGCAGGAAGACCAGGATCGAGGTGAACCAGCTGTCCTGCGTGACCTGCGTGTCGTAGTCCTGCGCACCGGACGCTGCGACCTTGTCGAAGATCTGCTGCGACACCGCATCGGGGTACTGCGCGATGATCTGAGTCTGGTTGTCCGTGCCGTCGGCGGCGTTGTTCAACGTCAGGCGAACCTGCTGCTCACGATCGTCGATCTGTGCGGTTTCGACGTTGCGGTCGTCGAGCTGCGCGATCGCGACCGAGGTGTCGACGCTCTTCCACCCTCGGGTGTCGTCACCGAAGTAGCTGAAGGCGAAGATCACCAGCAGAATTCCAGCGACTATCGCCAGGTTGCGGAACAAAGTCTTGCGATTCATACAGCGTCGCCCTCGATGGCAGTCGGACTCACAGGCAGGTGGTCAGGTTTATTCGAACTTCGGGCACGGCCGAACACCGGTTGTGCACCGGACAAACCAGGTTACCGCGTAACGGTTCGGCTCGGCGGAGTGCACTTTCATGACAACGCTCGGGGAACTTCTGTGGTTCCCTCCGACACGCAGATCTTCTTATCCCCGCTAACGCTCTTCCACCGTGCGAGGCCAGGGCTTGCTCTGCTCCATTTGCGCCGCCAGGGCCAACAGCAAGCGCTCGGACCCCGGTGGACCGGCCAACTGCACGGCAAGCGGCGTACCCGACTCGGGATGAATACCCGCGGGCACGCTCATCGCCGGCCACCCCAGCAGATTCCAGGGAGCGGAGAAGGGCGCGTAGCGGATGTTCGCCACCATGTTCGCCGCCCACCCGCGCTCGCTCCAGGCCGCCGCGCTGATCGGCGGCGCCGCCAGGGCAGGTGTGACGACGACGTCGACAGCGCGAAAATATTCGCGCATCCTCCGCTCGAAGGTCGTGATCTGGCTCGGCCGAACCAGACGCGTCGCTCGTTTACCCACGGCGATGTGTCGACGAGTGCGCTTCTGTAGAGCCGAGGTCGGCAGTCCCGTCGCATCCGCGGCGGCGCCCATGGCCCACCGGGCGAGCTGTCCGACGGGACTGGCGGGGTAGGGAAGCTCGGCGACATCCAAGCGGTGGCCGAGGTCTGCCAGGACCTCTGCGGCGTTCAGCGCTGCCCGACGGAAGTGGGCGTCGACTCGCACGATGGGAGACGGGCTGCCGACCGCGACGCCGATACGAGTTCGCTCCGGCACGTCGACGTAGGCCAGAGACGAATCGGCGGCCAGCACGGAAAGCATCAGAGCTGCGTCGGCGACGGTCGTCGCGAGCGGACCGTTCTCCGCCATGCCGGACCACGAGTCGAAACCCAGTTCCGACGGGACCACGCCACTGCCGGGCTTGATGCCGACCAGGCCGCAGTCGGCAGCCGGGATCCTGATCGAGCCCATACCGTCGTTGGCCAGCGCAATCGGAACCATTCCCGACGCCACCGCGGCCGCCGAACCACCGGACGAGCCGCCGGGCGTCAGGCTCGGATTCCATGGGTTGCGGGTGATGCCGCCCGCTCCGTCGGTGGCGCCCCACAGGCACAGTTCGGGCACCGCAGTCAGCCCGACCACCACGGCGCCCGCGCCTCGAAGACGTGCGACGACGGGATGGTCGGTGGTGGAGGGCTCGGCGGACGTGGCACGAGACCCGATTCGCATCGGATAACCGGCCAGCGGCACGTTGTCCTTGATGGCCACCGGAACCCCGGCCAGCGGAAGCGACTGCAGATCCCCTCGAACGGCTATCGCGTCCGCTTCCCGAAGCACCTCGTCCGGCCGGACCACCACGAAGGCGTTCACATCACCGTCGCGCTCGCTGATTCGGTCCAGGGCCTGCTGGGCGACGGCGGCGGGCTGAACGCGACCCGACCGGACGTCGTCCGCTGTGCGTACTGCCGTAGGGGAACCGCCGCCGGCCATGGTCCTCAGCCTCCGTAGACGCGCGGTTCGAGCAACCCGATGTACGGCAGGTCCCGGTAGCGCTCGTCATAGTCGAGGCCGTATCCGACGACGAATTCGTTGGGAATGTCGAAGCCGACATTGGCCACCTCGACGTCCACCTTGACCGCCTCCGGCTTGCGTAGCAGCGTGACCACCTCGAGCGACGCGGGCTGGCGCGTGGTGAGGTTCTTCATCAACCACGACAGCGTCAGCCCCGAGTCGATGATGTCCTCGACGATCAGCACGTTGCGGCCGTGGATGTCGCGGTCCAGGTCCTTGAGGATGCGGACGACGCCGGACGACGACGTGGACGACCCGTAGGAGCTGACCGCCATGAACTCGAGCTGGCTCGGGATGGGAAGAGCGCGAGCGAAATCAGTCATGAACATGATGGCGCCCTTGAGCACACCGACCAGCAGTAGGTCACCTTCCGGCGCACCCACCGGGTAGCGGGCGGCAATTTCCTCGGCCAGCTCGGCGATACGCTTTTCGATCTCCTCTTCGGAGATCAGGATCGATGCGATGTCGCCCTCGTACACGGGTGCCCCTTCGGTTCATCAGTCGTGCAACGTGTCGGTCGTGCGGACGAGTCCGAGCTTGCCATGCCGCCTCACCGCGGCCAACCTCCCGGCGCAGCCCCCGCCCGACACGGCCACCCCGCCCTGACCGCGCCACCGTCCCACCAGGTCGTCCACCGCGCGCAACTGTGCATCCGAGGTCGCGGACACACCGTTGACGGCGAGCCAGCCTCGAATCACTCGACGCCGCAGTGCAGCAGGGACGTCCGTCAATTCGGCAACGTTCAACTCGGCGACGTTCGGACCATCACCCGCCGACGCACGCGCCAATACCTCTGCGGCAAGGGCGTCCAGCACGTCCTCGTCTTCCCGCAGATGGTCGGCCGTGCGGGAGAGCGCTTCGGCGACGCCGCCGTGCAGCACTTCCTCGAGCAGAGGCAGCACCTCGAGGCGCAGCCGCACTCTGGTGAACGCAGGATCGAGGTTCTGCGGGTCCTGCCAACCGTGCAGACCCAGTTCAGCGCAGGCAGCGGCCGTCGATTCGCGCCGGACGCCGAGCAGTGGGCGCCCGCGGGGTGGGGCCCATTCGCTCATCCCCCGCAGCGAACGGGGACCGGATCCGCGTGCGAGCCCCAGCAACACCGTCTCGGCCTGATCGTCGAGCGTGTGTCCCAACAAGATGGGGCGATGCCCACGGGCGGCGTCCAGCGCGTCGTATCTGGCCCGTCGGGCCGCTGCCTCGGGGCCGCCAGTGCCGTCGACCGATACGCCGACCACAGTCGCCTGCGCGCAGCCGAGTTCGCGAGCCGTTTCCGCAGCCCAGTGCGCCACCTCGGCCGACCCGCTCTGCACTCCGTGATCGACCACCACGGCGTGCACGTCGGCGCCCTCGGCCACGCACGCAGCGGTGAGGGCCAGCGAATCGGGGCCACCCGACAGCGCGACGCACACCGCGCGGTCGGACGAGTGTCGAGCTATCCACCGACGCACCGCCTGCCGAACGATCAGCAGGTGCGGGCCCTCCGGAAACCGATCGGTCATCCCAGAACGCGTGCGGTCCACTGCTGGGGAGCGTCGATCTCCGACATCAGGGGCAAGGTCTCGGGCGAGGTCCACACGGTGTTGAAGCGTTCCATTCCCACCTGCTCGACGACGGCATCCACGAACGCCTTTCCGCGCACGTACTGCGCCATTTTCGCGTCCATCCCCAGAAGCGCCCGGACGATGCGCTGCACGGGATTCTGCTTCCGGGTTCGCCGGCTGTCGAACGCCTGACGGATCGAGGTCACCGACGGAACCACTGCTGGCCCGACCGCGTCCATCACGTGATCTGCGTGTCCCTCGAGCAAGGTCCCCAGCACCAGAAGTCGGTCGAGCGCCTCCTGCTGCGGCGGCGCCTGCGTCGCGCGAAGCAGCCCGACGATGCCCCCGTCGCTACTGCTTTTCCCGTCCGAGCTGCCCCCGCGCGAGCGAATTGCTTCCACGAGACGGCCGACGACATCGGACACCGGCTCGTCGGCACCGTCCTGCAGCACCCCCACCGTGTCCTTCATGTACCCGGCCAACCACGGGGACGACGAGAACTGCACCCGGTGCGTCACCTCATGGAGACACACCCACAGTCGAAAATCGCTGGGCTGCAACCGAAGCGATCGCTCCACCGAGACGATGTTCGGCGCCACCAGCAGCAGCGTGCCGTCCGGCCCGGTGAACGGATCGTACTGTCCGAGGATCGCCGTCGAGAGAAACGCCAACATGGCTCCCGCCTGCACGCCACCCGGCTTGCCGCCCAGGAACGACCCACCCGCGTCGGCGGGTTCGTCATCGCCGCCCTGCGTCACCGTCACGAGGTGGCGCATCGACTCGGACGCCGCCGCGATCCACTCCGGCCGATCGAGCACTCGAGCGGCCGGAACCGGCAGCCCGTCGGCCAAGCCCGTGACCTCGCGCACCGGGCCCTCGGCGCGTACCGATGCGTCGGCGAGCTCGCGCATGGCCTGCTCCGCGGTGTACTCGGTCATCTTGGGACCGCTCGGTGCCAGCCGGGCACCCGCCCTGGCCGCAAGACCCCAATCGATCACGCCCGAATCACTCATTCGCTTTCCACCCGCTCTATTCGCATCCGCATGACCTGAGCCTCGACGCCAGTGCATCGAGCGCGGGCCGACCGACCTCCGGCGGCAGGTCGTTGGACATCAGCGCGAACGTCAGGACGCGCGCGCTGTCGTCGATCACGTACCCGGCCAACGCACTGGCTGTCGAGAGCGTTCCCGTCTTCGCGCGCAACCAACCGGCGGCGGTGCGGTCGCCGGAGGAATAGCGCGCGGCCAATGTGCCCGTCGCCCCCGCCACGGGCAGGTAGTCGAGCATCGGCCGCAGCGTTTCGGCGCCGCTCCCGGCGGCCATGGTCACGATCTCTCCGAGCACACGCGCCGGGATCAGGTTGTCCACGGACAGCCCGCCGGTGTCTTCGAGCGATACCCCGGAGGTGTCCACACCGTTCTTCTGCAGGGTCTCCACGACCGCGGTTTCCGCACCGTCGAACGATGCAGGCTCACCCACAGCGACGGCGATCTCGCGGCCGACGGCCTCGGCCAGGACATTGTCGGAATAGCTGAGCATCTGACCCAGCCGGATACGGAGCGGCGCGGACTGCACCGTAGCCAGCGACCCGGCTCCGGCCCCCGCTCTGCCTTCGGTCACCACCGCAGGGTCCAGCCCCAACCCGCGGGCCAGCGCCCGTCCGGCGTCGAGCGCCGGTGTCGCGCTGCGTGGCGACTCGTCCACCGTCGGTACCGAACGACCGCCGTCCAGGGCGATCGGCTCGATGGGAGTGATGTATCCGCCCGCGATGTCGCCGGGGAACCACCCCTGCGCCAGGGTCGGCCCGCTGTAGGCGCCGAGGTCCACCGCGATCGAGGTGACGGTGGCCCCGGACCTGCGGATCTGCTCGACCAGATCGTCGATCCGGGCACCGCCGTCGTAGAAGCCGGGGGTACCGACCGGTTCCGCCGTGAGCGTCGGATCGCCCTCTCCGGTCAGGACCACCCGACCGGGCGAGTCGCCGGCAACCACCTGCGTGGTCATCCGGTGATCGCCCGGAAGCGCCATCATCGCGGCGGCGGCCGTCAGGATCTTCGTCGTCGACGCGGGTGTCATCGGCACGTCGGCGTCGCTGCTCCACAGCACTTGTCCGGTGACGGCGTCGGCCACCGTTCCGGTGAATCGGCCCAGGTCGGGATTCCGCAGAGCGGGGTCGAGGACCGCTTGCAATCCCGCCGGGCTGGGAATCGGCGCGTCCGCCGGTACCGGGACCACCGCGGGGTTCGGCACGATGCGGGGCGGCTCCGGGAACAGGGCGACGGGAGCGTCGTCGGCACCGAACGTCGGGGTGACCAGAGCGATACCGACTATTGCGGCGGCGACCACGGCGCCGACGGCTCCCCACCGTCTCGCGGTGGATCGCTTGCCTGCGCTCACGTCACTCCTCGCTCGATCGGTACACCTGAAGCGACAACCCTATCGACCCTGTTCTCGGCCCGGGTCGATGCGGACCGCTAGGGTCTGACCACCGGTGCTCACGCAGGGGTGAGAATCGGAACACATGCCTACGTGGCCACCGAGCAAAGGACAGTGGACGTGAAGTTCGACGTGACCATCGAAATTCCTAAGGGTCATCGCAACAAGTACGAGGTCGATCACGAGTCCGGGCGGGTCCGCCTCGATCGCTACCTCTACACCGCGATGGGATACCCGGCGGATTACGGCTACATCGAGGACACGCTGGGCGAGGACGGCGATCCGTTGGACGCGTTCGTCTTGCTTCCGGAGTCCGTGTTCCCCGGCGTGCTGGTCGAGGCCCGTCCCGTGGCAATGTTCAAGATGGTCGACGAGGCCGGTGGCGACGACAAGGTGCTGTGCGTTCCGGCGGGGGATCCGCGGTGGGATCACATCCAGGATCTGTCCGACGTGTCGAAATTCGAACTCGACGCCATCGAGCACTTCTTCGTCCACTACAAGGATCTCGAGCCGAACAAGCACGTCACCGGGTCGAACTGGGTCGGTCGCGACGAGGCGGAGGCCGAGATCGAGGCGTCGGTGAAGCGGCTGAAAGATCAGGGCGATCATTAGGACGCTCCACCGCGTGGCGGTCCGGTCTGTAGTGACCGCTGATAGCATCGCCACAACAAGTACAGGCCGATCTACGACGAAGGTGCGGTACGAGTGATGAGCGACGCTGTCAGCGACCGGAGAAACCCCATGTCGGAGGCCATCTCCACCCCCATGCAGTTCCCGACGCTGCCCGTCACCGTCGTGCTGGACCGCATTCCGGTGCCTGTGCTCGCCGTGGACACCGCGGGCACCGTGGTCTTCGCCAACGAAGCTTTCGACGAGCTCATGGGATTCGACGAGGAATCTCCACGGTCCGACGAGACACTGACGCTGCAGGACGTCTTCCCGGAGAACGAGCCGGTGGGCGTCAACATCGCAGAAACGTTCCTGACGACCGTCGCCACCCGCGCCGACTCCCTCTGGCGGATGAGCGATTCCAAAGGAGACATCCTGCAGGTACGGGCCAGCAAGTCGATTCTGCGCCGCGCCGAGGATTCGGTCGTGCTCGTGGTCCTCGAGGACTTCACCGATCAGCTGTGGAACGACCCGAAGAGCGCTTTCCGCTGATCGAGTGGGGCACAAGGACCGACCTCCAGTCGACGTCGTACCAGCGTGAACGACAAGCACAATGCGGTCGAGATCGACGGGCTCGTCAAGGAATTCGGCAACCATCGCGCCCTCGACGGTTTGTCGTTGACCGTCCCCGACGGCAAGATCGCCGGCTTTCTGGGGCCGAACGGCGCCGGTAAGTCGACGACCATTCGTATCCTGCTCGGACTTGTGCACCGCGACGGCGGCTCCGTGCGGATCCTGGGATCGGACCCCGTGCGCGACGCCGTGAGCGTGCACAAACGGTTGGCCTACGTCCCCGGCGACGTTGCGCTGTGGCCGCGACTGACCGGCGGCGAAACCATCGACCTGCTGCTGGGTATGCGGCGGGCGCACATCGACAAACGTGCACGCGACGCCCTGATCGACCGCTTCGATCTCGACCCGTCGAAGCGAATCTCGACCTACTCCAAAGGAAACCGCCAGAAGGTCGTCCTGGTCGCAGCGTTCGCGGCGCCTGCAGAACTGGTAATTCTCGACGAACCCACATCGGGCCTCGACCCCGTGATGGAGAACGTCTTCGCCGAGTGCGTTCGAGAGAGCGCCGACCGGGGGACGTCGGTTCTGCTGTCGAGTCACATCCTCTCCGAGGTCGAGAAGCTCTGCGACACCGTCACCATCATCCGAGCGGGGAAGACGGTCGAGAGTGGGACGCTTGCCGAGCTCCGTCACGTCACCACCGTGCACGTCGAGGCGGAGATCACCGGTGACGACAGCGTCCTCGCCCGAACTGCGGGCGTAGGTGACCTCGACGTCACCCCCGGAACGGGGCCGGATCGCCGACATGTCACCTTCTCCGCGACGCGCGCAGAACTCTCCGGAACGATTGCCGCGCTGGGCAATCTAGGAGTCGTGGACCTCTCGGTCACGCCGCCGTCGCTGGAAGAGATGTTCCTACGCTTCTACGGCTGATGACCGGCCGACAGATCACCGGGGGACCGTTCAGCGGAACCGGCCAACTCCTCGGAGTTGCCGTTCGCACCGAACGCATCGCGACGCCGATCGGCGTCGTGGTGGTCCCCATCCTGCTGCTGCTGACCGCGGCGTCGCTGGGCGCGCTCTACCCGGACGCGGCAGCGCGCTCACAGCTGGCCGACGGATCCGCAGCCAACCCGGTCTTCCAGATCCTTCTCGGCCCGCTGCGTGACACATCGGGCACCGGACAGATCGCCGTGTGGCGCGTGGGCATGTTCGCGCTTCTCATCGTCGCGATCATCGCGGCCGCGACGGTCACACGAAACCTGCGCGCACCGGAACAGTCCGGCCGTATGGAGCTCGTTCGGGCCGGCGCGATCGGGGCATCGGCACCGTTGGCCGCCGCCACCATCACCGCCACCGTCGCGGCGATCAGCACAGGTGCGCTGACCGGCCTCGCGTCCGCGGTGATCGGGGTGCCGGGGACAGCGGCGGCGTTCGTCGCAGTTCAGGTCATCGCCGCCGGGCTCGCGGCAATCGGAACAGCGGTGGTCGTCGATCAGGTGGTGACGGCGTCGCGGACGGCCATTGCCACGTCAGCGGTGATTCTGCTGACCGCCTACCTCGTCCGAGGGGTCGGCGACGCAGTCGACGGCCTGTCCTGGCTGACGTGGCTGTCGCCGCTGGGATGGGCAGAGCGTGTGGCCCCGCTCGGCGACCGATCGCTGCTGCCGGCCCTCGCGTGTCTGATCCTCTACGTGGTCGGGGTCGGGGTCGCGGCAGCAGTCGCCGGTATGCGTGACCTGGGGGCGGGACTCGTGCAGCCACGGCCCGGTCCACCGACCGCGAGATGGCCGATCTCGATCGTCGGTGTCACCGTTCGCACGATGGACACGTCCCTGGCGCCATGGATGTCGGGCGCGTTCGCCTACTGCGTGCTGGTGGGTTTGCTCACCAACTCGGTCGACGACCTGATGGGCGGGTCCAGCGGAACGAGCGACGTCATCAGGGAAATCGGCGGCGGCTCGTCGACGGCGTCGATCGACCTGGTCGCCGCGCTGATCAATACCGTGCTCGGGATCGTGGCAATAGCGGCCGCGGCTGCGGCCGTGTCCGTGGTGGGGCGGCTTAGCGACGACGATCGGACTGGCCGCGCCGAGCTGCTGCTCGCCACCGCCGTGTCCCCGGGTACGCGGGTACTCGCGGCCGCCGCCACTTCAGCGGCGACGGCACTCCTCGTGATGGCACTCGCGGGAGTCGGTGTGGTTGTCGGAGCCGGCCTGGTCGGGGCCGACGGTCCTCCTGCCGCCGACGTGGTCGTCGCTGCACTTTCGCAGCTGCCGCCGACGCTTGCCGTCGGCGCGATCGCCTTCGCCGCATACGGCTTCGGATCGCGGTGGGTGGCGATCGGCTGGCTTGCCGTCGTGATCGACCTGGTGCTGGGGCCGCTCGGCAGCCTGATCGGTGCCCCTCGGTGGCTACGGGACATCGCCCCGCATTCGCACGTACCTGCCGAGGTCGGTGCGTCGGTGCCCGCCATACCCACCGTAGTTTTCCTGCTCCTGGCCGGCGCCCTCGTGCGCGTCGGGCTGTGGGCGGTGGGGCGGCGCGATCTCACCTGAGGTGACGGCGATCTGTCATCTGCCCCCGAGCTTCTACTTGCCCTGAAATTTCGCCGGGCGCCTCTCGAAGACCGACGTGATGGCTTCGGTCAGGTCTTCCGACGGCAGGAACGCCGAGTTCCACGCCGCGACGTAGCGCAGTGAATCGTCCACCGCGGCGGCGCGGCTGTGATCGAGCACCGACTTGATGCCGTGGACCACCAGCGGCGGGTTGTCCGCGATCTCGCTCGCCGTGCGATGAGCGGCGGCCAGTACGGCGTCCGCGTCGTCGAATACGTCGTTGACCAAGCCGATTTTTTCGGCCCGAGCCGCATCGATGTCCTTGCCTGTCAGCGCGAGTTCACGAAGGTGACCGTCGCCGATGATCGCGGGAAGCCGCGCGAACGATCCCATGTCCGCGACGATCGCCACTTTGACCTCGCGCACGCTGAACTTCGCGTCGACGCTCGCGTACCGAATGTCCGCTGCGGAGATCAGGTCGATCCCGCCCCCGATGCACCAGCCCTGAACGGCCGCGACGACGGGCTTGCGGCAGTCCGCGACAGCGTTGATGGACGCCTGCATCCGCTTGATCATGTCGTGGAACGTGCTGCGTGGACCGGCCTGCGCCTTGTCCCCCATGACCGCGCCGAAGTCCGACGCCATCGCGGGGAGGTCGAGCCCGTAGCTGAAGTTCTTCCCGGAGCCGGCGAGCACGACGGCCCGAACCTCAGGGTCCGCATCCAAAGCGGAGAACACGAGCGGCAGCTCGGACCAGAAGTCCGGACCCATCGCGTTGCCCTTGCTCGGACCTGTCAGGGTCACGGTGGCCACGTGCCCTTCGGTGGTGACAGTGAACGCTTTCCACGAATCCGCTGCAGTCGTCATCGGCTCAGGATAACGACAGTCCGGTGGGCGTCGGCCACGGCCGATACCCTTCGGGACATGACCCGGATTCCCCACCCCGGCGCAGCGCACGTGGCGGAGGTTCTGATCGCACGCGGTCACCACGGGGTGATCGTGACGCAACCCGAACCGATGCACACCGCACGTCAGGCAGCAACGATCAACGGCGTCGAGCTGGGAGCCGTCGTCAAGTCTCTGGTGTTCCTTCTCGACGACGATCCGGTGCTGTTCCTGGTGTCCGGATCGCACAACGTCGACCTCGCGGCCACCGGACGTCGCGTCGGCGGCACACTCGCCCGCGCGCCCATCGAGGTGGTCGAACACGCCACCGGGCAGCCCGTCGGAGGCATCGCACCGGTGGGCCATCCCACCAACTTGTCGACCTTCGTCGACACGGCACTGCAGGAGCACCCGCAGTTGTGGGCGGCGGCCGGACATGCCAACACGACGTTTCGCACGACCTTCTCCGAACTGCTCCGCATCACCGCGGGACTGGCCGTGGACGTCGAAGCCGAGGTGTGAGCGCCCGTCAGGAAGCCCGCACTCTCCGGGGTGCGAGCGCCGGAATGACCTCGTCGGTCACGGCCCGCACGACGGCGTCGCGAGAGTCTTCCATCACCGGCCGCAGCGTGACCCCGTCGGCGACGTTCACGGCCACGATGTCCGCGATCAGCCCCGCCAGTCCCGATGCCGTGCCCACGTACTGCAGCGTCCCCACGCGGGGCTTGGTGATCGATGCGAGCACCTCACGGCGTGCGGTGCGTGCGTCCACCGCGAGGTGCACGTCGAGGTCTACCAGCACGGGAAGGTCGGGGTGGTCGGCTTTGAGGCCGGTGTATCGATGCTGCGCCTCGGACAGGTCCGCGGCGGAGAACCTGACGACGTCCGAGGTCTCGACCCGGGGGCTGTCGAACACAACAATAGGAGCGGGAATCACCCTGCCGATGCTAACGATGTGCCGGTTGCGCGCAGCGTAGTGAGAGGGAGGTCACAGCCGCCTGGCCGCGGGCGCCTGCACGTGCATGAATCTGTTCACCAAGCCGCAAACTAGACGTGAAATAACCTCCACACGCCGCACATGCCACCCCGCTGAACCGAGAGGCCGTCCGTCTTGTCACTGCAGACCCGTATTCCCAGCGAGTACGTCCGCTCACACCGAGCGGCTCCGGTGCGCACCCTCGTCGACATCCTCGAGGCGACGGCGGCGGCCCACCCGGACGCACCTGCGATCGACGACGGCGACACCACCATCAGCTACAGCGAGCTGATCGGCAACATCGCCGAGGGTGCCCGCTGGCTATCTCGTCACGGCGTCTGCGCTGGAGACCGAGTCGGCGTACGGATGCCGTCGGGCACCTACTCGCTGTACGCCGCCATCCTGTCGGTGATCGCCGCGGGGGCCGCGTACGTACCGGTCGACGTCGACGATCCGGACGAACGCGCCGAGTTGGTCTTCTCCGAAGCCGGGGTCACCGCGATCATCGCCGACGGCGACGTCACCACCACCTCGAATCCCGGCACCGGACGGTCGGTGGCGCGGCCGACGCCCGACGACGATGCCTGGGTCATCTTCACCTCCGGTTCCACCGGCAAGCCCAAGGGCGTCGCGGTGAGCAATCGCAACGCCGCCGCGTTCGTCGACGCCGAGGCCAGGCTGTTTCTCCAGGACCACCCGATCGGCCCCGGTGATCGGGTGCTCGCCGGACTGTCCGTGGCCTTCGACGCCTCCTGCGAGGAGATGTGGCTGGCGTGGCGCAGCGGCGCGTGCCTTGTTCCGGCACCGCGATCGCTGGTGCGCAGCGGCGTCGACCTCGGCCCCTGGCTGGTGGCCAGAGACATCAGCATCGTCTCGACGGTCCCCACCCTCGCCGCGCTGTGGCCACGGGAAGCGCTCGAGGACGTGCGCCTGCTGATCTTCGGCGGCGAGGCGTGCCCACCGGATCTGGCCGAGCGCCTCGCCGTTCCGGGCCGCGAGGTGTGGAACACCTACGGTCCCACCGAGGCCACCGTGGTGGCATGTGCGGCGCTGATGGACGGTACCGGGCCGGTGCGCATCGGGCTCCCGCTCGACGGCTGGGACCTGGCAGTGGTGGGACCGGACGAGCAGCCGGTGGCGCCGGGCGAGGTGGGCGAGCTGGTGATCGGCGGCGTCGGACTGGCCCGCTATCTCGATCCCGAGAAAGACGCGGAGAAGTACGCGCCCATGGCATCGCTGGGCTGGGACCGCGCGTATCGCAGTGGCGATCTGGTCCGACTCGAGCTGGAAGGGCTGCTGTTCCAGGGCCGGGCCGACGATCAGGTCAAGGTGGGTGGGCGCCGCATCGAACTCGGCGAGGTGGACGGCGCCTTGCAGTCGCTACCTGGCGTCAGCGGCGCCGCTGCGGCGGTGCGCACCACCGGATCGGGAACGCCGGTTCTGATCGGGTACATCGCGAGCACCGATCCCGATTTCGACGTGGTGATGGCCAGAGAAATACTGGCAGAACAGCTTCCGTCCGCGATGATACCGAGACTGGCACTGGTCGACGAGCTGCCGACGCGCACGTCGGGCAAGGTCGACCGGGCCGCGCTGCCGTGGCCGCTGCCGGGACGCGGAGGCTCCGAGGACTCGGGCGGCACCGATCTGAGCGGGACGGCCGGCTGGGTCGCCGCACTGTGGACCGATGTCCTGGGGTCCGAGATCGGGTCGGTGGACGCCGACTTCTTCGCCGCAGGAGGCGGCTCACTGTCCGCGGCGCTGCTGGTCACCCGGCTTCGCGAGCGGTACCCCGAGATCACCGTCGCGCAGCTCTACGACCATCCCCGACTCGGCTCGCTGGTCGCCCTGCTCGACGCGATGGCTCCGCCGTCGGTACGCGAGAAGCGCGTCGTGACTCCGACGCCGGTGTCCGCGCAGGCAACGCAGGTACTGGCCACGCTGCCGTTGACCACGCTGACCGGACTGCAGTGGGTCACATGGTTGGGCATCCTGGCCGACGTCGTATCGCGGTTCACCACCATCGCGTGGTTGCCGACGCTGTCCTGGTGGTGGCTGGTCCCGGCGTTCGTGCTGTTCGTGACCCCCGTCGGCCGCATGACCATCTCGGTGGTGGGGTCGCGGTTGTTGATGCGCGGGGTGACCGAGGGAACGCACCCGCGCGGCGGAAGCGTCCACCTACGCCTGTGGGCGGCCAACCGTCTGACCGACGCCAGCGGCGCATCGAACCTGTCGGGCGCGCCGTGGATGGTCTACTACGCCAGAGCGCTGGGTGCCACGGTGGGCCGCGACGTCGATCTGCACACTCTGCCTCCGGTCACCGGCATGCTCACGCTCGGCGACGGATGCTCGCTGGAGCCGGAGGTCGACATCTCCGGCTACTGGATCGACGGCGACGTCGTGCACATCGGCACGATCGAGGTGGGCGACGGGGCGACAGTCGGAGCCCGCTCCACCTTGCTGCCCGGATCGAAGATCGGTCGTCGTGCCGAGATCACTGCGGGTTCCGCCGTGTCCGGCAAGGTCAAGGCCGGCCAGCAATGGTCCGGATCTCCCGCAGCCAAGGTGGGCAAGGCGATTCACCCCTGGCCCGACTCCCCGCCGCCGCGCGGGCCGGGTTGGGTGCCGGTCTACGGCGTGACGTCGCTTCTGCTCTCGGGACTTCCGCTGCTGTCCATCGCCGTCGGTCTGCTGCTGATCGGGACACGCATCGCCGACACCACCACGCTGCTCGGGGCCGTCGGGCTGGGATTGGCCTGGCTCGCACCCGCGACGATGGTGTCGCTGGCAGTCTTCGCCGCGGTCACGCTGATCTCGGTGCGGCTGCTCTCCATCGGACTGGTCGCCGGCCACCACGCAGTACGCAGCCGCATCGGGTGGCAGGTGTGGGCGACGGAACGGTTGATGGACAGTGCCCGCACGTTCCTGTTCCCGCTCTACGCGTCGTTGCTCACCCCCGGTTGGCTGCGGCTCCTGGGCGCCGACATCGGCAGGGACGTCGAGGCGTCGACAGTACTGATGGTTCCGACGTTCACGACGGTGGGCGACGGAGCGTTCCTGGCCGACGACACCATGATCGCGAGCTACGAACTGGGCGGCGGCTGGATGCTGCTGGGCGAGGCGAAGGTGGGCAAACGCGCCTTCCTGGGCAACTCCGGAATGGCGGCCGCCGGTCGAAGAGTTCCCAAGAACGGCCTGGTCGCAGTGCTGTCGGCGGCGCCCGCGAAGGCGAAATCGGGATCGTCGTGGCTGGGCAGTCCGCCGGTACGCCTGCGGCGGGCACCAGGCTCGACCGACACCTCGCGCACGTTCGACCCGCCGCGGCGACTCAAGATCGCACGTGCCGTCGTCGAGACCTGCCGACTGATACCCGTCGTGGTGTCGTTCGCCGTCGGATTCGGCGTGCTGGCCGCACTGACGTGGATCGCCGGCACTGTCGGCTACGCGGCGGCTGCGCTGCTGAGCGGTGTGGTGCTGCTGATCGCAGGCGCCGTCGCCGCAGCTGTGTCGGCCGCGGCGAAGTGGTCGCTGGTGGGGCGAATCGGGGCGGTGGAGCATCCGCTGTGGAGTTCGTTCGTGTGGCGCAACGAGGTGGCCGACACGTTCGTGGAGGTCGTCGCCGCTCCGTGGTTCGCACGGGCAGCGGAGGGGACGCCGGTGCTGAACGTGTGGCTGCGGTGGCTCGGCGCGCACATCGGTCGCGGAGTCTGGTGCGAGACGTACTGGTTGCCCGAGGCCGATCTCATCACCCTGGGCGACGGAGCAACGGTGAACCGAGGGTGCGTTGTGCAGACCCACCTGTTCCATGATCGGATCATGAGTATGGACACGGTGAAATTGGGGGTGGGCGCGACGTTGGGCCCGCATTGCGTGGCGCTGCCCGCAGCGGGGATCGGCGCCGGCGCCACCGTCGGACCGGCGTCGCTGGTGATGCGCGGAGACACGGTGCCCGAGTCGAGCCGGTGGCAGGGAAATCCGATCGCGCCGTGGACCGAGAAGTGATGCCCAGTTCCGACTCTTTCGTCCCCGACTCCTACCTTCCGGACAACGGCAACCGCGGGTACTCCGTCGATCGCTACGAGCTCGACCTCGAGTACAAGGTCGCGTCCAATCGGTTGTCGGGCAAGGCCGTCGTGCACGCCGTTCCCGATGTGGAGCTCGACACGTTCTCGCTAGATCTCGGACCCGCGCTGTCGGTGTCCAAGGTCGCCGTCGGCGGCATGCGCGGGGTTCGCTTCACCCACCGCGGGGGCAAACTTCGAGTCACCACTCCCCGGCCGATGGCTGCCGGCACGCCCTTCGTCCTCACCGTGTCCTACAGCGGCAACCCGGCCCCGATCGACGGGGTGTGGGGTGATGTCGGCTGGGAGGAACTGACGGACGGCGCGATCGTGGCGAGTCAGCCCAACGGCGCCGCGTCGTGGTATCCGTGTGACGATCACCCGAGTTCCAAAGCGGCGTACACCATCTCGATCACGACGGACTCGCCCTACCAGGTGGTTTCCAACGGGACGTTGACGCAGAAGAAGACTCGATCGTCTCGAACCACCTGGGTGTTCGAGCAGCCGGAGCCGATGGCGTCGTACCTCGCGACGGTGCAGATCGGTCAGTACGAGCACCATCGGGTCAGCTCGTCCCCCGTGCGTATCGACGCGTTTCTCCCGCGGCGTCTACGCAAGAACTTCGACCACGACTTCGGTCGCCAGCAGCAGATGATGGCAACGTTCGTCGAATCCTTCGGCCCGTACCCGTTCGACGCCTATGCGGTGGTGATCACCGACGACGATCTCGAGATCCCCATCGAGGCGCAGACTTTGTCGGTCTTCGGCGCGAACCACTGCGACGGCGACCGCGAGTACGAACGGCTGGTCGCGCACGAACTGGCCCACCAGTGGTTCGGAAACAGTTTGACCAGCGGCCGTTTTCGTGACATCTGGCTGCACGAAGGCTTCGCGTGCTACTCGGAATGGATCTGGTCGGAGGCGTCGGGCGGGCCGTCCGCCGCCGACGAAGCCGCCGACGCGCACGATCGCCTGTCCTCGCTGGATCAGGACATCGTCCTCGGCGACCCCGGCCCGGACGACATGTTCGACGATCGCATCTACAAACGCGGAGCGCTTGCGCTGCATGCACTTCGGCGCACCATCGGCAGCGGGTCGTTCTTCGACCTGCTGCGGGAGTGGACGTCTCGGTTCCAGCACTCGACGGTGATCACGTCCGACTTCGTCGAGCTGGCCAATACGTTCGGCAGCACCGACGAGTTCTGGGAGTCGTGGCTCGAGAAGAAGAAGCTGCCCGACCTACCGTGACGGCAGGTTCGAGCGGGACTCGAGCGCTACGACGGCAAGCGACACCGCCGCGAGAGCTGCACCCGCAGTGAACAGTTCGGGGTAGGTGATGGTGTTCGGGAACTCCTGCACCAGCAGCGCGAGGACGGCCGGCACGGCAAAACCCAGGTAGGTCACCGAGTAGAACACTGCCGTCAGCCCCGCCAGATCCCGCGGGCCTGCGATGCGCTGCACCTCCTGCAGCCCCGAGACCATCGCCATGCCGTATCCGCAGCCCAGCACTGCCGCGGCGAGCAGCGCCATCGGGATGGTCAGCACGTCCGCGGCCACCGAGACCAGGACCATGCCGACCACGACGATCGCGAGCGCGACCATCACCGCGCGTGCGCTCGACGGGGTGTCGATGCGTCGACCCAGCGCCTGAATGGCGAACCCGAACGACAGCGCGACCACACCCAGAAGCGCGGAGAACGCGATGGGAAAGGATCCGGAATGGTCGGCCATCAAGCCGGGGAGAACGGCGTACGCCACGCTGGCCGCGCCGAACACCCACGGCGCCATCGGGAGCACGACGGTGAGGAAACGGCGGTGCCCGGCGGACGGAATCTTCAGATCGGATACCAGCGAGGCGCCGTCGGTTGCTGTCGCCTTGGTTTCGGGAACCGAGCGCAGAGCGGCGGTGGCCACGACGGCCAGCGCCACGTGCACCAGGTAGGGCAGCACCTCCGGCCACGGCGCCCACTGTGCGAGCACGCCAGCGACACCGGCGCCGGC
>JBASAM010000019.1:0-16426 GCA_049650605.1 Rhodococcus sp. (in: high G+C Gram-positive bacteria) | reverse complement strand
CAGTGACACCTCGGTGTTGCTTGACCCACCGTCTCGCACGCTCAGTACCTATTAGGAGTCGTCCCGATGCCCCCCGCACGCCGTAGACCGCCCACGGGCGCCGCACGTCCCCCCGCCGGCAGTATCCGTCGCCAGAAGATCGCCGGCCGCCCTGCCACCTCGCCCGGTGGCGCCGACTCGGCAGCAGAGTCCGAGTCCGGCGTTGCCGCCACGGCGCCCGATTCGGTCGATCTGTCCAAGAAGTCCGCACCCGAGACCAAGACCGAGATCGAGACCAAGTCCGAGTCCGAAACCGAGACGAAGCCCGCACCCGAGCCCGAGGCGTCCGCTACCGACGTTGACGAGACCTCCGGCCCCGGCACGTCCTGGTGGACGCCGCGCACCATGCTTCTCTCGGCGCTCGCGGTCGTGTTCGCGGTGATTGCGCTTCTGGCCGTCGTCCGGCCAGGTACGTCCAGCGTCAGCAACGAGGCGTGGGTCGACACATCCGCGACGCTCGAGGTCACCCAGGCGGCGCGTGACGCGCTGCAGACGGTGTTCAGCTACAAGTTCGACACCATCGACGAAGACCAGGCGGCCGCCCGCGCCGTGCTCAACGACGAGCGCCGCGGCGAGTACGACTCGACGGCCGAGCAAACCAAGCAGGGCGTCATCCAGACGCAGACCACCACCACGGCCACCGTCACCGACATCGGTGTCTCGGTGCTGGACGGGGACCGCGCGGAACTCGTGGCCAGCATGGACATCGCAGCCACGCAGGAGTCCGTCGACCAGGGGACCGTCCAGACGCCGGTGACGCTGACGATGGAGCGCACCGACGGCACATGGTTGCTGGCCACGATCGACAATCGCTGATCGGTCGGCGCGTTCGAATTCTGCGGAGAGTGTTTTTCCGGGGCCCGAACCGGGCGTGTGCTCTTGACGGGACGGCTTCGGGAGTCCACTCTGATTACCGGATTCAACGAGCGCGGTTCTCGCTTCGCTGACATGATCGAATCCGACGCCGGAGCAAATGGAGGCACCGGGCGTCGATAGATCGTGAACGGTGTTGCTCTGCTCGTCCGCTCGATTCGTGATCTTTCCGGGTCGAGCGCGCTCTTGCAGCGCCCGCGGCAGAGATGCGCGCGCTCGCGGTTGCCAATTCGGCCCGTGTGGGGTACTTTCGGACGTTGCGCTGGGTGCCTCCTGTCCACTTCCAGACTTTGCATGATCGACACGTGTGTCGATCTCTGCTGAGCGAGGACTTCGTACGGGTTGTGACCAGCGAAGTTCCCATTCAAAGAAGCAGATTAGCGATGGTCGCGAAGTGCACGAAGCGGCCCGCGTGAGGTGCTGGAAGGACGCATCTTGGCAGTCTCCACCCAGTCCAAGGAAAACGCCGGAACTCCCGGAGCCCCGAAGAGGGTGTCGTTCGCGAAAATTCGCGAGCCACTCGAAGTCCCGGGGTTGCTCGATCTTCAGACCGATTCGTTCGAATGGCTCGTCGGTACACCCGAGTGGCGTGCACGTGCGGAAGCACGTGGCGACAACTCGCGTAGCGGCGGCCTCGAGGACATTCTGACGGAGCTCTCGCCTATCGAGGACTTTTCCGGTTCGATGTCCCTCTCCTTCTCCGACCCACGCTTCGACGAGGTCAAGGCCTCGATCGACGAGTGCAAGGACAAGGACATGACCTACGCGGCGCCCTTGTTCGTCACCGCGGAGTTCATCAACAACAACACCGGTGAGATCAAGAGCCAGACGGTCTTCATGGGTGATTTCCCGATGATGACCGACAAGGGCACCTTCGTCATCAACGGCACCGAGCGCGTCGTGGTGTCCCAGCTCGTGCGTTCCCCCGGTGTCTACTTCGACCACGCCGTTGACAAGACCACCGAGAAGGACCTGCACAGCGTCAAGGTCATCCCCGGTCGCGGCGCTTGGCTCGAGTTCGACGTCGACAAGCGCGACACCGTCGGTGTTCGCATCGACCGCAAGCGTCGTCAGCCGGTCACCGTGCTGCTCAAGGCGCTGGGCTGGACCACCGAGCAGATCACCGAGCGTTTCGGCTTCTCGGAGATCCTCATGGCCACGCTGGAGAAGGACAACACCGCCGGCACCGACGAGGCGCTGCTCGATATCTACCGCAAGCTCCGTCCGGGCGAGCCGCCCACGAAGGAAAGCGCGCAGACCCTGCTGGAGAACTTGTTCTTCAAGGAGAAGCGCTACGACCTGGCACGCGTCGGTCGGTACAAGATCAACAAGAAGCTGGGCCTGAACTCGGGTCTGCCCATCGAGGCGTCGACGCTGACCGAAGAGGACATCGTCGCCACCATCGAGTACCTCGTGCGTCTGCACGCGGGCGAGAAGTCGATGACGGCGCCCCAGGGCGTCGAGGTTCCCGTCGAGGTCGACGACATCGACCACTTCGGCAACCGTCGTCTGCGCACTGTCGGCGAGCTGATCCAGAACCAGATCCGCGTGGGCCTGTCCCGCATGGAGCGTGTGGTCCGCGAGCGGATGACCACCCAGGACGTCGAGGCCATTACGCCGCAGACCCTGATCAACATCCGTCCCGTGGTCGCGGCGATCAAGGAGTTCTTCGGAACTTCCCAGCTGTCGCAGTTCATGGACCAGAACAATCCGTTGTCCGGCTTGACGCACAAGCGTCGTCTGTCGGCACTGGGCCCCGGCGGTCTGTCGCGTGAGCGCGCCGGCCTCGAGGTCCGCGACGTCCACCCGTCGCACTACGGCCGCATGTGCCCCATCGAGACCCCGGAAGGCCCGAACATCGGCCTCATCGGATCGCTCTCGGTGTATGCCCGGGTGAACCCGTTCGGATTCATCGAGACGCCGTACCGCAAGGTCGTCGAAGGACAGGTCACCGACGATGTCGATTACCTGACTGCGGACGAGGAGGACCGCCACGTCGTGGCGCAGGCCAACTCGACCATCGACACCTCGGGTCGTTTCGTCGACGAGAAGATCCTCGTTCGTCGTAAGGGCGGAGAGGTCGAGTTCGTCTCGTCCCTCGACGTCGACTACATGGACGTCTCGCCTCGCCAGATGGTCTCCGTGGCCACGGCGATGATTCCGTTCCTCGAGCACGACGACGCCAACCGCGCCCTGATGGGTGCGAACATGCAGCGTCAGGCCGTTCCGCTGGTGCGTAGCGAGGCTCCGCTGGTCGGAACCGGCATGGAACTGCGTGCGGCAGTCGATGCGGGCGACGTGATCGTCAACGAGAAGTCCGGCGTCATCGAAGAGGTGTCCGCCGACTACGTCACCGTGATGGCGGACGACGGAACGCGCAACACCTACCGGATGCGCAAGTTCGCGCGCTCGAACCAGGGCACCTGTGCCAACCAGCGTCCCATCGTGGACGAGGGCGCACGGGTCGAGGCCGGCCAGGTTCTGGCCGACGGGCCCTGCACCGAGAACGGCGAGATGGCGCTGGGCAAGAACTTGCTCGTCGCGATCATGCCGTGGGAGGGCCACAACTACGAGGACGCGATCATTCTGTCGCAGCGCCTCGTGGAAGAGGACGTCCTGACCTCGATTCACATCGAGGAGCACGAGATCGATGCTCGCGACACCAAGCTCGGTGCCGAAGAGATCACTCGGGACATCCCGAACGTCTCGGACGAGGTCCTCGCAGACCTCGACGAGCGTGGCATCATCCGCATCGGTGCCGAGGTTCGTGACGGCGACGTCCTCGTCGGAAAGGTCACGCCGAAGGGCGAGACCGAGCTGACCCCCGAGGAGCGCCTGTTGCGCGCCATCTTCGGTGAGAAGGCCCGCGAGGTTCGCGACACCTCTCTGAAGGTGCCGCACGGCGAGAACGGAAAGGTCATCGGTATTCGCGTGTTCTCACGCGAGGACGACGACGATCTGCCTCCCGGCGTCAACGAGTTGGTCCGTGTCTACGTGGCACAGAAGCGCAAGATCCAGGACGGCGACAAGCTCGCCGGCCGCCACGGAAACAAGGGCGTCATCGGCAAGATCCTCCCGCAGGAGGACATGCCCTTCCTGTCGGACGGCACGCCTGTCGACATCATCCTGAACACGCACGGCGTCCCGCGTCGTATGAACATCGGTCAGATCCTCGAGACTCACCTCGGCTGGATCGGTAAGACCGGATGGAACATTCAGGTTGCTGCCGACGGAGTTCGTCCCGACTGGGCCGCGACGCTGCCGGAGGAGATGTTGGCTGCCGACTCGAACACCAACATCGCCACCCCGGTGTTCGACGGCGCGAAGGAGGACGAGCTCACCGGCCTGCTGGCGAGCACCATCCCCAACCGCGACGGCGAGCGCATGGTCGGCGCGGACGGAAAGGCCACCTTGTTCGACGGCCGTTCCGGCGAGCCGTTCCCGTACCCGGTCTCCGTGGGCTACATGTACATCATCAAGCTGCACCACTTGGTCGACGACAAGATTCACGCTCGTTCGACCGGGCCGTACTCGATGATCACGCAGCAGCCCCTCGGCGGTAAGGCACAGTTCGGTGGACAGCGATTCGGTGAGATGGAGTGCTGGGCCATGCAGGCCTACGGCGCCGCCTACACACTGCAGGAGCTGCTCACCATCAAGTCCGACGACGTGGTCGGCCGCGTGAAGGTCTACGAGGCCATCGTCAAGGGTGAGAACATCCCGGAACCCGGTATCCCCGAGTCCTTCAAGGTGCTCCTCAAGGAGCTCCAGTCGCTGTGCCTCAACGTGGAGGTGCTGTCCTCGGACGGCGCGGCCATCACGATGGCGGACGGTGACGACGAGGATCTCGAGCGTGCCGCGGCCAACCTGGGAATCAATCTCTCCCGCAACGAGTCCGCGACCGTCGACGATCTCGCGCAGTAGTCGTGCACCTACTGAAGGGCACCTTCACTCGGTCAGATCGACTGAAGGTGCCCTTCAGTAGGACCGCCGGCCACCTAGCAGCAGATAACTAACCCTCACACAGGGGAAAGGAAGTACGACGTGCTGGACGTCAACTTCTTCGATGAACTCCGCATCGGTCTCGCGACCGCGGACGACATCCGCAATTGGTCCTACGGCGAGGTCAAGAAGCCGGAGACCATCAACTACCGCACGCTCAAGCCCGAGAAGGACGGCCTGTTCTGCGAGAAGATCTTCGGACCTACTCGCGACTGGGAGTGCTACTGCGGCAAGTACAAGCGCGTGCGCTTCAAGGGCATCATCTGCGAACGCTGCGGCGTCGAGGTCACTCGCGCCAAGGTGCGTCGTGAGCGCATGGGCCACATCGAGCTGGCCGCACCCGTCACGCACATCTGGTACTTCAAGGGTGTGCCGTCTCGGTTGGGCTACCTGCTCGACCTGGCGCCGAAGGATCTCGAGAAGATCATCTACTTCGCCGCCTACGTCATCACCTCGGTGGACGACGAGCTGCGTCACAACGAGCTCTCCACTCTCGAAGCCGAGATGGAGGTCGAGAAGAAGGCCGTCGCTGATCAGCGTGACGCCGATCTCGAGGCCCGCGCCCAGAAGCTCGAGGCGGACATCGCCGAGCTCGAGGCCGAGGGTGCCAAGTCCGACGTGCGTCGCAAGGTCAAGGACGGCGGCGAGCGCGAGATGCGTCAGCTCCGTGACCGTGCGCAGCGCGAGCTCGATCGTCTCGAAGAGATCTGGACGACGTTCACGAAGCTGGCCAAGAAGCAGCTCATCGTCGACGAGCTCATCTACCGCGAGTTGATCGACCGGTACGGCGAGTACTTCACGGGTGCGATGGGCGCGGAGTCCATCCAGAAGCTCATGGAGACCTTCGACATCGAGGCCGAGGCCGAGAACCTGCGCGAAACGATTCGTAGTGGCAAGGGGCAGAAGAAGCTCCGTGCGCTCAAGCGTCTCAAGGTCGTCGCCGCGTTCCAGTCCACGGGCAACTCGCCCATGGGCATGGTGCTCGACGCCGTTCCGGTGATCCCGCCGGAGCTGCGTCCGATGGTGCAGCTCGACGGTGGACGTTTCGCGACGTCCGACCTCAACGATCTGTACCGACGCGTCATCAACCGCAACAACCGCCTCAAGCGACTGATCGACCTCGGTGCTCCCGAGATCATCGTCAACAACGAGAAGCGGATGCTGCAGGAGTCGGTCGACGCCCTGTTCGACAACGGCCGTCGCGGACGTCCGGTCACCGGACCGGGTAACCGCCCGCTCAAGTCGTTGTCCGATCTGCTCAAGGGCAAGCAGGGTCGTTTCCGTCAGAACCTGCTGGGCAAGCGTGTCGACTACTCGGGCCGTTCGGTCATCGTCGTCGGCCCGCAGCTCAAGCTGCACCAGTGTGGTCTGCCGAAGCTCATGGCACTCGAGCTGTTCAAGCCGTTCGTGATGAAGCGTTTGGTGGATCTGAACCACGCGCAGAACATCAAGTCGGCCAAGCGCATGGTCGAGCGTCAGCGTGCACAGGTGTGGGATGTCCTCGAAGAGGTCATCGCCGAGCATCCCGTGTTGCTGAACCGCGCACCGACCCTGCACCGTTTGGGTATCCAGGCATTCGAGCCGCAGCTGGTCGAGGGCAAGGCAATCCAGCTGCACCCGCTGGTGTGTGAGGCCTTCAACGCCGACTTCGACGGTGACCAGATGGCAGTGCACCTGCCGCTGTCCGCCGAGGCGCAGGCCGAAGCACGCGTGCTGATGCTGTCGTCGAACAACATCCTGTCGCCGGCATCGGGCCGCCCGCTCGCCATGCCGCGTCTGGACATGGTCACGGGTCTGTTCCACCTGACTCGTCTCGACGAGTCCGCTGTGGGCGAGTTCCAGGCCTCGACGTCCGATTCGGCAGAGCTGGGCATCTATGCCAGCCCCGCCGAGGCACAGATGGCCGTCGATCGTGGCGTCCTCACCGTGCAGTCGCAGATCAAGGTGCGTCTGACGCATCAGCGTCCGTCGCGTGAGGTCGAGTCGGAGCTGTTTCCCGACGGTTGGACCCCGGGTGATGCCTGGACCGCCGAGACGACGCTGGGCCGCGTGCTCTTCAACGAGCTGCTCCCGACGAACTACCCGTACGTCAACGAGCAGATGCCGAAGAAGCGCCAGGCGACGATCATCAACGATCTCGCCGAGCGGTACCCGATGATCGTCGTGGCGCAGACCGTCGACAAGCTCAAGGACGCCGGCTTCTACTGGGCCACGCGTTCGGGTGTCACGATCTCCATCTCCGACGTCCTCGTGCCGCCGGAGAAGGCCCAGATCATGGAAGAGTTCGAGGGTCAGGCCGACCGGATCGAAAAGCAGTACCAGCGTGGCGCCCTCGATCACTCGGAGCGCAACTCGGCACTGGTCAAGATCTGGCAGGAAGCCACCGAGCAGGTCGGTAAGGCCATGGAGGCGCACTTCCCCGACGACAACCCCATCCCGATGATCGTGAAGTCCGGCGCAGCCGGAAACATGACTCAGGTGCGGTCGCTCGCCGGCATGAAGGGCCTGGTGACCAACCCGAAGGGTGAGTTCATCCCGCGTCCGATCAAGTCCTCCTTCAAGGAGGGCCTGACGGTCCTGGAGTACTTCATCAACACGCACGGTGCTCGTAAGGGTCTGGCCGACACGGCGCTTCGTACGGCCGACTCGGGATACCTGACGCGTCGTCTGGTCGACGTCTCGCAGGACGTCATCGTTCGGGAAACCGACTGTGGCACCGAGCGCGGCATCACCACGACGATCGCCGAGAAGCTGGCCGACGGCACGATGATCCGCGACGCGCACGTCGAGACCTCGACGTACGCCCGCACCCTGGCCGCAGACGCGGTCGACGCAGACGGAAACGTCGTCGTCGAGCGTGGACACGACCTGGGCGACCCGGCCATCGACGCGCTGCTCGCAGCGGGTATCACCACCGTCAAGGTCCGTTCGGTGCTCACCTGCACCACCGGAACCGGCGTGTGTGCCACCTGCTACGGCCGTTCCATGGCCACTGGCAAGCTCGTCGACATCGGCGAGGCCGTCGGCATCGTCGCGGCGCAGTCGATCGGTGAGCCCGGCACGCAGCTGACCATGCGTACCTTCCACCAGGGTGGTGTGGCCGGCGACGACATCACCGGTGGTCTGCCTCGTGTGCAAGAGCTCTTCGAAGCTCGTGTGCCCAAGGGCAAGGCGCCCATCGCGGACGTCTCGGGTCGCATCCAGCTCGAAGACGGTGATCGCTTCTACAAGATCACCATCGTTCCGGACGACGGCGGCGAAGAAGTCGTCTACGACAAGCTCTCCAAGCGTCAGCGTCTGCGTGTGTTCAAGCACGACGACGGCACGGAGCGTCTGTTGTCGGACGGTGACCACGTGGAGGTCGGCCAGCAGCTCATGGAAGGTGCTGCCGATCCGCACGAGGTCCTGCGAGTCATGGGCCCGCGTCAGGTACAGATCCACCTCGTCAACGAGGTTCAGGAGGTGTACCGGTCGCAGGGTGTGTCCATCCACGACAAGCACATCGAGACGATCGTTCGTCAGATGCTCCGCCGCGTGACCATCATCGATTCGGGCTCCACGGAGTTCCTGCCCGGATCGCTGACCGAGCGCAGCGAGTTCGAGTCGAGCAACCGTCGCGTCGTGTCCGAAGGCGGCGAGCCCGCAGCCGGACGTCCGGTGCTGATGGGTATCACCAAGGCATCGCTGGCGACCGATTCGTGGCTGTCCGCGGCGTCGTTCCAGGAGACCACCCGAGTGCTGACCGACGCGGCGATCAACTGCCGCTCGGACAAGCTCATCGGTCTCAAGGAGAACGTGATCATCGGAAAGCTGATCCCTGCCGGTACCGGTATCAACCGCTACCGCAACATCACGGTTCAGCCCACCGAAGAGGCACGTGCCGCGGCCTACGCGGTGCCGTCGTACGACGATCAGTACTACAGCGCGGACGGCTTCGGCCAGAACACCGGTGCTGCAGTGCCGCTCGACGACTACGGTTTCTCGAGCGACTACCGCTAGTAGCTCGAGCAGAAGGCCCCACTCCCGTATCCGGGAGTGGGGCCTTTCGCGTTGGACCGTCGGTTCGGATGCCTGCTGATGTGGCCCGGCGAGCGCATCGCCCGCGGACCCCACACGCGGGAGCACAGTCCGCGGGAGCGCAATTCGTCTGCGGAAGACCCTGCACGGTGCACATAGCGCTGACCCGCGATGAGTTCATGGCGCGTCCGAAGTCGGTACCGGCATGACTAATACAACGAAGTCCACCACCGTCAACAACATCGGCGTCGTGATGTTCGCCGTCGCCGATCAGGACGCGGCCCTCGCGTTCTACACCGAGGTCTTCGGCTACGAGGTTCGCAGCGATACCCGATTCGGCCCGAACGAGGAGTACCGGTGGCTCGAGGTCGCCCCGCCCGGGTCCACTGCCAGATTGGCGCTCAACCCGCCGATGGAGGGATCTCCCGGCGGCGGAGCGATGGGCGTCGAGACACCCGATCTGAAGGCGGAACACGCGCGGCTCTCCGCTCTCGGCGGAGTCGACTTGGACCCGCTGGGCGACGACGACGATCCCGCGACTCCCGCGATGTTCATGATGCGTGATCTCGATGGCAACAACATCGTGGTGGTCGAGGTCTGAACCTGGCCTTGTCGGCGGACGCTGGTTGACTGAACTGCGTGGTTGTACTCGGCATCGTTCTGCTCCTCGTGGCCGTGGGCGGACTGACGGCTCGCAACCTCGACTCTCGTCGCCAGAAGGTTCTCGTCGCGGCCTCGCTGGCGCCGTTCCTCATGGCGGCATCCGTGCCGGCGACCATCCTGTTGGCGGCCGGCGCTGGGTGGGTGGGCTTCGCTCTCGGCGTCGTGGTCGTCGCAGCCGCCGTGGCCACCCGAGTGCCGTTGTACAAGAAGCGCTTCCAAGCCCGCCCGGCGGAAAGTGACCTGACGGTGATGCAGGCCAACATCCTTCTCGGTACCGCCGATGCCGCCGCCCTGGTCGCCGAGGTGCGCGGCGGCGCTGTCGATGTCCTGACCGTCGTGGAATTGACGCCCGAATCGGTGGCGGCACTGCACGCTGCCGGGCTGGACGACGAGTTACCTCACCGTTTCGTGAGCCCCGGTCCGGGCGGGCACGGAACCGGAATCTGGAGTCGATATCCGCTGACGGAGGAGCGTCGGCACGACGGTTTCATCGCCGAACTGCTGTCTGCACGAGTCGCGGTTCCGGGCGCGGCGTCAGTGCTCGTGTTCGCGGTCCACACGGTGCCGCCGTGGCCACGCGAACCGCGAGCCTGGTTCCGCGAACTCGCGCTGCTGCGTGCACTGCTCGACAAGGTCCCGGAAGGAGACGGTCCGGTGATCGTCTCGGGGGATTTCAACGCGACCTACGACCACAAGCGGTTCCGCCGTCTGATGGCAGGACGCTTCGAGGACGCGGCGGTTGCCGTCGGGGCCGGATCGATTCCGACCTACGCGGCCGATCGCTGGTACCCGTCGATCATCGCGATCGATCACGTGCTCGTCGCCGAGGCCACCGTGATCGGTTTCGGTGCCGTGACGTTGCCCGGTTCGGACCACCGAGGTGTTCGGGCTCGAATCCAGTTGGCGTGAAGTCTCGCCGCGGCTGTTCCCGCGGGCGTCCCGGCGGGCGGACTCAGCCGCCGTTGGCGATGACGTTCGCGATGTTGCGCTCGGCCAGGGCAGTGATGGTGAGCGACGGATTCGCCGCTCCCGTGCTGCCCGGAATCAGCGCACCGTCCATGACGTAGAGCCCGTCGTACCCCTTCACGCGGCCGTACGAGTCGGTCACGTCCCCGATCACCGCTCCGCCCAGCGGATGGGCGGTGAGGGTGTCGTCGACGTCGCGAGTGAACGGCTCTGCGGCAACGAGTGTTCGCCCGGCCTCGGCCATCCTGTTCTGCACCCCACGCAGCGCCTCGATGGTGTCGCGGCTGCCGCCCTTCGGCCAGCTCAGAATCATGCCGTCCGAGCCTCTGTCGTACCGGAAGTCGGCGCGCATCGGATCGACGGTCATGCCGAGCGACGCCAGGAATCCCATCTCCGTCGGGACACCGGGTGCGTACCAGCTCTCGACACTGAGCGGCATGCCGGACTCGTCGATGACGCGAGAGGCGCACGGTGCCGCCTGTGGCCCGCCGCCGATGGGTCCGAGCGACCGGGTCATGAAGGCATCACCGTTGGTGCCCCACCCGCGGCCCACGAACTCGTTGAGGTCCGTCAGGGCGCCCGTTGCCTGGGCCCGCACCAGCAACTCGGTGGTGCCGATCGAGCCGGCACCGAGAACGAGCTTGTCGCAGGTGAGGGTGCGGGCCTCGAGTTCGTTGCCCTCCGGGTCGAGTCGGCGAACTTCGACGCGGTAGCGGCCGCGGGTGTCGAGGCCGATGGCCGTCACCTCGTGGCTGTGGCAGACCACGGCGTTACCGGTGGCTTCGGCCTGTGGAATGTAGTTCTGGGTCAGGTCGTTCTTGGCGCCGTTGGAGTTACCGAACGTGCTGCGGCCGACGGTCGCGGACGGCCTGGACCGGCCCTCGATCTCGTCGCGGACGATGTTCCAGTTCCAGTTGCCGTCCACGCGCTGCGGGTCGAAACCGGCGCGCCGCGCGTGGTCGTCCCAGGTGCGCGAGTGAGCGAAGCCGGGGGAGCCGTAGATGTCGTCCGGCATCGCCGAGGGGCGCAGCATCGAGCGCACCTTGGGGTACCACTGGCCTGCCATCTCGTCGTAGTTCAGTCGGTTCCCGAAGGCGAGGTCGAAGAACCGTTTGTCCGGGGCGATGCTGACGCCGGTGTAGACGATGGAGCCACCGCCGACGGCCGCGGCACGCCACACGGACAGGTTCTCGAACCGCGTCGTGTCCAGGACACCGTTGAACCAGTCGACCGGTCCGACGGGCATACCGGTGACGTTGGTGAACGAGCGCTGATGCCACAGTCCGCGCCCGTCGGCCGTCATGTCGGCGGTGAAGATCTCGCGGCCGGGGTCGCGCGGCCAGCGCAGCCCGCGCTCGAGCACTGTGACAGGTGTGCCCGACTGGGCCAGGCGCAACGCCGCCGCGCTGGCGCCGAATCCGGAGCCGATGACCAGGGCCGGTGAGTGATCCGGGGGACGCGGGGGATCGGCCCACAATTCCGGGACCAGGCTGCGAATGGACGGCGCGCCCAGCGGAATCGCATTGGCTGCGGCGCGGCCGAGGAGGGGGGACGCCGCGACGCCGACCATCCCGGCAGCCGCCAGCTGCAACATCTGCCTGCGATTCACCGTCATGTACCCACCCTCGAACCGGATTGTGCTGACTGCCCAGTCTGCATCGGGCAGGTAGCGCTGAGCGAACTATTGGAAGGATTTGGTGAGTCGTACCAATCTGAGTGTCGGTTTTTCAAAACCCGGGGAGCTCAGCGAGCGTTGTCGAGCACCCGCTGAGCGTCGGTGGCGACTACCGGGAATGCGGACAACGCCAGCACGCCCCCGAGCAGCAAGAGGGGTAAGAGCGGGATCAAGCCGATTGTCAGCGAGTCGTAGTTGTCGGACACCGCTCCCACCAGGAGGGGGCCGACGGCGCCGCCGACGGTGGCCGCAACTTGCAACAGTCCGTAGCCCAAACCGCGATCGCGCGGCGTCAGCACGTCGGCGACGATCGAGGTGAGTGTGGGAATGGCCCACGCGGTGAAGAATCCGAATATCGTGAGAAGAACTGCGAAGGGAAGCCAACTATCCGACGCGAGGGCGACGGACATCGCGACCGCGCCCAGCACGATCCCGGAGCCGCCCACCAGCACCCGCCACTGCAGTGGCGTAGACATCCAGGTGCGTCTGGTGAGCAGCGAGCCGACCAGCGTGCCCGCCAGCACTCCGACCAGCGTCAAGCCGCCGCCCACCGACGCGGCGGCAGCCTCCCCGAGACCGAAGCGGCGTTGCAGGAGGCTGGGTACCCAGAACGTCAACCCGCCCACCGTGAGGCTCATGACCGACAGGGCGCCACCGGTGAAGAGCAGAGTTCGGATGGGCAGTACCCGTCGGATCTGCACCATCATCGGGTCCGTCGATGTGATGGGGGCCGGAACGGCGCCGAGTCCGGCCGTCAGTCGATCCGAGTAGCCACGTTCGGGTTCCGAGAGCTTCGAGACGATGATCGCGACCAGCAACCCGGGGATCGCCATGATGACGAATGCGCCGCGCCACCCCAACCATTCTGCGAGGACGCCGCCGAGCACGATGCCGGCCCCGCCGAGATATGCGGCGCTACGCCACCACCCGAACGCCGTCGGCCGGGTCGCGGTCGGGTGGAAGTCGGCCAGCAAGCTCGCGCTCGCGGGATTGTCGACCGCTTCCGCCGCGGCCAGACCCAACCGCACCAGGTAGAAGATGACGAAGGTGGGGGCCAACGCCGAGCCCACCGTCGCCAGGGCCCAGAGGAAAACGACCACCGTGATGATGCGGCCACGATCCTTGCGGTCCGCGAGATAGGCCGCGGGAAGGGCCAGCAATCCGGCGGTGATCGCCGCCGCGGTAGGAATGGAGCCGGCCGCGGTGTCGCCGAATCCGAATTCCGCTTGGAGTTGAGGCAGGACCGCCGCCACCAGCGAGTACTCCATTCGGTCCACGAGGGAGACCAGGACGAGGACGATGGCCGGTCCCCATCCGTACGGAAGTGTCGCCGAATCACGGCGCCGTCCGATGGTCCGCCACCGCGGCTCCGTTGTTTCTCGCGTTGCCGTGTCGGTCACTGCTTGCCCCCCGGCTGATCTGTTCGACGTTCGATGTCGGCCACCCCGGCCGGATCATGACGAACCATAAGCAACGAATTGGCCGAAATCGGACACGGCTGCGTCGGCTTGGGTTGTTCCACTACACGGGTGCGCTACCGGAGTGACGGCTCACGCACTTGGGCCCGAACCGTCAGCTCGGCGGCAGCTGTTGCACCGCCCAGGCGTTGCCGTCGGGATCGGAGAAGTGGGTGAACAGGCCCCACCCCTCGTCCTCGACGGGAGACGCGTCGACGCCGGCCGCGCGCAGCATGTCGTAGGTGACCTGTGCGCTCTCGACCACGACGAGCATTCCCGAGACGGAGCCGGGTTCCGCGGTGGTGATGTTGGTTCCCACGGCAATCGAACACGCCGAACCCGGTGGGGTCAGCTGGACGTATTGGGTGCCGGGGTACGGCGTAGCGGTGTGGTCATGTCGGGCCTTTCGTCACAAGGGGCACTGTGATCCGCACCATGCCACCGGGGTACGACATGGCGGCCGGTGTCGATACTGTGACCGGACGCCGATCGACCCAGGAGGTCCCGCATGCCCACCGTTCGGAACAAGGTTGTTCTCATTACCGGAGCAGGCCGGGGGATCGGAGAGGCCACCGCCCGAGCGCTCGCGGCCAAGGGTGCCCGTCTGGTCCTCACCGATGTGGACGAGGCGCCTCTGAACGTCCTCGTCGCCGATCTCGGTGACGCCGCAGTCGGTGCGATCGCCGACGTGCGAGACCTGTCGCAGATGCAGAGCGCGGTGGACGCCGGTGTCGAGCGGTTCGGCGGCATCGACATCGTGCTGGCCAACGCCGGCATCTCGAGTTACGGATCGGTCCTCAATGTCGATCCGGAAACGTTCAAGCGCGTGATCGACATCAACACCACCGGTGTCTTCCACACCGTGCGTGCGGCTCTGCCGTCGTTGATCGAACGCAAAGGTTACGTCCTCGTGGTGTCCTCGCTCGCGGCCTTCACCGCCTGCCCGGGGCTGGCCTCGTACAACGCCAGCAAGGCCGGCGCCGAGCACTTCGCGAGTGCCTTGCGACTCGAAGTGAAGTACCAGGGGGTGGACGTGGGGTCGGCGCACATGGCGTGGATCGACACTCCTTTGGTGCAGGACGCGAAGTCCGACCTGCCTGCTTTCCAGGAGATGCTGTCCGGCCTGCCGTGGCCGCTGAATCGCACCCTGCCCGTGGAGGCGTGTGTCGACGCGTTCGTGCGGGCTGTCGAGAAGCGATCACGTCGGGTGTACGTGCCAGGGATCGTCGGCGGTATCGGCTGGTTACGGTCGATACTCACGACTCGTCTCGGAGAGTCGGCCACGTTGCGCGACGTGCCACGGCTTCTGCCTGCGATGGACGCCGAAGCATCGGCGCTGGGACGATTCGAGAGTGCCCGCAATCGTGCCGTGGTCGAGAAGAGCTAGCGCGCTCGCGGAAGGTCAGTCGACGCGGAGAGCCTGAACCAGCCGGGCGCCGCCGCGGCTCAGCTCCGACCACTCACCGGATACTTCGAGCACCGCGAGTGCTGAGGTGGGGTAACCCGACCGAATCCACTGAGCGGACTCGGAGTCGGCGTCGTCGGCGAGTTCCAGTGCGGTGAAAGGGATTCCAGGGGCATGGCCCACCACCATCACGACGGTGGCCGAGGGGTCGGCGCCGGAGATCTCACCGATGATGTCGTCCGGTGAACCGCCGTACACCGAACTCTCGAATCGGACCTCTCCGGTGATGCCGGTCTGCTCCAAGGTCTGACGGGTCCGCGTCGCGGTCGAGCAGATCACCGAGTCGACGGTGCCCACGTGCTCGGCAATCCACTCCCCGGCCTTCGCCGCTTGGCGACGACCACGCTCGTCGAGGGGGCGATCGTGATCGTCCACGTCGTCCGGATACGACGACTTGCCGTGACGCATGAGTACGAGGGTGCGAGTGGCGGCCATCGCTCGATCCTAGATCGCCTCGCCCCTAGATCGGCTCGGTGTCCGCCAGCGAGAGAGTGGAACCCCGAGCGTCCCACTCGATCAGACCGCGGTCACGAAAGGCACTCAGCCACCCCACCATCGGCCAGCGGCCCCAGCGGCGATGAAAGATCGCCGCATTGGTGACGATGTCGCCGAGGTGCTCGACCGGCGGGGACGACACCGGGTGCCACTGGTGGTAGGCGTGGGCGCCGCCTATCCACAGCAGATCGTGATCGTGATCGTGCATCCGGGCGACGGCGCCGAAGTCCGTGTCCTCGCCGCCGTATCCGGTGTAGTCCTCGCAGAAGCCGCCGAGTGTCCGCCAGGCCTCGGCAGTGACGGCGAAGGAGAGCGACCAGAACAGATCCCACTCGGTTCCCCGCTCGACCTGCCCCGGCGCCGGATCGGGCCGTGCCGGATGGGGATTGGTCCACTCCGCCAGCGACTCGGGATACCGACCGTCGCACTCCGGGAGATAGGTCACCGGTCCGCACAGCACCGCTCCGTCGCGGGCGTGCTGCGAGTACAGGCCCAGTAGGTCCGGTCCCGGGATGCAGTCGACGTCGAGGAAGACCAGCAGATCTGCTCCCGCGTCCAGAGCGGCGCGCGCACCAGCGTTGCGCGCGCGGGCCAGCGGGAGTGCGCTGCCCTCTCGCGGCACCGTCAGGGTCGGGTCGATCACCGCCGGGTCGCCCATCGAGACGACGACATGCAGATCGGCTGTCTGCGTGCTGCGCTCGATGCCGCGCCGCTGCGCCGCCAGGTGCTCGGCGCGTCCGGACACGATGGTCACCACGGCGAGCACGTCAGACC
>JBASAM010000018.1:0-10082 GCA_049650605.1 Rhodococcus sp. (in: high G+C Gram-positive bacteria) | reverse complement strand
GCGCTGATGGGCGCGGTCAATGCCGTCGCGACGGCCGCCGCAACGTTGATCGCCGTCGTGTGGTGGCTCGCGCATCGGCCCGACGCTCGGTGGCGACGGTTCACGCTGTGGTGGATACCGGCGCTCGCCGCCGCCACCGCATGGTGGCTGGTCTCCCTCGTCATCCTCGGCCGAGTCAGTCCGCCGTTTCTCGACTACATCGAATCCGCCGGCACGACAACGCAGTGGGCGTCGCTGGTCGAAGTGCTCCGCGGCACCAGCAGCTGGACCCCGTTCGTCTCCCCCGAACGCATCGCCGGCGCCGTCGTGGTCACCCAACCGGCCGCAGTGATCGCGTCCTGCGTGGTCGCCGCCGCCGGACTCGCCGGACTCGCGATGCGATCGATGCCGGCGCGGGGCCGGTTGACCCTCGTACTACTGGTCGGGGTGGTCGGCATGACGGCCGGCTACGTCGGCGGCCTCGCGTCGCCGGTGTCGGAGTCGGTGCGCCTGTTCCTGGACACCGCGGGGGCACCGCTGCGCAACATCCACAAGCTCGAACCCGCGGTGCGGCTGCCGATCGCTCTCGGCCTGGCTCACCTGCTCACCCATGCCCCGCTGCCGGGATCGGTGTCCTCGCCGCGGTGGCGACGGGCCGCGTCCAACCCCGAGCGCGAACCTTTGATGGCCTTCGCCGCATTGATCCTGGTGGCCCTCACCGTGTCGACGTCGCTCGCGTGGACCGGACGCCTCGCCCCGCGCGGAGCGTACGACGAGGTGCCGTCCGAGTGGTCCGAGGCGGCGGACTGGTTGTCTGACCACGCAGGCGACCCGCCCGCGCAGAGTCGAGCCCTGGTGGTGCCGGGGGCACCGCTCGCCGCACAACTGTGGGGACTGACTCGCGACGAACCGTTACAGGCCCTCGCATCATCGCCGTGGGCGGTGCGCGACGCCGTACCGCTGGTACCGCCCGGTGCCATCCGAGCGCTCGACTCGGTGCAACGGCTTCTCGCCGACGGCCGACCGTCCGAGGGATTCGCCGACACCCTCGCTGGGATGAACATTCGATTCCTGGTGTTGCGCAACGATCTCGATCCCGAAACGTCGCGGTCGACCAGAACGTCGCTGGTGCATCAGAGCATCGAGAATTCTCCCGGCCTCACCCGCGTCGCCACGTTCGGCGACGATATCGGCCCCGGGCGCGTCGAGGGCATCGTCGCGGACTCGGATCTGCGACCGACCTACCCGGCGATCGAGATCTTCGAGGCACGGCCCACCTACGACGCCGTCGCCGGGCCGTACACGGTGGTCGCAGACGACGTCCCCCGCGTGCAGGGTGGCCCGGAGGTACTCGCGCGGCTCGACGAACATCGAGCACGCGGCAGCCTCGACCCCGTGCCGCCGGGGCCGGTGCTGCTGGACGGCGACGCCAGGGAGGCCGGACTGGACGTCGCCGACGTGTTGGTCACCGACACTCCGATGAACCGAGAAGTCGACTTCGGCTCCGTCGACGATCACAGCAGCGCGTTGCGGACACCCGACGACGCGCGGCGCACGCTCAATCGGGTTCCCGACTATCCGGCAGGCGCCGCGCCCCTGGTCCAAGGGTCGTGGACCGGCGCGGCGGTGACGGTCTCCTCCTCGGCATCCGACGCCACGCAGTTCGGTGGAGCCGCGCCGGGCAACGGTCCCGCAGCCGCGGTCGACGGCGACCCCACCACCAACTGGGTCAGCAACGGACTCGAAAGCTCGGTGGGACAGTGGATTCAACTGGATCTGGACCAACCGATCCTGTCCGGCCTGCTGGAGTTTCGTACCAGTCCCGGAGCCCTGGGCTCACCGATCAAGTGGGTGGAGGTGGAAACCGACAACGGCACCGCCGCAGCACGTATCACCGAGCCCGGCGAGCCTGTCACCGTCGCCCTACCGGCCGGGGAGACCACGCGTGTGCGCGTCACCGCCACCCAAACCGAAGACGGTTCCACGGGAGCCCAGTTCGGCATCGGCGATCTACGACTGACCGATTTCACCGATACGGACGCGCCGCAGCCCGTCGCGATCGCGCATCGAGCCGATCTTCCCGCACCCGCACCCGGGGTTCGGGTGACGGGATGGAATCTGGCACAGGAACTTCCGGGCCGTACCGGTTGCGTCGACACGTCCGATCGAGTGCGGTGCGCGGGCGGAGTCGCGGTGGAACCCGAGGAGCTGGACAGTTTTCAGCGCACCCTCTCCGTACCCGTGGGCACCGCGGTCACCCCCGAACTGTGGCTACGAGCACGGCAATCAGCGGCACTCGAGGATCTCCTCGACGACGGATCGCGGCCACGCGCACGGGGAGCGGCCGAGGTGTCCGATGTCCGCGGTTCGGCGTTCGCTCTCACCGACGGTGACGATAGGACCTCCTGGACAGCCGGTCAGGACTCGGTGGAAGGACGGGCGGGGACCTACCCCACCGTCACCATCGACCTCCCCGAGCCAACCCTCGTCGCCGGCCTCGACATCACCCAGAGCTCGGGCAAACTTCCCGCCCACCCGACACGCGTCGCGGTGAATCTCGGCACCGGCCCGCAGATCCGCGACATCGACGACGTGGGGTCGTCGGAGATCTCGCTGCAGCCGGCGGTCACCGATCGCATCGTGCTCTCGCTGGTGGCCTGGGACGACGTACTCGACCGCACCGCACTGGGTTTCGATCAGCTCCGCCCTCCTGGCCTGGCCGAGGTGAGCGTGCTGCCGCGGGTCTCGGCAACCGGTGCGCCCCGATTCGACCCCGACCGACCGGTGGAACTGTCCTGTGCGCAAGGGCCGACGCTGACCATTGCCGGACAACTGATTCGGACCGCCGTCAGCACCACTGCGGGGGCCCTGAAGTCGGACGCCCCGATCCGCGCGCAGGTGTGCGCCGACGACATGCCGGTGTCCGCGAACGTCTCCAACCCGGTACCGCTTCCGGTTGGCGAACAATCGGTCTCGGTCGATCCGGGTGAGACCTTCGTCGTCGACAGCATCACTCTGCGGGTTGCGCCCCTGGCCGCCTTCCCTCCCCCGACACCCGAACCCACCGCCGTCGTGTCCAGCGAATGGACCGCCGACACCCGTCGCGTGCTCGTGCCCGGCGCGGATGTCGATCGCATTCTCGTGGTGCCCGAGAGCACCAACCCGGGATGGACCGCGGCCCGACCCGACGGATCAGCACTCACGCCTGTCGTCGTCAACGGATGGCAGCAGGGATGGATTCTCCCTGCGGGGTTGTCGGGCGAAGTGACCGTCTCCTACCCGGCCGACACCTGGTACCGGCTGGGGTTGGTGGTCGGGCTCATTCTTCTTGCCGGCCTCGGTATCTTCGCCGCACGACGCCGTGCCCCCGATCCCGGTGTCGAACCGACGCGGACCTGGCAGAACCCGCTGGTCGCCTATCTCGGTATCGCCGGCTCGGTCTGGGTGATCGGCGGTCTCGCGGCGCTCGGATGGATCGCGGTCCTCGCAGCGGCGGCCGTCGCAGTCTCGACGCGGTGGGGTGAGCGGGTAGGTGGACGCGCTCTGGTAGTCGTCGCCGGACTGGGGTTGTCACTGGCGGGAGCCGGACTCTCCAACGGCCCGTGGCGATCACCTGATGGATACGTCGGGCACTCCGCGCTGATTCAATTGGCGGCGTTGCTCTCGCTGGCAGCGGCGGCACTGGCCGCGGCGCCGCCGGTGCGCCGCTTCTCACGCGCCCGTAAGGCCTGACGCACAGGTTCCTCGACCAGCGCGTAACTCGCTGCGGCGATGGGCAGTGTGAGCACCAACGTCGTGCCGGCCACCAGCACGAATTGGCCGTCGAACGGCGAGATGCCCAGCACGGGGTACACGACGGCGAGGACCGCGAGATGCCAGATGAAAATTCCGTAGGACCACCTCCCGATCGTGAGCGCAAACGGTCCCGCGAGCCAGCGGGTTCGCACGTTCTCGCCCAGTGCCAGCGGCGCGATCAGGCAGAACGAGACGATCGCTCCCAAAAGGACTTTGGCGGCGAACTGCCACGCGGCGGGCGTCGTCAGATCCTGCGCACCCGCCACCGGCGTCGACGCGACGGCGAAGGCCGCCGCGGCGACTCCCGTCAGCAGCCACCTCCGATTCGCGAGGCGAACCAGCAGCGGAGCCCGACCCGCACCGGTGTCGCCGATCGCGGTCGCACGGCTGGTGGCAAGCTCCGCCACGATCATTCCGGCCCCGAACCACGGTAGATACCCTGGCAGCCAGTTCTCGATGTTGACGCCGGAGGCGGTGGACACGGGGAGGAACGTCCACCCGAGCGAGACCGCCGCGACGGCGACGATCACCGGTATTCGTAAACGAGCCCGCTCGTGCCGCAACGACATCATCGCCGCGCCGATCAACGGCAGGAGTAGGTAGTACGCGACTTCTACCGACAGTGACCACATCTGGGTCATGCCCTGGGTAAGGGTCAGCGGTACGAACACCTGGACCAGCGACAGATTCGCCAGCCACACACGCAGGCTTCCCGACGCACCGGGCAGCAGCGTCAACACGACCGCGACCACCACCCAATACGCCGGGAGGATGCGGGCGGCACGGTGAATGAGATAGGTCCGCATCGGCGGACGCGATCGCAGGCCTCTCGCCGCCGCGGCGTGGGGTCGCCACAGCAGGAATCCGCTGAGCGCGAAGAACACGGCCACAGTCAAGTCGAGGCGGCCCAGCAGCGCACCGATCAGCGGTGTGGCCGTCGTTCCGGTCTGAAATGCGACGTGTGTGAACACCACCCCGACCGCAGCGAGTCCACGCATCCCCTCGAGGGCGGGAACGAACCCGCCTGCCAGCGCGCGCCGGCGTTCTGTTTCTGCTGCTGTCATCGTGCGTCGAGTGTGCCCCACGGAATTCAACGATGAACAGCGGTCGACGATGAACGGACGTCTCTACGACGAACAGGCCAGTACGTTAGTGTTCGACGCAACATTGCTTAGCATTGCACCGATCCGGTGCACAGCTCACAGGGGGACTTCCACCATGGCGAACAGATCGTCACCGGCGCGAGTGATTCCGCCGATCCTCATCGGACTCGGCGCCTTCTTCTTGGCCGTCGCGATTCTGATTCCGCTCTACACGGTCGGCCGTCTCGAGAAGACCCCACTGGACCTCGAGGTCACCACGGTCTCCACCGGTACCGGTTCGGTGCTTGACTCTCGCTCGTTGTCCAACGGGCCGGCCCGAGTGGACGAGAACGTGCCGCTGGTGTCCCAGCGCTACCTCACCACAGAGGAGCCGTCCGACGCCGACGTCATCACCGTCCAGGCCGGCTCGACGCTCCGCCGCACCGACCGCCAGGGCGACACGGGACTGCTGACGGCAACGGTCGACCGCGTGACGGCAGACCGCACGACGGCCATGCCCACCGAGCCGATCGGGTCCATCCAGATTCAGGCCGACCAGCCGGCCGAGGAGGTCGAGCACACGGGCCTGCAGTACAAGTTCCCGTTCGACACGCAGAAGCAGACGTACCCCTTCTTCGACATCGTCGCCCGGCAGAGCTACGACATGACCTTCGTCGAGGAGACGGAGATCGAGGGCGTCAACACGTACCACTTCACGCAGACGATGCCGGCCGTCGACCTGTCGACGGTGATCGACTCTCCGGCGAACAAGCTTGCGCTGCCCGCCACCACGTGGGGCGTTCCCGGCGGCGACGCGGTGATCACCATGACGCGCTACTACGAGAACACTCGCGACATCTACGTCGAACCCACCACCGGCGTGATCGTCAAGGGCCAGGAGGATGTGCACCAGTACTACGCACGCCGCGCCGGCACACCCGAGGTGGACGTATTGCAGGGCGTCATCGCGTTCGACGACAACACGGTCGCCTACCAACTGGGACGAGCTCAGGATGGCAAGGACCAGATCGCACTGGTCGGTCGCACGATCCCCATCGTGGCCGGTGTGTTGGGTGTCGTGCTGCTGGCGGCGGGCATCGTCCTGCTCTTGCGAGGACGTTCCGGTAACGACGGTCGACCGGCCTACACCGACAACCGGCCTCGGCCCGACCAGTCCGGACGCGGGCCTGCTCCCGATCACGACTGGACCGAGGATCGCACCGAGGAAATTCCCCGGACCAACCTGCGCAAGGACTGATCCACCGCTTTTCGAACACACAGGACTTCACGGATGCAGGAGCGTGATTCCTGCCGACTCACCGAGGGCGTCCAGCGACAGCTGGGCGTCCTCGAGTGGTTTCCGAGCGCCGATCATCATCTCGACCGCGTGGACAGGCAGGGTTCGCAACAGCTCGGGGTAGTCGTGCGCGGCCAGGCCGTGGCTGCCCAGCACATCGAGTTCTTTGGCGATCACCGCGTCCATCGACACGTGAGCTCCGCCGGGAAGTAGTCCGATCTGCACGTGCCGTCCACGCCGTCGTAACGCGCCGAGGGCTGCGTCCGCAAGACCTGCGTTTCCCGAGCACTCCAAGGACACGTGCATATCGTCGACAACTCTGTCGGACGTGCGGACCGCGCCGAGTCGGCCCGCCAACTCCCGTGCGGCAGGGGACGAGTCGACGGCCGTCACCTCGGCTCCCGCGCCCGACGCGACGACGACAGCAGCCAGACCCAGCCCGCCGCATCCGTAGACTCCCACGCGCTCGCCCGCCACCACCCGAGCCCGACGGTGCACTGCGCGCCACGCGGTGGCGTAGCGACACCCCAGCGTGGCGGCGACGTCGAAGGACACCGAATCGGGCAGGGCCACCAGGTTGGTGCGTGCGTAGCGCACGGCAACGAAATCGGCGTACGAGCCGTCGTGGGTGAACCCCGGCTGCTCCTGGTGGGGGCACACCTGCTGATCGCCTACCGCGCACGTGGGGCACTCCCCGCACGCGCAGACGAACGGTGTGGTGACACGCTTCCCGATCCACCCCGGGTCGACGTCCGATCCGACCGAAACGACGGTTCCCGCGAACTCGTGGCCGGGGACGAACGGCAGACGAACATCGCTGTCGTGGCCCTGCCATGCGTGCCAGTCGCTGCGGCACACGCCGGTGGCCGCGACCTTGACGACGACGCCGTCGGGGGCCGCGTCCGGGCGGTCGATCTGCTGGATGGTTCCCGGCCTACCGAACTCCTCGATCACCAGTGCGCGCATGCACGCGACTGTAATCAGGCCGACGGTGCAGTTTCGAACAGAGGTAACGGGTTCAGGCGGGGGACGCGACCGTGTTGGTGACCGAACCGATGCGGCCGATCTCGAGCTTCACGGTATCGCCGGGCTTGATCCATCGATCGAGTTCCATGCCGCATCCGGACGGGAGAGTACCCGAGGTCAGCAATTCACCCGGCCCGATGTTCTCGCCCCGACTGGCATACGCGAGGCCGTCGACCAGAGACCACCGGCCGCCGGCGGTGGAGGTCTGCGACCACACTTCGCCGTTCACCGTGACGGTGCCGTCGAGTTCCCCGAGATGCGGAAGCACCTCGTCGGCGGTGACCACCTCGGCGCTCATCGAACTGCCGAACGTCTTGGTCTTGATCACCGGGCCGAAGGGTCCGTTGCGCTGCTCGTCCCACTGCACGTCGCGAGCACTGAAGTCGTTGAAGACCACGAAACCGCCGATGGCAGCCGCCGCCTGCTCGGTCGTGGCGTCGCGCACGGGCCGGACCACCAGGGCCCCGAACTCGAGCTCGAAATCGAGCATGTCCGTGTACTTCGGCCACGGCATCGCGTCACCGTCGCCGACGATCGTCAGGTGGTTTCCGGTGTAGTAGATCGGATGCTCGACGGCCGCGGATCCTGGCCGCAGTGGCGGAAAGGGCTTGCGAGCGACGGCGGCGTACGCCTTGGCCAGTGGAACCACCGCGGGCATGTTGCGGCGCACCATGGTCATCGCGGCCTGGTTCCAGTGCTTGTCCCACCCGGCGAAGCAGCGCAGCGACCGCGGCTCGAACGGCGTCGACGCGAACGATTCCGAGGCCACGGCATCGCCCTTGCCTGCCGCACTGTCTACCAGGTCGCGGGCGGTGTCTCGCGCCCGCTCACCTGCAGCGAGGAACTCCACGACGGTCGACGGAAGATCCGTTCCCCCGGCCGCAGTCACGTCGATCCACGTGCCCGTCGATTCGTGCAGAACATCGATACCCGTCGTGCCCTTACGCAGCCTCACGGACGCACCCCCCGGCTTTACTCATTCTTTGATCCAAGCACACGCGCGCCGCGTATGGCGCTGGCAGAAACCACAACGGATGCAGCCACCGCACATGCCGCGGCCACGATTATCAGCTCCAGAACACTGTGCACCAGGACCAGCACCAGCACGGTCTCGACGGCCAACACGGACCACGCGATCAGCGCCGACCGGGTATCTCCGCGTGCCACCGACGCCAGCAACCCCAGTTGCACGACGGCAAGGAGCGCACCCTGGCCGGCGAACAACCACAGGAGGTGTTGCACCGGGGCGTACTGCTCGCCCATGACGACCGGCACCAGAGGCCCTGCCACTGCGGCGATCGACACGACGATGCCACCGACGCCCAGCAAGACCATGATCGCGGTGCGGACGGCGGACGCCGATTGACGAGGATCGGCCATCTTCGGGTAGAGCACCACGCCCACCGACTGTGGAAGCCAGAACGCCGCCTTGGCCGCGACCGCTCCGAGCGCGTAGATGCCGGCCGAGTCCGGATCCAGCACCCGCCGGGCCAGCAGCAGATCGACCGAGGACAGTGCGACGATCACCAACTGCACCTGGGATGCGGCCAGCACGTCCCGCCAGCGACGCGCTCCGAAAGCGGACGAGCGGCCGTCGGCGGTGTCGTCGATCTGCCGGTTCACCACCAGACGAGCCGCCGCCGCCATCAGCGCCGTTCCCGCTGCACCGGCAGCCAGGGCCGGTCCGGCGGAGAAGCCCAGCAGAAGCATCGTCACGGCGGGAGCGACCTTGGCGATTCCGCCGATCGCGAGCACACCGCCCAACACGCCGAAACGCGAATCGCCCTGCAGCAGTCCTTGCTCGGTGGCGAGCAGCACCAGGAACGGCGCCGTGCACACCGCCGCGGCGGTGGTCGCGAGGTCCGTGTGCACCAGCGCAGCGACGAAAGGGGTCGAGATCACGGCGAGAACCGCGACGACGAGCGCGCTCCGGTTTCCACCATGGCGAGCCTCGGCGATGCTGCGGCCTCGAACTCGATCACGAGCGACGACCGTCTGGACAGCGAGCGCGGGCACCGCGAGCACCAACTGTGCCGCGAGCAGTGAGGCGAACACCCCGTACATCGAGAGTCCCAGCAGAATTCCACCGCTGAGTTGCAACACGTAGGAGGCAATGTTGGCGAGCATCGCTCCTGCGGTCACCATCGACACCCCGGCCACCATGGTGGAGGCGCGCGCGGGGATCATTCCCACATGATGTCAGGGGTGGCCGTGCCGGCACGGGCGTGGTCGCTCGCCTGGTCCGTCGCCCTGTCCGCAGCCGTACTGGGGCCCCTGCTCGGAGCTCTGTTGCCCGGCGGTGGCTATCTCCTGTTGCGCGACGCGGTCTCCACGCCGCGGTCGTATCTCACCGACTCCGCGCTCGGCCTCACCGATTCCGCGGCGCGCGCCGTCCCGCAGGACGCGCTCGTCGCGGCGGCGACCACCGTGATCGACGGCGGCACCCTCGTCGTCGCGATGCTCGTCCTCGCGCTGATCGGCGCGGGGTGGGGCGCGGCCGAGATGACGGCGCGCGTACTGGACTCGTCGGTCCTCGGTCCTCGTCTGGTGGCGGCGACCGTCGCGATCTGGAACCCGTACGTCGCGGAACGGCTGTTGCAGGGGCAATGGAGTCTGCTGATCGGCTACGCCGCGCTGCCCTGGGTGGTGTTGGCCTCTATCAGACTTCGTGAGAGCGGACTGCGTGAGAGCGGCCTTCGCGAGGGTGGCCTGCGGGCTGCCGCGCCGCTGGTGCTGTGTTTCGCCGTCGCGGGGGTGACACCGACGGGTGTGTTGCTGTGCGCGGTTCTGGCAGTGGTCGTGCTCTCCGCCCCCGGCGGAGAACGTCGGGCGCGCCGCATCGGCGTCGCGGTGTTGGGCACCGTCGTCACGTCGGCGCCGTGGTTGGTCGCGACGGCGCTGTC
>JBASAM010000017.1:0-9702 GCA_049650605.1 Rhodococcus sp. (in: high G+C Gram-positive bacteria) | reverse complement strand
ACGCGCCGCCGCGCCGTCGATACGAGTCGTCTCGCGAATGTCCGACGTCAGCGCTCGTGCCCGCTCGATTATCGCGGGCCAGGCCGACGGGTCCGGCCAGGAATCGAGGGCGACCGCGAGTCCGGCGTCGCCGAGCGCCCGAGCGGTGGCCAGCTGTTCGTCGTGCGGTCGGTCTTCCGCCACCACCACCGCGGGTGAACCCGATGCGGCGACGTCGGCGACGGCGTTCTGTCCGGCATGAGTCACCACGACGCCGGCCGAGGTCAGCAGCGGCCACACGTCCTCCACCCACGGAGTTCCCGGTGCGCCGATGCCCCGCCAGTGCAGGCTCGGCGTGTACGTGCGTACGTCGTTCAGATAGTCGGTGGTGAGGTGGGAACCTCCGGCGCCGGCGAGCACGGCCACAGTGTCGGCGTCGCGCGTCCCGGACCTCGTGCGATCGGCATGTCGGCTGATGCATCCGGCGTAGACGGTCTTGTCGTCGAACGGCCGTAACCACTCGGGGTGGTACACCGAGTCGGACCACGGCGCGACGATGCGATCGGCGATCTCGTAACCCAGTCGATGCGCCCGGTCCGTTCGCGTGCCCGGCATCGCGAACACGATGACCCGAACGCCCATGAGCCGTATGAAAACCGCCACTTCCACCGACACGTCGACCACCACCGACCGAGGCCGATGCCTGTCGACGAAGTCGGCGATGGTCGCCATTCGCGAGGTCATCCCCGGTGTCGAGGTGGGCGCCCAATGCAAAACACCACGTGCGGTGGGGTCGGCTGCAGTCGGGTCGCCGGTGTCCATCGGTAGTTCGATCCAGTCCCCGAACGGATCGGTCACCTCGGGCCCGGGCAGGGAGGACAGAACGGTCACCGGCTCCCCGAGTTCCCGCGCGATCGACCGGGCTCGTGTCAGATGGCCGACACCGTGGTGATGGACGTAATACCCGATCACGCCGGAACGCCGTGAAGAGCTGCGCTGGGCACGTCTCTCCGAAGCATGCCGCGGTACAGGTCGAGGTAGCTGTCGACCATGCGGATGTCCGAGCACACGGACTCCGCTCTGGACCGTGCCGCGGACCGCGACAACACGGCAGCGTCGCCGATGGCTGCGGCCAAGGCGTCGACGTCGTCGGCGGGAACCATTCTCCCGCAGCTCTCGTCGAGGATCTCGGGGATACCGCCACGTTCGAAGGCGGCGACCGGGGTGCCGCACGCCAACGCTTCCGCGACGACGAGACCGTACGGCTCGTCCCACTGCGGAGTCACCAGCGCGACGGTGGCGCCCCCGACGAGATCGGCGAGCTCCTTCTGCATCAGATGGCCCTCGTAAGTGACGCCGTCACCCAACCGCGGGGCGACAGCGGTCCGGAAGTAGTCCTCGTCCGAGGCGGGTCCGGCGATTCTGAGGTGGTAGCCCGCACGTCGTGCCGCTTCGATGGCGAGGTCGACACCCTTCTCGGGCACGATTCGGCCGGTCCACACGACGTAGTCGTCAGAACCGCCCGAACTGCCCGATCCGACGGGCCACCGATCGAGCGCGATGCCGTTGGGGACCACGGGAACGGGCCCGGCCACGGGCAGCCATTGATGCGCTGTGTACTCACTGACCGCGGCGTACCCGGTGCTCGGGTTCAGCGGCACGGCGGCCGCAGATTCGAGCCAGGCGAGCGGTGGGGTGTGCAGCGTGGTCAGCATGGGCGCCGACACCATCGACGACATCGCGATGGGCAGGTAGTGCAGGCTGTGATTGTGGATGACATCGAACGAATCTCCCAGGGGACCAGCGAGATCGAGCATCACCGACAGGTACGCGTGGTGTTCGTGTACCACCCACGACGGTCCCATGTGCTCGGTCCGCGCATGTGCACTCATCCGAAAGGTATGGACGTCGATGACGTCTCTCGCGACGTCCGTCGAGGTGCCTTCCGCACCGAACAACGTGACGTGATGACCGCGCTCGGTGAGGGCATGGGCGAGGTGCCACACGTGCGCTTCCAGCCCACCCGCGAAAGGCTGCGCGATGGGGAACCGAGAGGACCCCAGCAGGGCAATGCGGAGAGGGCGTTCGGCGGAGCCGTCCGTCATACCGACACCGCCGGATCGTCGCTGCCGCAGGGCGTGGATGCGGTTGTGGTGAGACGTCGGTAGATCGCAGCGTGCTCGGCGGCGATCGCGATCTGCTGGTGCCGCCGGTACTCGGCGAAGTCCGACCCCGCGGGAGTTGCGTCCAGTGCCTGGCCAACGGCTACCTCGAGCGACGCGGGATCGAACACCCCGGGGCCGAAGACGAAGCTGGGGCAGGGGAATTGATCGGCGAAATGTCCGATATCCGGAACCACGGGCGTGACTCCGAGATCACGACACGCTTCCATCCAGCCGGAGTGAGTGCCGAACCGATAGGGGAGCACGGAGACGTCGATCTCCGAAAAGTACTGCCACAGTTGGGTGTCGGTGAATCGTCCGTGCACGCGCACGTCGACGTCCGGGTGTTCGCGGAAGGCCAGCAGGCGCTCGCCTCGATCCGGTGCGTACCAATGACTTCGGTGATCGAAGACGTCGTCGTCGATGTCGAGTCGCACCACGGCTCCGTGCGCCGCGGCGGCTGCGACGACCGCGGGCATCACGGTTTCCGGATCGAGGTTCGCTCGCAAGGACTTCGCGTGAACGGCCACCACGGGCGGCCCGACACGATCGCTACGGTCAACGCCCGCAATCACGTCGAGCGGTGCGACGTGCGGATGGGCGATCACCGTCACCGGACGGCCCCAGATGCGCTCGATTTCTCCAGCGGCGCGATCTGTCAGCGTGATCACGACGTCGGCGGCGGGGACGAGCCGGTCCAGCTGCGCACGGTGCATGGCATGGTCGGCGAAGTGGGGGTTGTGGAGGTCGTGAACCGTCAGCACCAGCGGGGTGGACGACTCCGCCAGAACTGTGACCACGTCACCGAGGCGCTCGGGGGTTGCCGCGTCGAATCCGAAGTGCAGGTGGACCACGTCGATCTCGTCGATCCGCGAACGCAGGTAGTCCGGCTCGAGGAACCGCGGCGGCCACCATTGTCCCGGCGTCGTGGCCTCCGGCGGTCGCGGATCGCCGAGCAGAACGATGTTCCCATCGGTGGGTGCGATGCCGGCAACGTACGAATGTGCGGCGGGAATGGAAGCGACGGCGATCACGGCGCGGACATCCTCTCGGGGCAGGAACGTGCACCCCTGTCCACAGATCGACAGGGGCGGCACGGATACAACAGGGTTTCGACCGACAGGTCGATGTTCGCGGGCCGCCTTCTGGACCTCGACCGCGTAGGAATGCCCCGCGGCCGGTCGATCCAATCACGGTGTCGTGTACGTCTCGTGCGAGCGCGGCGTGCGCTTCGAGCGCCTGCTGTCGGGGTATGGCTTCGGACATGACCGCGCAGCCGTCGTCCGAGCCGAGCGGGCGCACTCGCCACTACGGTGAGTTCTACGGCATCGACGATGTGCCGAGCGACCGTCCGCTGTGGATCGTGTTGGGAAACTGCCAGGCAGAAGCCGTGAGAGTAATGCTGAGCACGGTGCAGGACGCGCCGTTCCACGCGGTGCGAATGCCGCCGGTACACGAGCTCGAGGCTTCGGACATCGACAGTCTGCGTCGGCTGGCGTCACACGCCGGCATGCTGATCGCACAGCCGATACGCGACGACTATCGCGACCTTCCGGTGGGCACGTCGCAGGTGGCGCAGATGCTTCCGAAGGATGCCGGCGTGGTCCGGTGGCCGGTGTTTCGCTACAGCGGTCTGTATCCGTTCCAAGCGATCGTGCGCCACCCCGGCGACCCGTCCGCCACGCCTGCGGGCGCTCCGTACCACGATCTGCGAACGGTGCTGGCCGCCGCGGCAGGAGCCGACGCGGACGACGAATGGCGAATCCAGGTGCGGCCCGAGGCGCTGCGCGCGAACGCCGAGGCGAGCCTCGCAGAGCTGAGCCGACGAGAACGGCGCGATTGCGACGTCGCGATCTCCGACGTGATCTCCTCACAGGGGGCAGCCGCCGCGCACACGATCAATCACCCGGGTAACGACGTGCTGGCAGATCTGGCCGCGCGGGTTCTGGACGCTGCCGGCATCGCCGGGACCCCCACGGATCCGGGGCGAGTGCTGCTGAACTCGGTGCACACTCCGCTCGAATCACAGGTCGTCGATGGGCTGGGCCTGGATGCGGCGCCACGACCGGAATGGACGATCGACGGAGACATCCTGTCCGCGAACGTGATTCACCGTCGCCAGTTGCAGTGGTACGCGGAGCATCCCGAGTTCGTGGAGGCCGCGCTGATGCGCCACGCCGACACGGTGGCGCTGCTGGGGACGGGAAACTGATGCGCGTCGCGCACCTGGTAATCGGCCCCGACCGTCACGGCGTCGTGCAATTCGCGCTGCGTATTCGCGCGTGCGTGCTGACCGCCGGTCTCGACGCGCCGTTGATACGGCACGAGTCGGCCGCCGACGTGGGACCACTACCGGAGGTGGACGCTGTTCACCTGCATGTCACGGATCGACTGTTCGGCTCGTCCGCCGACGCTGCCGCGGCAACCGTCGAAGACGTGGCCGCGGCGGTGCACTCGTCGGGTGCAGCGTTGATCGTCACGTTGCACGATCTGCCCCAGCCGTCCGACGGCCGCTCGGCCGCAGCACGTATTGACTGTTACCGGCGGGTCGTGGCGTGCGCGGACGTCGTTGTCGTCAGCAGCGAACACGAGCGCGCTCTGCTGGCTGACGCAGGAATCGACGCGTCACCGGAGGTCGTCCCGCTCCCGGCGACAACGGGGCGGGGGCGCCGACCGATCCGGATCGCCGACGAGGTCACGGTGGGCGTACTCGGGTTCCTGTATCCGGGGAAGGGGCACGCCGAGGTGCTGAACGCGCTGCCCTCCGGAGCACGGCTGATGGCGCTGGGAACACCGTCGCCGGGACATCAGCATCTGGTGGACGAACTCGACAGTGCCGCCGAGGCGAACGGAAGCGTCGTGGAGATCACCGGATACATCGACGATGCCGATCTGCCGGACCTCCTGGGGCGCGTCACGATTCCCGTCGCGCATCACCTGCACATGTCGGCGTCCGGATCGATCAACACGTGGATCGAGCACGGCCGTCGGCCGCTGGTGGTCGCCGGTGCGTACACCCGAGAACTCGATCGACGTTCACCCGGCACCGTCACGGTGTACGAGGAGGACCGGTTGGCCGACGCGCTCGCCCACGCAGCCGAGCATCCCGAGACCACCTGGTTGGCCGAGGGCGTGCAAGCGAACCCGACACCCACCGAAGTCGGCGCCATGCACGCAGCGATCTACCGGGCGCTGCACGCGTGATCGAGTCGGCACTGTCCACGCCGCTCGGATACGCGGTGCCGGGAAACCGGTGGGATCTGGTGACTGCCAACGCAATTCGACTGCCGAAAGTCAGTGTCGTGGTGCCCTTTTACGACCAGCAATCCCAACTCGACATGCTGCTCGCGGCCCTGGGGCAGCAGACCCTGCCCGTGCTCGAGGTCGTGATCGCCGACGACGGATCGCCGACACCGCCCGTCGTCGACAGTCCATTGCATACCGTCGTCGTGCGGCAGGACGATCGCGGTTTTCGCGCCGCGGCCGCCCGCAACCTGGGAGCGCGGGCAGCGTCCGGCGACGTGCTCTGTTTTCTGGATGCCGACACCGTTCCCGAGCCCGGATACGTCGAGGCGCTCGTCCGCCTACCGGCTCTGGTGCCCGACGCGCTGACCGTCGGGCGTCGTCGACACGCGGACCTGTCCGCGCTGGGGCGTCTCCCCGGCTCGCAGGACGAGATCCTCGACGAGCCCCGCTGGCTTCTCGACGCCTACCGCGGCTCACGCAATTTGTTGGATGCCGACTTTCGCTCGTACCGGCACGTCATCAGCGCGGTGATGTGCTGTACAGCAGCATTTTTCGCCGAGATCGGCGGGTTCGACGAGTCGTTTACTCGCTACGGCGGTGAGGACTGGGAGTTGGCCAACCGGGCGTTCCTTGCGGGGGCCGTGCTGGCCCACGTCCCGGAGGCCGTCGCGTGGCACGACGGGCCCGAGTGGGCGGATCGATCCGAGACTGCTCGGCGGGAGAACAAGAATGCGGAAGCGATGTCGTTGTCGCCCTTGATCTCCGATCCCGCAGCACGTGCACACGGGATCCGCTTCGACGTTCCGGACGTCACGGCCGTGGTGCGCACCGACGGCCACACGGCGGCGTCGCTGCTGGTGACCGTCGGATCCGTACTCGGCCACGGTGACGTGATCGTCTGGGTCGACGGCCCCGGAGCCGCGGATCTGGTGGCGTCCTGGAAACCCGCTGATCCGCGAATTCGTATCGGCACGCCGGCGCCCGACGAGGTCTCGCGCAGCCGGTTCGGTCTCGAGGTGACCGGGCCGGTGGTGTTCGACGCGGGCGCATTGCGTCGCCTCGGTGACAGCACGCCCGCCAACGGACCCGGGCTTGCACGGTGCACCTTGCGCGGCGGCAGCGCAGTCGAGTGGTGGTCGTGGCGAGCGGTTCGACGTGCTCGTCGGTGGGCGCGGGCCCTCGGCCGCTCCGAAGAAGAGGTACTGACCGAACTTTTCGGCGTCGTCGAGATCGACTCGGACGATGTCGGCGCCTCCGTTGGTCCCGATCACCCCGACCTGTCGTGGTGATCCGGCAGTGCGGTGGTGGTGACGAACAGCGACGTCGCCGCGTCCACGATCTGGTCCACCGACGCGTCCAGGTGCCCTTCCAAGGAGGAGTACACCAGTTCCGAGCAGGCTCCGACGAACATCACGGCCGCCAACCGGTCCTGTGGGGGACTGAGCGCGCGGTCTCCCCACAACACACGAGACTGTTCGACGACGAAGTCCGCACACGCGTTCATGGCGACTTGACGTTGTGCGCGCAAGGCTGCTGACGCCAACGATTCGACGAACGCGATGCGTCCCTTACGGGGGTCGCTGAGCATGAGCGTCACGACCTTGTCCAACGCGGCCCGTGCTCGCTCGGCCGTGGTGCCTTCGGTGGTGGTCATTGCCTCCAGAGCAGCTGTGGTGACCTCGGCGGTCACCCGGTCCAGCACCGCGACGACGAGGTCGTTCTTCGTCCTGAAACTTTCGTAGAAGTACCGCTCCGTCAGTCCGGCCGATGCGCAGATGGCCGTCATGGTGGTCTTGTCGGTGCCCACCGACGACATCAGTTCGAGTCCGGCGTCGAGGAGTGCGACTCGGCGCCGGTTCTTGCGGTCGGCCGCATCCATTCCGCCGTAGGTCCTGCTGGTCGGCTGTGCCACTCGACCAGTCTCCCAGGTCTTGACGACCGGTACGGATGTGACGCACACTGCATCTGACAGGACGCAATGTCAGATTCCTACGCCTGTCGGATACGAGGATCGCCATGTCCCGAGCTCTCGCCACACCCCCCGCCGGATCGGGTCTCGAGCCCGTCATGGGTAGCGGCGGCCTCCCGTACGTGGGCAGAACGATGGAGTACATCCGTAGCCCCCTCACGCTCTGGGACGACCAGGAGCAGAAGTACGGGCGGGTGTCGTGGCACACCATTGCCGGACGACGCGTGGTGTTGGTGTTGGGCGCCGACGGATGCGAGGAAATCCTGACCAACCGCGACAAGGCGTTCAGCAACACCCTCGGCTGGAGGCCCCTCATCGGACCGTTCTTCGACAACGGCTTGATGTTGATGGACTTCGCCGAGCATCGTCAGAACCGCCGGCTCCTGCAGCAGGCGTTCACCAAGGACAGGCTCGCGGACTACGCCCACCGAATGCAGCCGGTGATCGAGCGGGGTGTCAGGGCATGGGAGCCCGCCGAGAATTTCTTGGTCTACCCGGCGGTCAAGACGCTGACTCTGGGACTTGCCGCCGACGTGTTCATGGGTGGCGTCCGCGCGAACGACACCCGATTGGATGCCGTCAACAAGGCATTCGTCGACTGCGTTCAAGCGGCAACGTCGATCGTGCGACTCGATGTGCCCGGCACACGCTGGCGCCGAGGACTGGCGGGCCGTCGGTACCTCGAGGAGTTTCTGCGCGACTACCTTCCCGAGCGTCGCGCTGGAGACGGTGCGGACCTGTTCTCCGTCCTCGCCCGACTCCGAGACGAGAACGGCGAGCACTTCTCCGACGACGCCATCGTCGACCACATGATCTTCCTACTCATGGCCGCGCACGACACGTCCACGCTGACCATCTCGACGATGGTCGATCAGCTCGGTCGTCACCCCGAGTGGCAGGACGCGTGCCGCCGGCAGTCGCTCGAGGCGGGACCGGACATCTCCGCGCCCGAATCGCGATCGTCCCTGACTGCGCTGGACCTCGTGATGAAGGAGTCGCTGCGGATTCTCGCGCCGCTTCCCTCGATGGCGCGCTGGACCGTGCGCGACACCGTGATTCAAGGTCACCATGTTCCGGCAGGCGTCATGATCATGGCGACTCCGCACTACTCGCACCACGATCCGACCTTGTGGTCGAACCCCGACGAGTTCGATCCGACGCGGTTCGACGGTCGCGAGCTGCCACACAAGTTCTCCTGGCAGCCCTTCGGCGGCGGCGTGCACACGTGTCTCGGGCAGTTCTTCTCGGCGATCGAGATCATGATGGTGCTGCATCACCTGTTGCGGAACTACTCGTGGACGGTCCCGGCGGATCGCACAACACCGATCGATTTCACCTCGCTGCCCTTTCCCAAGGACGGTCAACCCGTGACACTGCGACGACGGGTTCACTCGCCCGGGCCGGTGAGGTAGTCGCGGCCGTGCGGGTCGCGGATGTGGACGATGCCGTCGGTCAGCATCCGGTAACGCCATTGCTTCCGGGTTTTGAGTCCGTGGTGTCGGCGGCACAGTGGTTGCAGATTCCCGAGTACCGTCCACCCGCCGGTGGTGGGGTCGTCGTGGTCGAACGGGACGACGTGGTCGAGGTCGCAGTCGGAGCTGGGTACGGCGCACCCCGGGTGCACGCACACCGAATAGCGCGCTGTCACCAGGGCAGCGAGGGACTCCGAGGGTCGGTAGGTGAGCGCTCCGGTCGGTGGGGTGGTGTGGCCGCCGTGTCCGGTCGGATCGGCGGCGCGGGTGTGGTGGAGCGCTTTCGGTGATCCGCGAAGACGCTCCAGTTTTCTCGCGGTGTCGCGGGAGCTCCGACTGTTGAGTCGTCCGTGTTGTGGAGTCCACCCGGCTGGTCTGGCCCGGGTGCGGCGCACCTCCCGCGTGTCAGTCGGGACCGGCGGGTCGTCTGTCTCGGGTGTTTCGGTGCACTGGCAGCGTGCGGGGGCGAGGGCGTCGGTGATGATCGCCTGCCAGGTGGCGTCGGCGGCGATCCGCCTAGCCACATCCGGCGGTACCTCACCCCACCCCTGGAGATGGCCGGGTTCCCCGGCCAGTCCGGCTGCGGTGGCGGCGTCGATGACGATGTACGCCCGCGTGGACGGTCCGGTGGGGTGGGTGCCACGGTGCGGGCACGCATCGGCCGAGCATTCGCACGGCAAGGGTGTTCCGGTGAGGATCGCCCGCGCAGCGTCGAAGAACCGGGTACCGAGTCGGCGTGGATCCCCTGCACACACCTGCCTCGCGGTGCCCAGGATGGAATGCCACATCGCGGCGATGTCCTCCTGCGGTCCCCGCAGCCGAAGCTCTGCTTGACCGCGGGGCAGCTTGCGCACCGTGGCCGACCGTTCGGCAG